>CANLCT010000017.1 GCA_947489195.1 uncultured Aquimarina sp. | reverse complement strand
TCGGGGTTTTTATTTACATTAATTTACGAAAAAAACCTAGTATTTACAAGGGTTTTGAGTATTCTGAATGGGCCTAATGACATCTTTCTCTTTATAACGAACTATACGATATAATTATAAGATGTCTCCGAAAAAAAGAAATAAACTAAAACTCAGCCTTCCTTTTATTCAAAAAAGCATTTGTTCCTTCTTTAAAATCTGCAGTTCCAAAACAACTCCCAAAAGCTTGTTTTTCTACTTCAAACCCATTTTGATTAACATCAAAACCTGCATTTACAGCAGTTATAGCTGCACTAATTGCAGATGGAGCATTTGCAATTATTTTAAGTGCTAAACTATCCGCTTTATCCAAAAGTTCATCTTGAGCAAATACATCATTTACTAATCCGTAGTTTAATGCCTTATCGGCAGTAATCATACCCCCTGTTAAAATCATTTCTAAAGCTCTGCCCTTACCTACCAATTGCGGCAAACGCTGTGTACCTCCGTAACCCGGAATTACACCTAATGATACTTCGGGCAAACCAAAACGTGCATTATCACTCGCTATTCTTATATGAGCTGCCATTGCCAACTCCAGACCACCACCTAGTGCAAAACCATTAACTGCAGCAATTACTGGTGTTTCCAAATTTTCAACATAATCAAAAAGCAATTCATGACCACGTGATGCCAATTGTGTCCCTTCTATTTGATTAAAGCGCACAAATTCTTTAATATCAGCCCCTGCTACAAAAGCTTTTTCACCACTTCCTGTAACTATTATTACGCGCACCTCTAAATCCATATTAGCGGTCTTAAATGCTTCGTGAAGCTCTGTAATTGTAGCTGCATTTAATGCGTTCAATTTTTTGGGTCTGTTTATAGTAATAGTAACTATTTGCCCATTTTGCTGATAAGTAATGTACTTTAAATCCATATCTAAATTTAATATAAAGGAATGCGAACAACAAATTCGGTACCTTCATTTTTAACAGAAGTATAGGTAATTGTCCCTTTATACGTTTCAATAATACTTTTTACCATAGCCAACCCTAATCCCATACCACTAGATTTAGTTGTAAAATTAGGCTCAAAAACTTTATGTTTATTTTCTAAATCAATTCCTATACCATTATCTTTTACATAAATATAGGCATCATTTGCTTTTCGCGAAATGGTCACCGTAATTTCTGAAGAACGATCTTCAGAAATCGCCTGAAGCGCATTTTTTACCAAATTAGTTATTACTCTAATAAGTTGAGTTCGGTCAAAGTTGATTAAAATTTCTTCTGCAGAAGCATTAAAAGTAATCCCTTTTTCGGTAAATATATCCAATGCAGAATCCACCACTTCATTTACATTTAAAATTTCATCTTTGCGCTCTGGCATTTTAGCAAAATTTGAAAATGCCGAAGCAATTGCACTCATAGTATCAATTTGCTGAATTAGTGTATCACTATACTCTGCCAATTTATTTTTAATTTTAGGATCTTCGGGGTCGAATTTTCTATGGAAATTCTGAACCGTTAAACGCATGGGAGTAAGCGGATTTTTGATTTCATGAGCTACTTGTTTTGCCATTTCGCGCCAAGCATTTTCGCGCTCACTCACTGCCAACTTTACTGCACTTTCCTCTAATTGATCGATCATACTATTGTATGCCTCAACCAATACCGAAACCTCTTGACTTATATATGAAGCTTCAATTTTTTTGTTCTGCTTTCCTATTCGTGTTTTATTTATTTTGTCTGAAATAGCTGTAATAGATCGCGTAATGTAATTAGATAGCAAATAGGCCAAACCAATACATATTAACAACATAAATAAGTACACCTCTACCAAACTGCGCAAAAAAGCAAGAATGTCTTTTTTTACTAAGTCATCATTTTGCAAATAAGGCAAATTTAAAATGGCTAGTGGCTTAAACTTATTATCGGTTATATAACTATATGATGACTGAAAACGTTCTCCTTCGCGACTATAACTTACCAAAAAACGCTTTTTGGGCGAGTTATTCATTTTTGAAATAACAATATCTGGAATCCCTTGTTTAACAGAATCTTTAATAAAAGATTCATTCGATTTTATAAGCAATTCTCCATTTAAATCATATATAATTAAAGGCATTCGATGCACTGCCGAAAGTTCGTAAATCCGTCCATTCTCTTTAAAAATTAACGGAATATTTTTAGTAGTTATCGGGTATGTAGTTCGCTTTAAAACATAATTAATATTCTGTTTTATAGCCATTTCTTTACGCTCTAAACGGTCTTTATGATACTGCTCCGCTTCATTTTTATACCTAAAGGTGGTAATCCCAGCAATTACAATTGATGCAATCAAAACCAAAGAAAGCATGGCAATAAACAAACGTGTACGTAATGAAAAGGGGCGTTTAAGCATAAATTTTATTCAACAACTAACGGCTTGTTAATTTACCAACAAGCAAAAAGGCTTATCTAGCACATAGGCTAAATTAATATAAACTCTATTTGAAAAACAATAATGAATATCAAGGATAAGTTTATCACCTAAATTTAGACTAAAATTTGAACAATAAATAATTTTATTTAAACCCACGCTCTTTTTGCAGTTGTTCATACGCCTGCTGTACCGACTGAAACTTTTCTTCAGCTCCTTTTACTAAATGTGGGGGTAAGTGCTGTAATTTATCGGGGTGGTATTTTTTTGCCATGGTGCGATAGGCTTTTTTAATTTCACTATCTGTAGCTGTTTTATCAATTTCCAGAATTTTATAGGCATTGTCAGCTTCTTTAAAAAACATCGCCTTTATACTTTCAAAATCGCGTTGATTAATTCGAAAAACACCTGCAATTTCACGTATCCTACTTACCTCATTGCCACTAACGTGTCCATCTGCTGCTGCAATTCCGAATAAAAAATGCAAAATTTGAAGCCGCGATTCATAACGTGTATTTTGAGCAATATAGGCAGCAATTTTAATCGTATTAATCTCTCGATTTTTAATTACCTCATTAAAAGTTTTAAAGGTGGCGTTAGCCCGTTCTTTTCCATAAGCTTGAACAAAGTACTGCCGTACATAATTCAATTCCGTTTGATTAACCGCTCCATCTGCTTTTATAATAATAGAAGCTAATGACAGTAAGTTAAGCTCAAAATCACGAGGAGATACTCTGTCCCTACCAGAAAAACTTGGCCTACTTCCTCCTTTATTTTGTTCTGTAGCATTTTTAGAACCCCCTTTACTATATTGTTCAATTACATAACCAATAAAAAAACCAGCTATTAATCCAGGAAATCTGAATAAATAAGCTCCTATCATTGCACCAATCCATTTGTACATACATAAATTTTTAAAGCACAAATATAGTATTTATCGCTACTTTTTAATCAATACTGACAATATGCTATACCACAAAGTATGGTACATTATTTGTAACTTTGTATTTAAAAACATAAAATATGTATCCAGAAGAATTAGTAAAACCAATGAGGGCAGATCTTGCTAACTTTGGTTTTGAAGAACTACATACCGTTGATGCTGTTGAAGCTGCTATAAAAAAAGAAGGAACTACATTAGTTGTTGTGAATTCAGTATGTGGTTGTGCCGCTGCAAATGCGCGACCTGCTGCTAAAATGTCATTAGAAAACGCAAAACGCCCTACTAACGCCGTTACTGTTTTTGCAGGCGTAGATAAAGAAGCTGTTAATGCTGCTCGTGCTCATATGGCACCATTCCCTCCATCATCACCTTGTATGGCATTATTTAAAGATGGTGAATTAGTGCACATGCTAGAGCGTCATCATATAGAAGGAAGACCTGCTGATATGATTGCAGAAAATTTGACAGATGCTTACAATAGCTTTTGTTAAACTAGCAATAGTAACAAATACACTAATTAGACATATTTGCTATTAGACTATTGCTACAAAAAAATATAATTTTAAAGCCGTTTTGCATAAACGGCTTTTTACATTTAACAAGCTCATGCAAATCAATTAGTTATACTATTTTTGCAATTTATTTAGGAATAAATAGCTTAAAAATTGTTAAGCTCAAAATATTGTAAGAAATTGCATGGCAAAGTTTATAAAGCTGTAAATACGCATGATTCAGAAATTTTTCGCTGCAATTTTATCTGTCTTATTTTACCCTGCGTTTTTTATCTCATTAGTTATTTTTCATGGGATACAAGTATTTTGTAGACGGGTTTTGGGTAGAAACGCACATAAAAAAAGTGTTGAGATACTTAACTTTTTTTTATTGCGTTGTATCAATTTAGTAGGAAACACTACTACGTATGTAAATAAACAACATATCCCAGGTGAGAAACCTTTGTTAATCGTTTCTAATCATCAGAGTATGTTCGACATTTCAATGATTGCATGGTATATGCGGAAATATGATCCGTTATATATTTCAAAAATTGAATTAGGCAAAGGAATACCCAGTATTTCTTATAATTTACGACACGGTGGTTCGGTTTTAATTGATCGAAAAAACAGAAGGCAGTCATTACCCGTAATTATGGATTTTGGAAAGCGTTTACAAGCTAAAAATCTAACAGGGGTTATATTTCCTGAAGGCACAAGAAGCCGAGATGGAAAACCTAAAAAATTTAATGAATCTGGACTAAAATTATTAACCAGAAACATGCCAGATGGATATATAGTACCCATAACTATTAATAATAGCTGGAAGCTGATGAGATATGGATATTTTCCCGTTGGCGGATTTAATAATATAAAATTAGAAGTTCATGAGCCTATTGCAATTGCCTCATGTGATTTTGATGAATTGAAAGAGAAAGTAGAGCGCCAAATTACAATGGCAATAAAATAAAAAGCATGGCTTTAGATAATGTAAGATTAGAGGTAATGAATTTGTTAGAACGCAAAATTGACAGTTTTGTGGATACTTTTTTAGTGCCAATTGACAAAGTATGGCAACCAACCGATTTTTTACCTGACTCGCAAAATGAGGAAACTTTTTTTGATGAAGTAAAAGAATTACGTGAGCTTGCTAAAGATTTACCTTATGATTTTTGGGTTGTATTAGTTGGAGACACCATTACCGAAGAAGCCTTACCCACCTACGAATCTTGGTTAATGGATGTTCAAGGAATTGACCAACATGCCAAAGGAGGCGAATTTTGTGCCGAAGGTGGCGGAAATGGATGGTCTAAATGGGTACGCTATTGGACTGGCGAAGAAAACAGACACGGCGATGTATTAAATAAATATTTATATCTATCTGGTAGAGTAAATATGATTGAAATAGAACGTACCACTCAACACTTAATTAGTGATGGATTTGATATAGGAACGGATCGCGATCCATATAAAAACTTTGTTTATACAAGTTTTCAAGAATTGGCAACAAACATATCACATAATCGCGTTGCCAAATTAGCACGTGAATACTCTAACAAATCATTAGCCAAAATGTGTAAAATTATTGCTGGCGATGAAATGCGCCACTTTAATGCCTACAGCACTTTTGTTGATGAAATATTTAAACTTGATCCTAGTGAAATGATGATTGCTTTTTCGGACATGATGAAAAGTAAGATCATTATGCCAGCACACTTTTTACGCGAAACTGGACAAGCTATTGGAGCCAAATTTGATGAGTTTTCTATTTCAGCTCAAAAATTAGGAGTATACACCGCTCAAGACTATGTAGATATTATGAAGCGTTTAATTGACAAATGGGATATTGAAAATTTAACTGATTTAAACGATAAAGCAGAACGCGCTCGTGATTATGTTATGAAACTACCTACTCGTATGGAGCGTATTAGCAATCGCTTGGTATTACCAGATGAAAGCCCTAAATTTTCATGGGTTAATCCAGCCATAGTAAAATAAATAGAAATTCTATTTTTACCTAATAATATATTAAACCCCATGAGCTAGCTCTGGGGTTTTGCTTTTAAAAAACCACTAAATACATGGACAAATTAGTAGAAAAAACAATAGATTTTGTAAAAAAAGAACTCGCTTTTGCAGAAGGAGGGCATGACTGGTTCCATACAGAACGCGTTTTTAAAACTGCTTGCCATATTGCAAAAACAGAAAAAGTTGATTTACTAACTGTACAATTAGGCGCATTGCTACACGATATTGCCGATTCAAAGTTTTATGATGGTGATGAATCTATTGGTCCTAAAAAAGCTACACTGTTTTTAGAAAACCAACATGCAGACATTAAACTTACAAATCATGTAGTTGCTATTATAGAAAACATATCCTTTAAAGGAGGAAATTTTAAAACCCCTTTTACCTCAAAAGAATTGCAAGTAGTACAAGATGCAGACAGGCTTGATGCCCTTGGTGCAATTGGCATTGCCAGAACATTTAATTATGGAGGATTTAAAAATAGAGCCATATACAATCCTTCTATTCCGCCAAACTTAACTATGACTAAAGAAGAATACAAAAAATCTACCGCGCCAACCATCAACCATTTTTATGAAAAGTTATTGCTTCTAAAAAATAAAATGAACACACAAACAGGCAAACAATTAGCCGAACAGCGCCATCATTTTATGGAACAATATTTAACTCAATTTTATAATGAATGGGAAGGCAAATTGTAACAATACCATTTACAAAAAAATAAACGTATTACTTTTCTTTTTCTTCGCCTTCTCCTTCTTGCCCATCTAACTCTGGAGCATCAATTGTAAGTGCATCAATAGAATCTTGCGCTCTTTTTGCTGTTTCTCTACGCTCTTTAATCGCTTTCTTCCTTTCCTTTTCCTGTGCTTTGAGCGATTTTTTATCTGATGTTCCTTTAACACCAACCAAAGCACCCGCAGATTTCTTTTTGCCTTTACGTAATTTTACTTTTTTGCCTGTAAAGCATCCATTTCGCTGACAACTTGAGCAATTGGTAAACAGGATACTAAAAATAAAAATGAGGCTTAAAATTATTCTTTTCATATGGTAGTAAATTTTGGGGCGTTTACACAATGAGATTACGATAACATTTCTGACATAATTTAAAATCAGTAAATAATGATTTTTATTTTTTTACTAAAATGCTATTAAAACTTTATTTTAAGTGTTTCTTTAAACTAATTTCTTTATTAGAAATAATATAACTCAATACGCTTTATTTTTATTTCGTAAAAAAGTAAAATAGTTGACCAATATACTAATTAAAAAAAACAAAGAGACTATCCGGAAAAGGATAGCCTCTTTTTTAACTCACTAAATACACGTTATATTAGGTTGATCATATTTAAAATAAAAGCATTAATCAACCACAAGTTTTACAGATCGATCGTTAACTTTTACAAAATAAATACCATTTGATAAATCACTGATTTCAATTTGATTATTAGCATCAATAGTACCCGTTGATATTACTGCTCCCGATGTATCATGTATTATAACACTACTGCCCTGATTCGCATTTTCTATAGTTACTTTATCAGATGAGCTTGATGGATTAGGAAATAATGTATATACTGAAGTTTCATTGGTTGCTTCTAAAATTTTACTTCCTGATACCTCACCCCAATTAAAAGTTTCCCAACCTTGAACATTATCAGCTATAGCTGCTAGCTCGTTGGTCCCTAAATTTAATCGCGCTTGTACATATTTGTTATTAAAGGCTTTTAATGCCACTTTCCCATTTCCTCTAGACTCCCATGTAAAGGTTTCCCAACCTCTCTTGTTATTAGTACTAGCTAACATTTTACCGCCATCATTAATTCTGGCTTGTACATATTTATTATTTGCTAAAGCTTTAAAATGCACTTTTCCATTTCCGGCATTTTCAACTTTAAATTTTTCCCATTGTCCAATTCTATTTCTATTTGCTCTTAATGGAGCATTGGTTACCCCCCTTTCTGCAACTACATAACCCGCAGCCCCATTATTAGCCTTTAACCATATGGTTTTACCTATTGGAGCTCCAGAATTATTTCCTCCAGTTGGAGGTGGTGGGGGTGGAGGGTTATTTCCACCGTTTCCATTTACTGGCTTATAAACACGTACCCAATCCACCCAAAATATATTCTTCGAATCATCAGCAAGTTCTGCATCTGTTGGGCCTGGTCTCCAATCCGTTTGATTTTCTGCATCAATAATTATAGTCATAGGCTTATTTAACCCAGTACCATTTGTGAAATTATTAGGATCTATAATATCCCTTCCGGATACAGTTCTTACTTTAACACCGTCTATATAATACTCTAAAGTCCAAGGATCTTTCCAATAACAACCATACCTATGAAAATCACCTCTCCACACTCTTCCCCCTGCATAATGCCATGATCCTGGATCTGATGGTTGGTAATCCTGAAAATTAGGAGGGCGAATAAATACATGATGACTAAGGTGCATCCTTTCAGCAAACCATGTTTGATCTGGCCTACTACTTCCGTAACCTTCCATAACATCAATTTCCTGAGTATCATCGCGACTTAAAAGCCAAAAAGCATTAGCTAAAACTTGATCCATTATTTTAGCCTTACACTCAAGATATACTGGATATTGTATCGTTTTTTTAGACGATATAATACCACAATATACTTTATTATCTGGAGCACGTTGAGCCTGAATTGCTAAATGCGATCCATTATGCCATGCTTGCGGCTTGTTCCATTGTGTTAAGCCTGGGCCTGTCCATGCGTTATGGTAAGTATCTACCCACTTGTTAGTAAATGCCGCAGGCCTATTATCGTCCGAACTAGTGTAATTAAAACTATCTGAAAAATCAGATTGTAGTTGCCATACTTTACCGTTTCCGGCATCTGCAGGAACGGGTATACCATTCCAATCTTGTGCATTGATTGAAAGTGATAGTACTGCCAAAAATGACAGTACTAACAATAATTTTGTTTTCATGATTATTAGTTTTTTAATTAGTTGTTTACCTTAAAAAATCTGCATGTTTGAGCGAACATAATTTTTAAAGCTATTCAAATATAAAACAAAAAATATTTACTAATTTTAACATAAAAACAATAATATTATTAAAATAAGTAATAAAAAAATATCAATTATTCTGTAGTCATTGATTTTACTGCTATTTATAAAAAAACACAAGAAATATTCAATTCGGAAATCAAAACGAATAGAAAAACAACATTTTTATACAAATTTATTGAGCTGATCCCCTTAATGTTTTTTACACCGAACAAAACACTTAATTACTTATTATTAAGGTGTTTAAATTTAAATATTGTAGGTTTATTCTTTCGAATAAAAATTCAAACTATTAAAGTCTTAAGATTGTTTATTTATTTTTGTTTTTAATAAAACAAATTAAAAAAAAGAAGATAATCATATAATACGATTTACTGATAAGAATTTCGTATAAATAGGTTGATCATATTTAAAATATCTAGTTTTTACATTATAAAAAAAAACATCAACCTTAGTTAGCAATTAGCCTTGTTCTTGTACTTTAAAAACATCTCCTACTTCTTCATTTGCAGCCATAAACACTTCTAAATCATCAATTGTCATTTTTATCGCTCTTAAGGTTTCTTCGCACAAACCATAAAAACCAATAGTCTCGGTTACCTTAGTTCTTTCAATTACACGTAAGTTTTTATATACAGACTCTGCTTTTACCTGTGTAAACATTGGATTCATTTTATGTGCCAAGTCCTTTAAAGTATCAAAATCCTTTTCTGGAATTGCTTGCTCCCATTTTACTACACGCTCATAAGTAATGGTTAAAAAAGTCTTTAATATTTTTTTAACCGCATCCATATCTTGCTCTAAAAACAATGCCATATCGGTTAAATCATAACTTGTAGTAACTAAATTTATTTTTGGCAATTGCCTAGTAATAGAAGTTAAAATTTCAACATTAATAACCTCTTTTATAGAACTTATTAAATGATCTGGTTTGTAAGGTTTTAAAAAACGTTTAGTAAAACCCATTTCTATAAATTCTTGCTCCGATTTTTCAGTATTACCTGTTAAAGCTATTACAGGAATTTTAGAGGTGCTCTCGTGAGATTTTAATAATTTCAAAAACGAATAACCATCATTCACTGGCATTTGAATATCTGTAAATACAAGATTAGGTTGTTGCTGTTGTGCAAAATACACGGCTTTTTCAACATCTTGAAATGCAGTATGCGGAATTTTGTAATGATTCAATATTTCTTGTAAAAAACCTAACTGCGACATATCATCGTCAACAATTAATATATGAATCGATTCAATACTTATCACATCACTGTTATCTGAATCTATAGCAACTACGGGTTTTTTCACAACACTATTCCCTTCTTTCAAAGGTAAAAAACATGTAAAAGTACTTCCTTTTCCCAGTTCACTTTCCAGCGAAAGCGTTCCTCCTAAAATATCCACTAAACTTTTAGTAATAAACAAACCAAGTCCAAAACCTTCATAAGTTGTGGAACTAATATCACCTTGCGAAAAAGCTTCAAAAATATGTTTTTGTTTATCTTTTGTAATTCCAATTCCCGAATCGGAAACCATCAATTTTAAATAATTATTTTTATCCTCATACTCCAAACTAGCATCGATAGTAATAAAACCTGAAGGGGTAAATTTGTACGCATTACTAATTAAATTAATCGCAATCTGCTTTATTCTATATGGATCACTCAAAAACAACTGCTTTAACGAGTCGCTAATAGTAGTTACTATTTTTAAATCCTTATTATCTGTTGTTGGAACAGCCTGTTTTATGGCATTTTCAATAACAACACTTGGTTGAAAAGTAACTGATTCTATAGATAATTTGCCTGCTTCTACTTTTGAAAAATCAAGTAAATCATTTACCAAATGCAACATATAATCCGACGACTTTTGCGCTTGATTAATGTAATGCAATTCTTTTTCTTTTATATTGCTATTTGATAATAGCTCCAAATAACCTAAAATACTATGCAAAGGCGCACGCACATCGTGCGTTACCATATTCATTAAATTCTCCTTACTTTTCAATAGTTGTTCTGCATAGGCTTTTGAAGCGGCTAATTGTTGCTGTTGTTTAGCATTCTTTTTAACATCCTTATTAATAAAATAAATAAAAGTTAAAGCAGTTAGCAAGGATAATAGTGTCGAAAAAAGAATAATTTTTGAGGTTTGCGAAAGTACTTTTTGCGATTCTTCTTCTCGTTTAGCAACCTCTTGTAACTCTTGCCATTCTAAATCTGTAAGCATCGAGCGCATTTGTGTGGTTAAAACACGATCATTTTCAATAATTTCTTGTTCTTTGGATTCAATACGTTTTTGAATGGCTCGCTCTTTTCTGGCTAAATTAATTAGCACATTAGTTACCGATTCGGCAATAGAATCTACTGTTTTATTACTTATTTTATTCTCGTTATCGCGCTTGGAATAATCTAATAATTTAATCAAATAACGCCTTTGATGTGGCTTAAATTCTTTAAATCGGTTGGTGTATTTATAACTCCTAAATGTAGGGTCCACCTGTTTAAGTTCTTTTACAGCAGCGGTATAAAAATCTTCGGTACTTTTATTATTATAGATATTGGTAAGTTGCTCTACACTAATATTTTTTCTTCGTAATAAATCCTTAATACTGTTTATTTGTATCCGTCGACTACTATCGGGGTATTTTTTTACTAATTCATCAATCGCTTCATTAATTTCATTTACCTTAATTTGATATAAATCTAAGTCTGTAGAATCTTTTCCTTTGATAAGGTTTCTCCCTAAGGCTTCTATCTCATACAAATCAGTAATGGTTTTACTAATTAAAAATACATGCTCATTTCGGTTAGGAGCCCCTTTTGTGATTCTTGTAAAATTAGATAATTGCTGATAGAATAACACAAAAGCAATAACACTCAGCGATATTGCTAACAGGTAACTAATCGCCAGTTTAGTAGTTATTTTATTTTTTGTTGTGGTCATTTATAAATTGAATGCGCTAGCTTTAACGGTTTTTTAAGTATTATTCATATATGATGATCTTATTTTTAGTATTTTTGTCACCGTAACTTTAGGGGTGTTCATTAAATTGAACTGAGAAATACCCTTTGAACCTGATACGGTTAGTACCGGCGAAGGGAAAAGATTCATTTTCATGCAAATGAAAATCTAAATCCTCAAAGGAAAAATCTAATGTGAATTACCATAGATTTTGAATTTCTCATATTTCTGCTTAGGCAGAAAATTCCCAAAATTTACATTTAATAGCTGAAACCTGATTGCTTATCATGACTATAAACGTAAATCACGAATCCAAAACTATAGCAAACACTAGCTCATTAGATCAACTTTTAGAACACTTAAAAATTTCTAAACAAGGTATTGCAGTAGCTATCAATAACCAAATTATTTCAAAAAATAATTGGAAACAAACTCATCTAAACCAAAATGATGAGGTAACTATTATTCAAGCTACTCAGGGAGGGTGAAAATTAATCTGTTAGCTATTAGCTAGTAGCCATTAGCTTCAACCACAAAAAACGAATATTAATTGCTAAAAGCCAAAAGCCGTTAGCCAATAGCCATAATAATGAAAAGTAAAGACACTGCACCAAAAGAAGGACAAATCACTAGAAAACCTTTTCCTAATTCAAAAAAGGTTTATGTACAAGGGAAAATTCACCCACAGATTAAAGTGGCTATGCGCGAAATTGCTTTGAGCGACACCACCGATTCGTTAACCAAAAAGAAAACACCTAACGAACCTGTAACTGTATATGATACTTCGGGACCTTATACCGATCCTAACAAGGAAATCAATGTGCATAATGGTATTGAGCGCATAAGAGAGCAATGGATTTTAGATCGCGGTGATGTAGAGGAATTGGAAGCTTTTTCATCTAAATATTGTAATGAACGTTTAAACGACAAAAGTTTAGATCATATGCGTTTTGATCTAAAACACAAACCTAAACGTGCTAAAAAAGGACAAAATGTAACGCAATTACATTACGCAAAAAAAGGAATTATTACTCCCGAAATGGAATACATCGCTATTCGTGAAAATCAACGAATTGACGAAATGACCGAAATTAGAAAGCAACATAAAGGAGAACACTTTGGTGCTTCAATTCCGGCAAAAATTACTCCAGAGTTTGTACGCGAAGAAGTAGCTAGAGGTCGTGCAGTAATACCTTCAAATATCAATCACCCCGAAGCAGAGCCTATGATTTTAGGACGTAACTTTTTGGTGAAAATTAATGCCAATATTGGAAACTCTGCAACCACTTCGTCAATTGAAGAAGAAGTTGAAAAAGCCGTTTGGGCTTGTCGTTGGGGAGCTGATAATATTATGGATTTGTCTACAGGGCAAAACATTCACGAAACTCGTGAGTGGATTGTACGTAACTCTCCAGTACCAATTGGTACGGTGCCCATTTACCAAGCCTTAGAAAAGGTTAATGGAGTGGCCGAAGATTTAACTTGGGAAATTTTCCGCGACACCTTAATTGAACAAGCCGAGCAAGGAGTGGATTATTTTACTATTCATGCTGGTGTGTTATTACGTTATGTACCTATGACGGCCAATCGTGTTACCGGTATTGTATCTCGTGGTGGTTCTATTATGGCAAAATGGTGTTTGGCACATCATAAAGAAAGTTTTTTATACACACATTTCGAAGATATTTGTGAAATTTTAAAATCATACGATGTTGCCTTTTCTTTAGGTGATGGTTTACGTCCAGGTTCGGTTGCCGATGCCAATGACGAAGCTCAGTTTGCTGAATTAGAAACTTTAGGTGAACTTACGCAAATTGCCCGTAAACATGAGGTGCAATGCTTTATCGAAGGACCAGGTCACGTGCCAATGCACATGATTAAGGAAAATATGGAGAAACAAATCGAAGTTTGTGACGAAGCTCCTTTTTACACTTTAGGACCTTTAACAACGGATATTGCTCCAGGTTATGATCACATTACATCGGGTATTGGTGCAGCCATGATTGGTTGGTACGGTTGTGCTATGTTATGTTATGTAACTCCAAAAGAACATTTAGGCTTACCTAACAAAGAGGACGTACGTGTTGGTGTGGTTACTTATAAATTGGCTGCACATGCTGCCGATTTAGCTAAAGGACATCCAGGATCACAACACCGTGATAATGCCTTAAGTATGGCGCGTTTTGAGTTCCGTTGGGAAGATCAATTTAACTTAGGTTTAGATCCAGAACGTGCTCGTGAATACCACGATGAAACCTTACCTGCAGATGGTGCAAAAGTAGCACACTTCTGTTCTATGTGCGGACCTAAATTCTGCTCTATGAAAATTTCTCAGGAAGTACGTGATTTTGCTGCCGAAAATGAAATTTCTGACGATAATGAAGTCCTACAAAAAGGGATGGAAGAAAAATCAAAAGAGTTTAAAGAAAAAGGAAGCGAAGTTTATCTTTAATTATGAATGATTAATTAGGAATTACGAATTCAATAATTGACACTAATGAAAACTGGTAATGTGGTACAAGAAAAAAGTTATGCTTTTGCAGTTAAAATTGTAAAACATTGCCGGTTTTTAATGGAATCAAAAAAAGAATTCGTCCTTTCAAAACAATTACTGCGTTCAGGAACTTCAATTGGAGCAAATATTGAAGAGGCTATTGGAGGTCAAAGTAAAAAGGATTTTTATGCTAAATTGTCTATTTCCTATAAAGAAGCGAGAGAAAGTAAATACTGGATACGCTTACTATTTGATTCCGATTATATTTCAGAGAAGGTTAAAATAGAATTATTAAATGATGTTGAAGAACTGTTAAAGATTATTGGAAGCATACAAAAGACAATTCGTAATTCTTAATTGAAAATTCATAATTATTATATGCTAATTTTAATAGCTCCAGAAAATGATATTCCTAATGAAATTGAAATACTACATCAGTTTTTTCAAGAAGGCTTGCAGTATTATCATTTAAGGAAACCCACTAAAAATTATCAAGCGCATTGTGATTATTTAAATCAAATTGATGAACAGTACCACAACCGAATTGTGGTCCATCATTTTCATGAATTAATAAATGAGTTCAACTTAAAAGGCATTCATTTTACGGAGCAAAAAAGAATAGACCATATAGACAATCCTGGGCAATATTTTAAAGGACTTAGCATGTTTGGCAAAACTATTAGCTCTTCATTTCATAAACCAGAAGACCTAGCTAATTGTGAATTCGAATTTGATTACCATTTTTTAAGTCCCGTTTTTTCGTCCATATCAAAAGAAGGCTATGAAGGCAAAAGTTTTGATGTAAATCATATTGACAAACGAATTATCGCTTTAGGAGGAATTACAACACAAAATATACCTAAAGCATTGAACTTAGGCTATAATGGAGTCGCTGTTTTAGGAAGTGTTTGGAAAAGCAATTCTCCAATTACCGCATTTAAAAAAATAAGAAACCATTATACCCAAACGATAACCCATATTTAATTGAAAAAAAGACCCCACATATTATCCATTGCAGGTTTTGATCCTTCGGGAGGCGCGGGTTTAGTTGCCGATTGCAAAACCTTTGAGGCGTTAAAATGTCAAGGACTATCCGTTTGTACAGCAAATACGATTCAAACAGATACTGAATTTATAGAATGTATTTGGATAGATGTTGAAATTATAAAAAAGCAAATTAAAACTCTATTTAGTCGTTTTCAAATAGATGTAGTAAAAATTGGAATTATTGAAAATTGGCGGACAATGTCCGAAATAATTAATGTATTAATTTCATTAAACGCGGAAATTAAAATAATTGTAGACCCTGTTTTAAGTGCCTCGACAAATTTTGACTTTCATTCAGAAACTCAAATAGATTTTGATTCAAAAATATTTGATGATGTATTATCAAAGATATATGTATTGACACCTAATTATGATGAGATTCAGCAACTATATCCTACCAAGAATATAGTCGAAACCATTGCGCATGTTAGCTCAAAAACAAACCTGTTTTTAAAAGGAGGGCATAACGAATCCGAAAAAGGAAAAGATTATTTATATACCAAACTAGGTGAAAAATATCCGATAAACCCCAAACACCAAACTGTTTATCCAAAGCACGGAAGTGGCTGTGTATTATCCAGTGCCATAACTGCTTATTTAAGCCTAGGTTTTCCGCTACTAAAAAGTTGTTTTCGCGCTAAGCGATTTACAGAAAAATATTTGGGAAGTAACAAAGAGCTGTTAGGGAATTTTAGATTTTAATTTGAGAGGTTGAAATTGGAGTTGAGAATGAAGTAGTTAAGAAGTTAAGTAGTTACAAATAGAAGTTAAGAAAGAAGTAGTTAAGGAGTTAAGCTGTAACAAATAGAAGTTAAGAAATAAGAATGAAGTAGTTAAGCTGTAATAAATAGGAGTTAAGAAGGAAGAAGTTAAGTAGTTAGAACAAAGAAATTAAGTATGAAAAAAAGTCAATCTTTTGAAGATTTATTAGTGTGGCAAAAAGCACATCAATTTGTTTTATGCGTATACACTATGACTAAAGGTTTTCCTAAAGAAGAGACTTATGGATTAACGATTCAATTTAGAAGAGCTGCTACCTCAATTGCTGCAAATATTGCAGAAGGATATAAAAAGAAAGGAACAAAAGATAAACTTCGGTTTTTTAATATCGCGCAAGGCTCTTTAGAAGAATGTCGCTATTTTTTGATTTTAACCCAAGATTTAAATTATAAGGAAACGATTACTAATGAAAAGGTTCTTTTGATTGAAGTAAGCAAATTACTAAATGCCTATTGCAAAGCAATTGTTAACTCCTTAAATTCTTAACTTCTTATTACTATGAGTTTACAAAAAACATATACCCAATATATTTCCCAAGGAAAAAGCATTGAAGAGCATTTACAAAATATAGAAGCTGTTTGCAAATCGGGATGTAAATGGGTGCAATTACGTCTAAAAAATGTGGAGTTACTGGATTATTTAAAAGCAGCAAAAGAAGCGAGAAAAATATGTGATACCTATGGAGCGGTTTTAATTATTAATGATAATATAGGAGTTGCAGGAGAATCTGGTGCCGATGGAGTACACGTTGGATTAACAGATACAAACCCTAAAGAAGTTAGAAAACAATTAGGAGAAGAAGCAATTATTGGAGGAACAGCAAACACACTTGAGGATTGTTTGCAGCATATTGAAGATGGAGTAGATTATATTGGTTTAGGGCCATTTAGATTTACAATAACAAAGGATAAGTTAAGTCCTATTTTAGGAGCGAAAGGATATTCTGAAATTGTAAATCAGATTGTTTTGAAGGGTTTCCAATTACCTATTGTAGGTATTGGAGGAATCACATTAAGCGACCTTCCAGAATTATCAACAACAGGATTATCTAATATTGCTGTTTCTGGTTTATTAACTGGAGAAAGTGAATTGGAGTTAAAACAAAGAATAGAACAAATAGAACAAACTTTTAGCAATTAGCTATTAGCCAACAGCTAGAAATATGAAATTAAAAATAGCAAATAAAGAATTCACCTCTCGCTTGTTTACAGGAACAGGGAAATTTAGTTCATCAGTTTTAATGGAAGAAGCTTTAGTAGCTTCGGAAAGTGAATTGGTTACTGTAGCTTTAAAAAGAGTTGAGGTTAGCAATGAACAGGATGATATTTTAACTCATTTGAAACATCAGCATATTAATTTGTTGCCTAACACTTCAGGAGTTAGAGATACTAAAGAAGCTGTTTTTGCAGCGCAAATGGCTCGAGAAGCTTTAGAAACCAATTGGATTAAATTAGAAATTCATCCCGATCCTAAATATTTATTACCCGATCCTATTGAAACCCTAAAAGCTGCCGAAGAATTAGTCAAATTAGGCTTTGTTGTGATGCCATATATACACGCTGATCCTGTTTTATGCAAACGTTTAGAAGAAGTAGGTGCTCAATGTGTAATGCCTTTGGGAGCGCCAATTGGGAGTAATAAAGGATTAAAAACACAAGATTTTTTAGAGATTATTATCGATCAGAGCAACGTACCCGTTATTGTTGATGCAGGTATCGGAGCTCCATCACACGCTGCATATGCTATGGAATTAGGTGCCGATGCAGTTTTGGTAAATACCGCAATCGCAGTTTCGCAAAACCCCGTTGAAATGGCAAAAGCTTTTAAAATGGCTGTCCAGGCAGGAAGAATGGCTTACGAAGCAAAATTAGCTCCCGTAAAGCAACATGCTGAAGCGAGTAGTCCATTAACGAGTTTTCTTTCGTAGAAATTGGTTGAAGGTTGAAGGTCGAAGCTTGAAGTATGAAGTATGAAGTATGAAGTATGAATTTTTAATAAAGAAAATAGTAATGAGAAATTATGAAGATTTAAAGGTATGGGAAAGATCACATAAATTATGTTTAGAAATTTATGGTCTTACTAGCAATTTCCCTTCCGAAGAAAAATTTGGTTTAATTTCTCAATTACGAAGAGCTTCATCATCTGTTCCAACAAATATTGCTGAAGGTTGTGGCTACGATACACCTAAAGAATTTACTCGATTTATCAAAATTGCCTCTGGATCAATAACCGAAGTAGCGTATTTACTCCGATTATCAAAAGACTTAGATTTCATTTCAAAGGAAAATTTTGAAGTGATCAATGAAGAAGCAAGAATTATACGAAGAATGCTGTACAACTTGAGAATGTCTCAATTAAAGTAAACTTATGGAACATTCAAAAAATAACATATCGATATTACCAAAAAATAACACCAAAGGTGTTACAACCCTCAACCCTCAACCCTCAACCCAAAAAAGTTTTAACGAAACTTTTGACAAACATAACTGGAATCAAGTCACTAGCGATATCTACGCTAAAACAGCCGCTGATGTTGAACGCGCATTAACAAACACAAAACGTGACATTGAAGATTTTAAGGCTTTAATTTCGCCAGCTGCACGTCCTTATTTGGAACAAATGGCGCAATTAAGTAGTCAGCTTACTAAAAAGCGTTTTGGGAATACCATGCAAATGTATGTCCCTATGTATTTGAGTAATGAGTGTCAAAATATTTGTACTTACTGCGGATTTAGTATGACCAATAAAATTGCACGTCGAACACTTACAGATGCTGAAATTTTAAAGGAAGTTGAATTCTTAAAAGCAAAAGGCTACGACCACATATTGCTTGTTACTGGTGAAGCCAATAAAACCGTAGGAGTCTCTTATATTAAACATGCCATTGAATTAATCCAAAAGCATTTTAGTAATATTACTATCGAGGTGCAGCCTTTAGATCAACCCGATTATGAAACTTTAGTTGATAGTGGACTATACGCCGTTTTGGTGTATCAAGAAACCTACCATAAAGACGAATATAAAAAACACCATCCAAAAGGAAAAAAGAGTAATTTTTATTATCGTTTAGAAACGCCCGACAGGCTCGGAAAAGCAGGTGTGCATAAAATAGGCTTAGGCGCTTTATTTGGTTTAGAAGATTGGCGTACCGATAGTTTTTTTACTGCATTGCATTTAAAATACTTACAACGCACTTACTGGAAAACTAAATATTCTATTTCTTTTCCTAGATTACGTCCGCATAGTGGTGGTCTAGAACCTAAAGTAGAAATGACCGATCCCGATTTAGTTCAAGCCATTTGTGCTTTTCGTCTATTGGATGAAGATGTGGAACTGTCCATGTCAACCAGAGAAAGTGAAGTATTTAGAAATAATGTTGTTAAATTAGGAATCACTTCCATTAGTGCCGAATCTAAAACAAATCCTGGCGGCTATGTGGTAGAACCTCAAAGTTTAGAGCAATTTGAAATATCTGATGAACGCCCCACCGAAGAAATTGCCAAAATGCTAAAAAATCAAGGTTTTGAAGTAGTTTGGAAGGACTGGGAAAGTTTTTGGTAAAGACCAATATTCAAATTGAAATATTACTTAATACTTGTAAAGAATGGCAACCCAAATTACAACAGTGGAATGACGTAGGACGTAAGACTTATGAAGATGAAGTATAAACACGATTTTTAGAAAAGGGAATTTAGAAATAACGATATCAATATCTGCTAGCTATTAGCTAAAATTACGGCACAAAACGCCGAAAAAGCTAAAAAAAACTTGACCCTCAATCCAAATCTAAAAACTGACAACCGACAACGATCAACTAAAAACTAACCAACAACCAGCCAAAAAATGAAAAACACCAACAATACCACTAAAAACAAAACCTCATCCTTCAACCTTCAACCACTAACCTCTGATGAAAAAAATCAATACCACCGCCACTTGATCCTAGATCAAATAGGAGTTGAAGGTCAATTAAAGTTAAAACAAGCCAAAGTACTTGTCATTGGTGCTGGAGGTTTAGGCTGTCCTGTATTACAATATTTGACTGCCGCTGGCGTAGGAACTATTGGTATTATTGATGGAGACAAAGTAGATCAGAGTAATTTACAACGTCAAATTTTATATACTACAGATGATGTGGGGCAATTTAAAGCCGCTTCGGCTGCTGATCGCTTGTCAAAACTAAATCCATTTGTCAAAATGGAGGTATTTAATATTTTTTTAAATACAGAAAATGCAGTTGAATTATTTAAACAATTTGATATTATTGTTGATGGTACCGACAACTTTCCAACCCGCTATTTGGTTAATGATGCTTGTGTGTTAGCTGATAAACCTTTGGTTTTTGGGTCTATTTTTAAATTCCAAGGACAAGTTGCTGTATTTAATTATAATAACAGCGGAACATACCGTTGTTTATTCCCTACACCTCCCGCTCCCAACTCGGTTCCAAATTGTTCCGATGTTGGCGTATTGGGCGTACTCCCAGGTATTATTGGAAGCTTACAAGCCAACGAAACTATTAAATTAATTGCAGGTATCGGTACGCCTTTAGTTGACAAACTTTTATATTTTGATTCCTTAAGTTTACAACAACAAATACTACAATTTCAAAAAAATAGCGAAATAATTATCACTAAATTAGAAGCTAATTATGAATTCTTTTGTGGTATCAAGCATGCTAATGATATAAATACTATTTCTGCAAAAACTTATTTAAAAAATAAGGAAAACTATCATTTATTAGACGTGCGTACTTATAATGAGTATGAGGACGAAAATATAGGTGGACAACATATTCCCTTAGATGAATTAGAGGATCGCATGGGTGAAATCCCAAATTCAAAAACATTAGTAGTTATGTGCTTATCTGGAAAAAGAAGCGCCGCTGCTATTGAATTATTGTTAGAAAACAACTACCCTAAAACCTTATTGAATTTAGAAGGAGGAATTAACGCTATTCACAAACAATAACCAATTAAAATAGGCTTAAACTTGAGCTTTTAGCCATATAAAAAGCCACAATAAACAGTGTGATTTTACGTTAACAGCAGTATAACAACTAACTATACACTACTTAATCTTTTTATCAAGGTAAAAGCTCAATTTTACACTTAATACAATTGAATTTGTCAATTTTCCTATTCAATTGTAAATCATTTTAGTGGATTTATAGTTAATCAATCATTAAAATGAAAACTAACTATTTACTTCCCTTCACAAATCAGACTTCTTTTTACAAGAAAGGTTTTTTAACAGCTGTGTTATTATGCTTTTTGCTTCTTAGCAATACTGTTTTTTCATACACCTATCCTGAAAAGCCTAAAACTCCTAAAATTACCAGCTCTTACAACTGCGCCCCACCAGCTCCAGCTGTAGCAGCTATTCAACCTCTAAGGTCAGGATCATGGAATGATGCATCAGTATGGCCGGGTAATTCATTTCCTACTGTAAATGATGATGTTACAGTTCCAGCTGAAATAAACCTTACAATGGTTGGTACCT
This sequence comes from uncultured Aquimarina sp., assembly GCA_947489195.1. Lineage (GTDB taxonomy): Bacteria > Bacteroidota > Bacteroidia > Flavobacteriales > Flavobacteriaceae > Aquimarina. Next base: position 47,545 of record CANLCT010000017.1, on the reverse strand, counting down.
GTCGAGCTCGAACGATTACAGTTATGGGTAAATTGAAAGCTGTAAATTGGCAAGAAGAAGGCGCTTGGGTTGATCTAGAAGCAAAGTATATTATGGTCATGGGGGCAAATGCATTATTTGAGATTGGCACCAAAACTAATCCTTATTTAAGTCAATTAGGGTGTGTCATAACCTTAAAGGGAAATAATCGAAATGAATTGATTCCAGGAACCTCTGTTAATAGCAAAGCGATTATGGTTATGAATGGAGCAACAATGAATTTGCATGGTGCTCCCAAAGTATCCTGGGTAAAAATAGGAGCGCAGACAACTGCTGGTTCAACATCAATAACACTTGCAGAACCCGTTGATTGGGAAGTAGGTGATGAAATTGTGATAACTCCAAATCGACTAAATCCTGCTGAAGCAGAAACTAGAGTCATTACCAATATTTCTAACAATCAAAAAACAATATCTTTTGATGCAGCTCTTCAGTTCCCAAGAATGGGTGAATTAAAAAACTATTCAAACGGGATTAGAAGCTGGACTGTAGACACTAGAGCTGAAGTAGGGCTATTAAGTAGAAATATAAAAATACAAGGAGATAATAATACAACTGATGCTAATAGATATGGAGCACATATTATGATTATGAATGGTGCAACAGCAAACGCTGATAATGTAGAATTCTTTAGAATGGGACAAGGAGGTACATTGGGTCGTTATCCTTGGCACTGGCATTTACTGGGTCCTGGAGGAGAAGGACAATATATTAGTAATTGTAGTATTCGCAAAAGTTATAACCGTGCCATTACAGTACATGGTACATGGGGAACATTGGTAGACAACAATGTAGCCTTTGATCACTTAGGCCATGGAATCTTTTTAGAAGATGGTTCAGAGATCAACAATACGTTTTCAAAAAATTTGGTATTACTATCAAAAAAACCGAGACAACAAGATGCCTTACTCGACTCAGATTTTGAGTTTAACACCTTACAGAACAAATCACCTTCTGCCTTTTGGATCACCAATCCAGGCAACACATTTAAAGATAATATTGTAGCAGGAACAGAAGGCACAGCCTATTGGTTTGCTATGCCCGACAAACCTACTGGTGCTTCTGAAAGTTTACCTGCTCTTTCTAATCTACAACCAAGAAGAACTGATTTAATAGAATTTTCTGGTAATGTAGCCCATAGTACAGGAAATGCTTTTGATGCAAATGATATGCTAGATAATCAACATAGATTATTAATTAACAGATCTATTGATAGTCCAAATCCTTTCCTTATCCAGGATTTTACAGTTTTTAGTAACAAGCTAAATTTTTATACGGGTATTGGGAGTAAGGATGAAGATATTATATTTGATAATGCTAAATCTGCTGATACGGAGATTCACGTAATGCTTGCTACCAGACATATAATACGAAACTCTATTTTTATAGCAGATACAGACAACGATATATATAACGTTAATACTTTTAGAAACCAACAAACACATCTTTATAATTTATACGATGGTGCTGGAAGGATATATGATAGTCACTTTGTAAATTGGAATAGAAATTACACTTCCGTTTTTAGAACTAATGGAGCTGGTGAGAAACGAATAAATCATTTATTTCGCGGAATTACCTATAATCATAAAGGAACACCAAGGATAAAAACGAATTCTCCAAAGCCTACAAACAATATAGCAAACAGGTGTTCACAAGTATGGAGTGATGTGATACGAGATTTAGATGGATCTTTAACTCGTACCGGAGTGCCAAGTTCTTTAATTACAGACATCCCTTTCTACACCTTTGACAATACCCACCAAGTATCTAATTGGGATGGCTTACATAGTGTTAGTAATAAATTTGTTTACATTAATCATGTGAACAACCAACCGGTGCGTGTAACAAGAAAAGACCTTACTTGTAACAATGCTAGATACTTCCAAACCTCTGATTGCGAATTAGGTAAATTTATTCAGCTTCATCTAGCACTAGATGACGGGAAGTACGAACATTCTATCTATTTTGACAATCTAACCAAAACACAATTAGATGTAAACGTTAATAGTGACTTGGAAGCAGGAGGTGATCTAACCATACGATACAAAGGGTTTGGCAGACTAAATGGTGTAAATATTGCAGGAGTAAATAGAGAAAATAGTATTGATGCTGTTAGAAATTCAAACAGCACCGCTTATTATGTAGAGCCAAACGGAGATCTTTATCTAAAATTTGTTACTACAAACAGCTTCAAAGGGCAGAGCCATATCATTCGATGGAATTCAGGCAGTCTGCCTTCTATGAATGAGTATGAACAAGAGTCAAACTTAATCAATGCTTATGTTACCACATCTAATCAATCAGGTTGCAATGCAAGAGCTACTTTTCATATTGCCAACAATCCTAACCATACAAATTTAGAAATAAGCCTAAATGGAGGAGAAAACTATACCGAAGTAATCAATGATAATGTAGGTAGCAAAGCTTTTAATAATATACCTATTGGCACACTTATTTACGCTAGATGGCAGGGTCAATCCTGTGGTATGCCAATAGGTCTAGTAAAAAATAATCGCCATGATAGTAGTTGTGATACTCAAATAACTATTGATAATCCAACCAATACACCTCCCTTGGTGTGTTCAATTATTCCTTATATCAACATTAATAGTACAGGATGGCAAGCGGCAACAGTAGCCAATATAAATGAAGGTGGTGAAGTATGGTTTGGGCCACAATTGCAAGAGTTTGGCACTACTGAAAACGGTTGGTCTTGGAAAGGACCTAATAATTTTACTTCTAATACCAGAGGAATTAGACTTTCTAATTTACAAACAAATCAAGCTGGCACTTATATAGTAATCAATACAGACACTAACGGATGTACCACTTCACTAAGCTATACATTAAATATTACTGCTATACCAGACCCTGTAGATCCAGATCCCATTGTTCCAATAGCTGTTATAGATATTGATGGTGATGGTAGGCCTGATGAGTTAGAAAATCAAATCTGTGGTAATATGAATAACGCCTCAGATCTTAACTTTGAATTCAACCAAAATAACGAAGGATTTACTTTTTCCAATATCGCAGCCACTAATACAAGCAGTAATGTTTCATGGCTAATAAGAGCTGACAATTCTAATGATCCGTTTATTGTAAAAAGCGGATTACGTTTTAATGGCAGCCAAGTACCACAGTTAAGCATTAGAGCAAAATCTGAAGCAACAGGAGCATTTCAATTATTCTGGACAACTACCGATGCGCCTAACTTTGCTCAAGCTCGTTCTGTAATGGTTACTCCACAAACAACGAATGTTTATCAAGAGTTAATCTTTGATATGAGGGGTTTCAATACTTGGATGGAAAAAACAATTACACGAATTCGTTTAGATTTTCCGCCAGATACATCAGCGTCTAGATATACATCTATTGATTACATTCATGGTCCAGATGCCAGTGATAGCAACTGTGATAATCCGACTAAAGTTTATTTCAACAACCTAACACAAACTCCGTTTAATATAGGTAAGGATATAGGTGTGACTGTTTATGCATCTGATGGCACCACTAACGGAGAGAATATTTCCAATGTAAGCCTTTCAATTAATGGTCAATTTGTTAGACAAGAAAACTCTAAACCATATGAATGGGGAACTGCAAACCAAAGTCAAGGTATTGATCCAATATTAAGAAACCTTTCTGCAGGAGTCTATACATTAGAAGCTATAGCCACAGATAATGATGGAAATACTGCTACTGCTACTTTAGAAATTACAGTACAAGAAGCTGTCAATCCAATTGTTCATATTCGTAAAGCTAATAATATTGACTTCGCACTTGACGGTAATTTTGGTGGCGAAAACAATCAAAATGTATATCTATGGAGTGCCAACCCAAATAACATTAACCAACAATGGGAAGAAATCAATCGTGGAAATGGGTACTATTCTTACCGAAAATTAAATACTACTTTTTGTCTTGAAAGTAGTAATGATGTAAATTCTGAACAGAATGTTAGGCTATGGACTTACAATGAAAACTATACTAATCAACAGTGGAAAAAAATAGTAGGCGCTAATGGTCGTGTGAGACTAGAAAAACGCTCTGATTCAACTATTTCTCTTAATGGAGGTAATGGTGGTATTAATGGGCAAAATGTATTTATGGATGTTAACAATGCTACTGGAGGAAATCAACAGTGGGTTATTGAGGTTATTGGCACGGTACTAAGCAACAAGTCTATTCTAAGAGCAACTTCTGCTAAAGATGTAATTGTATATCCCAACCCTACAACTGCTAATATCTATGTAGATTTAAAATCGAATACCAATGCTGAAAATATACTTATTCTAAATATACAAGGGCAATTAATAAAAACAATCCCATTCACTAGTAGACCAACTATAGTGGACTTATCTGAACTTAGCAATGGTATCTATTTTATAAAAATTAATATTGATCAACAATTTAAAGTTGTAAAAGTGATTAAAAACTCGAGCAAGTCTATATGACCTTAAAAAGGAGTACCGCTGCTACCGAATTATTATTAAAAAACAACTACCCTAATTTAGAGAGAGGAATTACAGCTGTTCATAATCATTAAAATATTGTCTGATTTTATAGAATAAAATCAGACAATATGATACAAAATTAATTGTAGTAAAAAATTAAGGAACCTGAGTTTGAAATAAAATTATGTCGAACTCACATTAAGGAATTACTCTTTTAAATTTTTGAGTTACTTTAATTTCTTTATTATCATCTGCTCCTTTTAACACATCACTAATAGGAAAAAACACAACATCAAAAATTCCATCAGCTATCTTTTGTCTTATTTTTTCTACTTCGACAGGAGATCTTTCAAAAGTTAAACTTAAATTATCAGCTTCTAAAAAAGCTTCTAGTTTACGTTCATTTTTCTGACCTTTATCGAAAATAATAGCACTTCCTTCTATAGTATAAAAACCTGCTAAATTTTTCTCTTTACAAGGTAAAACAGCTACAGCTTTAATAATAGATTCAAATTTTTGTAGCTGATAGCCATCAGCAGTAAATGTGTAAAATTCATTATCCGAACAAGAATCAATATCTTTTTCTTGTCCATTTTCTACCACGCTAGCTAGTTCCCATTTGCCTAATATAGCTTCGTTATTCGCTATTTCATTTTCCACATTATCATCATCATCATTATTACATGATGATAAAACAGTAAGCATTACTATTGAAGTAGAAAACAACAACCCAAATAATTTTAACTTCTTTTTCATTTTTAATCTATTTATTTACTCCTAAAACAACCGAATAACATAATACCCTAAAAAAGTATAAAACTAATTACAAAAAAAGATGAGTACACATTAATTTAAAAATCAATTTAATTTTATACTTTGCTAAAAAAAATAAGATTATGTTATTTTTAGAATTAAAAAAATACAAAATACTACACAAGTGCTTTAATTTTTTTAAGCGAAAAGAACTAATCCATAATAGAGCACTTTTTAAAAAGTATGGTTTAAACAAAAAATACTACTCTAGTATTTCTAGTAATGATTTTGAAACTATTAAAAGCCCAAAAAACACTTACGATGTTACCAACTCTAAAAATGAAATGCCTAAAAAAGAATTATTCAATTCTTTTCCTGAAGATGTTAAAAATGAATTATTAAAATGGTCTGACGACGGATATGTTATACTAAAAAAGTTTTTTAGTGATGATGAAGTTGATCTTTTAAATGATGAAGTTGAATTATTATTAGCCAAAAAAAAAGCAAATATTCGATACGGAAATAAAATAATGTTTGCTATTCATAATTCATTAAAGCTTTATCAGGCTGGAACTAATGAAAAGATTAGTACCATTTTAAATTTTTTAATGGACAAAAAAGTGTCGCTTTTTCAAAGTATTAATTTCCTTACGGGAAGTCAACAACGCACTCACTCCGACTCTATACATATGACAACTTTCCCTTATGGAAATTTAATTGCTGTTTGGATCGCCTTAGAAGATATTAACAGCAATAGTGGGCCATTACATTACTACCCTGGTTCACATAAATTACCTTATATTATGAATAAGGATTATGAAAATTTAGGTTCTAAATTTAAATTAGGTGACAAAAAATATAATGATTATGAAGATAAAATAGATGATGTAATTCAGAAAAACAAACTTAAAAAAAAAGTTTTTCTTGCAAAAAAAGGAGATATTTTGATATGGCATGCTAATTTACTTCATGGAGGGGAAAAAAGCCTACATCCAAATAACTCTAGAAAAAGTATGGTATTACATTACTATACTAACGATGCTATTTGTTTTCATGAAATTACACAACGACCTGCATACAAAAAAGTATTAGTCAAACCTAAAAACATAAAAACTCTTTAAATAGTTTTTTATGTTTAAAAATTAACAACAAACCAACATGCTATTACTTATTACTCCAGAAAATGATACCGATAATGAAATTGAATTATTGAATTCATTTTTTGAAACTGGATTAGAAATTCTTCATGTACGAAAACCTAATAAAAATTATGCCCAGCATATGGCTTATTTGAGTGCTATTGACGAAGCATACCACAACCGAATAGTATTACATTATCAACACGATTTGGCTGAAGATTTTATGTTAAAAGGAGTTCACATACAAGAACAACCTCGTATAGACTTAGGCGAAGATTTTGGATTATATGTTTCTCGTTTTACCTCGCAAGGTTACGATGTAAGCACCTCATTTCACAATCCTTCTGAAATTATGCTATATGCACAAATTCCACTAATTTACAATTTACTAAGCCCCGTTTTTACAGCGATTTCTCAACCAGATATGGAAGGAAAAGCCTTTGACGTAACCAACATTAAAGTCCCTGTAATTGGTATGGGAGGCATTCACGCCGATAATATTAATGCTGTAAAAAAGTTAGGGTATACTGGTGTTGGTGTATTAGGAGGAGTTTGGAATGCTGATAATCCATTAGCAGCAATTAAAACACTTATTTCTTCAATAAAAAAAGAATACTAACTAACGCTAACGGCTAACTCTTAAAATATTCCCTGATAATTGTGCATTATACATTCTTAAAGGAAATACATTTTTACCTTCACCTCCTTCTTTTAATCCATTTACAAAATTATATCTTGAAATTTGTTCGCCACAAGTATATTCTAAAGAAACACCCGTAATTTGATTAGGAGTAGTACATGATCCAATGGGACTATTAGGCTCTGCTAAATCAAAAACTACAAATTGATTATTTCCTTGATTCCTAATAAACACTCCCTGAATAGTTCCTAAAGCTATAGTATTAGGAAGAAAAAGAGTTCCTCCAGTAAATTGCAAATCGGCATTAGTTACCAAATCTAAATTTAACGAAAAATTAGGATTACTCCGTCCTAAAAAAGGATTGTCATCTTGTGTAACAAAATCATCATTATCACATGATAAAAGGAATAAAAAAATACTAATACAAGAAAAAATACGCAATATCATAGGCTGTTTTTTTTACAATTGTAAAATTAATCAAATAATACGAATACTTATTTTTTTTGTATATTTGATTTAAGCGTAATATCCCATCTTGGTGGGATATTTTGTGTTTATATAACGTTTAGAATTATGAGTAAAGTATCTTATTATACCGCCGAAGGATTAAAAAAATTACGTGACGAGTTAAATCATTTAAAAGATGTAATGCGACCAAAAGCCTCACAAGATATTGCAGAGGCAAGAGATAAAGGCGACTTGAGTGAAAATGCTGAATATGATGCCGCTAAAGAAGCTCAAGGAATGTTAGAAATGGAAATTTCTAAATTAGAGGAAGTACTTGCTAGTGCCCGATTAATTGATGAATCGCAATTGGATACTACAAAAGCATTAATACACTCTACCGTAACCATTAAAAATCAAACTAATGGCATGGAAATGAAATATAAATTGGTTGCGCAGAGCGAAGCGGATTTAAAAATGGGTAAAATCTCGGTAGATTCTCCCATCGGAAAAGGATTACTAGGAAAAAGCGTAGGTGATATTGCCGAAATTCAAGTACCTAATGGTATTATGAAATTTGATGTAATCGCTCTTTCCAGAGATTAATTTTTTTTACTAAAATAGAGTGCAGAAAAAAAATTAAAACACAAACTACACATTATCAAACAATCTTTTTATGGCTTCAATTTTCACTAAAATTGTCAATGGCGAATTCCCTTCATATAAAATTACTGAAGACGAAAATTTTTATGCTTTTTTAGATGTAAACCCCAATGCCATTGGGCACACACTTTGTATTCCAAAAAAAGAAGTTGATCAACTTTTTGATTTAGATGAAGCCACTTATAATGGTTTATTTGAATTTTCACGTAAAGTAGCCAAAGCATTAAAAAAAACAGTTTCATGTAAACGTGTTGGTCTAAGTGTTATTGGGTTAGAAGTACCTCATGTACATGTACATTTAATTCCTTTAAATGAAATGAAAGACGCAACTTTTACACACAAAGTAAGTTTAACTACTGAAGAAATGGAAAAATTAGCAAAAGAGATTGCTACAAATCTTTAAATTTTATATAGGCATTATTAAATTAAGTATAAACCCTCTTAATAAATATAAATAACCAAGCTTTTACAAACATGTACAAGGTTTAGACTTTTTTAAGAGAAATTTGAAACACGGTTCCTTTACCTCTTTCTGATTCTTTTACTTTTATCCTACCTTCATGGTAGTCTTCTATAATTCGGCGTGCTAAAGACAGACCAAGTCCCCACCCTCTTTTTTTTGAGGTATACCCTGGAGCAAAAACAGCATTAAACCTATGTTTAGCAATGCCTATTCCCGTATCATGAATTTCAACTTTAACATACTTATCATCTTCTAGTAATTTTACATGCAATTCCCCTCGCCCTCTCATAGCATCAATAGCATTTTTAACTAAATTCTCAATCGTCCATCCGTACAATTGTTTATTTAATGCCACATTAATTTCTTTTTCAGGAAGCTCTATAGAAAATTGTATTAAATCAGAACTTCTGGATTTCAAATATTCATAAGCCTCTTTAGTTTCGTATACAATGTCGCTAATTTTTAAACTTGGTCTGGATCCTATTTTTGAAAAACGATCTGTAATTGTTTTCAATCGTGTAATATCCTTATCCATTTCGACTAGATAACTCGGATCCACGTTTTCTAATTTCAAAATTTCGATCCAAGCCACTAATGATGATAAAGGCGTACCTATTTGATGCGCCGTTTCTTTTGCCATACCCGCCCATAATTTATTTTGTTCACCAATTTTTGAGGTATTAAAAAAGAAATACACTACTCCAATTAGTAAAAAAACAACCAATACTATGGCTATTGGATAATACCTTAACTTAATTAAAATAGGAGAGTTTCCATAATATAAATATTGTGTTTCCCCACCTAAAATATTTATAGTTATAGGTTTATTTTCTTCTTTTATTTGAGCTATATAGGCTTCAAATCGCTCGGGATCACTAGTAATATTTTTAGATATGTTTGCTTTTAAATTTACCTCTCCTTTTTCGTCAATAACAACAATTGGAATATTATTGTTACTTCTACTTATTAACAAATTCAGCTCTAAATAATCATTTTGATCTTCGGTACTAAAAGATTTTTGTGACTGTGCCCAAATTTCCATTTTGTCTCGCTCTACATTTTTTAAGCGTTCAAAAAACAAACTTGTATTCCACAAAATCAAGCCAATAATACTAGCGGCAGCAACAATAATAAAGGTTTGTGAAAAAATTTTTCGGGTGACAAAATTCATGCATCCAAAATACAATTAAATTTTAAAATTAGAACATAACCTAAAAGTATCTTAAAATTGTTAATACTTAAACCAAAGCTAACACTTAAAAACTTTGCAAAAATTGTATTTTTACCACTTAGAATTTTAATAGCAATTACCAAATGGAAGTTCAGGGAAAAATTAAATTAGTTGGAAACACAGAAACTGTTGGAAATAATGGATTTAGAAAAAGAGACATTATAATTACTACCGAAGAACAGTATCCACAACATATTTCGATCCAATTTGTACAAGATAAATGTGATTTACTAAATGCCTATCAACCTGGACAGGATGTGAAAATTAGCATTAATTTACGTGGAAGAGAATGGGTAAGCCCACAAGGAGAAACTAGGTATTTTAATACCATACAAGGATGGAGAATTGAAGCATTACAACCCGCTGCCCCTCAAGGTAACGTACCACCAATGCCTCCTGCAGATGCTTTTGAGCCTGCAACAAACTTTTCAAATGATCAAAAAGAAGACGATTTACCTTTTTAAAAAATATTTTTTAATTAGATAAACGTATTTTTATAAAGCTATTTACAATTATTTCATTTTTTGTAAATAGCTTTTTATTTTACCCTATGTACTTGTTAGATGAACTTCTTTATTTTCCACCTGTTAATCAAGCAGATCCACACGGGTTATTAGCTATTGGCGGCGATTTAAATGCTAAGCGACTTTTACTTGCCTACAAAAGCGGTATTTTTCCATGGTTTGAAGCCGACCAACCTATTTTATGGTATAGTCCAAACCCCAGAATGATATTAGCCTTTCAAAATTTAAAAGTGAGCAAATCAATGCGTCAATTGCTCAAAAAAAACCCATTTACAATTACCATAAATCAATGCTTTGAAGATGTTATAACCCGTTGTGCACAACAAAAACGAAAAAATCAAACGGGTACTTGGATAACTCAACACATGATTGATGCCTACACAAAATTACATGAACTTGGTATTGCCCTTTCGGTGGAAGTTTGGCAAGACAATACTTTAGTTGGTGGTTTATATGGTGTTAACTTAAAAGAAGAAAAAGTTTTTTGTGGAGAAAGCATGTTTACAGAAGTTAGCAATGCGTCAAAAGTTGCTTTTATTTATATGAGTCGCTATTTTGAAAAAAAAGGATATAAGTTTATTGACTGCCAAATGCACACCGAACATTTAGAGCGCTTAGGAGCCATCGAAATTTCGAGAACTGATTTTATTAACGCCCTACAAATGCACTAAAAGGAATTGTAAGGCTTAGAAATGATTTCGACTATAACTAATGTAAAAAGAAACATTTATGGAAACAACCGTAACAGCAACCATTGATATTTTAAATAAGAGTTTAACCAATAGCTTAAGCTATAACGAATATCGAAAAAAGGTAAGTGATCTTATTTTAGAAAACAAATCTACTGGTAATGACCCCGACAACGAGGCTTTATTAAATTACAGTAAGTTAAATGATCGCCGTATGCGCCGTTTAGATAAAACTATAAAAATAGACCCAAGCATTAGCGAAAAAATTCAGCAAGTTGCTTCACCTGTTAAATGGGTTGTACTCACTGAAAGCTGGTGTGGTGACGCAGCTCAATCATTACCTATTATTAATAAACTAGCTGAACTTAATGAAAATATTGATTTCAGAGTAGTTTTAAGAGACGAGCATGAAGAATTAATGAATGAATTTCTTACTAATGGCGGTAAGTCTATTCCTAAATTAATTGCCGTTGATGTAGAGAAAAACAAAATCATAGATTCTTGGGGACCAAGACCAACTATAGCTACTAAAATGGTAAATGACTACAAAGCAGCACATGGTAAACTTACTCCTGAATTTAAAGAAGACCTTCAGGTTTGGTATAATAAAGACAAAGGGATTAATGTAGCAGAAGATTTATCACAACTAGTTTAATTCTAATTAAAATTAGAGTTGGTAATTAATCCCTAAAGCGATCATTTCGCGTACTTGAAAATTACCCGTAGTATCATCATCATATATCACTTGAAAACTAAAATTAGCTTTCATATGCTTATTAATGGTTGAGTCCATGTTTAAGGTATAGTTAATATCAACATTAGCTACTTTTTCCAAATAATTTGCATAGAGGTTGATCAAGTTTTCAAGTGTTACATTTTTGAATAAATTAAATTTATTAGTAGCTGCAATTGACGCTCCAAATTCAGTGTTACTAGTTTTTCCTTTATCTACACCAAAAGCTTTTTTACTACGTGTAAAAAAACGATCAACTAATATTAAACGGGTTGTTGCTGGCGCAATATTAATTTGAAAATTATCGTTCTTTTTCCACAGCAATCCTGGTCCAATTTGAAAGTATGCTGGAGAAAACCCTCTACTCACCAAGGTTCTAGAACCATCTTTTCCAAAATTATACCCTTTAGCAAACTGCGATTTAAAATTAAAATACCCCGAGTAACTCCAATAACCACTACCTGTATTTTTACCTACAACAGAACTGAATTCAATTAAATCATCTACTTTTTGAACACGTTCTCTATCCTTAATCTTTGTAATACCATAAGCTAAATTTAATCGGTTGCCCCATGTCCATGCAGCTTTTTTGTAGTTCATTTCGTATTCAAATTTAGCATTAACTGCTAAATTTGAAACCCCTCCACCAACCCAATCATTATTAAATGCGGTCTGGTTACCTAAAATAGAAATAGCTCCTTTGCCTTTCCAACTAGATAAACTTACTGCTTGCGGGTGCACCAAGAGCGTATCTTTTGCCGCAGAGCTTTCTTTCTCTTGACTGAAACAAAAAAAAGGATAAAAAATTATTAAAATAAGATATTTATTCATTTCAAATAATGTAGTTCAAAGATAAAAATATCCTTTTTAACGACAAAAAGCTTGATGAGTTTTACCTCACCAAGCTTTTATCAACTATTTACTACAAATTTTATTTCAAAATCTTAAAACCCATAATTTAAACCTGCTCCAAATGTTTCTCTAATTTGAAAAGCTCCGACTGTATTATCATCATATATCGCCTGGAAAGTTAAATTCGCAGAAATATACTTATTCACTTTCATTACTAAATTAGCGGTATAATCAATATCTACATTTTGAGGATCTTCTAAATAATTAGAATACAAGTTTAAAATATTTTCCATCGAAATATTTTTAAGGATATTCAATTTGTAATACCCTTGTAGCGATGCTCCAAACTCAAAACGTGATGTTTCATTAGCCTCTACTCCAAAAAATCCTCCAGCATCATTAAATGCTTGTTCAGCACCTGCAGCTACATTAGTAAACTCATCATCTACAAAAATAAAACGCGACGTTGCTGGAGCAATATTAAATTTAAAATTTTCACTTTTTTTCCAAATCATACCTGGCCCAAATTGTAAATAGGCAGGAGATAAAAATTTAGAATTTCTTGGTCCTCTTCCATCTACAGGAACCTGTCTTGTCCCTGTAATAGCTCCCGTTTCATCTCTAATTTGTATTGTCTCTGTACCTGCTACTTCAAACCCAGAATCAAATTGCGTTCTAAAATTTGCAAAAAATGAATAACTCCACAATCCAGCCGCTTTTTTACCTACTAATGAGTTAATTTCTAATCTATCGTTTGTTTTTTGTGTTTCTCCATCATCTATACGAGCAAGCCCATAAGCTCCAATAAATTTATTATCCCAAGACCAGTCTCCTTTTATATAATTAACATCATAACTTACGGCAAAATCAAGTGCTAAACTATTTACTCCTCCGGTTGCGAAATTGTTATTAAAAGCGGCCTGATTAAATAAAATTGAAGCATTCCCAAATCGACTCCAACCTTCTTTAGGGGCTTCTTCTGTTTTTGTTTCTTCTTGTGCATAAAGGCCAAAACTTGCCATTAACATACTTAGTGATACAATAATTTTTTTCATGATAATATTATGTAGTTTCTAAGCAACAAATATAAGCTATGATAAAAAAGAGCGCTTCCCTCCTAAAAAAATGTTACAATTATTTCGACAAAATGCATTTAAACAAGACAAAATGCACGAAATAAAACTTAGCAAACTCTAATTTAACTATTCAAAATTAAGAAAAAAATGGAGATTAACAAGTTTAACTTGTTGAAATACAGAATTTTAAATATTGAAAAAATCAACAACCCACCTTTAACAACCTAAATCTAAGTCTTATAGTATTTATTTTTTTATTTTATATAAGGGCACCGAAGAACATGCCTCGCCATACATCACACTTTTTACAACAGGTTGTAATTTTTGAACTAAGCTTATGTATGCATTTTCGGGTACTGGCTTGTTAGAACAGCCTTTAATAATTACTGGTTTATCTTTAAATTGCTCAACAGGTATCTGTGCAATTTGAATTTCGAATAACAATGTTTCCAACAACATCAAATCACCTATTACTACTTTTTGGGCATAAGGTGATATTGCTGTAGTAATTAACATAAATGCCCAACCCGGAATAATAGCATCTGTTGAACAAGTTAAAGCTACAAAATGATCTTGGTATTGTGACCAATCATGCGCAGTAACGTGTGCTCTAAAATCTTTTTCACGAAGTAATAAACCTTCAAAAAGCCAATCTTTAATGTCAAAAACTGTGCGCACACCTACAGTATACCAATCCTCTAAATCTATAGTAACTAATTTACTACTGGCTACTCTGTTTACTATTTCGTCCATTTATTTAGTATTAAATACTGAGTACAATGTATTAGGTTTTACTCACTTAATCTTTCATACTTTTTAAAAATAGTACTAAATTAAACAAGCAATTACTCATTACTTTGTTCTTAATATGCTGTACTATATTAAAGCATTCCCAACTCTAATTTTGCTTCTTCACTCATTAAATCCTGACTCCATGGTGGATCAAAAGTAATTTCCACTTCGCAATCATTTACTGCATCAATGGATTTTATTTTTTCTTCTACTTCTACCGGAAGGGTTTCTGCTACAGGACAATTAGGCGTAGTTAAAGTCATCAATACTTTAACATCATAATCTTCGTTCACAAAAACATCATAAATTAAACCTAATTCGTAAATATCTACTGGAATTTCTGGATCAAAAATAGTTTTTAGCACCGCCACTACTTTTTCTCCTAATTGATTTGTGTCTATATCTGTACTCATTTTTTATGCTATTAGCCATTAGTTTTTATCAACTATTGGCACTATTTATAACTAAGTTACTTATTAATTTTTAGCTAATCTATTTACTAAAATATACAGCTAATAATTAATTCAATTGGGTTTGGTATGCTACTGCATACATTTTCAATTGCTTTATCATACTCACTAATCCATTTGCTCGTGTTGGCGACAAATGTTCTTTAAGACCTATTTGATCAATAAAATTCGTATCCGCATCAATAATTGCTGATGGATGCTGCCCCGAAAATGTACGAATTAAAATAGCTATAATTCCTTTGGTTATAATTGCATCACTATCGGCTGTAAAATTAAGTTGATCACCCTCTAATTCTGCATGTACCCAAACTTTACTTTGACAACCTTTAATGATATTTTTATCGGTCTTGTACTTTTCATCGATTAGTGGTAAATCTTTCCCTAAATCAATCATATACTCATATCGCTGCATCCAATCGTCAAACATTTCAAATTCCGATACGATTTCTTCTTGTATTTCTTTTATGCTCATATTTTAAGCTGTTTGTTCTTAGCATTTGGCTGTTGGCCTTAACTATAACTTTTTATTTTAATTGAGTGGTTTAAACCATCAAAACCTCTAACTCAACATCATTACTGCTCTTTTAACTGCTGCCACAAATATATCAATCTCATCCTTGGTATTGTAAAACGCAAATGAAGCTCTTACTGTTCCTGGAATCTTATAAAAATTCATAATGGGTTGTGCGCAATGATGTCCTGTTCGTACGGCTATTCCTAATTTGTCAACAATTGTACCAATATCATAGGGATGAATTGTCCCGACATTAAATGATATAACGGCTGTCTTTTCGTCAGCCTCACCATAAATACGTAGTCCTTCAATCTCCTTTAGTGCTTTAGTCGCATAATCTAATAATTCCTTCTCATAAGTCGCTATATTTTCAAAACCTATACTATTCATATAATCTAAGGCAACACCAAAAGCAATCCCTCCACAAATATTAGGAGTACCTGCTTCAAACTTAAACGGCAATCCGGCATAAGTTGTTTTTTCAAAAGTTACTTGATCAATCATATCACCACCCCCTTGGTATGGAGGTAATTTGTTTAACCACTCCTCTTTTCCATACAATACTCCAACACCTGTTGGACCACATAATTTATGTGCTGAAGCTACATAAAAATCAACATCTAAGGCTTGCACATCAGGTTTCATATGTGGTGTTGCCTGAGCGCCATCAATTAAAATAGCTGCACCAACGGCACGTGCTTTTTTAATAATAAATTCAATTGGATTTACTGTACCCAAAGCATTAGATACATGGTTTACAAAAACTAGCTTTGTTTTTGGGCTAACTAATGTTTCATACACATCCATTTCTAATGAACCTTCTTCATTCATTGGAATTACTTTCAATTCAGCTCCAGTACGTTCACAAAGCATTTGCCAAGGCACAATATTAGAATGATGCTCAAGAGCAGAAACAATAATTTCATCTCCTCGGTTTACAAATTGAGTAAAACCAGTTGCCACAATGTTTATGGCATGTGTGGTTCCTGCTGTTAAAATTATTTCATAATCATGCTTCGCATTAAAATGCGCTTGCACTTTTTTTCGCGCGACTTCATAAGCATCCGTAGCTTCTTGCGAAAGCGTATGCACTCCACGATGAATATTTGAATTGTAGTGACTATAATAATTAACAATTGCGTCAATAACCACTTGTGGTGTCTGCGAAGTGGCTGCATTATCAAAATATACTAATGGTTTCCCATTTACTTCCCTTTTCAAAATAGGGAAATCAGCTCTTATTTTTTGAATATCAAACATGTAATGAATTGCTTAAATAATAGCTACAAAGTTACTGCTTTATGCTTGATATGTTTGTTGAACAGGCTTGAAAATATTGTTATTAAAATTGACATATTTAATCTCACTAATTTTATACTACTGAAAATAAATTATGCATAAATTTTATCCGTATAAATGATAATTTTTTCTTTAAAAAGAATTATTCTGCATGCTTTTTAAACATTATAACTACTACAAATTTCATGTTATCTTATTACTATTAAAATTACAAGCATGTGTAAGATCATTAAAACATATTTTACAAACCGCTTATTATAATTACTTTAACACACAAGTTTTGACTTAACATATCAAAATCATTAGATTTGATTTAACAATAATCTCTTTTTTTAAGAGAAGATGTGATTTATTAAAGATTGATAATTACCTTAATATTTAAATATAGTGTTGCGCAACTATAGGCGGATATCGAAAAGCCATAATAGAGTAGATATTAAATTTTAATTTTAATATCAATGAAAAAATTATTTATTTCGGGCATTCTTTTTTTAGGAACTTGTACACTTATTAATGCAGAAAATTTGAATTTTACAACTAGCAACGAATCTCAAATTTCCGAAGATGATGGCTGCGTTACAAAAATTACCGTATCATATGATCGTGATGGTAACCAAAACGGATATAGAAGTGAAACAATTTGTGGATAATGTCTTAGAGAAGCAAAGAACAATTGTTCTTTGCTTCTCTAGTTTAAAAAAATTAAAATGCTAATACCTAAACTAATATTATTTTTCTTTTTTCTTTACAGTCCAACTATTATTGGACAATCATATCAAGTCAATTATGAACATGTAATTTCATTTGGTACTGACATGACTGTAAAAGAATTAGGAGAAATATTGTTAAAAAAAAGAAAAAATAACCAACAGCAATTATCAACACTTACGATTACAAATGGAACATCTGTATATAGGCCTGTTGAAATTTTTGAAGAATCACAAAATTCCAATGATTTAAATACCACAAATATTGTATATGATCCCTCAATTTACAAAGATCAATCTAATAAAAAATTAGCGCTATTTTATAAAAATTACGAACCAGACTTATATGGAAAAGATGTAAACATTGTAGAAAAACTACCTATTTATAATTGGGAATTTTTAAAACAAAAGGATACTATTGCAGGTTATCCTTGTAAACTTGCTAAAACAGAATCTATTGGCGGATCACAAGTTGTAGCCTGGTTTACAGAAGAAATACCCATTAACGATGGTCCTCGCGAATTATGGGGCCTACCTGGTTTGATTGTACAAGCACAAATAAATGAACGCGTGCTTATTGCTGCTATAAATATTAAAAAGCTTGAGAAAGAAATTATAATAGATCTACCTAATGATAAAAATGCCATAACTACAAAAGAATTTAAACAACTGGTCCATGACCTTTTTGAACCAAGAACAATTACTACTCCTGATGGCAGAACAATAACTGTTGGCAGATAGATAGCATATAACAAACTTTGAAATTTTTTAATGAAAATTAAACTGTTGCTAATATTTTTTCTACTTTGTTGTAGTTTTAAAAATTCTTTTTCGCAAATTACAATAAAAGGTGCTATTTTATCTGCTAAAAATAACAAACCAATATCTTTTGCTACTATACAATTAGTGGATAAATCTACCAAAAATACTTTAAATTATACAACAACAGATTTAAAAGGCATTTATAGTCTCGAAATAAAAAGCAAAGGAAATTATGCTGTAAAAATAAGTCATATTTCTTATTTAACTCTTACTCAAGATCTATTATTAAAGGAAAATATAAATGAAAAAATTTTTTACTTAAAACCAAATATAAATTCGCTTAAAGAAGTTGTTTTAGATTTTGAGCCTAAAGCAATGAAAATTTTTGGTGATACTATTACTTATAATTTAAAACAACTTACTAATGGTCGAGAAAAAACACTCTCCGATATCATACAAAAATTACCTGGTGTAAAAATAAATAGTAGTGGAAGGATTATTGTAAATGGAAAAATAGTTAAAAAATTGTTAATTGATGGCGAAGAATTATTTAGAAATCAACATCAAACTACTACTGAAAGTATTGATGCAAAAATGATTCAGGGTATTAGATACTTAGATAAATACAATGACTTTGGTAATATCACTGGTTTTGATAATAAACAAACAAATGCATTGGATGTCTCAATAAAAGATGAATATAAAAATAGAATTACAGGGAATATTAAAGCTCAAGGCGGACACAAATCCAAATATTTAGCTAATACTAATTTATTCAAATTTGGGGGCAACTTAAAGTTAGGGTTTATCGGTGACTGGAACACTCTTGGAAAACAATCAATAACCACATTAGAGTATAATGAATTAAAAGGCATAAGCTACGAAGAAGTTGATCAAAATGGTTTTACCGTTAACAATATAGTAGACGATAGCCCTAAATTTTTAGACCCTACCATTGATATTGCCCAACGCGAAAATTTATTTACAGCACTAAGTTTAATTTATAAACCAAGCCATCTTACTAAACTTTCTTTTTTACATATTTTCAGTAAAACAAATCAAAGACAATTTTTTGAAAACACACGTCAATTTTTTGAATCATCTCAATTAAATTTTTTTGAAAATAAGAATGTAAATTCCTCCTTTTTACTCAATTCAACTTTATTTAATTTTGGTTACCAACCTAACGAAAAAAGTTTTATTGAGTACGCTTTCAACTTCAACCCTCAACTATCTAAAGAAAAATTTCAAATTAATTTAACAAACTCTTTTAGAGTTTTAAACGTAAGCCAACAGTTGCAAAACATGCAATTTACTTTAGACCAAAAAGCATCTTATTTAAATAGAATTACTAACAAAACACTTTTAAAGTTTACTGGTCTTTTTATGTCAGAAAACAAAAATAGTGACTTAACTATTTTATCAAACAATACGATTTTACCACCGTTGAATAGTAATATCATCTTTCAAAAGAATATGATAATAAATAATAGTTTTGGGTATAAATTGCAAAGTGTAACTAACATTAAAAAAAACAGGCTTCGTTTTAGTCAGGGAATAATTTTCAGTAAAAATAGTTTTAACAATACTGCAAACGACAATTCATTTTTTAACAATAATTTTCAATCTGAAAGAGTAGATAATTACTTTAACACTTCATTTGATGGGAAAATAAATAAAAAACTTAAAATCACTGGGAGTTTAGCCTATAAACTCATTAGCTTAAACCGTTTTGAAGATTCATTTTCAAATATATTTATTCAGCCTTCTTTTTCATTACTCTACAAACCAAAATCATCTCAAACATTAAACTTTGAATACAATTATGCAGTTGATTTACCCAATGATTCGTCTGTAATTTCTAATCCATCAATAGAAAATTATTACACGATAATTAACAAAAGTAAAATTCAAAACGATCAAATATTACCAGATCATAAATTTAACAGTTATTATTCCTATTACAACAGTTCTTCGGGGTCATCCTTCTCAACTTTTATTAACTATAGTTTTGCTCCTAAATTTATATCAACTAATAATACAGTAGATGAAAATGGAAATATAACATTTAATAACTTTACAGGTAGAAATCGTTATACATTAAATTTTAATTTAAAATTTGACAAACGTTTAAAAAGTAAGTTAGGAATTTATTCCAACTTTAATTTCTTTAATTCTGAAGCCGAAAACAGTATTAATAACGAACTAAACTTAACTAAAACTACTATTTTAAAAAATAAATCAGGTATCTATTCAAGGTTTAAAAAAGGAATTAATTTTAATATAGGTTTAGATATTGAATTTACAAATTACCGAATAACTCAACAAAATATTGAAACTTTGGCTTCCATTAAAAAACCTTTCATAGATCTTAATGGCTCTATTAAAAAAGATATTATCACTTGGAATTTAGGCAGTTTTTATGCTTTATATGAAACCGATTTAAATAAAGAGCATCTTTTAAATATCTACCCATCTTTGACATATAAAATTACTGATAAACTTGAACTATCACTAATAGGAAATAATGTTCTAAATATTAAAAATGCTAATATATCTCAAAATATAAATGCAGATAATTATTTTGAAAGTAGTATTGTTAGTACTTTAGAAGGCTATATTATAATTGGTTTATCTTATAATTTGTAGGTAATATTCATACTATTTTTCTATGAGCTTTTTAAAATAAGGTTTCACTAAAAAATAGAATAATCAATTTTAGTTGTAAATAGCTCCAAAAATTTAGTGCCTAAAAATGAATTTCCTTTGGCATTTAGTCTTGGACTCCACACAACCATACTAAATTTATGAGGGCGTACCACTACAATGCCACCTCCAACACCACTTTTACCAGGCAAACCTACTTTAAATGAAAACTCTCCAGCTTCATCATAAAAACCGCAAAGCTGCATTATTGAATTAATTCGTTTGGATTTGCTTTGATCAATAATAACCTTCTGCGAAAGCGGACAAACCCCATCATTTGCTAAATACAAAAAAGTTTGCGAAAGCTCCTCGCAAGTCATTTCTATAGCACATAAATGAAAATAAAAATCCATTACCTCATTAATATCATTTTTAATATTCCCAAAGGACTTCATTAAATTTATCAACGCCTTATTTGTGTATGCACAAGATTTTTCAGATTCAGCTACCTGTAAAGAATAATTCACTTTTGTATGGCATAACTGATTTACAAAAGCTAAAAACTCTTTTTTTGGATTTTCTAATTCTGAAACTAAAATATCCGCTATAACCAAAGCTCCTGCATTTATAAACGGATTACGAGGAATGCCTTTTTCGTACTCCAATTGAACTAATGAATTAAAAGCTGTTCCAGATGGCTCTACTCCAACACGCTCCCAAAGCTTTTCTCCCTTTATTTCATAGGCCATTGTTAATGACAATACTTTAGCTATACTTTGTATGGAAAATTTTTCATTAGCATTACCAAAATGAAATTTTCCTGCATCAAGCCGCACTAAACATACTCCAAATTTTTCAGGATCTACCAATGCTAGCTCTGGTATGTATTGCGCTACTTTACCCGTATTTTCGACCTTTTTAATCGTATTATAAATATCAGAAAATATTTTATTGAAATCCATTTATCGTTTTTTTTATAAGAAAACAACTCCTTTTTTAAACAAAAAAAGAGCTCCAAGTTAAAAAACAAGCAGCTCTTTTTTAATTTTATTTTTAAAATTTATTACAAATCAAACCCAATATTTACACCAAGTTTATCTGCGATAATTTTATTTATTCTTGTTTTTAATTGCGGTATTTTTACAGACTCTAATACATTATTAGCAAAGGCATACATCAATAAAGCTTTCGCTTCTTTTGTAGCAATACCACGCGAACGCATATAAAACAAGGCACTTTCATCCAACTGCCCAATGGTACAACCATGAGAACATTTTACATCATCGGCAAAAATCTCTAATTGTGGTTTTGAATTTACAGTAGCTTTATCACTTAATAAAATATTATTGTTAGACTGGAATGCATTTGTTTTCTGCGCTTCTTGTTCTACAATAATCTTCCCATTAAATACTCCTGTAGATTTTTCATCAAAAATACCTTTATAGTCTTGATGACTTTCGCAATTAGGCTCTTGGTGTTCTACTAAAGTATTATGGTCTACATGTGTTTTTCCTTCAAGAATAGTCACTCCATTTAATATAGAATCTATTCCTTGTCCTTTTTGGTAAAAATTAAGATTGTTACGTGTAATATCTCCCCCAAAGGCAAATGTATGTACAGAACACACACTATTATTATGCTGCTCAGTAAATGTATTATCCACTAAACAAGAGGTATCCGTATCATTTTGAATCTTATAATAATCGATATGTGCATTATTACCTGCATACATTTCTGTTACCGAATTGGTAAACACTTTATTTTCAGATAAGTTTTGATGACGTTCAATAATGGTTACTTCCGAATTATCTTCGCAAACAATTAAATTACGTGGCTGAAGCATTGCCGCTCCATCAACTCCTGTTGCAAAGTGTATGATTTGAATTGGCTTATCAGCTGCAATGTTTTTAGGAATATAAATATAAGCTCCTTCTTTAGCAAATGCCGTGTTCAAAGCCGTCATTCCATCTTCCTTAACTACGGTATTGTAATACACATCAATAACTGGCTTAAAGCGATTTTGCGAAAGTGCAGATGACATTAAACATACATCGATTTTATCATGCGTAGTTTCTGATAAGTGTGATGAATACACTCCGTCAATAAAAACAATTTTATACGAATCTAAATCGCTGATAAAGTATTTTTTTACATCTTTAAACTCAAGTGCAATTTCCTTTTTAGGGAAAATTGAAAAATCATTTTTAATAACACTATTTAAAGAGGTATACTTCCAAGCTTCTAGCTTTTTTGTAGGAAACCCATAGGCTTCAAAACTTTTTAAAGCTTCAATACGTATATCATGTATTGGGCTTGTAGTATCTACATTAGCTTCAAAAGCTAAAAACGAAGAGACTAATTTTTCTTTCAATTCCATTTTTTTATAGTTTTTGGTTATTAGTTGTTAATTGTTAGAATTTCCAACAACAGTTAACTAACAACTATACACTAAACTAAGCTTTCAACTCTTCTTTAATCCAATCATATCCTTTTTCTTCAAGTTCCAAAGCAAGGTCTTTAGTTCCTGATTTCACAATTTTACCATCGTGAAGGACATGTACAAAATCTGGCACTATATACTCTAATAAGCGTTGGTAATGCGTAATTACAATTACAGCATTATCCTTACTTTTCAATTTATTTACACCATTGGCCACAATACGTAAAGCATCAATATCTAATCCAGAATCTGTTTCATCTAGAATAGCTACTTTAGGCTCTAACATAGCCATTTGAAAAATTTCATTACGCTTTTTCTCTCCTCCTGAAAAACCTTCATTTAAAGAACGTGACAAAAATTTACTATCAATTTCAAGTAGTTCAGACTTTTCTTTAATTTTCTTCAACATATCGCGTGCAGGCATTTCTTCTTGCCCACGAGCTTTACGTGTTTCATTAATTGCAGTCTTCATAAAGTTTGTTACCGAAACTCCAGGGATTTCAACAGGGTATTGGAATGATAAAAAGATTCCTTTATGTGCTCTTTCTTCTGCTCCTAACTCTTCAATATCTTCCCCTTCAAGAAAAATAGCACCCGAAGTAACTTCATATTCTTCCTTACCCGAAACAACAGAGGCTAATGTACTTTTTCCGGCTCCGTTAGGTCCCATAATAGCATGTACCTCACCAGCATTTACTTTAAGGTTTAATCCTTTTAAAATTTCTTTATCTTCTACACTTGCGTGTAAATCCTTGATCTCTAACATTGACTTATATTTTGACACCTAGCTTTTAACAGCTAAATATTCATTATTCATTTTCATTTTTAGGGGTAATATTCACCTTTGGTAATACTGCAACAATATCTTTAATTTCCACTACTTGCTCCCATCCTTCAGGTGCTGGATTTGGCTTAATTAAACCTTTCACAACAACACCTACCATATCATATTCATCTTTTTTTAATGGACTAACTCTTTCTGATAATTCTTTTGCTTTATCATCTAAAACAACTCCATAAATAAAATCTTTACCTTTTAAAACAGCGGCATCAGCGACATGAATAAATTCGGCATTTAAAGTTACTTCTCCTTCAGCATTATTTGTTGTTTCTTCAACTCCATCGGCTGGTGCTTCAGTTTTAGCTTCTTTTTTACATGATAACATTGTCAATAGACAACTTACAAGAATGACTAGTTTTTTCATAATTGATATTAATGTTTGAATAGTTAGTTAATTTTGAGCGGTAACTTTCCTCGAATATTTCTCTAATATTAAAAAAGTTTATCCAACGGAACCTTCTAAACTTATTTCTAATAATTTTTGAGCTTCAACTGCAAATTCCATTGGCAATTTATTTAAAACTTCTTTACTAAAACCATTTACAATTAATGCAATTGCTTTTTCGGTATCAATACCACGTTGATTACAGTAAAAAATTTGATCTTCGCCAATTTTACTTGTTGTTGCTTCGTGCTCAATAATCGCCGTTTTATTTTTAGCTTCAATATACGGGAATGTATGTGCGCCACATTCATTACCCATTAATAACGAATCACATTGAGAAAAATTTCGTGCATTTTCTGCTCTAGGACTAATTTGAACTAAACCACGGTAAGAATTTTGTGATTTACCTGCCGAAATTCCCTTAGAAATAATGGTACTTTTTGAGTTTTTACCCAAATGTATCATTTTTGTACCTGTATCGGCTTGCTGGTAATTATTAGTTACCGCTATAGAATAAAATTCGCCTACTGAATTGGCTCCTTTTAATATACAAGAAGGGTATTTCCAGGTAACTGCCGAACCGGTTTCGACTTGTGTCCATGAAATTTTTGCATTTGTTTCGCACAAACCACGTTTGGTAACAAAATTAAAAACCCCACCTTTTCCTTCTTTATTCCCCGGAAACCAGTTTTGTACTGTTGAATATTTAATTTCGGAATCATCCAACGCAATCAACTCAACTACAGCTGCGTGCAATTGATTTTCATCACGACTAGGTGCTGTACAACCTTCCAAATAACTTACATAACTCCCTTGATCTGCTACTAAAAGTGTACGTTCGAATTGACCTGTCCCCCCTTGATTAATTCGGAAATAAGTTGACAACTCCATTGGACAGCGCACTCCTTTTGGAATGTAACAAAAAGATCCATCAGTAAATACTGCTGAATTTAAAGCCGCATAAAAATTATCTGTTTTAGGAACAATGCTTCCAATATATTTTTTCACCAATTCTGGGTGTTCCTGAATGGCTTCTGAAATGGAACAAAAAATGATTCCTTTTTCATTCAACGTCTTTTTAAACGTAGTTGCTACCGAAACGGAATCCACTACCACATCAACGGCTACACCCGAAAGTTTTTTTTGCTCATCTAATGAAATACCTAATTTTTCAAAAGTAGCCAATAACTCAGGGTCAACATCATCTAATGACTTATTAGGATCTGCCTTTTTTGGAGCCGAATAATAACTGATTGCCTGAAAATCTGGTTTTGTATAATTTACATTAGCCCATTCAGGTTCTTCCATTTCACTCCAAATTCGAAAAGCATCTACACGCCAATCGGTCATCCATTCTGGTTCGTTTTTCTTTTTAGAAATCGCACGAACTACATCTTCATTTAATCCAATTGGAAAAGTATCAGATTCTATATCCGTATAAAACCCATACTCATACTCTTTAGTTTCGAGTTCTTTTTTTAAATCGTCTTCTGTAAACTTGCTCATATTTCAATTTGCTCAATAAAACAATCGTTTTACCTGCATTGTTTTTTATCCACTTTGTGGTGTTTAACTTATTAAGGCTTTCCTCAATAAACAAAAATTCATCTAAAAACAACCTATTAAAACGCTATGCAATTCGGTTAATTTTTAGCGCATATTTTAACTTTTCGTAATAATTAAAATTTAAATCAAATTTACAACGAAAAACTTTCCCCGCAACCACAAGTACGACTTGCATTAGGGTTATTAAATACAAATCCAGTACCATTAAGTCCTCCAGAATATTCTAATGTAGTACCTACTAAATAAAGAAAACTCTTTTTATCTACAATAATACGCACTCCATTATCTTCAAACACTTTATCTTCTTCTGCCGCTGTATAGTCAAACTTTAAATCATACGACAATCCAGAGCAGCCACCACTTTTTACACCCACACGAACAAAATCTGTTTGGGCATTAAAACCTTCATCTTCCATTAAGGAAATGACTTTTTTTCTTGCTATATCTGAAACTTTAATCATAAGTACTCTTAAGTTATGCAATTGTTTTGCAAATATACGATATAAGTAGTTTTTACATTCATTTACTTACATTTTATAATTTATAGTTGTATCGACAATAGTTATTAAACTCGCTTTATGTATAAGAAAATCTATTCTACCTGCGATCTATTACAAATATTATCGCAAACTGTATTTTTTAATTTAACCATAACAATACCATGCTTAAATCAAGAAAGCACTAGTATTAAATATATATCAAAGCCTCATAACAAAGTGCTAATACATAAAGCAGACTAATGCTTAATATTTTTTAAAAATTTATCCTATTTAACTAAAGTACAAGAAGAATTATGTACTTGGTAGTATACAAAAACTATATTATTTTGCCATACCCGAGTTAAAATCGCTTTTTAAACCAACTTAATAGATTAAACTTACGTTCGTTAAATTGCATGGTCAATGATTCGTCGCAATTCAAGTTTATTTTTGTATTATCAATATACTGAATGGTGTCGTTAATATTCATAAATTGACGCGCAACACCTAGTGTTTTTATAAAACCCGAACGAGTTAAAATATCGCGTACTGGGCCTATCATACCACTAAAAAGCACTTCAACATTCTTTTCGGTAAGTTCGCGATATAAATCTTCGAGCGTATGCAAACCCGAACTATCTATAGCATGAATATTTGTTGCATGTATAATGACATATTTAGGCAAGGCACTTCGCTTTTCTAACAGTTTATAAATGGATTCTTTAAAATAATCAGAATTTCCAAAATACAATTGATCATCAAAACGAACAATCATATAATCGGGATGACTGATTCCGTTAGGGAATCGATTTAAGTTTCTGTAATAATTGGTTTCAGGGATTTTTACTAATTCGGCAATATGCGGCTTGGAACTTCGGTATTGTAAAAAAACAAATGACAATAAAACCCCAACTAAAATGCCCACTTCAATAGTATGTACCAACGTAACTACAAAAGTGACTAGCATTATTGAAAAATCATCGAAACGAATTTTAAAATAACGTTTTGCCTCCTTTATTTTTATTAAACTAAATACCGAAACTAAAATAATTGAAGCCAATACCGCTTTAGGCAAATAATACAATAAAGGTGTTAAAAAAAGTAATGATATTAAAATAATTAAGGCTGTTAGTATGGCCGAAACTTGTGTTTTAGCCCCAGCATCTTCATTAATTGCTGAACGACTATAACTGCCAGAAGCTAAATTTCCTTGAAAAAAAGTGCCTATAAATTTCGCAAAGCCTAAAGCAATCAATTCTTTATTTGCATTTACCACATAATTGCGATGCTTCATTTGAAAGGATTTTGCAATACCAATACTACCGATATACCCAATAATCGTTAAAATAAACACCGTAGGCATTAATTGCTTTACTATTTGCCATTCAAAATTAGGCAAATACAATGAGGGTAAGCCTTTGGGTATCGTTCCTATAATTGCAATTCCCATAGCATTAAAATCTTGATAATAACTTACAGCAATAAACACTACCAACAACACTATAGCCGAAGGAAAACTCTTTTTCCATTGACGCATTATTATTAAAAAAACTAATGAAATACCCGAAACCGCCAATGTGGGCATATGTGCTTTATAAAGATGCTGAAACACATAAATTACCGAAGAAAATGTTGACATTCCACTAGGAATTTGCATTCCTAAAACCCCTTTGAGTTGTGAGGCTATTATAATAAACGCTGCCGCAGAAATAAAACCCGATATTACAGGTTGAGCCAGCACACTAACTAAAAAGCCCATGCGCAAAAAACCCATAACTATTTGAAGTAGCCCCACCAGTAAGCCTGTTAACAACACCAACTCCACAAAATGATCTGAAAATGGTATCGCTAATTTACTAATCCCCGTCATTAACAAAATCGAAGTTACGGCTACAGGACCAATACTCAAATGCCTTGATGTACCCAAAAAAGCATAAACCAACAGCGGAATTAATGATGAGTATAAGCCATAAATAGGAGGTATACCTGCCAAAAAAGCATAAGCAATAGCTTGAGGAATCAAAATAACACCTACAGTAACTCCTGCAAGCATATCATTTTTTGCTAAATCCTTTGAATAATTCTTTAGCATTTCCAACAAAGGGAATATGTGTGTGGCTTTTTTTATAAGCTTAAATATAAATTACTATTATAATAATTTTAAGAACATTATTTTGTAGAACCTCTTTTTATAATACTTGTATTGATATATTTAGTATCTGGTAAATATCTATCTGCTCTAAGTTCTAGTTTATCAATCAATATTTTAGTTGCTGTTTTCCCCATTCGTTTAGCATGTTGCGAAACTGTAGTTAACCCCGGATAAGAATGCTTGGCCAACAAACCATTACTAAAACCAATAACCGAAACTTCATTAGGCACATTTAAACCCAACATATTTGCTGCGTTTATAGCACTAACCGCAGATGTTTCATCCAAACCTATAATACCATCGAATTTATGTTTGTCTAAAAACTTAGAAATTTCAACTTGAAAATCACTGTTCTGACTTAATTTTAAATAATTGAATTCGTACCCCTCAACATCAAATGCTTCTTTTACCCCTTGCAAACGTGCTTTACCTACACTCAACTTATGAATTCCCGAAACCACACCTATCTTTTTGCAACCTTGCTTGACTAGTACATCGACAGCATTTTTAGCCGCTTGATTATCATCAACAACAACTTTATCACAGTAGACTTCATCAGAAACTCGATCAAGCATTACTATAGGAATATCATCCTTTAAAATATCATTAAAATGATCCACCAAACCTTTTGATTGTGTTTCCTGCGAAATTGCTAAAATAAAACCATCCACACCATTGTACGAAAGCATGTCTAAATAATCGACTTCTTTTTCATAAGATTCATTTGTTATTACTGTAATGATCTTATAATTATTTTTAGAAGCCTCCATTTCAATCCCTAAAAGGATTTTAGCAAAAAAGTTATTTAAAATATCAGGTATAACCACACCAATACTCCTTGTTTTGCTGCTTTTTAAACTCACAGCCAATGCATTAGGCTTATAATTATGTTCTTTTGCAAGCTTTTTAACTCGCTCAATAGTCGCCTGACTAATTTCGGGGTCATTTTTTAAAGACTTAGAAATTGTGGAGATAGATAAACCCAATTCCTGGGCCAACTGCTTTAAAGTTACTTTTTTTCGCATTAAGGGGTTCGTTTTAATTTAATAGTAAAGATAAGAAAACCCTGAAATCTCAAAAATGTATATAGTAAAAAAGCGCAAAACCTGAGGTTTTGCGCTTTTTGTATATGGATTTAGGAAATAATTGATGTATTATCTTCCGTCGTCTACTAATCGTATGTCAACTTGATCAATAAACACTTTTGCATCACCAGTAGTAACCGCAACTCTATCCACGACTCTTAATATTGCTGTAGGGTTAAGAGGGTTACCGTTTGGCATTGAATTTGGATCTATTTCTCTAATAGCTTCCAATTTCACCCACTCTCCTGCTGCTAGCGTGCTAGTATCAGCACTTGGATTAGGACCAACAAAATCTAAAATAAACATATCCACTAAAGTATTTGCTGAAGCCCTTTCGACATATACCCACATTGAAAAAACATATTCAACTATTTCCGACTCTAAAACTATTGGAGTATTTTCAACTATTGAAGCACCTATACCAAAATTATTAGGCATAACACTTGGACTTAGATCTGTATTTGCAGTATCAAATAAAAAACTCATGCTTCCACTTAAACTTCTTTCTGAACTAAATGATAACTCTGGAGTATCTGGCGGGTTAGCAAAAAAGAAACCTCCTCCATTCCAAGTAGTAGCATCTTCAAAATCACCAGCAGAAGCAGCAACAAGATTTGCTCCTGTTTGCGAAACAGTTGAATCATCAAATGCACTAATCAACGCACCCGAAACAGTCATCAAGCTTTCTGAAGTATATGACAAAGTCACGTTATCCATTAACACTGGTGGTATATCAGACGAAAGCGACAAAATGATATCATTTGGATTATCAGCTGCTATGGCAACCTCACTAATAGAAATACCTTCCACTTTTGTTCTAAATGCCGCATCATTTATTTCAGTAGCATCAACAACTATCTCAAAATCAGAAGCACTGATGTCTGATATATTAGCAATTTCATCAGAATAACCTACTCTAATTTCTGAACCACTAGCATTTAATTTAATAGCATCTTTACCCTCTCCTCTATCTGGGACTAAACCTTCAATAACAACAACTCTAAAGTTTTCAGTTTTACTCTCGGATCTAATTGGGAAATTTCTTGTAACCGTCAATTCTACTAATTCACCTTCTTCTCCCGTTGGCGTAACATTTGGAAATACTACTGTAATTATTTGGTCTGGATTATTAGTTCCAGTAATTTCATTAAATTCAGTGATATTACCATCGGCATCTACTATTCTACCATTACCAAAATTCCATTCAAAAACTGTTTGATTTTCCCCACTCAAATCAGCTGTTGACAAACCTAATTGCTCAGTAGTCCCTGCTCTAAATGTAACCGGCGCATTTACCGTAGCTTGATTAAAAGCATTAATAACCGCCGTAACTTCATCCCTTACTTGTATAGAAGTTGTAGACACCTCTACAGAACCATCTTCTAAAGTTTCTGTAAGCGTTACCAAAAAGCCCCTTGCCTCAGCATTTACATTTGGCGTATTCTGCCTATTAAAAGTCAACATTAACGGATCTAATTGTTCTACTGAAACTATACCATCAGTTTCTGTATCACTAGGAGTTAATCCACCGCTTAAAGTTACATCACTTGGAAGCAACCAAACTCTTTTCACAACACCACTTTGTCTTGTTGATGCCAAAGTAACATTACTTCCTACTAATGTAGTAAAAGTTGGCGCTAATCCTGAATCATCTTGAGGATTAACTTGTTGATCTGGTATTAAATCAACAGAAATACTTGATATTTCTCCTTCAGGTATTACATTCCTATCTAATGGTGCTTCTTCACAACTTAACAGAAGCATGACTATTAAACTTAGGAAGCCTCCTAAGTAAATTATTTTTTTCTTCATAATATTTTTTTTTAGAAACATCCATCTATACCGTTAGTACCGTAAAGACAATTTTGTTTAAGATTAGGGTTTAAAATAATCTGACCTTGAGGTATTGGCCAATGCGTATGCAATTCTAAATTAAAACCAGCCTGTACTCCCAAAAAGTTTTGAGCTGTTCTATCAGGATGTGTATTTAAATGAAATCCATTAACGATCTCTTCTAATTTACCCATTCTAATTAAATCATCTTTTCTCTTTCCTTCAAAAGCTAATTCTTTTCCATTTTCAATTACAAGCTTATCTAATAACTGATCAGCAGTTAATCCTTCCTCTACTAAAAAATCATCTGGATTAACGTCCTCAAGATTTGCCTCAACTGCTGCATTTAATTCAGATTGAGGTGTCCCAGGCACATTATCCATTGGTGTTGAGTACAAAATGTTATCAGGTATAGTTTTTAAAACCTGCTCTTTAAGTGATCTAGATATAACCGTATTTATCAAATCCCTAGCTCCAGTTAGATCATTTAGAGCTATTAATGCTTCTGCTTTCATTAATAAAACATCTGCATATCTCAAGAATGGAAAATCAATTGCTCCATCTCCAGGAGCACTTGAATTTGGCAAAGGCTTAATGTATTTTAATGGCGACCAATTACCCCATCCTAAATTCTCTTGATTAAAAGCATCTTGTAAAGTAAAAGACCCTTCACCTCTTAGCCTTCTCCCCACATTTTCAGGAGATATTCTCCACACATTATGCGTAAAACGTGTATCCGACACAAAATTATCTACACCTAATAATAACACTTCTTGCCTAAAATTACTATTAGGGAAATCAAAAAATTCTCTACTAACCTTAGGTAATAAATTAGTATCAGGCACATTTGATTGACTTGGATCGATAAGTACATCTCCATCCAAATACCTTAAAGCAAAATCTGCACTAATTCTGTAGGCTCCAAAACTACCTCCATCTCTCAAGTTTCCTTGACCTAAAAAATCACCAAAATCACCACCAACACCACTGTTTGGACCATCATATCCAACAGAAAATATTACTTCATTATTGTTTTCGTTTGTAAAAACGTCTGCATAGTTATTTTCTAATTGAAAAGCATTAGAATTAATTACAGCACTCAATTCCGCATCAGCCTGTTCAAATCGAGTTTGTCTAGTTACTGGCTCACCACTTTCGTTAATTCCACCTTCGACACCACCATACTCTGCCGTAGTAGTCATTTGCAAATACACTTTTCCTAAAAGAACCTGTGCTGCTTCACGTGAAGCTATATCAGCGCTAGATCCTACTCTAGAATTTCCATTTCTTTTTGCAAATTCAAGGTCTCTTATAACTTGTAAATAAACCTCTTCTGCAGTTGAATTAGTTAAACCTGAATCCTCACGGATTTGAGCTAAGGTAATATCTTCACTTATCACCAAAGGGATATCTCCCCAAATTTTAACCATATCAAAATACAACAAACCTCTTAAAAATCTGGCTTCAGCTATAACAGGATTTTTTTCTTCTGCAGCAACTGAAAACGTATCAATTTGACCCAAAAATGTATTTATTTGTTTTAAAGCCGTATAAAACTCCGTCCAAGTTTGCTCTATAAGCAAAGTACCAGCGGCGTAGTTATATAAATATAACGGCAAATACTCTTCTGGAAAAAGTGTTCCTGTATGCGTATCAATACCAACATCTGACCACGTCCCTAACAAACCACCTTGTCTATAAAGTGCATTAGACCTTAACGAGGCATATATACTTGGCAACCTACCTTGAACTAATTCCTCAAAAGTATCAAAAGAAGCCGTGGTAGTATTATTCTCAGATGTGATATCCTCACAACTATTTGTAGAAAATCCTAAAATAAGACTTCCTAAGCATAATAAAATTTTATTATTTATTCTTTTCATTTTTATCTTATTTAAAATGTAGCTTTAATTCCTAATCTAAATGTTCTTGCTTGTGGATACGCATCAAAATCTACACCACTAGTTAATCCAGCATTTGCACCAGAAGACACACTTACATCAGGGTCATACCCAGAATAATCTGTCCATACATGAATATTATCTGCCGCTCCGTAAATACGCAATTGAGACAACCCTAACTTTTCAATAGCTCCTTTAGGTAAATTATAACCAAGCGTTATATTCTGCAACCTTAAGAATGATCCATCTTCAATAAAATCCGATACTGTAGCAAACCCTTCTTGCCTTACTCGACCTCTTAAACTATGAACTCTAGTATTCTGATTATTTGGCGTCCAACGATCTCTAGCAATTCCGTATTTATTGGAAAACTGATTTAGGTTAAAACCTGTAAATAAATTTTTATTGTAAACATCATTACCGTATTTCCAATTCATTGCCACTGATAAATCCCATGACTTATATTTGAATGTATTAGTAATACCACCAAAATGATCAGGATTTGGATCACCAATAATTGTTAAATCTCCCTCATCTATAACTCCATTACCATCTCCATCAACTAATTTTTGCTGACCTGGTCTATTGGGAGTTGTTCCGTTTTGAGCTACTCCTTCTTTAAGTGTAAATGGACTAACACCAGTTGCCGTTCTTATTCCTCCTGAATTTGCATCACCATCAAACACAAAAGCAGCACCACTACCATCAGTAGTACCTGTTCTATATAAATTTAATGATTCTTCTTCGGTAAGACCTTCAAATTCTTCAAAATCAGAATATTGATAAACACCATCACTTACAAATCCATACATAGAACCAATTGGCGCTCCTTCTACAACAATAAACTCATTAGATACAGTTGTAGCTACTGAAGATGTCAACGTAAAAAAGTCCTGAGCATCCCCTAAAGAAATCACCTCATTTTCTATAAAACTAATGTTAAAATTTGTTGACCATTTAAAATCTCCTGTATCGATATTTACACTACTAAATGAAAATTCATATCCTGAATTCCTAACTTCTCCTGTATTTTCTAATACAAATGGAAAACCTGACTGACTTGCAGTTGGTCTTTCTAACAACAAATCACTTGTATCTTTTCTAAACCAATCTACACCTATATTTAACCTATTGTTAAACAAGCCCAATTCACCACCAATATCATATTGCGTGGTTGTTTCCCACGTTAAATCGGGATTTGAAGCTTGAGCCAAAAA
The DNA here is from genome assembly GCA_947489195.1 of uncultured Aquimarina sp. Lineage (GTDB taxonomy): Bacteria > Bacteroidota > Bacteroidia > Flavobacteriales > Flavobacteriaceae > Aquimarina. The sequence continues at coordinate 12,750 of CANLCT010000017.1, read as the reverse complement.
GAAAGCATTAGCTCTACTTCCTCCTCTAACTGCAGCTGCATTAATATCGTTTCCTCCTCCTCTAAAGGCAGCAAATCTAGAACTATTAAATGCTAATTGAGATCTAAAAACTCCAATTTTATCATTCCCTGTCTGTCCTGCACTACCTTTGAATCTTAAGTTACTTATGAAACCTATATTATCAAAAAACGCTTCTTCCGATGCATTCCATGTTACCCCAACAGATGGAAAGAATCCCCACTGCGTAGATCCAGGAAAAAATCTTGATGATTTATCTCCCCTAGCAGTTACGTTTAAAACATATCTACCATCATACGAATAGTTAATACGGCCAAAGATACCTAACAATCCATTTTCTTGTCTATCAGTATTAACAGAAACGTTTGTCGCCGCTCCTAAATCATCTAAATTAACTGAATCACTTTGAAAATCTGTAGCTTGAGTATTCTGAGTTCTTACTTCATTCCTTAAAATACTTGTTCCTATCACTGTATTCAACTTATGCTTGTTATTAAATAACTTATCATATGTTAGTGTATTGTTATTTTGCCATCTAGCTTGGTTATACAAAGTTATAGAAGCTAAACCTCCATTAATCTCACCCCAACCAAATGATCTTGGAAAATACACTCTTCCTTGATTTTCATACGTATTAAATGAAATCGACGATCTAAATTTTAAATCTTTAAGCACCTTATATTCTAAATAAGCTGACAAAGAACCAAAAAGCTCGAAACTTGTATTTACCGTTTCATTTACTTGCGTTACCGGATTTATAATCAATCTACCGTTAGCATTTGTAACAAAACCTGATGCATCAGTAACAATACCATCTGCCCCATTTCCATTTCTACCTTGGTCAAAACGTCCTTGTACGGGTGGTGCCAAAGCCAAATTAGTGATTACACCAAAAGCTCCACCTGTACCTCCTGCATCAGGAGATGCCGAAACAATTCCTGAACGATCAGCTCGACCTCCATTTGCCTGAACACCAACCTGAAGACGCTCATTTACATTACCCCCCACGTTTACAGAAGCTTGGATTCTTTTATAATCCGTATTTTTCACAATCCCTTCTTGATCGGTATAACTTAAATTACCACTAAACCAAGAAGTAGCACTACCAGTTCTTGCTCCTAAACTATATTTATTTATTACAGCTTCTCTAAAAACTTCATTTCTAAAATCTCTAGTACCAAATCTAGGAACACCATTATTCAATTGATCCAATGGCAGATCATTTCCATTATTATCTCTAAAAGCTAACTGCTGAAACCTAGACCCTGGCATTGTTGGATTATACGGAAAAGCTTCTCTAAAATAATCTACAAAATCTTGAGCTCCTAATAAATCTATATGATTTGATATGGTCTGAATACCAGTACTAGCCTCTATATCAAAAATTAATTTATTCCCAGTACCTTCTCCACTTTTCGTTTTAATAATTACAACTCCATTAGCTCCACGAGAACCATATATTGATGTTGCATTGGCATCTTTTAAAATTTCAATTGACTCTATATTAGAAGGATCAATTAAAGACAAAGGGCTTGATTGGGCAGAACCAGTTGCATCACTCCCACCTACACCTAATGGATCTCCATCAATTTCAACCCCATCAATCACATATAAAGGCGCACTACTTGCATTAATTGAAGTAGCTCCACGTATTTGAATAGTAGCTGCATCACCAGGCCCACCTTGAGACGGCGTTATTTGAACACCTGCCGCTTTACCTTGAATAGCCTCTTCAAAAGAAACTGCTTGTACCTTATTAATATCATCTGATTTTAGAGAAACTTGAGAACCCGTCAGTTCCTTCTTTTCCAAAGTACCATAACCTACAACAACCACTTCAGTTAGATTGTTCACATCTTCTGTCAAGGCTACATCCACATTAGTCTTATCTCCAACCGTTACATTTTCAGTCACATAACCAACATAAATAAATTGTAACACATCACTTTCTTCAGCTTCAATGGCATACAATCCATCGAAATCTGTTACCGCTCCTACGGATTTACCTTTAATAGTTACGCTCACGCCAGGTAGAGGAATACCATCGGTGGTAACCGTTCCTGAAATCGTTTTAGTCTGTGCCGAAACAAAACCAAAACTCAATAACATAATTGATGTAAGGAGTATCGTTCTTAACAGACTAACTAATCGAAAGTTGTTTTTCATAGTTTAGTTTAAATAATTTAATTCATAAGACACGAATCTAAACATTTAATAAGACTATTTCAAAAAAAATAGCATTATTGTGAAAAAAAAATACCCCCGCAAAACCTCTAGCAGCGAGACCTTAACGCTTTTTCTAGCAATAACACCCTTATAAACAAAAGTTTAATTTTCCTACAAAACAGCAAAATCACTATAACAATTTCGTTGTTTTTTTTTTTACACGATCAAAAAAATACCCTATTAATTATCTATTAATATGAATATAGCCTCAATTTATTATTATTAATACCTACCAAAATCGCCTTTCCTTTTAAGGAACTACTGATAAGTTTTAATGATGTTACATTTTTACTAATATTAAATCCACTAATCGAGCCAATCGCATTAAAATTATTGGTATTCGTCTTCTTTTTTAACAACAAACCTTGTAACGCGTCTGATGGTGTTGTTTCTAACTCAACTCCAAAACGATTTCCTGCTAACAAAACATCATTTTCACCATCATGATCAAAATCATCGACTATAAAAGCATTAATTATTGAAAATTGAGCTTCAATAGGCAATGGTTTTATTTTAAATTTATTATTCTGTCCTTTATTCTCTATATAAACACTTTCAAACATTTCCACTTGTAACTCTTCTCCTTTATTATCTTCTCCTAAAATATCTTGTATATCTGCATTAGCAAAGGCTTCAAATGTTGGTATTTTTTTAGACAAACTAGGAATTTGCTGTGTAGCACACTCTTTTCCTCTAATAGGAACTGTTTTATTATTTATCTTTTTTGTTAAAAAAACATCGAAAGTTCCATTTTTATCATAATCTGAAGCTACTACCCCTAAAGGATTTTCTTTTGATGCTTTAAATTTGTAATTTAAACCTAAGTTCCCTGCAAAAAAATCCAAATCACCATCCTTGTCAAAATCTGTGACCTTAATACAATTCCACCACCCCTTTGTATTTTCAAAACCAAATTGATTCGTCCTATTTTTGAATATCCCATTTTCATTAACAAAAACTGTAATTGGCATCCATTCGCCTACAAATACTAATTCATTTTTTCCATCATTATTCAAATCCACAATATCAGCATCTGTAATCATACCTAGTTTTTTTAGTTCGGGTGCAATCTCAGCCGTTACATCTATAAAATGGGCATTATTATTCTCTAAAATAAAGCTATCCGGAGCACTAGGGTACTTTTCTGGCATATGCCTACTACCTATAAGCAAATCCAAATCACCATCAGCATCCATATCAAAGGGAACAACACATGAACCACTTGACTTTATTGGTATTTGTTGTTTTGATTTTTCAAATATTCCTTCTCCATTATTTATATAAAGCCTGTCTCTATAATATTCACTTCCTTCAGCTTCTTCATTCCCACCGCTTACTACATAAAGATCTAAATCCTTATCACCATCAGCATCAAAAAAAGCAGCTCCAACATCTTCATGATGTTTATCTGAATCAAATGAAAACTGCTTCTTTTTATCAAATGTCCCTTTATGATTTTGAATAAATAATACTCCAGATTGCCCTTTTGCTCCTCCTACAAAAAAATCACTGAGTTCATCTCCATTCACATCAGCGACTTGTATTATCGGACCTTCTTCGGAAAGCTTATGAGGTAACAAAATTTGTTTACTATAATCGTTATAATCATTCTCATGATGCTCATAATTAATTCCAAAATATTCACTTGATAATTCTTTAAAGATTTGAGGCTTTAATTCTCTTTTTTCTTTTCTATATACCGCTACTGCATAAAAAACATTCATTTGCTTATTTATAGGTATATCATATAATAATTGACTTTTCCCATCGGGCCATTTTATTAACAATGAATCTATTTTTTTTGTGCTACCTAGTCCAAAATGAATAATGGGTTCAACGCTTGACAAGTAACCACGGACTGTTTTAAATTCTTGATATTGTTTTTTATTTGCGCAAAAAATAGTTGCCTTAACTCCTAATCCATAAGGGTTTTTTACAGGTCCCTTTAATTTTAATCTCAAAAAATTATTTTTCGATAATTCTGAATTGTTTTTGTACACAAAAGCCTTATCATCGATATTATTCATTACGATATCCAAATCTCCGTCATTATCTAAATCTGCAGTTGCCATTCCGTTCGAAAAACTTGGCTTGCTTAAACCCCATTTTTCAGCTAAATTTTCAAAACTTAAATTCTTTTTATTTTTAAAGGCATAATTTGATAATTTTTTAGAAGGATAAAGATTAACAATTTCTTTTATAATTTGATTTTTAGGCTTTTTAGCCGTATTTGGATCCGAGGTATATTTTTCAAATTCTTTTTTTACATCTTTATTCCAAATATCTCTTTTGTAACCGTTAGTTACCAATAGATCCTTCCAACCATCATTATCCAAATCAACACCTAAGCAACTCCAACTCCAATCAGTTTTAGCTACCCCAGATAATTGTCCTATTTCGGAAAAAAAACCTGATGTAGAATTTAATTGCAATACATTATGCATACTTTGTCTGTGTATACCTGCCTTTAATGCTTTTGTATATTCATCGACCCGCATAGATGGCATATTTACCTTTGATCTGTAATAATCTTCGGGTGACATATCTAATTCAAAAATATCCTCTAAGCCATCATTGTTGATATCAACAATATCAACCCCCATTCCGTAATATGCAACATGATTTGTATGTTTTGTTATTGATTCTTTAAAAACTCCTTTCCCTTTATTTTCATATAGGTAATCATTCTCATTATAATCATTAGCTACATAAATATCAACATCTCCATCATTATCTAAATCACTTGTAACTAAGCCTAGCCCATGCCCGAAATTTTTTGTTATTCCTTTAATTTCGGATTGCTCTGCAAACTGATTATTCTGATTTATATATAATTTATCTTTATATATTGAAAATGTATTATCCCTCCCTGCTAGCACTTTATCAAAATCTATAAAAAAATTAGCAGGTCTATTGATTACATACAAATCAAGATCATTATCATTATCGGCATCAAAAAAACTAGCCATCATCGAAAAACCAGTATCATTTATTCCATATTCTATTGCCTTTTCTTTAAACTTTGCTCCGCCTTGATTTATATACAACAAATTCATTCTTTCTGCTTCATTGTCCTTCCACCCTCCTTTACATATGTATATATCTAACAACCCATCTGCATTTACATCTGCCATAACTACTCCATTATGCCATGAAGTCTTGTTTTTTATTCCAGCCTTTTCCGTTATATCCTCGAAAACAAAATTTCCTTTATTTAAATACAATTTATCTTCAACCTGATTTCCTGTAAAGTAAATATCGGACAACCCATCATTATTGATATCTCCTACAGCTACACCTCCTCCATTATATGCATAATTATATACGCCAAAAAAATTAGTGTAGTTTTCTTTAATAGTATTAGAAAAATGAATCCCTGTATCTTCGGGATTTAAACTAGAAAAAAGGGTTAATTCTTTCTTTTCACTTTCTGTTGTACAAGCAAAAAGAAAAACCATATTAATTAATAATATATATCTTAATTTCATAAACAAAAAAGGAGTTGCTTTCACAACTCCTAAATTAAAGTTAACCTTTTACTATTCAATAATTTTAATTTCAATATTATCAATTAAAATATTTGATGCATTCACATCATTAGAAATAAGTTGCATATAAATTCCTGATCTAAAATCACTTGAAATCTTATTAGATAACTCTTTTGACAGTGTATTCCATTCTCCATTAGCTATTAAACCACAACAGTTTACATTATTAAAAGTTTTGAACATGTCTGAAAAGCCACCATCTTCAAATAAACGAAAAGTAATTTGGGTGTTTCCTGCAAAATCTGCAGGAATTTTATAATCAAATGTCAATTTTAATGTTTGGTTTTGTTTCACATTCAAAGCATCCATTAAGGCTACTGTAAAATTATTGCCAGCTTTAAAACCTGACACGCTTAAAGCCGTTTCACTTTCATTACCTGGCGATGCTAATTCTAACACAACACCTGCGGCGTTATTGCTATTGGGATCAATAATCCATTGCAGGTTGCCTCCTTCAAAGCTTGGGTCTTTTTCTATTAAATTCGGATCATATAATAGCACTTCCTTATCTATAAATGACTCTGAAACTGCACCAACTCCATCAACTGAAGTTAATGTTACTATTTCATACGAAAGTGTAGCCATTTCCGAATTCCTAATATTAGTAACGGGCTTTAACAATATATTTTGCGAACTTGATTCGCTAACCGCTACACTTTCTAAAGGCACTTCGACACCACCTACTTTTACATTAAAATTACTTAACTCCTCCAATGTTTCTGGATTAAGTGATCTTGAAAAAGTAATCAAAATTTCACCATTCTCATTTTCGGTAACTGATCTTAATTCTAAAGGTTTTGAACTAGGAATAACCGTATAATCAAAAAAAATTTCTTCGCCTGCTTGAGGAAAAAAAGGAATTTTTAAGTCGCCAAAAGGCAATGTCGAAGTTGCTCTGAAGTTGAATTTAAAATCTCCTAAATTATTAAATGTAATTACCGGGTTTGGTTCATCAGATACATCTGGTGACTGCCCTGGAAATTTCCATATAAAATTTTCTAATTCTCCTTTGGTCTGCTCAGTAAATTGAACTTCGGTACCCGCCTCAACTACAAATGTATTTGATACCACATCAAATCTAAACCCCGTAGCTTCAGGATCCGTTGGCTCGGCATTAATTGTGCCTTCAACTTTACTCAATACTTTTATAGTTTCAATAGCTTCTTTACCTCCACTTCTTAACACAACATCAAGTTCTCCTTCTTTAAGCATTTTTACTAGTATTTTTTCACTTGTAGTATTTCCTTCAACAAAATCTACGCTGCCTTCTGGAAAAATCCATTCTCTACTTTCCGAATCAATAGTTCCATCCAAGAATTCTACATCAAAATCAATTCTTGACTTTAATGTTCGGTCATCTGACTCAATAATTCCTGAAATAATAAATGGAGAAGCCACAGCTCCTTCAGGTACTTTAAAATCATCTCTAGTAGTACAAGAAAACAATAGTACCACTACTAAACTGTAAAATTTAAATTTATTCATAACTATTATTTTCTTAATTCTTCAATTGCCGGTATTGGGAAATAAATTGCTCCATTAGGGTCACTTGCTATATTTTGAACTGCTGTCTCAAACTCATTTTTAGCTCCCCAATGCACATACTCATAACTATTTAGTTCTTCTATACGCGCTACTAGATCTGGTCTTCGAATAAGGTCTTGCCATGAGATACCTCTACCTTCAAAAGCAAACTCTAATATACGCTCTTCATCCCAAAGGTGATTTAAAATATTTTCTGCATCTAAGGCCCTAACTGGAAATTCTTTTGGGTTTATCACCCCTGTAGTCCTATTATTTTCAACTTGCATATACCTTCGAGGCACTCCAAATAAAGTTTCTAAATCAATTACCCCTGCTCTTTTCCTTACTTGATTTATATAAAAAACAGCTTCAGTTACATTTACAGAACCTTCAGATGCATCTCCACTACCACGCAACAAAGCTTCGGCATACATCAAATAGACATCGGCTAACCTCATTAATCGTTCGTTAATGGCAGATACGGCAACTGCGGGCTCATTGGCTAAATTCCAATTAGTAAATTTTCTACATATAGAATTTGAAGTACCTTCATTTATATTATCCTGACCTAACCTTAAATCTCGATTATAAAATGTGGTATTATCACCAACAAAAGCAATACTTGAGTTACATCTTTTAGAAAATCCAGTAAAATTTTCTGGAGATTTATTAGATGTATCACCATCCATATAATTTTGAGGATCATTTTCATCAACAATATCACTTTTAAATAATTCTGTTATAAAGTTGGAAGTATGTGTAGTACCCCAACCTCCATTACCCCAGTTAAACTGGTAAGCTCTAGTTGTTGTTTCATTTACTGTTGCTCCTTCTCCCCCTCCAAAATTAGGCTGAACAACTGGAGGCGAATCGGAATACCCTACCTCAAAAATTGATTCTGAGTTAAACTCCCCTAAAGTGTTCGTATTATCGACAAAATTTTCAACTAAACTATATTCCTCTGAATCAATAACACTTTTAAATTCTGCAGCAGCTTTATCAAATTCATTTTCGTATAAATACACTTTACCTAAATATGAAACTGCTGCCCCCCATGTCGCTCTCCCTATAAATTTTTCTTCCCATGGATTCAATTCAATCGACTCGCCAACAACTGAAATCATTCTGTTACTTTTAAGCAATGGTAAATTGGCTTTCGCAAAGTTAAAATCATCCATTACTTGTTGTAACACCTGACTCCTTGGAGCATTATCATTTTGTTGCGTTTCTTGAATGGTATTTGAGCTTACTGTAATTAACGGAACAGATCCTTGATTATAGGTTCTCATTAACCAAAAATAAGCTAGACCACGCAAAAAATGTGCTTCACCTAACAGCGTTTGCCTTAAACTTGGCGTTATAACACCTACTGGCAAATTATTAATCCCCGCAATACTCAAATTAGCTCTATCAATCATTAAATACAACTTACTAAAAGCTCCAAGTACAATGCCACCATCGACACTAAATGACAAATTATTTAATGATGCTATATCACCTGTTTGATTAAAATGAGGGGCTTTAGCAGTATGACTCATTGCCTCATATGATCGCGTAGCATTACCACCGCATATATCTGAATCCTGTAAGGCTCCATAAATTGCGAATACACTTGCTTGTGCTGTACCCCTGTCTGACACAAAAGAATTTGCATCTGGTGTGTTTATATTTTTAGCTTCTAGAAATTCTTCTTCATTACAACTTGTTAATTGAATACAAACAAACAATATCGTTAATTTTTTTATTATTTTTTTCATAACTCAATATTTTAAAAGCTTAATTCTAGTCCAAAAATTCCTCTTGCAGATACTGGCTGATTTCCTATATCTAAACCTCTTGTTGCCAAACCGTCACCTCCTACTTCGGGATCAAAACCGCTGTAATCTGTAATGGTGAGTAAATTTTGAGCAGACACATAAATTCTGCACTTTGTAAGTCCAACATCCTTTAATACCTTATCAGGGAAGGAGTAACCTAGTTGAATACTTCTTAATCGCACAAAATCCCCATCCTCTAAAAATAAATCTGAAGCCGAACTCACGTTTGGGTCACGAGTACCATTGGTTCTGGCTGCTGCTATGGTAGAGTTCGGGTTTACTGCAGAAAACTGGTAAGCTATATCTCTATGACTTGTAAATGCATAGGTTAGGTTTTTGGGACCATTAAACACCTTATGACCAAAAGAACCAAACCATTGCATTGAAAAATCAAAATTTTTAAATTCTGCATTAAAATTTAACCCCACCTCAAAATCTGGTATATTATTTCCTGCAAAAACTCGATCATCATCATTAATAACACCATCACCACTATCTAGCACACCATCTTGACCTGCTTCAAATTGAACATTCCCATCTGTATCCAGTACAGGTTGTCCATTAGCATCTACAACTGGTTTTAAATTATCTTCAGTTAAACGATCCACAAACCTTACATCTCCTAATTTGATTTCGTTTGATCTTTTACCTAAAACATTTGACACCTCTCCTTGATAAGCTTCTAAATCTTCTTCATTAGTTATAATACCATTAGTGGGAATTAAAAAAAATGCACCAGCACTAAATCCTGGTCTAATAAATGTAACTGGTGTTGGCACCACACTGTTATTAAAAGGAATAGGACTTCCTCCTTCAATCAAATCTGTGGATGTACCGCTTAGTGTTAAAACTTCATTATCATTTTGTGTATACGTCCCCGTTACCCCCCATTTAAAGGCTTTTTTTCTATTTTGATACGATACCGCTAATTCAAGTCCTTTGTTCCTTAGCTCACCAGAATTAACCACTATAGTACCTCCATTTACTCCCCCAGATGGAGGTGTTGGTATTCCGAACAATAAATCTTCTTTATCTACAACATAATAGTCTGCATTTAAACTGAATGCTCCGTTAAACAGTCCTAGATCTAATCCGTAATTTTGAGTTATACTTGTTTCCCACTTTAGATCTTTATTCCCGATACCTGTTCTGGAGGCACCCAATTCGGACCCTCCATTAAAAACCGGATTTTGATTAGATCCTAATGGACTTAAAAATAAAAAATCTCCAATTCTATCATTTCCTACTCTACCATAACTTGCTCTAAGTTTAAGATTAGAAATTTCGGAAAGTATACTTGATTCCGAATCAGCTATAAAAGATTCTTTACTTGCTACCCAACCTCCGGAAATTCCCCAGAAATATCCTATCCTATTTTCTGGTGCAAACTTGCTCGAACCATCTCTTCGAGCATTTGCTAGTATCAAATATTTTTTATCATATTCATATTTTAAACGCCCTAAAAAACCTGTTGAATTTGTTGGGAATACATTTTGCTCCGACCGACTTGTTATTGCCGCATTGGTAATTGTTTTTTGATCTGGACTTAAAAACGTATTTCCTTCCACTCTTAATTCTTCCCATGTTCGCTCTTCTGCAGATGCCCCTATTAAAACACCTACTCTGTGAGGTCCAAAAAACTTATCATAATCCAATGTAAACTCTCTTAAGAAGGATTGATATGCCGTATTATAATTTTGTATGGACGCCTCTTGTGTTCTTGATTCATCAATTAGCCCTGTAAATTCTGAAAAAACTTCTTGCTTGGGCTGAAAAAATCTTGAAAAATTTGTAGTTCTACTCCCTCCTAAATTCAATTTTGCTTTTAGATTTTTTAAAATAGAATACGTAATCCCTATGTTAGACCCAAAGGCAAATTCATCTCTTCGGTTATCTTGAGCAAATTTTCTTGCCAAATTCCCTATTGGAGCATCAAAAGTTTCATTTACGGTTCCGTCAGTTCCAAGTCCAAACGGGGCTATAATATTTGTTTTACCAATTTCAAAAGGGCGCGTATAAGGTGCCAAAACCAAAGCATCTCCTAGAAGCCCCCATGGCGCTAATTGTCTTTTTCCAAAAGATACGTTCATAGAACTCCACACATTAAACTTCCCTTTATTAAAGCCAGCATTTCCTCTTAAAATTGTTCTTTCATATTTAGAGTTTCTAAATTTACCCGCTTGGTTAAAATTATCTAATGAAAGATTGTAATTTATATCCTTTCCAGCGCCTGAAATTCTCAAATTTGCATTTGTCAATTGTGCTGTTTCTCTAATTACAAAATCTTGCCAATCCACGTCATATCGCAAGGCATTTCTATTTCTCTGTAAAATTGAAAAATACCTTTGATCGGGTGTATTGTTATCATGTATTGTCCTATGTATAAGAAAAGCTTCTCTAGTATTTACCACATCTACTTTAGAAGTAACCCTATCAAAACCAGTATAAGTAGTAAAATCTATAGCGGTTTTACCTTTTTGTCCTCTTCTAGTTTGAATTAAAATCACACCCGCCGCAGCTCTTGTTCCATAAATTGCTGTGGTAGCCGCATCTTTCAACACTTCTATACTTTCAATATTATTAGGGCTAATATTGGGGTTATTATCAAAAGGAACACCATCTACCACATACAATGGAGTTAAGCCTGAGGTTGTTGGATTTTGCTGATTTAAATTTGGATCACCAGGAAATGCCCCTGCTCTATTAGACGAAATAGTATTAACTCCTCTAATTTGTACAATAGGCCCCTCACCAGGCTCACCTCCAGAATCTAATATAGTTACCCCTGCTACTTTACCTTGTAGCGCTTGTTGAAAACTAGAAGTTGCAAACTTTTTTACTTCATCTCCATCTACCGAAGAGATCGCTCCTGTAACTTCACTCCTTTTTTGACTTCCATAACCAACAACAACTACTTGATTTAAATCAGTGATATCAGTTTCAAGTTTTACGTTGACTGCAGAGGTCTTACCAACTACTATTTCTTGCGTTTTATAACCTATATACTCAAATATTAATTTATCTCCTGTTTTAGCTCCTATAGTATAAATACCATCAAAATCAGTTATTGTTCCTTTACTTTCCCCTTTAATTTTAACTATCGCTCCTGGGATTGGACCTTCTTTACTTGAAACCACCCCCGAAATCGTTTTCGTTTGTGCCGATACAAAAAAAATATTTATCCATATAACAACTGTAAACAACAACTTTTGCTTACGACTAATTAGATAGTAGGCATTTTTCATACTTTAGTTTAGATATTAAATTAGTTTGTAAAATCAAACTTATGTACACAAACACTTTATTTCTAGCATAAATAGATCACACATTGCAACAAATGGTTAAATAATTAACAAAAAACATAAAAAAACATAAGTCTTCAACAAAAAACACTTTTGACGCATCCTTTACATTTTAAACTACACCTAATAATTAGAAATCTGCACTTTATAAAATTTCGCACACTAATTAATTTAATAGAAAAAAATAATCAAATTACCCAAAATTAAGTTATTGTATTTATCAATTATCTTTGATTTATTGAATATCCGTAATTATCCATAATTGTATAAAAAGCCTTATTTTAGAGTAAAAATCAGTTATGAATATCTTCAGTT
>CANLCT010000016.1 GCA_947489195.1 uncultured Aquimarina sp. | reverse complement strand
ATATTTTGAAGAGAAACTGTTCGATAGGCTTGTAATTGCTAGTATTACTGGATTATGAGTAAAAACGGATATTCAAAAAAAAGATAAATCAAAATGCAAAAGTTTGGCTTAATGCTTAATCGAAAATAATCGTTTGCCCTCTGCCCTAAATGCCATATATTTAACGTTATAAGTGGAAAACGAAATAAAGCTTAATCTTTTAAAAAGCGACCTAACCCTAAGCGTGTTAACATCTTTTTTTCCATATTCCAAAAAAAAGTAAATTGGCCAAATATCCAACCAAAGAAAACTAGTAGTACTTGATATATAGGGAAAATTAATAAAATCCGTATTGGCCAAAAAATATAGCCAGGAGTTGTTTCTTTATTTAGTCCAATAAATTCAGTTAGTGGAGCAGCTAATTTAGAAGCTGTAGTACCAGTAATAGCAAAAACAATAAAAATTATTATTACTTCCCAATTGTGTTTTATTCCCCAACGTTCTTTTAATTTTTCCATGGCGGCAAATTTACAATTTAATTTTGCTCAAAAAAAGTCTATAAAAGTTAAATAACGCTTGTGTAACTTATACTTCGAATTTATAGTCGTTGCCGGTATTTTTGTTGGAAAAATAGAAAGTAGTTGTATAGTAAGTAATTTACTTCATAGCCATAATGGATATTGTTTTTGTAATCAATTGGAGGGCCGTAGATGCTACTAAATTGAGTAGGGTTTGTAGCCCTAAAGTTATATTGAGTTGTAAAAAATATATTTTTATTTTCAAGAAAATTTATTCCGTAAAATCCTCTGGGCTTGGCGCTACTATTTAAAAATAAGTTAAAACCAATATCAAAAACAATTAATTCATATTCTAAACTATCATTAGCAATTCGTACAGGCTTTTCTTTTTCATCGTTAGAAAAACTATGCTCTTTTTTGGAAGCACATGCTGTGATAAAAATAAGTATTGATATGTAATATAGTACCCGTTTCATATATGAAATAAAATGCCGAAATCTATTAGAGAATTCGGCATTAGTTGAAATTTAATAAATATAATTTATGTTAGTTTGGTATACTATTGTTGTAAATAGGATATATATCAAGTAGGTTTATTTTCCAAACAAACCACCTAATAATCCGCCAAGACCACCTTTCTTTTTACCTCCCATAGCCATTCCTGCTATATCATCAATAATACTTCCATCACCATCAGCATCCAAAATTGATGTAAGTATTGATGAAGAACCACTGTTTGAACTAGCCGAATTACCCATAAGTCCCCCTAAAAGACTTCCTAATCCATTAGCGTCTGAAATACCTGCTGATTGTGTTTGCTTACCAACCATACCCATTAATAGTGGGGCAGCTACTTTAAGAATATTTCCAACAGCCCCTATGTCCATCCCAGATTCTTTACTTAGAGCATTTTCCACTGCAGGTTGTTTTGATCCTAATAAGTGACCTAAAATTCCCGCACCATCTTGTTGCACATTATCATCAACACCGCCATCAAATAAACCACCAAGATTATCTAAAATGCCTCCTTGATGCTTATTTAAAGCTCCTAATAAACCTTGTGCACCATCAGGTGTAGAAGCATTTTTTTTCATGGCACCCATCAATACAGGTAAAGCCATACTTAGTAAACCACTAGTTTTATCTGCAGGTTGCCCAGTTTGACCAGCAACACCACTTATTATTTGTTGACCAATAGGTCCTTGTAATAAATCTAAAATACCTGACATTTCATAAAAAGTTTAAGTTATTCAATAAAATTACAATAATATTTAATCAAATTAATAAACTTTATAATTATTTATTTAGAATTTAAAAATCTGTTTAGATACAAAATACTTTAGCTCAATATATTATTAATTCACATTAAATATTGAAAATAATTAGGTGGATTTTGAGAAGTTTAGGGACTTAATTAAAAGATGAGAAGATTAGAGTTTTGTATCATATATTTATTAACATGATTTAAAAAAGATGTTAATGAAAAATTTATGAAATGTTTAATTTTAGTTAAAATACTGTTTTTTAGTACTTTAACTTTGTTTTTGATTTAAATTTAAAGTAATTTAACTGTTGTTTAATAATAATTTATTTAAAAAATTATTGCTGAAAATAGAATTAAGTAATGTTTAGAATGATCATTTTTAATTCGAAAAAGAAATAAAAAAACTAAAGACAAAAAAATATTCACAAATTGTTTTAGAATAAATTTAATTAATAATAACACTGATCAATCAACAATTAATAACTACAAGTAATGGGCCAAAATAGTATTATTCTGAGTATTGTCAAATTAAGTAAAATGTTAGTTTTTGCTAATGAAAATTATTTAAATATAAACGACAAATTAAAAGTAGCTTACGACATAAAAAAGTTTAAAAACCTACAAGAAGAAATCAATTTTTTACGATTAGAACTAGGAAATCGATTTCCGTGGTATTGTGGACTGGAGCTTTTTAATGAAGAAAAAAGATTTAATGTAGAAATAGATCAAATTTCCTCTGAAAATGCATTACTTAAGCATTATAATTTATTATTACTTATTAATAATCAATTGAAATTGATTATACAAAATTTAACAGCTAGTATTGAATTTAAATCAATTTTTTTGCAATTAGAGGGTATATGTAATAAACAATTAAACCTATTGCGTTTATCTTTTTTATCTAAAGAAAGAACAGCAAGAAAAAAACTTATGCTTAGTGCATAGGTTTAAACCATTTCTCAAATTTTAAATTTGAGAAATGGTTTTTTTAGTAAACTAAAATTATTAGTTGGGGTTTATATACATGCGTTGATAAGTGGGATCATACATTCTACTTGATCCAGAATAAGTACCATATGACTTTGACTTAAGTTGTTTTGCTGCTAAGTTGGTGCCGCCAACAATATCATTAATAGCAGCTTGGAGTAATGTTTCGTTAGTATCACCAAGTGTACCTAAATCAAATAAGTTTTCTTTGGCAATAATCGTTGGGGTTAATCCACTATTAGGTACTTGTACATCATCTTTGTTTACACTTTTAAATATTAATGGTTGCATAGCATATTTATGATTAGAATTTACATTCTCTTTACTAAACAAAGTAGGAGAATCATAAAATGTAGTTGATGCTTGCGATTTTCCAACAGTACCTGTTTCATCTCCAATAATAACGACATCTATATAGGCACTTAAACTATTTGGAACAAGCTCACTCGATGAAGCCGTTTGTTCTTTAGTAGTTATAAAATATACTTTGTTAAGATTTAAAGAGTTTAAGGCTACGTTTGCAGGAGTTTTATCAATAAAATTATCTACTAAGCGATCAGGGTTGTTTCTAGTGAAAATTTCTTGTACTTCGCTATTCCACTGTTCCTTTAAAACTACTTGATCAGTAAATTGACCAGTTATTAAACTTGCTAAAGCTATAGCTGTAGCAACACTACCACCACCATTATACCTCAAGTCAACAATTAAATCACTAATCCCTTCAGATTTAAATTTTCCAAACTCAACATTAAGGGCTTCTTCTGAGTTTCGAATAAAACCATTGTATAATAAGTAACCAATTTTAGCGCCTTCTACTTCAAGCGTTTTAGCTATTGCAATAGGATTTTCAGTAAATTCAACTTTTTCCAAATCAAATGTTTGATCGGTATCCCTTATATCACCATCAATGACGTTAGCAAGACCTAGGGTAAAATTAGTAGGGCTACTTCCAAAAAGCTTATTATCAGTAGTATCAGTAATATCTTCTCCATCAATTTTATTGAAAATCATACCTCGTTTTACACCAGCTATATCAGCAGGACTATCTTTAACTACCTGCGTTACTGCAATATATTTTGAATTTTCACCAGGAATATCCATACTTATAAATTCCATACCTGTAGACAAACGAACTCCTTGGAAAAAGTTTTCTAAGCGAACAAAATCGTTTGTTATAAAACTAAATCGATCATTTGAAGGTACCGTTTTAAGTAAGTCAAAAAAAGCTCTAGGTTCTCCCTGAGATTCTATAAACTCTGTAAATTCCTGATCATTACTAAATTTAGAGTTTTCTAAAAGAGGTTGTTCGTCTTTGTATAGATAAAAAGCGTTTAAAGATCTGTATATAAATGAATTGATTTGGTTTTTGATAACAGTATTAGCTTCAGCTTCAAGTCCAATTTGAGGAGTAGGAATACGGTTTGAAGCAGTAGTATTGTCATCATCATTACTACATGAAAACAGGCAAAACACCACAGCAACCAAGGGGAGAAGGATATATTTTTTCATCTACTTTTTTTTGACAATTTAAGTTATAAAATTTAAAAAATAATGATTTTAAGATTTTATTCAGTTTTAAGAAAAGACTTTGGCTACTTTTGTATATTATAAAGTCGTATAAAATCTATGCCCATTACTATTCGTATTCAAGTTTCTCCAAAGGAAGCGACCTTAATGCATGTTTTAAAGAGAAAAGTAGCTCAATTAAATAGTATTTCTGAGTCTGAGATTAACCATATTGAAATTGTTAAACGATCCATTGATGCTCGCCAAAAAAATATTAAAATAAATTTAACTTTAGCACTATATGTTAATGAAGATTTTGTGGCTAACCCAATTCAATTACCAACTTACCCATCTGTAAATGATGTAGAACAAGTGATTATAGTTGGAGCAGGACCAGCTGGGCTTTTTGCTGCTTTACGTTGTATTGAGTTGGGTCTAAAACCAGTTATAATTGAGCGAGGTAAAGATGTGCGAAGTCGCAGAAGAGATTTAAAGGCCATTACCCGAGATCATTTGGTTAACGAAGATTCTAATTATTGTTTTGGAGAAGGCGGAGCTGGAACTTACAGCGATGGAAAACTTTATACCAGATCAAAAAAAAGGGGAGATGTTAACCGTATTTTGGATTTGTTAGTTGGTTTTGGAGCTACGCCCGAAATTAAAGTAAATGCGCATCCACATATTGGAACTAACAAACTGCCTGCGATTATAGCATCTATTAGAGAAAAAATAATAGCCCAAGGAGGTGAAGTTTGGTTTAATAAAAGACTAACAGATATATTAATTAAAAATAACGAAATTGATGGTGTTGTTTTACACGATGGGAGTAAAATAAATGCTCGAAAAGTAATTTTAGCAACTGGGCATTCAGCACGAGATATTTTTAAATTACTGCATAAAAAACATATATATATAGAGGCAAAACCCTTTGCTTTGGGTGTACGAGTTGAACATTCACAACAGTTTATTGATCAAATTCAATATAAAACAGAAGAAAGAAGTCCATATTTACCACCTTCGCCTTATAGTATTGTAAAGCAGGTAAATGGACGTGGAATGTATTCGTTTTGTATGTGTCCTGGAGGAGTAATTGCTCCTTGTGCTACTCAAGCAGGAGAAGTAGTTACAAATGGTTGGTCGCCATCCAAAAGAGATCAACCAACATCAAATAGTGGAATCGTTGTAGAACTCCGTTTGGAAGATTTTAAACCCTATGCGCAATTTGGTCCTTTGTCAGGAATGTATTTCCAAGCTGATATAGAAAAAAAAGCATGGCAATTAGGAGGAGAAACACAACGTGTTCCTGCACAAAGATTAACAGATTTAGTAGCGGGAAAGAACTCACAATCGCTTCCAGAAACATCTTATAAACCAGGCTTAACTTCGGTAGATATGGGCTTGGTGTTTCCTAAGTTCATTCATTCCATTTTAAAGCAAGGTTTTCAGGATTTTAATAAGAGTATGCGTGGTTATTTGACAGAAGAAGCGGTAGCTCATGCACCAGAATCCCGAACATCATCACCAGTTCGTATACCCAGAGATAGATTAACACTAGAGCATCCACAAATAAAAGGCTTATATCCTTGCGGAGAAGGAGCAGGCTATGCTGGCGGAATTATTTCTGCGGCTATAGATGGCGAAAAATGTGCCGAAGCTATTGCAAATGTACTGAAGAAGTAGTGCTAGATTATTTTTAGTAGGTGACATTACAAAAAGTAAAGCCGTTTGCATTTCACAAACGGCTTTTACTTTTTTTAGCTATAATATCAATAATTATTCGATAATAATCTGTTTTACTATTTCCGAATTATCATATGATATTTTGGCAAAATAGTTACCCGAAGCAACATTTTGTAAAGCAACATTTGTTTCACTTGAATTAGTAACTTTTATAGTTTTAAGTAAAGTACCATTTGTACTGTAAATTTCAACTACTTTTAAGTTAACATTGCTAGTATTCAAAATGCTAAAGTTACCATTACTAGGGTTAGGATAAAGGCTTATCGAGTTTTCTGAAATTTCATTATTTTTTGTAGATAAAGTACTTTCCGTGGTTAAGGAAATATTATCAATCATAACAACACCAGGTCCAGTAACATTACCACTTCTAATTGATATTATAATATTTATTCTTTGACCTGAAAAAGCTAATAAATCGTTCATTAGATCATCAATTTTAATTGTTGTATCTATTTGATCTAGGCTAGGTGAAATTCCAAAAAGCAAACTATTTTCAGAATAAATTGAATTAAAATTTTCATCAAAAATACCACTAAAAAGTACTCTAGGTTCTGAATCAGTAGTGGGCGAAAAGTCAAAATTTGCTCTAAAATCATATTCGAAAATTATATCTGAATATTCAGATAAATCTACTGGTAGATCAACAGTTTGTATAATTAAATTTTCGTTACCAGTTAAACTATCAAAATTTATAGCAGCAAAAGCAGCTCTATTTCCATTTGAAGGAAGTATTTCATTAACAGTTCCCAAACATAAAGAGTTTGAATTTTCTAGAGATTCAAATTTAGTAAAACAATCACCTGATGTAACATCTAAACTAAACCAATTATCCATACCGCATTCAAAGCTTCCATTGGTAATTAAATTAGTACTCGTATCGTCACAATTGCCTTTAGTACTAAAGCTCAATACAGGTGTCCAGTTACTATATCCATCACTTCCGCAATCAGCTCTAACATAAGCTTCATAGTTAGTTAATTCATTTAAATTGGTAATTGTAACTGAATTTTTACTACTAGTAAGTAACGTACCATTACCTTGTACTAATGGGGCTAGTCCATATTCAATTTCCCAGTTACTGGTATTAGATATGATATCCCAGTTTAGGCTAGCTTCGTTTGTTGTACTATTTGTTACCACAAAATTTATAGGAGTTTCGCAATCGGGTATTGGTTCGCATATAACGCTAGCATCCCAACCGCTACGCGTAACACTTCCATCAGAGGTAAACACAAAAGTTAAAGCACCACTAGAATGAGTAGAAATAAAGTTTAAATTAGTGTGGATTCCATCAAAGCTACCTAATAGTGTTGCTTGATCATTTGGTCCGTCATATACGTTTAAAAAATCATAATTGCTTTCTGTTTCAAAATTGTTAAAGATTACTCGAACTCGATCGCCAATAGTTGCTGGATTAATAACTGTTGTTTCATTTTCTCTACTACCATAATCGCCTAAGGCTCCACCAGTGTCATAAAAGTGATCACCAGCACAAAAATCAGCAAGTGTTTTAAATGTAATAGGTAATGTCCATAGGCTATATCCATCATCACCGCAATTGGATCTTAAGTAAGCTTGGTAATTTGTATTGGAGTTTAAATTTTCGATACTAAAATTATTTTCAGTCACTTGAGCTATAATACCGTTTCCTTGAATAAAACCTATTTCGCCATATTCAATTTCATAATTGGAGTTAGAAATAGTATCCCAAACTAAGGTGGTGGTATTGTGAGTGATTGCTCTTGCTTCAAAACCAGTTGGTACAGGACAAGCTATAGTTGTTGTAAAATTAAAAGGTCCAATAATATCGCTAAATCCACCTAGATCACAATTTGTTTTTATGTAAATGTTATAGTTGGTTTCGGGGGTAAGATCAGCAATAGTAGTAGTTGTGGTACTCGTTATTATTTCAGTTCCAGTTCCAACATCAAATCCAGTCAACCCATATTCTAATGTCCAGTTTTCATCAGCTGTTTGGTTATTCCATGAAAATTCAGCTTCTTTAGCTAATACTTCAGAAATAGTAAAGTTGGTAGGAGCTTCACAATTCGGTATTGGTTCACAAATAACACTAGCATCCCAACCACTTCTAATGGAACTGCCATCAGAAGTAAATACGAAAGTTAACATCCCACTTGGATGAGATGATGTAAAATTTAAATTATTTTGAAAACCGTCAAATCTTCCTAAAAATGTTGCTTGATCGTTTGGTCCGTCATATACATTTAAAAAATCATAATTGCTTTCTGTCTCAAAATTGTTAAAGATTACTCGAACACGATCTCCATTATTTAATGGAGCAATAACAGTTGTTTCGTTTTCATTATTACTGTAATTTCCTGATTCGCCTCCAGTATCATAAAAATGATCTCCATTGCAAAAATCAGTAGTCGTTTTAAAAGTTATTGGTCCAATCCAATCACTATATCCGTTAATATTTCCACAATTAGAACGCACGTAGACATCATATGTAGTATTCGAGTTTAAATTGTTGAGTGAGGCTTCTGGATCGGACATAATTGGTATGATGGTTCCGTTACCTAGAGTAAAACCAGATTCTTGGTATTGAATTTCCCAATCAGATTCATTATTACCTTTTTCCCAGTTTAAAATAGCCGAATTAGTATTAAAACTAGTCACCTCAAGTTGACTAGGGTTAAAACAAGTTGGTAACTCGTCAATTCTAATATCATCAATTAACAGGTCACCTAAGTTGCTAAACGGAGTAATATGTATGATATCAAATCTAAATTTTACTTCTCCAGTAATAGAAAATTCAGATATGTCTATATAAAAATCCTTCCAACCATTAGTTGTTTCCTCTATGGTTGCAATTGTATTCCAGGTATTTCCATCAAAAATATCAACTACTAATTTGGCAGATATAAAGTCTTGTTGTTCTTTTGAATTAATAGAAAAAGAAATCGAAGGATTTGTTAGTGTAGAAATATCAAAAAATGGAGTGTCTAAATAATCCTGAGCCTCATTAGTACTAAATGAGTTTTTATATAAATAGCTAATATTAGATGTATTAGATCGATCAGGTATTACAGTATTTGTAATTGGATCAAAATAACTTCCAATGGTCCATCTATTTTCGACGTCATTTGACCAACAATTTGGGATGCTAAAAATAGTAGAAAAACCTTGATAATATGGAGTTTCAAAAGCATCACAATCTGTTGTAAAAGATATTGGTCCGATAAATTGACTACTGTCTCCAATTTCGCAAACTGCTCTCAAATACAATTCATAAGTAGTTTCTGGCAATAAATCTGTTAACAAATAAGGAGTATCGGTTGTAAATTTAGTTGTTGAATTAGCCGTGTTAAAGCCTTGAAGACCATAAAGAATTTCCCAATTTGACTCGTTACCTGTAGCATCCCAGGATAATTCAACAGATCTGTTTCTAATGGTGCTAGCTACTAAGCTTTGTGGATTGGTGCAGGAAGGTAATTCGTTAACTTTTATTTCATCAATCAATATATCATTTAAAAATCGCTGTCCAGTGGTGTTAAGCTCTACAGTAAATTCAACAAAAAATGGTGAAACAATAGCGTATTCTGATAAATCAATGACAACATCTTTCCATATATACGTATTGCTGTTTACAACCACTATATCGGAATATGTTATTCCAGTAGCATCGGTAATAGCAACTTTAAGTGTATTGTAAGTATTATCCACTGTGTTTTTACTAAACACAGAAAAAGAAAGCGCTGGATTAGATAATTCTGATAAATCAATTAATGGAGTGTTCAAACTAAATGAATCTGTAATTGAATTAACGGATCCATCAAACCAAGCATAATTTGAGTTTTTTAAAGCGTTTCTATCTTCAATAGCAGCAGCTTCATTAGCTGCGAATGTATTAAATTGCCAATTTGAAGAAAATGTTGATTCTGTCCAACATTCGGGGATGGAGAAACTTTCAAAGCTTTCCAAATAGGGAGCTACAAATACATCGCAATTAGTTGTAAACGTATAAACAGGTATGAATCTACTAAATCCATCTGCATCGCAATTTGCTCTAATATAAATGTCATAATCAGTATTACCAGTCAAATTAGTAATATTTATGGTATTCTCCGAAGTTGATACAATAGTACCATTACCTTGTTCGAATCCAGGTGTGCCATACTCTAATTCCCAACTAGAGGCTTCAACAGTAGTATCCCAAGTAAACGAGGCATTGCTGTTAGTTATTTGTGTTATGTTAAAGTTTCTGGCAACTGGGCAGGCTATTAAAGTGGTAAAATTTAACGGTCCTATTGGGTCACTAAAGCCTCCAATTTCGCAATTTGTTTTAATATAAATGTCGTAATTAGTTTCGGGTATTAGATTGTCAATAGTTGGCGTAACTGAATCTACCAAAATTTCGGTACCTGTTCCAATTTCAAAACCATTTGGTCCATATTCTAAAGTCCAACTTGCATCTGTAGTTGATTGCTCAAAGTAAATATCTACTGATTTTGTTGCTACATTAACTATGTCAAAATTATTAGGTGCACTGCAATTAGGTTGTTGCTCGCATGTTACAGTGGCATCCCATCCAGTTCTGGTTTCAATATTATCAGAGGTAAAAACAAATGTAAGTGTACCACTTTCGTGAGAAGAAACGAAGCTTAAATTATTAGATATCCCATCAAACCTACCTAATAAAGGTGCTTGGTCGTCAGGCCCATCATAAACACTAAGGTAATCATACCCAGCTTCGGTATCAAAAATATTGAACTTAACTCTTACACGGTCACCAACATTTTCTGGACTAATTACTGTGGTATTATTTTCATTATTAGAGTAATTGCCAAATTCACCTCCAGTATCATAAAAATGATCTCCATTACAGAAATTAATAGATGTTTTAGCATTCAAAGGAGCAGTCCATTGGCTAAAACCGTCAAGGTCGCAATTGGCTCTAAGGTATATTTGATATTGAGTATTGTTATCTAAATTTTCAATAATAGCAGCGTTATTTGATGAATCTAAAATAGTTCCGTTGCCTGGAGTAAAGCCATCGATTCCGTATTCCACTTGCCATGCTTGAGCACTATTGTTCGTATTGTCCCAAATTAATGAAATAGAATTATTTGTAATAGCATTCAATTCCAAACCTAAAGGAATAGCACAAGCAACTAAGGTGGTAAAATTAACAGGACCTATGACATCACTAAAACCACCAATAGTACAATTTGTTTTTAGATATATGTCGTAAGTAGTTTCGGGTATTAAATTATCAATAGTTGCATTTGTATTGTTTACAATAACTTCTGTCCCTGTACCTATTGTAAAACCTGTAACTCCGTATTCTAATGTCCAATTAGCGTCATCTGTTTCTTGACTCCAAACAAAGCTAGCTTCATTTTTAGTTACATTATTAAGTACAAAGTTTGAAGGAGCAGTACAATTTGGTTTTGCTTCGCAAATTACTGTGGCATCCCAACCAGCTCTATTCACACTTCCGTCAGAGGTAAAAATAAAAGTTAAGGTTCCACTTTCGTGCGAAGAAACAAAATCTAAATCATTATGTGAGCCATCAAATCTACCTAGCAATGGAGCTTCGTCATTTGGACCGTCATACACATTTAAAAAATCATATCTAGATTCGGTCTCAAAACTATTGAAAATAACATGAACACGTTCATCAGCTTCATTAGGAGCTATAGTAGTTGTTGTATTTTCGTTGTTTAAATAATTTCCAAAATTACCACCAGTATCATAAAAATTACCTTCAGAGCAATAATCAATTGCGGTAGAAAAGCTTGTAGCAGTATTAAATTCACTAGTACCACCTATGGCACAAACTCCTTGAATATAAAAATTATAGGTTGTATTAGCATTAAGATTTTCGATTCTTAAACTATTAGTATTGCTTGTAAGTAATGTGCCTGATCCAGGAACAAAGTTTTGAATGCCATATTCAATATTCCATGAGTCATTAGTGCCCTCCCAAACCAGTTCTACAAAATCCACTCCAACATTAGAAATAATGATATTTTGAGCATTACTACAGATAGTAGTAAATGCATAGGGTAATGAAAACTCAGATTCACTACATGAATTACTGTTTTTTACTCTCCAAAAATAATTTTGATTATTGACTAGTTGATTAGATACATATTCAGTTTCTGAGGTTTCTACATTTTCAATAATTGTATTAAAATTTTCATCAGTAGCAATTTGCAATGTATAAAGTACGGAGTTTACATCACTAGCCCATTGCATTTTAGTAAATAAGTCAACGTTGCTATTGTTAATTGGATTTAGCAGTTCAGATGCAGAGATAATAGTGTTAAATACATTTAGCTCAATATTCAATTTTTTTTCAATACCACTTTCGGAAAGTCCTATAATATCAAAATCATAGGATCCTTCTGATAAATTATTTAATTCGGTTAAAGTAAGTTGAAAATCTTCACCAGTATTTGTATTCTCAGAAAAAATGGTTTTACTAAAATTAGAATCTATGATATTAGGTAGATTTTGTATAGAAAAAGTTACTGTTTCATTAAAATCTAAAAAAGTAGCATAGCTAAGATTAATGATTGTTGTATCATTATTACAAGTCTCTAAAATAGCATTTTCTGTAGTAACAATAAATTCTGATTTTTCAATAGTGAAATTAGCGGTATTTATCGCATAAAAAACATTATCAATGGCTTTAACTATCAATCTAGCTTGATTAGTCGAAGCTACATCAGGCAAAACAAAACTAGCAGAACCGTTATTAGGAGTACTCGAAATAATTTCAGTGTCAAATGAAACACCTCCATTGGTTGATAGTAAAATGCTAACATTATTGGTGTTAATAGGAGGTAAGTTGGTATTCGCAACATCCCAACTTACAGTTACTTGCTCACCTACAGTCCATATTTCATTTCTATCAACTTGTGAGGTAATATTAAAAGGGCCAGCATTTCCCTCAACAATTAATTCAATCAAGTCAGTAACAGTTTGTCCGCCATTGGGAGCATTATCCCTAACCGTTAGTGAAAAATTAATTGTTCTAGCCACAGATGGAAGTACTTCCCAGGTGGAAGAAAGTTCCCCAGCAACAACAGTAGAAAGTTCTGGTAAATATCTTTTATTAGATAGGCTAGGAGGTAAAGATCTAAATAAAGGACCAAATACTCGATTGGAAGTTGGTGTTGATGTAGTGTTAAATGGTCTTTCTGTATCATTTTGCTCCCAGCAATAGGTCAATTCATTTCCATCGGGATCTGAAACATCAGCCTCTAAAACAAATGGAGTCGAAATGGGGATAACATAATTTTGAGAAGAATTAATGCTTGGTGCAGTATTATTTATAGGTAATAATGTGGCACAATTACTATCATTAATTGTATGAATTGCAATATCTCTAATACTAGTGTAATTGAAGTAATCGTCAGGTTCATTTTGCACATTTGGAAAGCAAATACCTGCGTAGCCCATAATGGTACTTCCACTTCCAGGTTCTACTTCACTATTAAAACCACTTCGGCAATTATCACTATTTTGAGTGTGATATGCACCAAATTGATGACCAAATTCATGAGCAGCAATTAAATTCATATTATCCGAACTAGGATCAACATTAATAGTAAAAGCACTTCCTTTAGATGAATCATTACAGACACAACCAATACAGCCAGCATTACCATAAGTTCTAGTTTCTTTTCCAAAAAGATGTCCAACATCGTAAGTATCTGCACCAAAATCAGAATGATTGTTTAATGTTTGTTGTAGTTCATCATTAAGACTACCAAAACCAGTATAATAGGGGTCGGAATTTGCATCTAAGTAAATTAATAGATCATTATTAGGAACCAATTGAAGTGTTATCCCTAAATCTTTTTCAAATATTCCATTAAGCCTATTTACCGAAGTTACTATAGCATTTAAAACCTTCGTAATTTTTTCAGTATCATTTGCTTCGCTACCATCTAAAAAATGCTGAGCATATTCGCCAGTACATGATAATGCCAGTCTGTAACTACGCAGATAGCCATCATCAACATTCCTGTTAGTTACATTATTAAGCGCAAATAAATTATTTATTTTTTCTTTTGTATTACATTCATATGGATTTGATAAGCTTTCTTTATCAGACAATTCAAAAGAATGTAGTTCTGAATTAATGGGGTTGATTTCTATTGTGGTTTGGTTGGATTTGGTAATAATACCTTTTAGACCAATTTTACTACAATATGAAAACCTAATTTGTTGATTAGAATTATCTGTAGCTATACCCTCAAAAGTTTCAATATCTGGAAACTTTTGAGCAAGTTTTGGGTGCATTACTTGTGTTTTCTTGATTGAGAATTCAGTTGAATTATTTTCTCCTGTAGGAAACTTTATAGAAAAATTATTTTTGCTATTGTATGAAGGAGACTTTTTTTGAAAAGCAACTTTATCTAAGCTAAAGGTTTGCTTATTATTAATGGTAAGTTTTGATTGACTTTTACTATGCCATACTAATGATTGCCCATAAGATGGAAATATTGTAAAAATGATAGCAATTAGTACACTTAATTTAAGGGTAGTTTTATTCATACAAATAAATGTTAAAAAAATCAAAAATAAGCATTTGAATCCTTTTTGTGGGTTATTTGTGTTTTTTGAGGATTTTAATTGTAGTACGTGTATAATATGTCATCTATGTATTTATAGGAGTAAAAACTACTGAAATGTAAATAAATTAACGGTTTTATTAAATTAGCTTAATGTGTTGATAAAGTTTTGAGCATACAAAAAAGACAGATAGTTTATATTAAATATCATATATTTTGTAGTTGGTTTTTTTTTGAATATGATTTTTAATACTTATTCAATTCATAAACACCAAAAATTTAGGCTTCACCAACATAAACCCAATGCTTGTTTTCAATAGTAAAAAGGGAATTTTCATGAATATACTCTAAAGACCCATTTTCATAAAAAAAGGCTTTAAATTCAACTTCGCCCGTATAAGGGGTTTTTATGGAAGAATTCAAGACATCAAGTTTTACCCATGTCACTGATTTTGACCATGTGAATAAGTTTTTTTTTGATTTAAAAGAAGAATCTTTTGTTTTTGAATGCCAGCTTTGCATTAAAAATTCAATATCTGCCATTACAAAAGCAGTGTAGCGAGATCGCATTAGATCCTCAGGAGTTTTAGCTAAACGGACGTTATTGTGAATTATACCACAACAATCTTTATAAAGTTCATTTTTTCCGCAGGGACATTTATTAAAATCCATTTAATTATTGTCTAAATTTTGTTTAGCATTATTTTGTTCTTGAAATTTACGAACCATTTCTTTTTTGCGATCTTTATTTTTGTCTTTTTCCTTTCTTGCCTTCTTTTTTTTACGTTCCATTAATTTCGAATGCAACGCTTTGTTTTTTGTGTTTTTGGCACCACCGGATTTTGCCATTTCTTATATTTTAAGATTATAATAGGAGAACTATAATTTTTTCACATACTTAGTAATAATAACTATTTGTTGACCATCAATTTTACCTTCAATATATTCGGCATTTTCATGATCTAATGATACTCGCCTAACCGCAGTACCTCGTTTAGCAATCATACTAGATCCTTTAACAGGTAAGTCTTTTATAAGTACTACACTATCTCCAGCTTCAATAATGACACCATTACTATCTTTATGTATAACTTTATCATCAGCATCTTCGCCTTCTCCTGTAGCTTGGGCCCATTTTAAATCCTCTTCTTCTAAATACATCATATCAAGCAAATCTTGTGGCCAACCTTCATTACGTAGGCGACTTAACATTCTCCAAGCTACTATTTGTACAGCTTTGTATTCACTCCACATACAGTCATTTAAACAACGCCAGTGGTTAGTATCTGTTTTTTGAGGGTCTTTAATTTGTTCTATACATGTATGGCAAGCATATATACTTTGGTTGCTAGTTACATTTTTGGGTTTAGGAGGTACTTGGTATGTAGTTAATTTTTCTGTGTTTTTACAAAACTCGCAACTATTATTACTGCGTTTTTTTAGATCTCTTTCAATACTCATTTATATTATTTTGAATGCAGTACAAAAATAGGTGATTATGGATAATACTAATGTCAATCTTTTTTAAAATTGAGTAAAGCGCATTTCTATAATTGTAGCTTTTTTTATTTATAATTAGCATTATCAAACTTAATATATCACATTTTTTTGAGTACTAATTGTGTATTTCAAGGAGATTATATGTTTTTTATCTATTTGTGGTTTTTTTTTCTAAAATAGGGTAGGGTATATTGATAGTTAATCGTTTTATATATACCAAACAAGAAATTAACGAATAATGATTAAAAATCTACAATGTTTAAAAAAGAGATGTATATCTAAATTTTTAATTGCATCTACCTTTTTTATAAATCCCATTTTTATACAAGCCCAAGTAGCAAATGCTTGTGATACTAATCCTTTAACATATAAGGTTAAGAATACAACTAAACCTGATTGTAATAATGCTAATGGAGTTATAGCTTTTAATATAGATTCAGGTATTGGACCATTTGATGTAATAATTTCAAACAAAGCTACAGGAGAAGTTTTAGTTGACAGAAAAGATCTTGAACTAAATAATAAAGGTTTTAATATTTTTTCAGCTGGTCAGTACAATGTTAAGGTTACGGCATCCAATGGATGCGAAGTGGAGAAGGATGTTAATGTGATTTCTTCATTTTTAAGTTTAAAAATTACCAATGATATAGCAACATGTAATTCTGGAGATGAAAGAGAACTGGTCTATAATTTTGCAAGTCCAAGTAGTATTACAGGTACATTGACATTATACGAATTTTTAAATAATGGATCTAGAGAATTAATAAATAATACCAATGTGGTGGCCGGAGTAATTGTAAAAAACTTTATAAAACCTAATGTGCCTTATTTGCTAGTAGCGGAAAGATTATCATGTAATGTTGAGCAAATTTTTTCTATAAACGAGTGTGAAGAAAATGAAGAGCAACCAGTTTTAAATGTAAATGAAGTAAACATTGAAGATGCTGAAGAAATAAAATTATATCCTAATCCTACAACAGGAATTTTAACTTTAAAAAACAATACAAATAGTAGAGAAAGAGAAATTAATGTTTTTGATATATCAGGAAATAATGTGTATAGCGCTAAAATTACATCAAAGGATTTTGACATTAGTGAATTAAATACTGGGTGTTATTTGGTACAAATAAAATCTGGTCAAAATGAATTTTTTAAAAGAATCATAAAAAAATAACAATAAGTAGAAAAAACGCCCGTAGCGATGGGATTAAAATTGCTAACAAAATGAAAAAGAGAAGAGAAGGCTGTCTGAAAAGACAGCCTTTTTTTTGTTTTATGTTGTGTAAAATTGTAGTATTGATTTATGATAGCAAAAGTTTTTAAAAAAGGAAATAAAAAAGTAATGAATGCCTGGGCATTTTATGATTGGGCAAATTCGGTATATACTTTAGTAATTGTATCAGCTATTTTTCCTATTTTTTGGAGTGGATTAACTACCGATGAGTATGGAAATGACAGAGTACAATTTTTAGGTATTGATTTTAATAATGATTCCTTAATAAGTTATGTTACGGCTATAGCCTTTATGGTTGTTGCCTTTATAAGTCCTATTTTATCGGGTATTGCTGATTATGCAGGGAATAAAAAGTTTTTTATGAAGCTTTTTTGTTATTTGGGAGCATCTGCCTGTATAGGCTTAAGTTTCATAACAATCGAAAATCTATTTTTTGGCTTGTTGTGTTATTTTTTAGCACTTATCGGTTTTTGGGCTAGTTTAGTGTTTTATAATTCTTATTTACCCGATATAGCGAGTACAGAAGATCAAGATAAGTTAAGTGCGAAAGGCTTTTCTTTAGGTTATATTGGAAGTGTATTATTACTTGTGTTATGTTTGTTTTTAATAGAAGGATACAGTTTATTTGGTTTTGAAAGCAAGGCTTTGCCAACACGAATATCGATAGGCTTAGTAGGTGTTTGGTGGATAGGTTTTAGCCAATATACTTATACTCATTTGCCTAGTTTTAAGAATGATAAAAAAGTAACAAAAGATATTATTTTTAATGGCTTTAAGGAATTAAAATTTATTTGGTTACAAATCAAACAGAATATTGTTTTAAAACGTTATTTAGGAGCTTTTTTTGTGTACAGTATGGCAGTACAAACTGTAATGTTAGTAGCTACTTATTTTGGAGTTGAAGAAATAAATTGGGATGAAGGAGGAGCTACAATGGGATTAATTATAAGTATTTTGTTAATTCAATTAGTAGCAGTTTTAGGGGCATTAATCACTTCTCGTATAGCAAAAAGAGTAGGTAATATATATACTTTAATAGGTATAAATATCGTTTGGTTGCTAATTTGTATATACGCATTTACAATACATACTCCCATGCAGTTTTATATTACGGCAGCTTTTGTAGGTTTGGTTATGGGAGCTATACAGTCATTATCACGATCTACATATTCAAAGTTATTACCTATAAATTCAAAGGATACTACGTCGTATTTTAGTTTTTATGATGTTTCTGAAAAAATAGGAATTATTATAGGAATGTTACTATATGGCATTTTAGGCGATTATACAGGAAGCCCACGATTTTCAATTTTGTTTTTTGCTTTATTTTTTTTGGTAGGCACCGTGTTGTTATTTAGGGTTCCTAAAAAAATAGTATGAGAATGCAATAAACAGTAACTTTGTTTCATTATAATAGAAATCAATGTTGAATATGAAAAAGATAGCTTTTGTAATTTCCATTTTATGTTTGTTATTAAGTTCTTGCGAAAAAGATGCTTCTGCAAGTGACTTTTTAGATGGAAATCAAATTGAGAAATTAAAAATAATATCTAGAGGAGTTAAAGATCCAGAAACAGGTGAGCTTATTGATCCAATAACAGGTGGTATAATTAATCCAACAACAGGTGTAATTACAGACCCAGAAACTGGTTTAGAAATTGACCCAGTAACAGGTGAAGTTATTGACCCTAATGGAGGAGAAACACCTTCGCCAGAAAAAATATTTGCAGAACCTGGAGATCTCATTGGGCTTGTTGATGATGAGGAGTTTATTCTTCGTTCATTTTCAGCAACACTAAACGGTTCATTATTGACTATAAATTTAATTGATCAATCAGGGAATTCCATTACCATGTCAGTAAATAATCCTATGACACAACCATTTGCCGTAGGAGCTGATCAAGATTTTTTGGGTAATTTCAATAAAGATGGTGCCATATTTAGTACAGATTTTTCAAGTGATGCAACAGGTTTTTTACAGTTAATTTACGATGGTGATACCGTTTCTGGCTCATTTACATTTAATGCTTTTACCGAAATTGAACCGAGTAACTCATCAGAAATTACGGGAGGAAATTTTGATAATATCCAAGTAACTGTGCTGTAATTTGATCTTTATCAAATCAAGAATGAAGTACGAATAAAAAAGTTTGCTATTTTTATAGTAGACTTTTTTATTTTAAATAAGCTGGCACAACTATTGACTTTTATTTATAAATAAAGTTCGTTTATCTTTGCAATAGCTTGATTTACAGCAATTATATTAATTTAATATTAACTGAATACCCAAAATGCATTTATTAAAGTGCCATTTTGGCAAATATATATTTATGGCCAAATCTAAAATATTAAGTCTGGACAATTTGTCATTACAGGATATGAATGAAGATGCAGAATTAATTCCTTTAATGACTCCGGAAGATGAAGAAGAAATAAGACAAGAAAATTTACCCGAAGCCCTGCCTATTTTACCATTACGTAATACGGTGCTTTTTCCTGGAGTTGTAATTCCTATTACGGCAGGTCGTGATAAATCGATTAAATTGATAAATGCAGCCAATAAAGGAGATAAGGTAATTGGCGTGGTTTCCCAAAAAGATGAAACTGTTGAAAAACCTACAGTTAATGATATAAATTCGATTGGTGTGGTAGCTCGTATTTTAAAGGTGTTAAAAATGCCTGATGGAAATACAACAGTAATTATACAAGGGAAAAAACGATTTGCAATTGATGAAATGATTGCCGATGAACCTTTTATGATGGCTAAAGTTAGCGAAGTAGAAGAGCAACGCCCAGATACTGATGATAAAGAGTTTAAAGCAATAATTGACTCAATAAAGGATTTATCATTAAAAATTATAAAAGAAAGTCCAAATATTCCTAGCGAGGCTTCATTTGCTATTAAAAATATTGAAAGCAATTCATTTTTGATAAATTTTGTTTCTTCAAACATGAATTTATCTCTTGTTGAAAAACAAGAATTACTTGAAATAAATAGCTTGCAAGATCGTGCTATGGCTACCTTAAAGTTTATGAATATTGAGTATCAAAAGCTTGAACTTAAAAATGATATTCAAAGTAAGGTGCAGCATGATATGAATAAGCAGCAGCGCGAATACTTTTTGCATCAGCAAATAAAAACAATTCAAGAAGAATTAGGGGGTGTTTCTCATGATGATGAATTGGAGCAGATGCGTCAAAAAGGGAAAAAGAAAAAATGGAATAAAGATGTAAAAGAGCATTTCGAAAAAGAGATTGGAAAAATGCAACGAATGAACCCTCAAGTTGCAGAATATGGAATTCAACGAAATTATTTAGAATTATTTTTAGAATTACCGTGGAATGAATACAGTACTGATAATTTTGATTTAAAGAGAGCTCAAAAAATACTTGATAAACACCATTATGGTTTGGAAGATGTTAAAGAGCGTATCATTGAATATTTAGCGGTTTTAAAGCTGCGTAATGATATGAAATCTCCTATTCTATGTTTATTTGGTCCTCCTGGTGTTGGAAAAACATCATTAGGTAAGTCAATAGCCGAAGCTTTAGGAAGAGAGTATGTACGTGTATCGCTAGGTGGTTTACGTGATGAAGCAGAAATTAGAGGTCATAGAAAAACATACATTGGCGCAATGCCAGGGCGAATTATCCAAAGTTTAAAAAAAGCAGGTACAAGTAATCCAGTGTTTGTATTAGATGAAATTGATAAACTTGCCACAGGTAATCAAGGTGATCCTTCTTCTGCTTTATTAGAGGTATTAGATCCTGAACAAAACAGTGAGTTTTATGATAATTTTCTTGAGTTAGGTTTCGATCTATCTAAGGTAATGTTTATTGCTACTTCAAATAATATGGGAAGTATTCAACCAGCCCTACGCGATCGTATGGAAGTAATTAATGTATCTGGGTATACCATTGAAGAAAAAGTTGAAATTGGTAAAAAACATTTATTACCAAAGCAACTAAGTGAACATGGACTTTCGGCGGAACATTTAAAAGTGCCTAAACCAGTTTTAGAAAAAATTGTTGAAGGTTATACACGCGAGTCTGGAGTTAGAGGTTTAGAAAAACAAATAGCAAAAGTAGTAAGAAACACGGCAAAAAATATTGCCATGGAGCTAGAACATGATACTAAAATTTCTGCTAAAGATATAGTTGAAATTTTAGGGCCACCAAGGTTAGAGCGCGATAAGTATGAGAATAATGATGTTGCTGGAGTAGTAACTGGTTTAGCTTGGACTAGAGTAGGAGGTGATATTTTGTTTATAGAATCGATTCTTTCAAAAGGAAAAGGGCTTCTAAATATTACTGGAAATTTAGGAAAGGTTATGAAAGAATCTGCAACCATTGCTCTAGAGTATATTAAGGCAAATGCAGAATTATTGGGTATTGATCCAGAAATAATTTCAAATTATAATATTCATATTCACGTACCCGAAGGGGCTACACCTAAAGATGGTCCGAGTGCAGGTATTACTATGCTAACCTCATTAGTGTCTTTACTAACTCAGAAAAAAGTAAAGAAAAGTATTGCTATGACTGGTGAAATTACACTTAGGGGTAAAGTATTACCAGTCGGAGGTATTAAAGAAAAGATTTTAGCTGCTAAACGAGCTAAAATTAAAGAATTAATTCTTTGTGAGGATAATCGAAGAGATATTCTTGAAATTAAAGAAGATTACCTAAAAGGACTTACATTTCATTATGTATCCGAAATGAGTCAAGTATTAGAAATTGCCGTAACAGATCAAAAAGTAAAGAATGCTAAAAAATTAGCGTTGCCAAAAGCAACAAATAAATAGTATTTTTATATACATATTATCAGGATAAATACAAACTGAATAGAAAAAGCTGCCTAGAAATAGGGGGCTTTTTTTATTTTAATGCTAATATGTCATCTTATTTTTTATGAAATAAAAGTTAAATTATTGGTGTTTCCTATAATAAATATTGACTTCAATAGGTAGGAATATGTGTGTTGTTTAAGTGTATTTTCTTGTTTGTGAGTGTTTTGTATTTTTTTAAAAGTACTGACGACTCACTTTTTAATGTAGATATAAAACTTTAACAGTTAGTTGCTTGTAAATTAATGTTTTATATTGTTATATTTGCATTTAAACGATTAAAAATGTATTTAATCGATAAATTGTAAGAATATGAAGAATAGAATTTTGATAACTTTAATAATTATTTTATGTAAAGTTGTTTTAGTAAATGCACAGGATGTGAGTATAGATGGTAGACTACAACCTTTATTGAATGATTTTTTTACTAAGTGTAAAGAATACGATATAACATACTATGATAAACTATTCAAACTAAAGTCTATTGATATAGTAAATACATTAACTGTTTCTGAAAAAGCTTCTACATTGGGTATGCTTCGCCGAAATAAAGAAGGCAAAGTGGTATCAATTGATATTAATTGGGTAGCACAATTGGATAAGGAAATTTTGAAAGTTGTTGCATTTCATGAATTTGCGCATTACTTTTTAGAATATGAAACCCATGTATGCGATGATTGTGGACATATAATGTCTGTAGTAAACTCAGATTATTTTAGTATAGCTAATGATTGGGAAAATAAGTTGAAACAATTATTTGAAGAATCTCCAGCATACGCAAAAAAAATGTCTTTAGCTTTTGTTAATCATAAACAAGAAAAATAGTTTTTTAATTTAGTAGCTAAACAATTAATTTAAAAGAGAATAGAATACTAAATAAGTAATTAAGCTAAAAATTCTTTTTTATTCGAGCTAATTCAATTTTGTTATCTCTATCTTTTATTGTTTCTCGTTTGTCATGAATTTTTTTTCCTTTTGCTAAGCCAATTCTAATTTTTGCAAAACCATTTTCTGTAATAAAAACTTTTAAGGGAACAATAGTAAGCCCTTTTTGAGAAACTTCTTTTTCAAGTTTTCGAAGCTCTTTTTTGTTTAGTAAAAGTTTGCGCTCAGATTTTGGCGCATGATTAAAATAAGTAGCGTGAGAGTATTCTTGAATGGTCATATTAATAGCAAAAAGTTCACCACGATCGTTAAATTCACAAAAGCTTTCGGCAATACTTGCTTTTCCCTCTCTAATTGATTTAATTTCAGTACCACGTAATACAATTCCGGCAATGTAAGTATCTAGTATTTCATACTCAAATTTTGCTTTCTTATTTAATATATTAACGCTGTTGCTTTTCTTTTTCATAATGAAAACAAAAATACATAGATTTTACAATTCTTGATTTTTAATTTAAAATAAGTTTAGCATATTTATGAATATACTTCTGTTTTGCTAGGGTAGTCTAAAATTAATTAGCGGCAAAAAAAACAGCGCCCGTATTTTACCAAATACGAGCGCCGTTAACCAACTAACTAACTTAAAACTTATCTCAACTATAATATATTATTCAAAACTCATGCCAAAAACTATTTTATTTTAATTTTTATTTCTAAAAACAATTTTATTATCAAAAGTGTCAATTAAAATAATGCTATCAGTCGTTACCGATCCTTTTAATATTTGTTTTGACAATTCATTTAATACTAGTTTTTGAATAATTCTTTTTACTGGTCGTGCTCCAAATTCAGGTTCAAATCCTTTTTCGGCTAAAAAAGATTTTGCTTCATTGGTAGCATCGATGGTAATTCCTTGCTGTGCGACCATTTTAGAAACACCTTTAAGTTGAATTGTAACAATTTCTAAAATGTCTTTTTGTGTTAATGGACTAAACATTACAATGTCATCAATTCTATTCAAAAATTCTGGACGCAATTGTTGTTTAAGTAAGCCTAACACATCATTTTTAGCAGCTTCACTAGCGGTATCTGGATCTTTTAATGTGTCAAATTTTTCTTGAATAATATGACTTCCCATATTTGAAGTCATAATGATAATAGTGTTCCTAAAATCTGCTGTTCTTCCTTTATTATCGGTTAATCTTCCTTCGTCTAAAACTTGTAATAAAATATTAAACGTATCCGGGTGTGCTTTTTCAATTTCATCTAACAATACTACAGAATATGGCTTTCTCCGTACAGATTCAGTTAGTTGTCCTCCTTCATCATATCCTACATAACCAGGAGGGGCGCCTAATAATCTACTTACCGAATGTCGTTCTTGATATTCACTCATATCAATACGTGTCATGGCGCTTTCATCATTAAATAAATAATTAGCTAAGCTTTTTGCTAATTCGGTTTTTCCTACACCAGTAGTTCCTAAAAACAAGAAAGAACCAATTGGTTTATTGGGGTTTTGTAAGCCTGCTCGACTCCTTCTAACGGCATCACTCACAGCTTCAATAGCTTTATGCTGACCAACAACTTGTTTGTGTAATTCATTTTCTAACAATAATAATTTTTCACGATCGCTCTGAAGCATTTTTGTAACAGGTATACCTGTCCATTTAGCAACAACTTCAGCAATATCCTCATTGGTAACATCTTCTTTTATTAAAGATGTTCCTTCGCGCCCATCTAATTGTTTTTGAAGTTCTTTTAGTTCTTCTTGAACCTCTTTAATTTTTCCATAGCGAAGTTCAGCTACTTTTCCATAATCACCATTGCGTTCCGCACGATCAGCTTCAATATTTAATTCTTCAATTTGTTGTTTACATTGTTGAATGGTGTCAACAACTTCTTTTTCACTACTCCATTTGCTGTAAATCTCGTTGCGTTCTTCCTTTAAATTTGCTAATTCTGCATTTAATCCTTTTAACTTTTCAATATCATTTTCACGCTTTATAGCTTCAATTTCAATTTCAAGTTGCATTATTTTTCTGTCTAGCACATCAAGTTCCACAGGTTTAGAATTAATTTCCATACGTAGTTTTGAAGCCGCTTCATCCATAAGGTCAATAGCTTTATCGGGTAAAAAACGATTAGAAATGTAACGTTGAGAAAGTTCAACAGCAGCAATTATAGCCTCATCTAAAATCTGAACTTTATGGTGTGTTTCATATTTGTCTTTTATGCCTCGTAGTATGGAAATAGCACTTTCTGTATCTGGTTCATCAACAATTACCTTTTGAAATCTACGTTCTAAAGCTTTATCTTTTTCAAAATATTTTTGATACTCATCAAGAGTAGTTGCACCTATAGCTCTTAATTCTCCTCTGGCTAAAGCAGGTTTTAAAATATTTGCAGCATCCATAGCTCCTTGTCCGCCACCAGCACCTACTAGTGTGTGTATTTCGTCAATAAATAGAATAATATTTCCATCAGAAGTTGTAACCTCCTTTATTACAGACTTTAATCGTTCTTCAAATTCTCCTTTATATTTAGCTCCAGCAATAAGAGCTCCCATATCTAAGGAAAATAATTGTTTTTCCTTTAGATTTTCAGGGACATCACCTGCAATTATTCTATGAGCTAAACCTTCGGCAATAGCGGTTTTTCCTGTTCCAGGTTCGCCAACTAACATCGGATTGTTTTTTGTTCTACGAGAAAGAATTTGAAGTACGCGTCGTATTTCATCATCTCGCCCAATAACAGGGTCTAGTTTTCCTGTTTCAGCAAGTTCATTTAAATTTTTGGCATATTTGCTTAAAGATTGATAGGTGTCTTCTGCGCTTTGAGAAGTTACGCGCTCACCATTTCGAACCTGCTCAATAGCAGCCTGTAAAGTTTTTTTTGTAACTCCTTGGTCTTTTAGTATTTGAGCTATTTTGCTTTTTGAATCAAAAATGGCAACAAACAAATGTTCTATGGAAACATATTCGTCATTCATTTTTTTAGCAATAGTATTCGCGTTTAGTAGAGAGGTATTAGCGGTATTGCTTAGTTGTAATTGTCCTCCTTCAACTTTTGGAAAACTTTGTAATGTACTGTCTAATATTTGTGTAAGTAATTGTTGATTTACATTTAGCTTTTTTAGTAAATAAGGAAGTACATTTTCATCTACTTCACTTATTCCTTTGTAAATATGTTCATTTTCGATAAGTTGATGCCCAAAGCTTTGTGCTACTTGTTGTGCTTGCTGAATGGCTTCTTGAGATTTTATGGTATAATTATTAAAATTCATAGTTTTACTTTTTACTTTGACTGTTCAATTCTTGTGCCTAGTAAAGTTTAATGTCAAAATGACTTGTTTTTACAGATTTTTTGCTGACTTTTTGTCTTTTTTATTATAGTGAATTTTAAAATTGTAAGAAACTTTATTTTTTACGACTTTTGATAGAAATAAAAGATTATGGGATTATTTAGTAGATCAAAAGATAAAAAACCAAAGGAGCAAAAAAAACAATTTCCTTGGGTACCTTTAACAGAAATGACACAGCTTGATGAAATTAAAGAGAAATCAAAAATAAAACCCCAAGTCATTTTTAAGCATTCTACTCGTTGCGGAATAAGTAGTATGGTTATTAAACAATTTGAAGCCACTTATAATTTAACAGAGGATCAGTTAGATGTTTATTATTTGGATTTGTTGAATTATAGACCTATTTCATTACAAATCGCTGAAAAATTTGGTGTAATGCATCAATCACCTCAATTAATAGCCTTAAAAAATGGAGAAGTTGTTGGACATGCTTCGCATCATGATATTAGTGCTCAAAGCTTGATTAAGTTAGTATAAGAGTAGAATTATTAGTATTTAATTTTCATAAAAAAGGCGTATTCAAATAATTATTTGAATACGCCTTTTTAGTAAAGATTTTTTGTTATTTTATTTAGTAACAGTAAGTCTTTTAGTTTGTGTGTCACCAGTACTTGTGGTAAACTTCATTAAATATAAGCCTTGACTTAAATTTGCAATATCGATATCATAATTTAATGTAGTTGGGTTGGCTACGACAACTTCTTTAACTAGAGCACCCGTAATGTTAAAAATTTCTACAGTTTCTAGATTGCTATTTTCAACATTTATAATTCTAATAGTTTCTTTTGCTGGGTTTGGAAAAAAATCAAGATCTTCATAATTAGGTAAATCAAAATTATTTGAAGAAAGTGTAGATTCGTCTAAAGTAATATTTAATGTTCCTATTTTTAAATTAGGATTAATAGGAGTGTCGTTACTTGTTATACGACTAATTACTCCAACAGGACTTGTTCTAGGTCCGCCTAAATTGTATGTGTTATTGGATCTTGTACCAGCGTCATAAGCATAAAGATCCATAGTAATTTCAGAAATCCAATCTCCAGAAGAATCTTGTAATGATAAGCTGTTTACAGCAATCATCCAGTCAGGACTAGGAGCAATCATTGAAGCTAAAGAGAGTAGGGGGAAGTCAGAATTTACTTCTAAACTTTCTATGGTAATATCTCTTCTGTCACTATTAAAAAATAGATCAGGACCTACGGTAACACTATAAGCATTATTAGGTTTTTCTGCATTAACTTCATTAACAAATGTACCGGTAGTACCTAATTCTGCAACACTGGTAACACCTGGACTAGCAGGTTGCCCCATTTCTAAAAAAGTTATATTATTATTATGGGTAGCAACTACTAGATCTGTAAAGTGTGCGCTTGCTCCTGGTAATGGGCCGTGTGCTTCCCAATTACTAGTAAATTCCACCTTGTATTCAACAGTTGTTTGTGCATATATAGAAGTGCTTCCTAAGACTATTCCATATATTAAGTTAGTGATTAATCTTTTCATATTTTTTTGTGTAATTTGATTTGTGTAATAGCAAAAATAAAAGAATTATTGAATTAAAGCTTATGGTAAAATTTGGAAAAAGATTAAGTGCAAAAAAAAGCGTTGACAATAAGGTCAACGCTTTTTAAGTTTATTAAACAATTAATAGATTATCTATTAATTGTTTGTTTTCTGTCTGGTCCAACAGATACTATTGTAATTGGAGTTTCTAATTCTTTTTCTAAAAACTCTATATAATCATTAAGTTCTTTTGGGAATTGACTTTTATCTGTCATTCCAGTTAAGTCTTCTTTCCAGCCTTTAACTTCGGTGTAAACAGGGGTTACATTTTTAGGCTCAATATTGTAAGGGAAGTGTTTTATGGTTTCTCCTTTGTATTTGTATGCAGTACAAATTTTTAAGGTTTCAAAACCACTTAATACATCACCTTTCATCATCATTAATTGTGTAACACCATTAACTTGAACAGCGTATTTTAATGCAACAAGGTCTAACCAACCACATCTACGTGCTCGACCAGTAGTTGAGCCAAATTCATGGCCAATTTTTGCCATACGAGCACCTTCATCGTTAAAAAGTTCAGTAGGGAATGGTCCGCTACCCACACGAGTAGTGTAAGCTTTAAAAATTCCGAATACATCTCCAATTTTATTTGGAGCAATACCTAATCCAGTACAAGCACCAGCAGCTGTTGTGTTTGATGAAGTTACAAACGGATAGGTTCCAAAATCAACATCTAATAAAGAACCTTGAGCGCCTTCAGCTAAAATAGTTTTTCCTTGGCGTTGAGCTTCAAAAAGATACTCTTCACTGTCAATAAAAGTAAGTTCTTTTAAAGTTTCTATAGCTTCAAAGAAAATAGTTTCTTCAGTTTTTAAATCATATTCTAATTCAACACCATGAAATTCGATCATGGCTTCGTGCTTATTAGCTAATGCTCTATAACGTTCTTTAAAGTTGTCTAATTCTAAATCTCCAACTCTTAGTCCGTTACGACCAGTTTTGTCCATATATGTTGGGCCAATTCCTTTTAGGGTTGATCCAATTTTAGCTTTACCTTTTGATAATTCACTAGCTTGATCTAAAAACCGATGAGTTGGTAAAATTATATGAGCTTTACGCGAAATCAATAATTTTGATTTGTAATCAATATCAAATTTATCCAAATTCTTTAATTCTCTTTGAAAAATTACGGGATCAATAACAACACCATTACCAACTAGGTTAATAGCTGTTTTGTGAAAAATTCCACTTGGAATAGTATGTAATACATGTTTGTATCCATCAAACTCAAGTGTATGACCAGCATTTGGTCCGCCTTGGAAACGTGCAATTATATCATAATCATTCGTAAGAACATCAACAATTTTACCTTTACCTTCGTCTCCCCATTGCAGACCTAGTAGTAAATTTACAGCCATTTTATGCGTTATTTTTTATTTTTAGTTCCGTAAAAATACAGCGAATGATTCGTGATTGTTACGTCAAATATTTCTTCGATTGTTTTTTTTATTTGTTGAATACGAGGGTCGCAAAACTCAAGTACTTCGCTACTGTCAGTAAGAATAAGGTGGTCATGTTGGCGGTCAAAATATGATTTTTCATATTGCGCTAAGTTTTGTCCAAATTGATGTTTACGAACTAATTTACAATCTAATAATAATTCGATTGTATTGTAAAGAGTAGCTCTACTAACACGGTAATTTTTATTCTTCATTTTAAGATATAGGGATTCTATATCAAAATGTTCTTCATTTTCATATATTTCCTGAAGTATAGCAAACCTTTCAGGAGTTTTACGGTGTTTGTGTTCCTCCAGAAAAGAAGTGAATACTTGCTTTACGGTTTCTTGATTATTTAGACTCTCTTTTTTTGCACTCATTCAAAAAATAAAAAAGCAAAGTTAAGCTATTTTTTAAATCTTAGAGGATTTTAAAATGCTAAGTTTTGCGGGTTATTAACAAAGTGTTAATTGATTTTTTTAATTATACTTTAATCTCTAATGACCTTATCAATTCCTTTAATTTTATTAAGTCGTTGAATAATCGTTTTTAAGATATTTTTGTTTTTTACACCTACAGTAATATTTCCTTCAAAAACACCATCATCACTACTAAAAGAAATTTTATAAATGGCAACATGTAAGTTGTTTGAGATGATTTTAGTAATTTCATTGACTAAGCCCATGTTGTCAATACCTGTTAATCGCAACTCAGCTTTAAATTCTTGTTGGCTAGAGTCGATCC
This sequence comes from uncultured Aquimarina sp., assembly GCA_947489195.1. Classification (GTDB taxonomy): domain Bacteria; phylum Bacteroidota; class Bacteroidia; order Flavobacteriales; family Flavobacteriaceae; genus Aquimarina. The sequence continues at coordinate 39,859 of CANLCT010000016.1, read as the reverse complement.
ATTTAGCAGACATAATACGATAGGCATAATTACTTTGTAATTGCAATGCATTTGGGCAATTGTGTTTATGTACTTTAATACCTTCATTAATGGTTAAAAAACCAAAAACAGGATCGCCAGGAATTGGATTACAGCAATTTGAAAGTTTATAATTTAGTTTATCTTCATCTTTACCAAAAACTAGCAGGTCATAATTATTAGTAATTTCATCATTGTTAACTTCGTCACTAATACTGTTTTTTCTTATTTTATTTTTAAAAAAATTGATTAACGTATTACTTTTTGTGGCAGCAAAGTTTTTTATAATTTTATTATCAATAGAGCCTATTCCTACTCTGTAAAATAAATCCTGACTGGTCTTTAAATTACAAAAATTGACTAGTTGATTAATTATTTTTTCATTAAAAGGAATCCTTTGTGAACGTAATTTACGTCGTAATATATCTTTTCCTTCTGCCGATACAATTTTCATTTCTTCATTTAATGAAGATTTTATTTTTGCTCGCGCTCTACCTGTAGTTACATAATTAAGCCATTGTTGTGTTGGCTTTGATTGTTTTGAAGTTATAATTTCGACTTGATCTCCACTTACTAGTTTGTGACTTAGCGGAACTAATTTTCCATTTACTCGAGCCCCTCGTGTTCGCATACCAATTTCGGTATGAATACTAAAACTGAAATCAAGTGCTGTAGCTCCTTTAGGTAATGATTTTATATCTCCATTTGGAGTGAAAATAAATATTTCTTTAGCGTACAAGTTGAGTTTAAATTCTTCAACAAAGTCTACAGCGTTGGTTTCTTCATTTTCAAGTGCTTCTTGTAATTTGTCTAACCAAACATCTAATACATTATCCCCTTTTTCAGCACTATTTTTATATTTATAATGGGCAGCATAACCTTTTTCGGCAATTTCATGCATGCGATTACTTCTAATTTGAATTTCAACCCATTTATTATCGGGTCCAACTACTGTTGTATGTAAGGCTTCATATCCATTGGATTTTGGATTCGAAATCCAATCGCGCATACGTGTTGGGTTGGCTCTAAAATAATCGGTAACAATACTAAAAATTTTCCAGGCTATAAATTTTTCATTTTCAAGGTCAACTTTATATATAATTCGAATGGCAAACTTGTCATAAACCTCTTCGAAGCTTACATTTTGTTTTACCATTTTTTTTCTTATTGAATAAATTGATTTAGGCCTTCCTTTGATTTCATAGTCTAAATTTTCTTTATCAAGCGCTTGTTTGATCTGATCTGTAAAACGTAAAATATAGGCATCACGCTCTTCTTTAGTATCAGTCATTTTTTGCTCAATATCTTTAAAAACTTCAGGTTCGGTATATTTTAATCCTAAATCTTCAAGTTCAGTTTTTATATTGTAAAGACCAATACGATGGGCGAGGGGTGCATAAATATATAGTGTTTCGGATGCAATTTTAACTTGTTTATCGCTTCGCATAGCCTCCATAGTTTGCATATTATGCAAGCGATCTGCAATTTTAATTATGATTACACGCACATCATCATTAAGCGTTAATAGCATTTTACGGTAATTTTCCGCTTGAAGTGATATGGGTTTATCTTCATCTTTATCCAAAATAGAAATTTTGGTCAAACCATCTACTATACGAGCAACCGTTTCGCCAAAAAGGCGTTCTAGGTCATTTAAAGTGTATTCGGTATCTTCGACAACATCGTGTAATAGAGCAGCTGCAATCGAAGTGGCATCCAAACCGATTTCACTTGCTACAATTTTAGCAACAGCAATTGGATGAAAAATATAGGCTTCACCACTTTTACGACGTTGTTCTTTGTGTGCATCTACGGCAGTATCAAAGGCTAAACGGATTAGTTTTTTATCGTCTTCACTTAGTGTACGATAACTAATACGCAACAACTCTTTGTATTGTTTGGCTATTTGCTTGTTTTCTTCTTCTATAAATGCTTCCGTCATAATTCTAAAATACAATTTATTTGTAAAAACAAATTAACAAGAAGTGCTATTTTAAAAAAAATAGTCAGAATGTCTTCTTGGATTATTAATTTTTAGCTATAATTTTTTGTAAATAAAATGTGGTAAGTTTTTAAGTAGTAAAGCAAATATAAACCATCTTTTAGTAATATAACTAATGCTTCTTTTTTTGTTTATAGCCGTAAAAATTTGTTGAACAGCTTTCTTTTTTGAAGCATTCTAAAAATAAGACTTGCTTTTTGCTATTTGCAAAAACAAGTCTTATGTTAGTAAAAATATCCGATGTGTAACTAGTCACACAGTTTTTTTTTATTAGTATTTATGCCCTTAAATTTCGAATACGTTTAATTAATGATGGGTGAGAATAGTGGTAAAATTCATATGCAGGATGCGGTGTTAAATTGCTTAAACTATTTTTAGAAAGCTTTTTTAAACTGGTAACTAATGGTTCTGAACCAAAGGTTTCCTTGGCATAATCATCGGCTTGATATTCAAATTTTCGAGAAAGAACGTTCATTAATAATCCAGTAATTTCGGAAATAGGAGTATACAAAATTCCAAAAGCAATTAATCCAATATGAAAAGTAGGTGTACTCACTCCAAGTGCTGCTGATAATTCTGGACTAGCAACAAAAAAGGATAATAGCCAAAGTGTAAATCCTGTAAGTAGTATAGACAATGTTAAGTTGTATATAATGTGTTTTCTTTTGTAATGACCAACTTCATGTGCAAAAACAGCCACAATTTCATCTTCATCTAAATCGTTAATTAATGTGTCAAAAAGAGTAACTCTTTTTTCACTACCAAATCCAGAAAAATAAGCATTTGCTTTTGTGCTTCTTTTTGAACCATCTATCACAAATATTTTATCTAATTTAAAACCTACTTTGTTACCATAAGCTTCAATTTTATTACGTAAAGAACCTTCTTCTAAAGGAGTTTGTTTATTAAAAAGGGGAACAATTAATTTTGCGTAGAACATATTCATGAAAAAAGAGAAAAAAGCAACAAGTCCCCAAGCATATAACCAAAAATTTGGTCCAGCTACTCCATAAAACCATATGATTAGTGCTAAAATTCCACCTCCCATTAAGGCCATCATTAACCAACCTTTTATTTTATCCATAAAAAATGTGTCAACTGTCATTTTATTAAAACCAAACTTTTCTTCGATTACAAAATTTTTATAATAAGCAAAAGGAAGATTTATAATGTCGTTACCAATCATAATAATTCCAAAGAAAATGAGTCCAACTATAATAGGGTTATCACTAAATGAAAGTGCAAAATCATTAACTAATTTGAATCCATCAAAAATGAAAAAAGCTAACGTGAGTACTATAGAAAAAAGATTAGTAAATAAACTAAAACGATGATTTGTTTTCTTATAATCCATTGATTTTTGATACTCTTCATTTGGATATACATCTTGAAGCTCATTAGGTAAAGTTGCTCCATATTGTTTAGCATTTAAACTGTCCAATATGAAATCAATAATAAAATTAATAACGATAATGGCGATAAGAATATAAAATACTGTAGTAGGATTCATAAATAAGTAAATAAATTTTGGCTGTAAATGTACAAATTGACTTAGAAACCACGTTGCCTTTTGGCTTCAAAAATTAAAATTCCTGCAGCGACAGATACGTTCATAGAGTCAACATTGCCATTCATAGGAATAATAATGTTTTGTGTGGTGTTCATTCTCCATGCTTCACTTAAGCCTTCGTGTTCGGTTCCAACTACAATAGCAGTAGGCTTAGTGTAGTCTTGAATATGATATGGTACAGCACTTTGTAGTATAGCACCGTAAATATTGATTTTTTTTTCTTTAAGAAATGAAATAATTTCAGTGGTAGATCCTGTTGCAATAGTATTTGTAAACACACAACCTACACTTGATCGTATTATATTTGGATTGTAAAGGTCTGTTTTAGGGTTGGCAATGAGCACTGCATCAACATTTGCAGCATCAGCAGTACGTAATAAGGCACCGATATTTCCAGGTTTTTCAGGAGCTTCGGCAACAATTATCAATGGATTTTTATTTAAATGCAGTTCAGAAAGTGATGTTGATTTTATTTTAGAAACAGCAATTACACCTTCTGTAGTAGTTCTGTAAGCAAGTTTTTGGTATACTTCGATACTAATTTCTGTGATTTGAAGGTTTAATAAGTATTTTTTAAATGTATTTTCGAATTTTTGAATAGATATGATATCTGTACATACATATATATCGATAAGTTGATAATTGGCTTCTAGAGCTAGTTGAACCTCTTGAATTCCCTCAATAATGAAAACAGCTTCTTTTTTACGAGTTCTAGATTTTTCTCGTAGTTGAAAAAGTTGCTTTATTGTTGGGTTGTTTGGGCTTTCAATTTTTCGATACATAGAGCACAAATATACTATTTTGACGACTATTATTAACTACTAAAAATTTGGCTGTTTTATGATTATTTGATAAGTAAAAAAGGATCAAATTATTTTATTAGAAATGGTTTTTTAAAAGATCAGTATTTCATTCCGTAAACAACACATAAACTACAACGTTTTAGTTTTTTAAATTAATTTTTATTGACTATTAAGTCTTTAAAAGGTGTTTTTTGATCATTTATGTTATGTTTTTGGTATTATATGTTATTAATATTTTTTTTATAAGATATTTTTTTTGAATGATTACTTATGTTTGTATTATAATTTTAAGCAATTTATTTATGAGTTTATTTAAGAAAATATTGAGTTACGGATTAGTCGTATTTTTAGGGATTATTTCATTGACTTCATGGACAGCGGTAGAAGAAATAAAAACGACTCAAAAGAAAGGTGAATCTATAAGTTTTTCAGGAGATGTTTCGGAAATTCCTTCAAACAAATCCTTAACTTTTGAAGTGGTATATGTAGCCAAAAAATCACGAGAAATTGTTGTTGAAGTATGGAAAGGTGGAACATGGATAGCAAATGGAAGCGCTACAGTTAAAAAGGGAAATAAAATAAAGAATGTTACAGTTAATTTAAAAAAGGCATTAAAACCAGGAAATGGTTATTTATTAAAATTACAATTAAGACCTCCGGGATCAACTTGGAAAGAAGCTACAGCAGTATTTCAAAAAGAAGGAGTTATGGTTAAATAATATCAATATAGTTTAGTCTTTATATTTAGGCCTTTGGAGAATGTTTCTTCAGAGGCTTTTTTGTATATTAATCTTATGAGTAAAAAAATGTTTATTAAAATAGGGTTACATTAAATTTATTGCTTAAAAAAATGATTCCAAAAGAAGTATTAGATAGGAAAGGACCTAGAAGTTTAAAGGATTTAAATCCCGAAGTACTTGTTTATTTAAATAGGGGACAGATTGAGACTAAAAATTTAATGGAATGGTTAGCTGTTGATCAATTAAAATTATTGAAATTAGTTTTAATTGATATAAAAAAAGAAGATTGGTATATTAATTTTGAAACAGCAATAAATGCTCAAAAAAAACCGACAGCAAATAGTAATACCAAAGTAATAGGGGAGGTCTTAGCTATTTTAACTGAAAATCGATCGGTTTATGATAAGTTAAAAACACATACATCTGATTTAGTTCGTTGTTGGTCATGCTGGGCGCAAAGTATGCATTGTAATACAATTGAAGAATTACTTGGTGAAATGCAAATGTATGCTGCTGATACTCATTTTGGAGTACGCGAAGTAGTTATTTTTGCGACCAAAGAAAGCATCATTGAAGATTTAGATAAAGCCATTAATATATTAAAAAAATGGACTGTTAATTCTGATGCGAATATACGAAGATATGCTATAGAGGTTTTGAGACCAATTGGTGTATGGACAAAAAAAATAACTGTTTTTCAAGAAAAACCAGAAAAAGCAATGCACATATTAGATCAATTAAAATCAGATGAATCTAAATATGTTAAAGATGCCGTAGGGAATTGGTTGAATGATGCAAGTAAGTCTAAACCAGAGTGGGTAAAAAATTTATGCGAAAATTGGGAAAAAAATGCACCAACAAAAGCAACAACATATATTATAAAAAGAGGAATGAGAACTATTAATAAATAATATTGAATTGGTGTAAATATGTTTATTCTGAGGTGTAGCGTAATACTAGCCTACCTTAACTTCCATTTTCCAATGCGTACCATTATTTATCGTTTTTTGGATACTACCATCTAACTGTTGAACCAACGAATTAATAATTTTTAATCCCAAAGAATTTGTTTTTTGGGAGGCATCAGTATCTTTAAAACCAACTCCATTATCGCTAATTTCGATAGAAAGATGTTTATCTCCAGCGGGCTGAATAAGAACTTTTAATGCAGGGTCTGTAATTTCTGCGTAAGCATATTTTAAAGCATTTATAACAATTTCATTTACAATTAAAGCTAAAGGTATAGCAGCATCAATATTTACATTTACATCGGCGATGTCAAATTCGGGTTCAAAATTAGCGTCAAACCCATGAAAGAGGCCTAAGATTAATTCCGAAATATATTCTTTTACATGAATACGTGTATCCACACCTTCTTGATATAATTTTCGATGTACCAATGATAAGGCCTCAACACGCTGCCTACCGGTAATAATAGCTTCTTGTGCCGGGTGGCCCGACAATTTGTTGCTTTGCAAATTAAGCAAGCTCGATATCATTTGTAAATTGTTTTTTACCCGATGATTAAGCTCTCGGAGCAATAATGCTTTTTCTTGTTCTCTTTTGCTAATGACTTCTTTTTGTTGAGCCAATAATTTATTGGATCGTTTTGTTTTTAGATTACCTCTGTAGAGTAAATAGGAGAGTAGGATGAGTAAAGAAAGTCCAAAAATTAGAGAAAGCATCCATTTTTTCTGACTTTTATTAATGGAATTTAATAAACTAATTTCTGTTTCTCGTTTATCAATTTCATAGCCTGCTTTAATTTGCTCAAGTTTTTTTATGTTGTCCTTGTTTACTAAACTGTCTTGATAAATTTGAAATATTTTTTGATATTTTAATGCTTTAGGATACTGTGCTGTTTCTTCATAAAGTTCAGCCAGCATTTTGCTAAAATTTCTAATTTCATTTTTTAAACTATTCTTTTTAGCCATTTGATAAGCTTCTATTAATTTTTCTTCAGCTATATCTTTTTTGTTTTCTTTTTGGTATGCTTGGCCTAAAGCAGCAATGTAAGTAGATGTGGAATAGGGATCGCTTAATTTTGATAAAATAGCAATAGCATCATTTAAATTATTTTTTGATTCAACTAATTTGTTTTCAGAATTATAGACCATTCCTAAATTCCCTAATGAATAACCTTTTAAAAGTTGATTGTTTATAATTGTGCCTTTTGTTAAGCTTTCATTAAGATATATTTTAGCACTATCTAATTGACCAAGTTCCCTATAGGCCTCTCCTAGGTTAAGTGTTAAAATAACGTTATTAATTTCGTTTTTAATATCATTGTACTTTAGTGCTTTTTTGAAATATTTTATAGCATTCAGGTAATCTTTATCATAAGCGTAATTACTTGCTAATAGACTGTAACAGGGTACTTGTTCATCTTTTAAATGTAGTTTTTTATATATTTTTAAAGCTTTTAAAGAGGCACTTGTAGATAAATTATTAAACCCTAATTTCCTCTCCAGGAAACCAATTTCTATTAATGATTCAGCTTGTAAAATAGGTGAATTTATTTCTTCTGCAATTTTTAATGATTTTTTGGCAGAATTTAGTGCTATTTGAAAATTTGGATGATATACGGCAATATCACGCAAAATAGAAGCTTGTTCTTTTTTAGATAAGTTTTTTGATTTTAAGATGGTAAGTAAACTATCAGCTTTTTTCTTTTGAGCAGATAAAAGAAAAAAGCTGAATAGTAATAAAAAAGTATATTTAATTTTTTTTTTCAAACAATTATATGCTAGGTCTTTTGGATGGGACATCTAAATAAGGATCAACACTAAAACAGTAAGTTATTCCATTTATGGCTAAGTTAAACATAACGGTGAAGGAAAAAAAGGAATTTACTAATTCTCCTTGTGTTTCTGTGTTGATATGAATAGCGCAATTTGTATCATTAATAGCAGTAATACATAATTGTCTATTGCTTACTTCAATGTTGGAAGCAGAACAGTTAAAAACTTCGTCGTAAATTTTGTTAAATGCCGTATCAGGTAATGTGACATCGTTTTTACCTACATTATCTAAAAGGATACAAGCCAATTTTGGTGTTGGTCCAGAACCATTATTGGTTAAAGAAAATTTTATCGTTTTTTCATTTTCTGGAATTTTTGTGATACAAGGTGTTGATGCAAAGCTATCTGCTTTGATAGGTTTGTCGAATGAACCACAGCCTAAATTACAGTTTTGCATAACGGCTATTAGGTTATTAGTGTCAATTTGAATGTTAATCATGATGATTATTGTTTTTGGTTAGTGTGTTAATCATTGGTTGCTCTTCAATTTTTATAAATTTAATAAAAAACATTCAATAGCTCTGTATTTTTAGGCTTATCTCTAAGAATGTACTAGGTGTCAAAATTTTTATTTACTCATAAAACCTATTCACTAAAAAAAACATAACGTTCACTCATTTGAAGGTGATTTTACTTAAGAGAAGCTTGATATTTGAAGTAATAAAATTAACCAACAGAATTATACAATTCTTGATTTAATTTATTAGAATAATTACAAAATGAAATATTGATTAGTTGTTATGTTGTTTTTTGTGATTTTTTAATAATATTTAAAGAAGTTAAATACCGGTTTCGATGAAAATAGGATTAAATAAAATAATTTGAGTAATTTTTAGAAGGGATTTAGAAGAAATACTAAAAGTGCTTTACAGCTATTATTTATTTGGGGGATAAGTTAATAGAATTATTTTATTGAAAATTTATATTCGGAATTGGTATTTTTTTTATTCATACCATTAATAATGCTTTTTTATAATGTTTCTTACTGGTTTTAACTGTGGTGTAAAACGCGTATCATTAGATTGAGTAGGTGTTAGGTGCCATTTCCATAAAAAACCACCTGCTATCCATTTTTTATTCCAAAAACTTTCATATAAAGCTTGATAAGCATTTTTTTGAGCCAAAGCATTATAAACTTCAGAATCACTAGTGTTCCAATGCCCAGCAGTTGCATAATCAACACTTTTATAACCATATTCGGTAAATAAAATAGGTTTTTTATAAACAGAAGCTAGTGTGTTTAAATCATTACTTATAGGTATCCACAATTTATTTAATTCATCAACAGTAGGGGTTTTCTTTTTAGAAAGAGGGAAGTATATATCAATTCCTATATAATCTAATTCATTCCAAAAAGTAACATTTTGATAGTTATCCCAATTTGCGGCATAGGTAAGTTTACCCTTATAAATTTTTTTTATTTTTTGGATTAAAGCACACCAAAATAGAGGGCGTTCTTTGACTACTTGTCTAAATTCGGTAGCAATACAAAATAATTCAACATTGTATTGTTGTGCTATTTTAGCATAGGCTAAAACGTAATTAGTATATTGTTGTTCAAATAATTCCCATTCAGCTTTTGATTTTAAAGTGTAATCGCCAGCCCAACCATCTCCTTTTACCCATATATGAGGTTTTAACATTACTTTTAAGCCTTCATTTTTAGCATATTGAATAAGTTGTTGTGTTCCTTCAATTTTTTCGCCCCACCATTGAAAATTAGTGTTAAAATACACTTCGGGTTTGTGCCCTTTGGTAAATGCATACGGAATTAAAGCAACCCAATTAGCATTAATTTGTTTAACACTTGCTACGGTACTTTGAGCAACTAATGATGGAGGTGAAACTAGATTAGCTCCATTTATTTTTTGAGTGGTTACTTCTGAGATTTGTGCATAAAAATTTGTAATACCTAGTATTAAAAATAAACTTAGCACTTGTAAAATTTTAATTTTATTGAACAGCATTCCAGGTTTTGATTTCAGTAATTCGAAAGGGAATTAGATCTATTATTTTTTTTGTATGCGATAGTTTTACTCCTGTAACTGTAGTTTTCCAGTTTTCCCAACTTGCAGGTAATCCTTTTATAGGTATTATAGAAACCCACATTTTAAATTTTGTAGGTACAAAATTTTCATCCACAAACCATTGATATGTATCACCAGGAGTAGAGCCACCACTTTTATAGGTGATTACTAACGAAGCATTTTCGTTAGTAGTAGGGGCCACATAAAAGCGTTCTACATTTTTATCAAATAATTTAAAAGGGGCAACTAACCAAAAGGAGTCATTATTGAATTTGTTTTCGGCTCTATTAATTAGAATATTTTTTTCCTTTTCTGATAAATTTTCAGGGGTTTTTATGATACTTTTATTGGGAGCATCTTGATTATAGATTAATCGATTATTTTTCCAACGGATATCAACTGTTCGATTTAGTTTGTTCCATATATAATGCGTTCCGTTTGATTTCCAACTAATAAATTTTGTATCATTAAAAGCATGGTAGTTTAAAGCCGTTGTAATTTTTTTTGCTAAGTTATCAGCTTCAATTCCTGCTGTTCCTTTGGGAATTGGACTATTGTATTTAAGATATAAACCAAAAAAAACAGCTGCTATAATTATAAAAATTGTAGCAGCTGAAATTGATATTATTTTTATTTTTTTTTTCATTACAATTGATTATAATAATCTAATGAAGCGGTTAGTAATTTTTCAGGGACTTCACAATTAAATTTAGCTTCACCAATTTGTGTTAAAAGTACAAATAAAACTTTTCCACCTACGTTTTTCTTATCAAAAATCAATAAATCAATTATTGCTTGATAATCAGATTTTTCAATAACTACCTTAGGGTATATGCTTAAAAATACATTGCTAATTTCTGTAAGCTGTGCTTCGGTAAAATCTAATAATTCTTTAGCAAGAAAAGCTTCTGTAATCATTCCAATAGCAATAGCTTCGCCATGTAATAGTGTTGTTTTGTTTGGGTGTGTTAAAAAATAAGATTCAATAGCATGTCCAAGTGTATGTCCAAAATTTAGGTATTTTCGAATATTTTGTTCGGTAGGGTCAACCAAAACAATATCATTTTTAATTACAACCGATTCATGAATTAAAGTATCTAAATCTGTAGTGGTTAACTCTTCAATTTTAGATAAACGTTCCCAGTAATTAGCATCTTTAATTAAGCCATGCTTTAGCATTTCAGCAAAACCGCTTCTTAATTCAGTCCCAGATAAAGTTTTAAGATAAGTGGTGTCTACTAAAACCATTTCCGATTCACTAATAACACCTACCATATTTTTTAAATTCCCTAAATCTACACCTGTTTTTCCACCAACAGAAGCATCTACCATGGCTAATAATGTTGTAGGGATATTGATATAAGAGATCCCTCTTTTAAAGGTACAGGCCACAAAGCCACCAAGGTCAGTTATAACACCACCACCTAGGTTAATTAACAAGCTTTTTCGATCTGCACCAAGTTCAGAAAGTACATTCCAAACGCCACTACAGGTTTCGATATTTTTGTTAATTTCTCCAGCTTCAATTTCAATAACTTCAATGGGTAGGTCTACTTCTAAGTTACCCATAAATCGGGCTAAACAGTTTTCATGTGTATTACTATCTACTAAAATAAATACGCTACTATGGTTTGATTTAGTAAGGTAATCGTTTAGTTGTTTATAAGCTTCTGTATTAAAATAAACAATGGAATCTTTTGATTTTATGGCTTGCATAGTACTATTTTGAAGTGGCAAATTTAATTAGAATTAGGTAATTCTGCGGTGTTGATGTGTGTAATTTTAGCTTGTTTTTTACAATTTTGGACTATGAGCTCAATGGATTTGTTTTTTATGATTCCGTTTACACTATATATTTTACACGAATCAAGTTTAGTGTTGCTTTTTGAAAAATTAACACTTCCTGAGTTAAGAATTGTAGAAATCGATGCCGTATCTAATTGAGCACTTTTTAGTTGCCTTAAACTTTCAGCACTAAATAGTCGTTCTTTGATACGAATATTTTTTAAAACTCTGGCTGTAGGACTATAATCACAAGATGTCTTTTTACCTGCTAAAAAAAATATTAAAAAAAATATACCAATAACTAAACCACCGCTAAAATAGCCTAAACGTTGTCCGAATGTCATAAATAATTATCTAAAAAACCAATAAATTAATATCTCGATAGCTTAGGTCAAACCATTCAGCTACAGCTTTGTTGGTAAGCACACCATGATATGAGTATATGCCATTTTTTAGGCCTTTATCATTGCGAATAGCATGTTCTAATCCTCCAACTTCTCCAATATCCAGCAAATATGGACTAAAAATATTACTTATGGAAACAGAAGATGTTTTTGCATAGCGCGAAGGTATATTAGGAACACAATAATGTATTACACCATTGTGTGTATATGTAGGTTTTTCATGCGAAGTAATTTCTGATGTTTCGAAACAGCCTCCCATATCAATACTTACATCAATTACAACAGCTCCTTTTTTCATATTATTTGTCATTGATTCAGTAACTAAAATAGGAGATCGGTCTTTACCTCGAACAGCACCTATAACAACATCACAACGTTTTAAAGCTTTTAAAAGATGTTTATGTTGAATAGTGGAGGTGTGCATAGGGCGTCCAATATTATTTTGTATAGTTCGTAATTTATTTATAGAACTATCAAATACTTTTATATTGGCACCTAAACCAAAAGCAGCTCTTGCTGCAAATTCACCTACGGTACCAGCGCCTAAAATAACAACCTCTATTGGAGGTACTCCTGTTATATTACCCATCATTAAACCACTACCATCATTAACATTGCTCATTATTTCAGAAGCAATTAATATGGAAGCCGTACCAGCAATTTCACTTAGTGAACGTATAGCAGGGTAGGACCCATCTTCATCTTTGATAAATTCAAAGGCTAATGCAGTAATTTTCTTTTTTTCGATGGTTTGAAAATATTCGCGATCTAATGTTTTTAGTTGCAATGCAGAAAATAAAACTGTTTGTGGCTTAATTAATGCTAATTCTTTTAGTGAAGGTGGCTCTACTTTTAAGATAATTGGACAACTAAAAACTTTGGCGGTATCTTGCGTAATAATGGCTCCTGCTTCACTATATTCATTATCTTCAAAACTAGCGAGTTTTCCGGCTCCGGCTTCCATTAAAATTTTATGACCGTTAGATACTAATGCATTTACCGCATCGGGAGTAAGGCAAACTCGATTTTCTAATACTTGGCTTTCTTTAGGAATTCCAATAAATAAATCACCTTTACGACTTTCAATTTCTAATTTTTCTTCTTGGGGGATGAGTTCTTGACTCGAAAAAGGGGTTATTGAAGATTCCATGGAATTTTTTAACTTTTGCTATGCTTAAAAATACAATTATTATTTAGACAATTGAAAACGAATTAATTAAAAGTATGTTTTTGTTTATACTATTAAATACGTATCAAGTACTGGGGAATTTAAATATTATAAAAGGGCATTTTAACAATTTTTGCAGGAATACGTTTTTTTCTGATTTGAATAAAAATTTGTGTACCTACTTTACTAAAATCAGTCGAAACATATCCCATGCCAATGGCTTTTTCTAAACTAGGCGACATCGTTCCTGAAGATACTTTTCCAATAATTTCGCTAGTGTGAGTAACTATATCATAGCCATGTCTGGGGATACCTCGATCTGTAAGTTCAAATCCAATTAATTTTTTTGACACCCCATTATCTTTTTGATTTTTAAGATAAGTATCGTTTATAAAGCTTTTATTAAATTTTGTTATCCAACTTAGACCAGCTTCAATGGGAGATGTTTCATCGTTTATGTCATTTCCGTAAAGACAATAGCCCATTTCGAGTCTTAATGTATCACGAGCTGCTAGACCAATTGGTTCAATATTAAAATGGGCTCCTGCTTTCAAAATGGCCTCCCATATTTGTTCTACTTCCGTGTTTTTACAATAAATTTCAAAACCACCGCTACCTGTATACCCCGTTGCCGAAATAATAACATGGTCTATACCTGCAAAATCTCCAATTTTGAAATGATAATAAGTTATAGCTGTTAAGTCTACTTTAGTTAATGACTGCATAGCTTTAACCGCTTTAGGTCCTTGTATAGCAAGTAAAGAATAATCTTCAGAGATATTTTTTAATGGTACATTTTCGGTATTATGATTACTTATCCAATTAAAATCTTTTTCAATATTAGAAGCGTTTACAACTAATAAATAGGTGTCTTCTTTAATTCGATATACTAGTAAATCATCAATAATACCTCCTGTTTCATTAGGCATGCAACTATATTGGGCCTGTCCAATGTTTAGCTTTTCAACATCATTACTTGTTACCTTTTGTAGTAAAGACAAGGCTTTAGGGCCAGAAACTAAAAATTCTCCCATATGAGAAACATCAAATACACCTACATGATTTCGAACTACTTTATGTTCATGATTAACACCTTTATAAGAAACAGGCATGTTATACCCTGCAAATGGGACCATTTTTGCACCAAGCGAAATATGTTTTTGAGTGAGTTGTGTATTTTTCATAGTTTGAATAAAAAACAAATTTAGTGCTTTTGAAGTATTTTATAGAAATAAAAAAGCCCGCTTAGCGGGCTTTTTTTAACAAATAAATTAATGACACATTAATTTGATGCCATCATAGAAAAGAATTTACCTAAATTAGGAAGAATTACGATTCTAGTTCTTCTGTTTTTAGCTCTATTTTCTTTAGTCGTGTTATCAGTTAAAGGCATGTAGCTACTACGACCAGATGCAATTAATTGTTCTGGTGCAACATCGTATTTATTTTGTAATAAACGAATAATTGAAGTAGCACGTTTTACACTTAAATCCCAGTTGTCTTCTAAAACATCTGTTCTGATAGTTCTAGAATCTGTATGACCTTCAATCATAACATCCATACTAGGTTCTGATTTAATAACATTTGCTAGTTTTTCCAATAAAGGATAAGCTTTACTATTTACTCTATAACTACCAGAGTTAAATAAAAGTTTATCAGAAACAGTAATCATTACTACAGTTTCATCAACTTTAATATCTACATCATCATTAGTATCTAAACCTTCAACAGAATTAGATAAGTTATGACTTACAGCTAAACTCATTGAATCTTTTAAAGTTTTAGCTTCTGCCACTTCACTAGGATCCATTTTAGCCAATGTATTGTTCATATTTGAGATATCAGCTTTTGACACAACCATATCTCCAGTTGGAAGAATACTTAATTTGTTAGCATTTTCATTGCTTAAGGTAGTATTGGCATCAGTCAATGAAGCGATTTTATCATTGTAGGCACTAACTTTAGCTTCAATTTGAGCAAACTTACTCTCAAGTTGTTCTTTTTCAAAAGTAGTCTTAGTTAAGCTGTTCTGAGTTCTTAAATAGTTATCTTCCATTGCTACGAATTTCTTTTTAGAAACACATGAGGTAGCTCCAGCAACTATTAAAAGACCTAATAAGATTTGATTTTTCATTTAAATTAAATTTGTGTTATTTCTTTTTGTAAAACACACAATGATACATTGTTATTGCTATGTTTTGTTAATTATTTTGTGTTATTTTTCTTACATTTAAGTAAGCAAGATCTCTTTGTTTTCAGTGCTTTGTTGTAAATTAAGAACAGCATCAGGTGAATTTCATCGAAAGATTATTAGTTCAATTATTCTACAATGTTGAAATTTGCATAATAAGGCTTACAAAAATTGTATTAAAAACAATCAATATATAGTAGTTTTAATTTATGAAAACAGTGTATTTAGATAATGCTGCAACCACTCAGATGCGACCAGAAGTTATTGATAAAGTTCATAAAAGTATGCAGCAATTTTTTGCAAATCCATCGGCTACTTATGCCGCCGGAAGAACTTCAAAAGCTATTTTAGAAGGTGCGCGAAAAAAAATTGCCAAATTGCTACATGTTGATGCCTCTGAAATTATTTTTACAAGCGGAGGAACTGAAGCAAATAACCTTATTTTAAATAGTGCTGTTCGCGATTTAGAAATTACTCATGTTATTACTTCTAAAATAGAACATCATGCAGTTTTAAAAACAATTGAAGCTTTAGAAGCTATTCATTCTATTAAAGTTTCATATGTTTCATTATTGCCTGATGGAGATATTGATATTGATAATTTAGAGTTAATTTTAGCTAAAAATGAAAAAATACATAAAACACTAATTTCATTGATGCATATTAATAATGAAATTGGCAGTATTTTAGATTTGGAGGGAGTTGGTAAATTAGTTAAAAATTATAATGCTTTATTTCATACAGATGCCGTACAGTCTATCGGACATTATAATGTGAATTTTTCTAATGCCTATATAAATTTTGCAACGGCAAGTGCTCACAAGTTTTATGGACCAAAAGGTGTTGGGTTTGCCATTGTTCAAAAACAGTTAGGTATAAAAGCTTTACACTTTGGTGGAGAACAGGAGCGAGGCTTACGAGCAGGTACAGAATCGATTCATCAAATAGAAGGTATGGCTTTAGCTTTAGAGCTTGCATTTAAAAATTTAGAAGGTGAATCTGATGCTATTTTAAAAATAAAGCAATATGCCACTCGGCAATTAAAAAATAAATTACCTAATATTAGCTTTAATGCTAAGTCAAATGAATTAAATAGAAACTATAATCTGTTAAATGTATGTTTACCTATTTCAAATAATAAGGCGTCAACTACATTATTTAAATTAGATATGCTAGGAATCTGCTGTTCTAGAGGAAGTGCTTGTCAAAGTGGAAGTAACAAACCATCTCATGTTCTGGCAGAATTTTTAACTAAAGATAAACTAAAACAGACTTCATTAAGGTTTTCATTTTCAATTTATACAACTACTAATGATATTGATATTCTTATCGATGCTTTAACCGAAATTTTAGCAGAGTAAATGTAAACCAAGTAAATTAGTAATACCAATAACCAATAAAGTTAAGCCAATAGCTACTTTAAAGGGGAGTAAAGCTTTAGAGGCTTTAACTAATAAAGTCCCAATTGCAGGTGCTTTACCAACAATATCCATAAGTAAAAGTAACCCACCACCAATAGCTACTATATCATATATAAAACAGCCAGGTTGAATAATATGTATTATTCCTAGTGCTAATAATACTCCACCAATAGCTGTGTTGTAAGGGATTAAAAAATTTCCGACTTTTTTAAAATAGTCTTTATCTCCATCCCATTTGTCTAATGTAGCCATAGCAAGTAAGATACCACTGGCAATACAAATAATATTAAAAATCATAGTTATTGTTATTTTAACAATCTAAAAATAACTAAATTTTTGTAAAATCAGGTTTTTGAAAGCTCATTTCCAAAAATACGTTCCAATGAGTTGTATAAACGTCTTTCTAATTTATGAAATTCTCCGTCACTTAAAAACATATCCTTAACATCTAAAAGTAATTTTTTAGCAGCTTCTTTGTTTATGTTATGCTTTTTAACATAACGTCTAATTTTATTAATACTTATATCATCAGTATCTTTTTCAATTTCTTCGTGTAATTTTTTAAATTTTAAGATCCCCACTTTTTTTATAGCCAATTTGCGCTCCTTTTCTACTTGCAAATGATCTGCAAATGTGCAATAAATAAATAGGTATGCTTTAAAATCGGTAAATTCCCATGTTTCTAATGGCATAGTAAAATGTTTTAGTTTATTTGAAGTTACAAAATAAACTCAATTACTTGATATTCAACTTATTAAAATCGTTATAAAGATTTTTTTGTTCGACGAAAGGTAAAAAAGCGAATATAAACGACTAATAATTTGCGAAAATTATGTTACTAATAGGTTATATACTATAACTAGTTTAACTTTATAAAAATGTAGATTTGGCGGTTAATTACAAGTTATATTATTCATTTGAATAATGAATGAGGTGTAAATAAAAGCAAAAATTACTGTAAGAATTAATAATTTTTTTCAAAAGTGTATCTTGAATATATTTCTGGTTATTAATTGAAGTTAGCTTATTTAAAAGTAAATTCCACAAAGTGGGTTAAAATAAAATTATGTCCTTTAAAAAATCGGATGAGTTAAAAGTTCAATCTCCTAAAAAAGTAGCTGTAGGTTTTCCAGCTATAGCATCGGTAGGCTTTCGTATTTGGGAAGAAACCTATGTAGGTAGGGGGGTTAAAACCATGTTTAAATTAAACCAAGTAAAAGGTTATGATTGTCCTAGTTGTGCATGGCCAGATCCAGATCCTAGTGAACGTTCTGCAATTGCAGAATATTGCGAAAATGGAGCTAAAGCTGTAGCATGGGAATCATCGAAAGAAACTATTGGAGCTGAATTTTTTTCTAAATTCACTATTAGTGAATTATTAACAAAATCAAATTACTGGTTAGAAAAACAAGGACGTTTAAGTACACCAATGTATTTGGCTGAAGGAGCTACAAACTATGAGCCTGTAAGTTGGGGAAAAGCTTTTGAACTTGCAGCAGTGCAATTAAATAAGTTAAATAACCCTAATGAAGCCATTTTTTATACATCGGGTAGGGCAAGCAATGAAGCGGCATTTTGTTATCAATTATTTGTACGTCAATTTGGGACAAATAATTTACCCGATTGTTCTAATATGTGTCATGAAGCCACTGGTGTGGCACTTTCGGAAACTACAGGAATAGGAAAAGCATCTGTTAAACTCGATGATATAGCACGAACAGATTTATTATTGATTTTTGGGCAAAATCCGGGAACAAATGCTCCTAGAATGTTAACAGAACTGCAGAAGTTAAAACAAAATGGTGGGAAAATTATAGCTGTAAACCCAATGCCCGAAACAGGTTTTATGGGATTCAAACACCCTCAAAAACCTTGGGAATGGATAGGCGATGGAACTCCTTTACAAGATTTATACCTCCAAGTGAAAATAAATGGAGATCTAGCTTTAGTAAAAGCTATTTTAGTATTGTTGCATAAAGCACATAAGTTGAATGCTTCTGTATTCGATACTACTTTTATTGAAAAGCATGCTGTAGGTTATCATGAATTTATAGATCAGTTAGATCAAGAAAATTTTGAAGATTTAGTAATACAAAGTGGTATTTCGATAGCCGAAATTGAAAAAGCTGCGGAGTATGTTATCAATGCTAAAAAAATCATTATTGCATGGGCTATGGGGATTACTCAGCATACGAATGGAGAAGACACTATTCGCGAATTTGTAAATTTATTGTTATTAAAAGGATCTATAGCTAAACCTGGAGCAGGTACATTACCTGTACGTGGGCATAGTAATGTTCAAGGTGATCGTACTATGGGAATATGGGAAAAAGCACCCGAATCTTTTTTAACTAATTTAGATAAAGCTTTTAATTTTAAATCACCCAGAAATCATGGGGTAACCGCAGTTGAAGCTATTGAACACCTAATTTCAAAAAAATCAAAAGTATTTATTGGTTTAGGAGGTAATTTTGTACACGCAGCCCCAGATACTGAAGTAGTAGAAAAAGCAATGAATGATGCTGATTTTACAATGCATATTGCTACAAAATTAAATAGGAGTCACATAATTCATGGAAAGTCTGCCCTAATTTTACCATGTTTGGGAAGAACAGAAATTGATGAGACAAGTAACGGAAAACAATTTATTACTACCGAAGATACTGCGGGTCGTGTGCGTATGTCTATGGGAGATTTAAGTCCTGTAGCGCCTAATTTAAAAAGTGAAGTTGCCATAGTTTGTGGTTTGGCTGCAGCTACATTAAAAGATAAATCGAGTGTGCCCTGGAGTAATTTTTCTATTGATTATAATTTAATACGAAGTAAAATTGAAGAAGTAATACCAGGTTTTAAGAATTTTAATGAAAAAGTAAAACGAGCTGGCGGATTCTTTTTGCCCAATCCTGCACGTGATGGTCGCTTTGTGAACAATACAGAGAAAGCTAAGTTTTCGGTAACAATGCCTGCTAATAAGCAAGTGAAAAAAGGACGCTTTATTTTAATGACTATGCGTAGTCATGATCAATTTAATACCACGGTTTATGGTTTCGATGATCGTTACCGAGGAATTTCTGGAGATCGAGAAGTGATATTAATGAACAAGGAGGATATAAAAAACAATGGTTTTGGAAATCAAGAACAAGTGAATATTACCAGTTATTTTGATGGTAAAGAACGTTATTTAAATGGTTTTAAAGTAGTACCATATCCTATAACAAAAGGGTGTGTAGCAGTTTATTTTCCAGAAGGGAACGTATTAATTGCTTTAGAAAATAAAGCCAATGAAAGTCAATGTCCGGCATCAAAATTTGTAGAGGTGAGTATAAATAAAATAAGCTAAACAATTTGAAAAGAAAACTAATAACATCGGGTTCCTCTTTTGAAGAAGAAATAGGCTATTCAAGAGCTGTAGTCCAAGGAGATTGGATATTTGTATCGGGTACTACAGGTTTTGATTATGATACTATGACTATAATAGATGATGTAGTAGCGCAAACTGATCAATGCTTTAAGAATATAATTTCAGTTTTACAAGAAGCAGATGCAACGCTTAAAGATGTAGTTAGGGTGACTTATATTTTACCAGATGCTACTGAGTTTAAATTATGTTGGCCAGTTTTAAAAGAATATTTTGGCACAATAAAACCTGCCGCTACCATGTTTTCTGCAGAATTAGCAGATAGCAGAATGAAAATTGAAATTCAAGTTACCGCTTTAAAAAGCTGAAAGTTTTGTAATACTATAAATGTATAAAAGAAAAAAGACCATTAATAACTATTATTAATGGTCTTTTTTAGATTGTAAGAGGATAGCAATGATCAATAATTAATGAAAAAAATCATAAAAACAATTGATTATTAGAAATCCTTTAGGAATTCAACCTCCTAGGGATTAAAGTACTTTAACGTTTATAGCGTTTAAACCTTTTTTACCTTCTTTTAATTCGAATTCAACTTCGTCTCCTTCTCTAACCTCATCAATTAGTCCAGAAATGTGAACGAAATAATCTTGATTTGTGTCATTGTCTATAACAAATCCAAAACCTTTAGACTCGTTAAAAAATTTAATAGTACCTTTTTTCATTTAAAATAATAATAATTGTTTGAGGCAAAAGTAAACTTTATTTATTAGTAGCTACTATGTTTTCAAAATTTTAAACTAATTTTTAGAAAATTTTTAAAGAATAGTTTTAAACCTTATAATTATTTAAATTTATAGAGCCTATTTTAATGTTTATATAATGTAAATTATAGTGTCCATCTGATTTCTTGATTTTTAGTAGCCATTAAGTATTCATTACATTGGCTAAAATGTTTATTTCCGAACCATAATCCTCTATTTGCACTTAATGGTGATGGGTGTCCACTTTCTAAAACTAGGTGTTTATTATTGTCTACTTTAGCTCCTTTCTTTTTTGCATAACCACCCCAAAGCATAAAAACGATTCCTTCTTGTTGTGTAGATATACAATCTATTATAGCATCGGTAAACTGTTCCCATCCTTTTTTTTGATGTGATCCAGCTTTATGTACTTGTACACTTAGAGTAGCATTTAATAAAAGGACACCTTGTTTAGCCCAATGCATTAGATTTCCGTGACTTGGAGTGGTAGTATTTAAATCCTCTTGAATTTCTTTGTATATATTTTGTAATGAAGCGGGAATAGTCATTCCAGAATTTACCGAAAAACATAAGCCATTCGCCAAATGCGGTTTGTGATAAGGATCTTGCCCTATAATGACCACTTTTATATCATTAAAGCTACAATTGTTTAATGCTGCAAAAATGCGTTCTTTTGGAGGAAAGCATTGATGCTTGCTATATTGCTCTTCTACAAATACAGATAAATCCTTAAAATACGTTTTTTCAAATTCATTTTTTAAAACAGAAGTCCATTCGGGAGAGAGTGGTGCGATCATAATTGGTATACTATCAATATAATTTTATTTGACAAAGCTAATTAATATAATGCTGGAATTTAACTCTATTACTTCAGCGAAAGCAAATAAATTAGAATAGTTAATAAGCCAATAGATTTTCTTAATAACTTTTAATGTAAGGTTTCTATTAAACTTGCTACTTTTACATTCTAAAAAGGAATACAATGTCAGATAATATAGAAAGAGTAAAATGTTTGATTATAGGTTCAGGGCCTGCTGGTTATACGGCAGCAATTTATGCTTCGAGAGCAGACTTGAATCCAGTTTTGTATACAGGAATGGAACCTGGCGGACAGTTAACTACTACTACAGAGGTGGATAACTTTCCAGGATATCCAGATGGTATTGATGGGCCAACAATGATGGTACAATTGCAAAAACAAGCAGAACGTTTTGGTACAGAAGTACGTATTGGAATGGTTACTTCGGTTGAATTATCAGATACACCAGGTGGCATACATAAAGCAACTGTCGATAATAATAAAGTAATTGAAGCGGAAACTGTAATTATTTCAACAGGTGCAACTGCTAAATATTTAGGTATCGAAAGTGAACAAAGATTACGTGGAGGAGGAGTTTCGGCTTGTGCTGTATGTGATGGTTTCTTTTACAAAGGACAAGATGTAGCTATAGTTGGTGCAGGAGATACTGCTGCCGAAGAGGCAACTTATTTGGCAAACATTTGTAAAAATGTAACTATGTTGGTGCGTAAGGATTATATGAGAGCTTCAAAAGCGATGCAACATAGAGTTGAAAATACTGAAAATATTAAGGTACTTTATAATACCGAAGTTGATGAGGTGTTAGGAGAACAAGTTGTAGAAGGCTTACGTATGAAGAATAATAAAACTGGGGATACTTCGGAAATTGAAATTACAGGTTTATTTGTAGCTATTGGTCATAAACCTAATACGGATATTTTTAAAGGTCAGTTGGATATGGACGATACGGGTTATTTACATACAAAAGCGGGTACTACCTTTACAAACAAACCAGGTGTTTTTGCAGCAGGTGATGTACAAGATAAAGATTACCGTCAAGCAATTACAGCTGCAGGTACAGGATGTATGGCTGCTATGGATGCTGAGCGTTATTTAGCCGAAGTTGGTAGTGTTGAGTCTGTTCAAACTGCACAATATTAGTATTAAAATAATGTTTTTATAAAATAATAAAACAAAAGCTACTTAAAATTTTAAGTAGCTTTTGTTTTTTATTAATTTCAACTTTTTCTGCTTTATATATTAAAGCTTCGTTATAAGACTGCAATAGATCACAGACGGAATAGATTTTCTAATACATAAAGCGGATTTAACCTAGGATATGTCAAAACATAATAGAATAGCTTTAAATGCAGATTTAGGTGAAGGTATGGTAAATGATGCCGAATTAATTCCTTACTTAAAATATGCAAACATTGCTTGTGGCGGTCATGCCGGAAGTGAAGCATCTATTGAGCAAACTATTTTATTAGCAAATCAACATAAAGTAAGGGTCGGAGCACATCCTTCATATCCAGATATTGAAAATTTTGGGCGTAAGTCTATGATAATTTCTCAAGAAGAACTTGAATTTTCATTATTAAATCAAATTCAATTAGTTGAAAAAACAGCCAACAAATTGAGGGTGTCTATGCATCATATAAAGCTTCATGGAGGTTTGTATAACGATGTGTTTAGGGCTCAAAAAAGTACACAATGGTTTTTGGATTGGAGCACAAAGTATTTTAAAAATTTACGACTTTTTATTCCTTGTAGTGCGAAACAATTTGTGCCCAAAAATCAGCCTAATATTATTTTTGAAGCTTTTGCAGATCGTAATTATAATACCGATTTAAGTTTGGTATCTCGAAAGGAAGCAAATGCAATACTACAAACACCAGAAGAGGTGGTTAAACACGTGCAACAAATGTTACTAGAGCATAGAGTCACTTCTGTAGAAGGAAAAAAAGTAGCTATAAAAGCTGACACATATTGTTTGCATGGCGATCATCCTAATGTGTTGTCAATTGCTAAAAACATTTATAATTTAAGAGCTGAATAGTGAAAATGAAGCTTAAATATCAAATTTATGGAAGTCAGGCAATATTAATTACTTGGGAGCCACGCATTGATCACGATATTTTAAATGACATACTTTTAGTAAAAGATATTATTCTGAAGAATCAGCCCGCTGCTATTCAAGATTGTACCAATGGTTATAACTCATTGTTGATTGTTTATAAATGTAAGGTAACAAATAAACATCTAGAATCCATAATGCATTTATGCAATTTGCGAAAATCAAACGAATGGCAAGAAAAATATACAACATGGAAAATTCCTGTTTGTTATCATATTTCCTTGGGAATGGATTTAAAGGAGTTTGCCAATTTAAAAGATTTAAGTACAGATCAGGTAATTGAAATGCATTCGGTGCCTATATATACAGTATATTGTAAAGGTTTTTTACCAGGGTTTATGTATTTAGGTGGTTTAAATGAACGTTTGTATTGTGATCGAAAAGTTACTCCCATATTAAAAGTTCCTAAAAATTCAGTAGCTATAGGAGGCAAACAAACGGGGATTTATCCTATGGAAAGTCCAGGAGGTTGGCATATTATAGGAAGCACACCAGTTGACTTATTTGATATTTCTAAAAAAGAACCTTCTAAAATAAAAATAGGAGACCGCTTAAAGTTTGAAGCAATTTCGCTAGCGACGTATATTGAAATGGATTCGGTTATTGATAAAATTAAACTCATAAAAAAAATTGACTGATCATTGCGGATATATAGAAGTCATACAACCTGGGCTTTCCACAAGTATTCAGGATAAAGGTCGACTGGGTTATTTATCAGAAGGTATTCCAATGGCAGGTTGTATGGACCGCCTTTCGGCAGATAAAGCGAACCTATTGGTAGGTAATACTACTGATGTAGCACTTATTGAATGGTCTATATTACCCCCTAAATTAAAATTTTTAGCGCCAACGCATATTGCTTGTACTGGAGCAGCTACAACTATTTTTGTTAATGCTACTAAAGAGGAGCATGCGAGGTGTATTTATATACCAGCGAATACTATACTAAGCTTAAAACCTATGAAGCATGGGGTTTATGGGTATATAGCTATCAAAGGGGGGGTGCAAACTCCAAAAGTATTAGCTAGTCGTTCATGGTTTTCGGGAGTTACTAATGATGCCGTTTTTAAAAAAGGAATGCAAATTCCATACTTTTTTTCTCACAAAAAACACGAACTTAATAGTAAAATAACATCAGCTTTATCAAACGAAGTTTCAATACTGGAAGTGTATAAAGGTCCAGAATATGATTTATTGACTAAGCAACAGCAAAATAAATTGATGTCGCAAAAATTTAGTGTAAGTCAATTGCGTGATCGAATGGGAATTCAATTAGTTGAAATTTTTGATGAGCATGAAACTTCTATTTTATCATCTCCCATATTACCAGGGACAGTACAATGGATTCCAGCAGGAAAATTAATTGTTTTAATGCGTAATGCACAAACTATTGGAGGGTATCCAAGAATATTACAATTGACAGAAAAGTCTATTTCGATTATAGCACAAATGCAGCATCATATTTTATTTAGTTTTAGAGTAGTATAAGAATATTATATATTATTCTAATGAAAAATTTATTTTTTAAAATAGTTTATTACCCATTGTTTCATTTGATTTAGTGTCATACTATCAGCTTTTATAGGGCCTTTAATTTGATAGCCTAGGTTTTGTTGTTTTTCTAATAGTATTTTTTGTAATTTTTTACCTGCTTCGGCGGGTCCAAAAATTACGATGACTTTTGATTTTTCTAGATGGGAAGTAATTTTATTAAAGTAATTTTTTAATTGTTGTTTTTCTCTCATTAAATATTTACTGTCGTGAACAACATCTTGTGGTCCTCCTTTAAACTTGGTACCAGAACCACCACAAATATTAAAATCTTCTACTTCAGAATTAATAGTTTTAATATCAATTTCGTTTTTTTTATTTGGAAAAATAATGTGTGCATTATGTTTATCAATCCATATTCCTGTTTTCATAACTTTAATTTTTTTGATGATGTAATACTAATATTGGAACTTGAGAATGAAAACCCAATGTTTTGACTAAAGGCCTTGATAAAATACTTCCAAAAAAGCTATGTTTTTTATGAATAAATGAAACCATATCACTATTTCGACTTTCAATAAAACAGGTAATAGCACTATGAGTATCATCGTTTTCTAAAACATGAAATGAATGATCAATTTTTTCAAAGCATTCTTGTATTAATTTTTGATTAGTTATTTGTTTATTTTTTAGTTTTTTATTTCCATCGACAACGTGTAGTATTTTTAAGGAAGCCTTTGTTTTGTTTGCTATATCAATAAGGTAACTGAGTTCCTTTTTTTTGATATCTATTTTATAATCTGTTGGAAAAACGATTTCCTTGGGTAATTTTACAGTTGCTTTTGCAGGAACAGCTATTGTAGGGCAAACTTTTATCTGTTCCATGATATCAACAGTGTTTGATCCATAAATTGTTCTGGAAGCATTAGTTATTCCTTTTGTTCCCATTATTATGAGTTCAATATCATGCTTTTCGATTAATTTTTTTATAGATTCAATTAAAAAATTGAATTGACTAATTAATTTAAAAGAGTGGTTTTCAGATGGTCCCTTGGTAGCAATAATCTGTTGGAATACTTTTTCAAGTCCATCATCGGCTTCTTTTTTTGCAATTTCGTATAATCTTTCTCCAGGTTCGGGAACCATCATACTTTCTAGTACATACCCATTTTCGCGAAAGGTATTTAATATATAAAATTCGCAATTGTCGTTTTTAAATAATTCTAAAGCATAATTGATGGCATTCAATGCATGTTTTGAAAAATCGGTAGGTAACAAAATCTTTTTTGTCATGATTTATATTTTAAATTATACTTAAAATTAGGCTACAACGGGTTCATAATAAATGACATTTATCAGTTTATCAGGAATTATTAAAAATGGAATTTTTGTACGGTGACCGATTTTTTTTATCACAGCTTCGTGTGTCAATTTTTTTATGAAACCATGACGATATTTTATCATAGCAAGCATATCAAATTCTAAATAGGAGGTAATATTGGTTATTTCTTTTTCAAGAGATTTATTTTTGTTAATACAGATACTTCCATGCTTAGTTGATTTAAAATATTGTTCTAATTCGGATCTGTTTTTATATTGTTCCTCGGTTAGTTCATTATGGTCTGAAACATAAATTATTTTAAGAATAGCATTCTCTAAATCACAAAAATAATGGAGTGTTTTTAAGGAATCTTTTTTGTATTTGTAACTAAAATCAGTTGCAAAAGCAATATGGTATATTGGGTAACAATCTACATTTTCAGGCACTGCAAGTATAGGACAGCTATTAATAGCTTCAATTGTTTTTACGGTGTTACTACCCATAAATATTTCTTTAATTCCCGAAGCACCTTTTGTTCCCATAACTAGTAAATCGATTTTATGGGCGGCAATGGTTTTTTCGATGGTACTAATAAGTGGTTTTGAAATAGAAATTGTTTTAAAAGTATGCTTGTAGTCTTCGGTAACTCTAACTATTGAATGTAAAGTTTCTTTAAGGTGAGATTCCGATTCGGCACTTAATTTTTTGTATAGTTCCTTTCCTTTATTAGTATTTATCCTACTAGTGAATACAGGAGTTTTAACTTCAAATGTATTTAATATGTAAAAGGTGCATTCTTGGTTTTTAAATAAACGAGTAGCATAAAATAATGCGTCCGTTGCATTTTTAGAAAAGTCAGTAGGGACAAGAATATGTTTCATAATTTCTAAGTTTTATTCTTTTTAGTAGAATAAAACTACTCCTCAGGTAGTTCTGAAACTATGACAAATCTCAGTTTTTATATTAAAAGGAGAAAAAATTGTATAAATTTTAATCAATCATTTTTAATTCTTGAAGTTTTAAAATTTTAATGTTTCTTCCTTGTATTTCCAAATAACCTTCTTTTTTAAAAGAAGAAAGAGTTCTAATAAGGCTCTCAGTAGCAATACCAGCTACACTAGCTAAATCATTACGTGAAATTTTAATGTCCTCGTTGGGTTTTTTATTTAATACTTGAGCAAATTGCATAATAGTTTGGGCTGTTTTTTTACGCATTGAACTATAAGCCATTTGTAATAATTGTTCCTTAATTGTAGATAAATTATCCGTGAGCATTTCCATAAACTCTAATGATACATTTTTACTATTTTCAAGGATTTTTTTTAACTCTGATTTATTTATAGCGGTCAATGTAGTGTTTTCTATAGCAGTAGCAGATTCTTGGTAGGGAACTATGTCCATAAATGAAGTAATACCTAAAAAAGAATCAGCTTCATACAATGCCGTAATTAATTCTTTTCCACTTTGGTCCATTTTGTGCCCTTTAACAATGCCTTTACTTATAAGGTATATTTTATTAGAGTGGTCTCCTTCGTTAAAAATAATGGACCCTTTTTTAAAAGTTATAACTTCACCATAATCATCAAAAAAGTTTTTAAGTTCATTTAAGCTTTTTAAATGATCGTTATTATTGGAAGCTTCAATTGAAGTTTGTTGATTATATAAGTTTGAAATAAGCGTAGCTTTGGCTAATCGACTTTCAATGGCGCTAATAAGTTCGTCCTCGTCAAAAGGCTTTGTCAGGTAATCATCAGCGCCTAAATTCATTCCTTTTCGAATCTCTTTGTGTTCTGTTTTAGCAGAAAGGAAAATAAAAGGTATTTGACTGGTTTCATTATAACCTGTAAGTGCTTCCAGCACACCATAACCATCAATTTCTGGCATCATTATATCACAAACAATAATATTTGGTAGCTTATTTTTTGCAATATCGATTCCTATTTTCCCATTGGGAGCTGTGAGTACATGAAAGCCAGAAAGTTCAATAAGTTCAGCAGTATTTTCCCTAAGTGCAATATCATCTTCAATTAAAAGAACTGTTTTCATAAGCAACGTTATTTTTTTTTACAAAGGGAGTAATTTTAAAGTAATCGATTTAGATAAATGTACAAAAATGTTGGAATGTATTTAAAGTAGATTGGATGTGATTAGTAACTATTTTTAATTGTTTTAACATGAGCTTTCTAGCATGTAAGATTCTCTTTTTTTACCTGTGATTCCCTCAATTTTTATAGTAAAAATTACAGGTAAATATTTAGTGTAAATTTTACTACAAAATTGAGTAATAAAGTCGACACTTCTATTTTCTTTTTTTTTGATAAGTTCTTTTACTCCTAATGAGAATCGATGTAATAAAGCTTTGGCATCGCTTCCAGTTCTTTCGGTATACGTACCATGTATTAAAATAGATTCCCAGTGATTTACATTTTCAATATTGGAAATACATAAAGCAATAGCATTGTTTTTTTGTAATGCATTTATTTTATGTCCTTTACCAGAATAGCAAATAATTGTATGCTGTTTGCTATCATAAAAGTAAGTTGTAGGTACAATATATGGTCGATTATTATATACATAAGCCAAATCGCCAATGTAATTATTGTTTAGTATTTGAATACTTTCGTCGGTTATTAAGCTAGTGATCATGATAATTTTTTTTAGGATTTGTATAAAAGTAATTAGTCGTGTCTAAAAAAAATATGATATAAATCAGTTATAGCTGTTTTTAAGATTTATTTTTTATTTGAGCAGCAAGTTTAGCTTATCCAAAATAAATAGTTCTTGTTTATTAATACCTGAAAACGAATCAGCAATCTCATCGGCAGTTTCAATAATGATTTGTTTAATTTGGGAAGTGAACAAAGGTTTGTTGAGTTTATAATAGTTTTCAAAAGTTTGAAAACACTCATCGGAGGTATTAAAACCATCTTTAAGCCAACTAAAAACAATTTCTATTTGAAAAGCGGTATTGTCACCAAAAGCATTTTTAGTATTTTCAATAGTAAGCCATGTATTTTTTACATGTTTTTCTAGTGCTTTAATTTCTACTTCTCTAACTTTTTTATCCGCAATAGCTACAGCATAAAAAAGTCTTCCCAAATTTTGATAAAAAAGTGAATTCATTTTGTTTCTGTTTTTGTGGTACTTATACAAAATTAAAATAAAATAGGTTTAGTTTGTTGATATTTATTTAATTACATTTTTTTATTAAGATTTGATCTCTATTGAGTTATCATTTATAAATAACATTAAGTCTATTTAGTGAAGCAAATAAATTAGAATTTGATTAGCAAATTAATCTTGATGCAAAAAAAGTAAAGGAATATGACTTCCGTAGCAAATATCGCTAGTTATTGAACCTTTAAATAACCGATATAAAAAGCTTTCTTTTTTTATAATTAGACTAAGCAGATTAATGTTTGAAAGTGTTACTAATTTAAATTCATCATATATTTCATTACTGGGCATAGTTACAAATGCACTATTAGTTAAAAATCCAGGGAAATTATACACATTTAAAAAGTAGAAATCGCATATGCTATTTTTAAAAAGTTCTAAAGTATAAGCAATAGCATCCCAAGCATTTTTTGAAAAATCGGTTGGTATTAATATAATTTTTTTCATTTTTTAAGAAATTAGCAACTACATCTTGTAATATTTTGGAGTATCAAAAAAGGAATTTTAGATTCAAGACTTATTTTGTCAATGGTTGTTTTGTGAAGCATATCTTCTAAATAGGATTGTCGCGTATTAACCATAACGAATAAATCTATAGCATGATTTTTTATAAAAGAATTAATCGTTTTTATTAAATCGCTACCTTTTTTATAATGTAATTTTTGATCAAAACAACTCAATTCTTCTTGTAAAAAGCATTTGTTATCTTTTTTACGGTGCGAAAGTTTTACGGTATCCGTTTGGTATAAAAAGTGGATAGTAGAACTAAAATCCATACCTATATAATTGAGCAATTTTAACTCCCTGTGACTGTAAGGGACCATAAAATTTGTAGGAAATAGAATCTGTTTGGGTTTACGGAATTCATAACATGAAGGAATTGCAAGTACAGGGCATTCCACATAGCGTATTACTTGTAATGTTTTACTGCCAAAAGTAATGCCCGGACTATTAGTAGCTCCTTGAGTCCCCATTACAACAATATCTGCACCTTCTTGATTAACAATATCATCAATAGCATCAACTAACGATTGAAAAACGGAACGAATTTTAAAATGATGTTTTACATTTGATGTCGTGTCTTGTGCATATTCTAATAAATCTATTAACTGTTCGTTGGAATTTGCTTTTGTAATGTCTTTTATATTATTAAAGATAGCTTGACTTAGGTGTGCATTCGTATCATAGATTTCATCGGCATAAGCATGTATAATGTAAAATTCGCAATATTCATAATTGAAAAAATGAATAGCTTGAGTTAATGCATTTTTTGCATTTTCTGAAAAGTCTGTGGGAAGAATTACTTTTTTCAAGGCGCATAGTTTTAATGTGTATCAAAATTATGGTATGGCATTGGTGTAAAAAATGATATTTGTCAGTATACTTTATTTTGTATAATTAACATTGCAATTAATTTGAATTGAAAACGTACTTCCAATATCTTGTTTACTTACAAAACTTATAGTTCCATCTAGGTTTTCTAAATGTGTTTTTAAAATGTTTAAACCAATACCTGTGCCTTGGCTTAAGAGTGCATTTTTTGCTCGAAAATAACGTTTAAATACAAATTTTTGTTCGTCCTCAGGTATTCCAATACCTTGGTCAGTCACATGTATAATTAATTTATTTTGGGTAGTTTCTATTTTTAAGGAAACAGTAGTATTTTCAGAAGAATATTTTACGGCATTATGAATTAAATTAAACAAAATAAGTTCCAAAACCTTTTCATCAAACTCAATTTCAATAGCATCAATATTGGATTCACAAATGATTTTTTGTCCACTTTTAAGCATCATTTCGGTTTCATAGCATACCGTATCGATTACATTTTTAAGTATTATTTTTTTAAAATTGTAATTTACTTTTCCAGCTTCTAAACGTTCTACCGATAAAAAATCGTTGAGAATATTATCCAAGTATTTTACTTTACTCTTTATAGTAGTTAAATGTTTTTCACGTTTTTGTTGTTGTGCTTCCGTAGTGTATTTACCAGCTAAGGTTGCCGAAGTTAAAATTCCTGTTAATGGAGTTTTAAATTCATGAGAAACTAATGATAAAAATTTTGTTTTTAATTCATTAAGCTCTTTTTCTTTAGTAAGTGCTTTTTGTATTTTAGATTCGGCCTCAATTCTTCGTACAATTTCCTCTTGTAAGCTGAGTATGGATTCATTTAGTTGTTTGGTACGTTCACGTACTTTACGTTCTAAATTTTCATTAAGTTCTTTTATTTGGCGTTCGTGTTTTTTACGCTCCGATACGTCAATGACCAAGGCCATGGTGTATTTTTCATCGTAAATTACAAAAGGATTTAAACCTGCTTCAATAGCGAATTGACTACCATCTTTACGTAATCCATACAAATCCCTACTATGACCCATTTGTCTTTTTTTGGACTCGGCAACAAAATCATTCACATATTTTTTATGGGCTGTATGAGAATTTTTGGGAATAAGAATATCAAGAGGCTGACCTATTAACTCATTTTTCTTATAACCAAACATATCACTAGCAGATCCATTGGTAGCTACAATTATTTGTTTGTCGTTTACAACAACGATACCTTCAGAAACTGCTTCTGATAGTAATTGGAAAATATTGCTGTTCTTTTTAAAGACTTCCATACATCTCAAATATAGTTTTTTGATTTAAAACAGTGACAATAGTATTTGCAAATAAACTTTTCTAAATAGTATGCCAAATATTATAAAATGGATAATGTTGATGTATGACAATGGTCATATTTTTTTAAGTCATCAGGACTTAATTTTAATTCAAATAATGTGGATTAAAAACCAAGAACTTATGAAAATAATTTTATTCAGTTTACAGTTTATCTTTTTAAGTATGTGTCAAGAACCTTATAATCCAAAAATACCTATAGGTTCAAATAACAAAAGTGAGGAACTCAATACATCGTATAATGATAGTTCTGAAACTAATAATACTAAAATATCGGTAGAAGATCGTTTGTATAATAAGCAATTACAAGTACTCTCTATAAGTGATTACTCACTACAACAAACAGGAATAGTAACTTCTAAAGCATTTCATATTGTGGAGGATTTATACGAATTAAATTACCGTTATCCTTATTTAGATGATGAAGCCTATACAGTATTTAATGCCTATATATTTAATGAGTATTTAAATATTGAAAAAACGGTAAATGAGATTTTAGACGATAAAGAAATACAATGCAATAACTTCAAAGGTTATTGTAAAAAGGACATAAAGTTCTTGGATTTTAAAATTTATTCTTTGCAAGAAGCATTGTTGAGTGTGCTTTTATATCAAGAAAATTATTATGCAGGAGTGGCACATTCTTCATACAGTTTTGATTGTCTAAATTTTGATTTAGATAAAAATAAGTTTATAAGATTTAATGATTTATTTACCAAAGAAGCTAGTTCTTTTATATTTAAAAAAATAAATGCAACTATTAGTAAAGGCTTACAAACTGGAGCACTTTATTATGAGTGTTGGGAGCTTACTCATAATGATTTTGAGACCTACAAGGATAATTTTGTAGTAAATGATCAACACTTCCGATTTTATTTTGATGACTGTATTATTTGTCCATCATTTACCGGAACTTATTATGTTGAAATACCTATAAACGAAGTCTTGCCTTTTATTAATATTTATAATAAAAACCCTTTACTGTAGGTTAGTACTGTTTACTCTCTTAGATTATAATCAATTTAAATGAACTACCTAGTAAATTTGGTGTAAATTACTAAGCGACTTTTATATAGTTATTAATTTTAATTTCTAATTCTTTTTCAGCAGGAGTTTTGTAGTTCAAAGCCGAGTGTAATCTTTTATAATTATACCAGTTTATATATTCATTAATTACTGTTTTTGTGATTATTATTGGAGTTGTTTTTATACTTAGAGGGATGGGTTTAGGAATCAAATATATTTCACCAAATGAAACAGTTGCTGTTCAAAAAGTTTCGGCAAAATATAGTTGTCACTAAATTACAAAACATAATAAGCAACTTATAATTTGTTGCCAATAGGAAAATTAATTGTATTAATGGGGTTTGCCCGAACTATTGGCGTTAACCATGATTATTACAACTTATTAAAGAAACGTTTTTGGTAATTATTTAATTAAATAGTTGCGTTTTATTCAGTTTTGCTTTGGTAATATTAATTGATTTTTAGATTAAAGCCCTTGTAAAAATTGTTTAACAGCAGCCCAATAGGCCTCATTTCCATTTTTTGTACTCCATAAAGCTTTAGAACCATGAAAACCTTTTGTTTCTGGAATAAAATTTATTTTATTTTTTGAAGGGATATTATTGTAAATGGGGTGTATTTTATTTGCTTCAGCTTTTGATGAAGTTATAAATGTTGGACAAGTAATAGCAGAAGCATATTCGGCTATAGTTTTGTCTTCAATTTTAAAATATTCACCCGGAGAAAAAGCCAAAACGCCTGTAAGTTTATCCGAATTTTTACTTGCAATATATAATGCTAATGAAGCAGAATAAGAGCTTCCCCAAAGGATAGTTGAGGTTGCCTTTAAGTCATTGGATAAATATTCAAGAGCAGCTTCAATATCAGGTAAGGCATTTATATATTTAGTAGGTTTATTTTTGCTTTTGGCAGCTTTATGAGTTTCATTTGAAATATTTTTAGCACTTAAACCAGATCGTTGATCAATGGCTAAGCAATTGTATCCCATTTCGTTTAATTGAACAGCAATTTCTCTGTAAGAACCTCTACTGTAAAGGGCTTGATGGCATAGTAATATATACGGAGCCTTTACATTAGTACTCCTATATAAATCAGCAGTTATGTTCACTTCATCTTTAGAAGGAAAATGTATTGTTTTTCCTTTAAAAGGAACATTTTGAGATAAACAATTAACAATACCTAAAAAGAAACTTATTACAATTGATAAAAATTTCATAATACTTTTGGATTAGATTTAATCAAGAATGAGTAAAAGATACAACTTATATTAACTGTCGTAAATTATGTATAAGTATTACTATAAAACAAGTAATCCGTTTTCTCTTAGTTTTAAAATAGGTTTTGAAAACCAAAACAATTCAAAATTTTCAAAATAAGTTTCATAATCAGCTTTAAGTTGAGTAAATGAAAATTGCTTTTCATTATTAGGCTTTAATTGAGTTAAAATAGGAAGTAACCAATTCCCTTGTGGTTTATTTAGGGTTATTTGAAAAGCTTCGGTACGATCATGAAAATTCATTTGCATTAAATGAAAACTTTTACCTTTTTTTGATTTAGTTTTTTCGGAAGTAATCGGGGTATTGCCTAACCACACAATTTTTGCTGTAGGTTTAATATTAAATTCAATAGGTGTTTTCAAACAATTTTCAATAAAAAAAGAATCTATAGTAGTTGCTGGAATATTAAAGTCAAACCAATCTTGTAAAGGTAAATCAAAAGCAATACCATGCATATAATTGAATAAAGATTTTTTTAAACCATAACTAAATTTTGAATGATCAATTCCTGTATGATCCGTAAAATCAATATCGTTATTAGCAAAAGTAATCGTGTTATAATGCGGGGTAATATGGTACTCCGATGGTTTTAGACCAACAGGACTGTGGGCAGTTAATGCAAATTGATGCCAAAAACCTGATTGTAATATACCAAGTTCAAATAGTTGACGCACCATTTCAAGGCTATCCACGGTTTCTTGAATTGTTTGAGTGGGGTAACCATACATTAAATAAGAATGTACCATAATGTTGGCTTCGGTAAAATTACGTGTTACTTGGGCTACTTGTTCCACAGTTACGCCTTTGTCAATTAATTTTAGTAATCGGTCTGAAGCCACCTCCAAACCACCCGAAACAGCAATACAACCAGAGGCTTTTAAAAGTAAGCAAAGGTCTTTAGTAAAGTTTTTTTCAAAGCGAATATTGGTCCACCAAGTAACGACAAGTTTGCGTTTTATAATTTCAAGAGCAACAGCTTTCATAAGAGCCGGAGGAGCAGCTTCATCTACAAAATGAAATCCATTTTCATTAGTTTGAGCTATAAGTTCTTCCATGCGATCTACCAATAGCTTTGCTGCAACAGGTTCGTAAATCTTGATGTAATCTAATGAAATATCACAAAAAGTACATTTTCCCCAATAGCAACCGTGTGCCATAGTAAGTTTATTCCAACGTCCATCGCTCCAAAGACTATGCATTGGATTGGCAATTTCAATTACAGAAATATAACTATCTAGTAAAAGGTCGGAATAATCAGGAGTACCCACATTAGCCTGTTTATAATCGCTTTTTAGAGTATTGTTTAAGTATACCACTTTTCCTTTTTGTAAAAGAAATGTGCGCTTAAGCTCTAGGTTAGGAGTATGGATTTTATTATTTGTAATAGCATCGTATAATAACTCTATAGGGAGTTCGCCGTCATCTAAGGTAATGTAATCAAAAAACTCAAAAACTCGCGGATCAGATAATGAACGCAGTTCGGTATTTGGAAATCCACCCCCCATTGAAATGGCCATATTGGGATAATGCTTTTTTATATATTGAGCACAGCGGAAGGCGCTATACAAATTGCCAGGAAAAGGAACTGAAATACAAACCCATTTAGGGGTTACTTTTTGTAAATGCTGATCAAGAATTTGTAGTGTTATTTGATCAATATAGGTGTGTTCGTTTTGTAAAGAATGATATAATTCATCAAATGAGTTAGCACTTTGTCCTAAACGTTCCGCATAACGGCTAAATCCGAAATTTGGATCGATACATTCTATAATAAAATCAGATAAATCTTCTAAATACAAAGTAGCTAAATGTTTAGCTTTGTCTTGCATTCCCATATTGCCAAAGGCCCATTCCATGTCATCTAATTGATCAAACCTAGAAGCTTCTGGCAGAAAATTTTCGGTACATAGTTGTCTAGCAAAAGTTGGGTTTTTGCCTTGCAAAAAATTGATGACGTTGTCAATAGTTTTAAGGTAATCCTCTTTTAAAGCATATATTCTTTGACAGTTTTCTGAAGTTATGTAGTTGTTCGTAAAAGCATATTCAAATATATCCGTAAAACTTTTTTTAGTAAATAAAGTTAAAATCACCTCGATGCCTAAATCCATCTGAAAAGCACTAATGTTTTTAGTGTTTAAAAAGCCTTTAATATAAGCTGTTGCAGGGTATGGTGTGTTTAGCTGAGTAAACGGTGGTGTTATGAGTAGAATATCTTTCAATATAAGTGATTTTGGATAATTGCAAATATAATTGAAAGTAGAGGCGTATTTTTAATATTCTAAATTTTAAAAGGAGTTTTAACGGTTAAGAATTTTTTTAAGTAACTAATTACTAGTTTTAGCAGTACATTTTATAAGAAAAAACCTATAACGTACAAATATTACCCAAAAGATAAATCACTTTTTAAATGACGTTACAAAATAATACACCAAACCGCATTAAGTAATAAATATTAAGAAGGAAATACGATTAGTTAACATGATGCTCATATTGGGTTTTGCAAGTGATATGGACACCTAAGTTGTTAGTAATTGTTTTTATTTCAGAGCTACTTTCTGGAATTGCTTTTCAGTTATTATTGAATAATTTCCAAACTCGTAAAACTCGATATTTCCTATCAAGGGGATAATCTGTTACGCATTTAGTTTATATTACGTTTATGTAAAAATTATCAATAATTAACAACTCATATACTAGATGTGTGCTGTGAGAAACAGAAAAGTTTCGAAACTGGAATTATGATGGAGGCAGGTCTTCCAGGGGTATTAGGACAACTAATCAAGCTACTGTTATAAAGCACAGCGGGTAACTAAAGTGTTTTAAGCGATAACAGAAAAGGCTTTGAAAAAAAAGTCAGGTGTGGATAAAAGAGATGAGCGCAAGCGAACTCACCGAGGAAGTGGCGAAAAGACAAGTTGTTGTCAAAACTTGAGAATTATCGAGGTCTTAAGGATAAGTATAGCGGTCACCTAAATATTGGCTATACGGCAATGGCTATAAAGGTAGCATGACTTTTATTTAGGCATTTTTCCGGAACGCAGGAAGCCTGATTGGGGTGTTAAAGGGAACCATCAAGTAGGCAGTACCTACAAGACTATTACCAATACTTATTCAGGTGGCGGATAAACTCGTAGTAATGTTGAATCACTTGTAATGGGTGAGGAGTGAAGGGGTTTAATTATACTGTTTTATGATTTAATTACAACTTTTATTAGTAAGATGATGATTTTTAAAGAAATGACAAAGCCATTAATTGGCTGCATAATAAGAGCCGTATGATGGGAGACTATCACGTACGGTTCTGTGAGAGGTTTAGGGGTGAAATTCCCCTTTACCTACTCGACTGTAAAACATTTTTATTATTGGGTATTAATATTTATTTCAACTTTTTCATTAAGGTAATGTGATGTTGCATATGCAAAATCGTGATTTTTGTCTGTAATTAAATAATAGAACATATATATGTTTTCGGCTTTTCTGAAAACTTCATTTTTTAGTTTTTCAGCTAGCCATTTAAGTTCCTTTTCCGAAACTTTCTTTTCAAGCTCTATTCGTATTTCTGCTTTTTTTAAATGTCTAAAGTAGTTTTTCTCTAATATCTTAAAATTACAATTATTAGAAGGGTTAGATATTTCTATTTGGCTCAAATAATTAGGTTCTTCATAATGCAAATCTTTAATAGAACTCCTCTCAAATTTATAGGTTTTTGGGACTTGCTTTATTTCGAAATAATTTATTCCACGTCCTTTAAGACGTTTCATTATTTTTATTCTGTCTACTTCTTCCATTTGCAAGCCAAAGTAAATCGATTTGACTGCATTAAATTCATAAGCGTGTTCTCCGTATTCTTCTGTTATGATTCTAATTTCTTCTTCATATTTCCATCTGATTGATTTATAGCCTGCCATTTTTTTGATTAGACTATTTGAATCACCTGATTTTATTATATCCATAAAATCGACACTCGCTGGCTTTTTTTTATATTCAATAGGAAAACTATATACTTTGTCAGAGTCGTATGATTTTAATAATAAATCTAAATCATATTCAATGCAATAACCATTATGTGAATTTCCATAATGTGCCCAAAGTAGCTCATCGATATATGATTTGGATAGTGAATAAATTCCTATTTTTTCCGTACGTGAGAGTACTCCGTCAAGAGCATCCATTACAGGCTTAAATTTGTCAGTAGAGCCTTTCCCAAATACAGGTATAATGAATTTGGATTCCTTAAGAAGCTTTTCTTTCGTTATAATGGTTTCAAAAGGGTCATTAAGTGTTTTGAAGTTTGCAGCCCAATAGAAGTTTTTTTCAATTGAGGTTAAATCTCTTTCAAATATTTCATTGTCATATATTCCTCTGTATTTATATACTAACATTTTGGTTAATCTGAGTTTTCTTAAATTGCTTACAACGTTGATTATAAGAAAAGTAGGGCAGAGGGTTAGCTCTAACTTTACGTTTATAACTAAGCCAAATATAATGTTTTGTGTTTATCTTCAATATTGAAACACCAAATTTTATATTTGGCGACATAGCTGGTAAGCCCAAATCATTGACAAAATCCTTAACTCGCCCTATGTTTTTTATACAGTGTGTGTGCCTTGAATGGTAAATATAGTTCATTTACAGAATGTCCCAAAGGGTGTGAGTCCCCGATACGAGGAAGTAACGGTCCTAAGTAAAGCAAGTGGCAAGGTTGATTGGGGTGACCCAATGACTGAAGTAAGCCAGACTGCGTGGTTGGTTCTGAGGAACACGAACTGGATACGAGGCTGTAAGGTTGGATAAGTAGGCACATAACTGCAACGTCCCAAACGTTTTTTTTAAACGATAACCGAAGCAGTAGATTCAGCAGATATTGACCAAAGGGTATTTACCTTACCGAGAGGACTTC
>CANLCT010000015.1 GCA_947489195.1 uncultured Aquimarina sp. | reverse complement strand
GATATTTTGAAGAGAAACTGTTCGATAGGCTTGTAATTGCTAGTATTACTGGATTATGAGTAAAAACGGATATTCAAATAAAACATATATCATTACCCCTAAATTCAAAAAAAATGAATAAAAAAAGCAGGAAAGAAAACTTTCCTGCTTTTTTAAATTAATAAGATTTACTCTTTTATTGTATCTACTATTATTTTAGTGTGATACAACAATCCTGTGAACTTCTTTTTTATTAGCACCAGAAACTTTAACTAAATAAACTCCATTGCTTATAGTTTCTAAATCAATACTATCAGAAACCTCTAAATCCATCTCACTTACTATTTTACCATTAAGATCATAAATAACCACATTTTCAAACCCTTCAACACCATTAATTGTTAGTATATCTGTAACTGGATTAGGATATAATTTCAATAAAGATGATTCATCTAATGAAATTGCTTTAGCTCCTGTACCTGTTCTTAGTGTTATTTTTTCTAGATTCCACTGCCACTGATTACTACCTGTTGCATTTATCCTTACTGTATGACTACCTGCTGATAAATTAACAGTACTACCTGCTCTTAACACTCTAAAATCATCCCACTGACCATTATTTGGAACATTATCCGTTGATACAACATTACCATCAATAACAAATTGAATTTGCGAATCATCTGAAGGTGTTGAAATCATGTAATCAATAGTATAAATTCCAGCTGTAGCTACATTAATATTATATTCTACATAATCTCCTGAATTTACATAATTAATATTAGCACCTGCATCATTAACACCTAATCCAGGTCCCCCTGCAAAAGCATCATCAATTACACCACCTGAGTTATTAAAATCTTCTGCTTCTATAACAAGTGTAGCATTTGTACTTGGAGGTGTACCTCCTCCGCCAGAACCTTCAGTTCCGTTTACAACCAATTCTTGTACATGTAAAAAGTTAGACCCTGATAATTGAACACGAACATATCTACCTGACCTATTAGCTTGTATTACTGTTGGAGTTCCTCCATTACCAGAAGTAAAGAAATTACCCACTCCAGATTGATTGATCGTTGTATTTAAGTTTTTAGATGCAAATGGTGCATCTGATACAAATACATGAAAATTACTCAGTCTACCAGAACAACAATCTGTTCTATTGTATACCTCAATAGAGCTTATGTCTGAAACAGATCCTAAATCAACTTCTAACCAAGCTTGAGCATCGTTATTAGTATGATTAATACTACTTTGGTTTCCATCAACAGCTAAAGAAGCTAAATTACCACCTAAATAGTTACTTGATTGAGTTGCTGGCTTGTTTAAAGCTAAATTATCTCCAGTTGGTCCTGGATTAATTGGACCTGGACCTGGACCAACTGGGCCTCCTTGTCCATCAACTAATGTAAATGTATGTACCCAATCCACTCTCATTGTATTGATACTATCATCTCTTAAATGAGCTCTTACAGCAGCACCCCCTAAAAAGTTTTCGTCTGCAGTCCATAAATCCCATACTAGGTTTAAGTCTCTTGAAAATTCAATTTCAGGATAGTTTCTACCACCTCTATCTTGTCCAACAACTACACTTCCTGCTTCTTCACCATCAAGATAAAAAGTCATGTTTTTAGCATCTTTCCACCATACACCTACAGTGTGATATTCTTCATTCCAACGAACACCTCTTTTTGGATTGTTAGCTGATAAATTTCTGTTATCAAAATTATCTGCGTTTCTAACTGTAAAACCATTTGTAGCTTGGAAATACTGAGAATTCATTTGCCATGGGAAATTCGGTTGACACCCACAACTTGGTCTTGAATTGTTTTCAATAACATCAATTTCATCTCTATCATTTATATCTCCATTATTCAACCAAAATGTATTGTATGCTGATAAATGCGCCGTAATTATTCTACTCTCCGTATACATTGGGTATTTAATCTGAGCATTAGAATAAATCCTTGAACTATGAAAATAAGTAGGATTTGGACCTTCTGTAGCTTTAATCCATAAGTTACCGCCTGATACTCCTGAATTTTCTGCCACCATAAGTGTTGGTGTGTTAGGATATTGCCAAAGTTCTTTTCTCCATTTTACAGTATCAAAACCATTATTAAATTCATCCGTCATTTCTGGTACTACTTCCCATCTTTTCCCTTGAGGAGGAGCAGGTTGGGCATAAGCAGCATAAGCCGAGCTAATTAGTATAGCAGTTGCTATACCTTTTTTTAAGTAATTCATTTTTCGTTTAGTTTATTATTTATATGAAACAGAAGAGTATAAATACTCTTCTGTTTTTTTTAATTATTATATTCAAATGGAATTAACTATTAGTGTTCAACAACTACTTTATGTAATTCTTGCTTAACAGCTCCTTTAATTTGAACTATGTAAACACCAGCGCTTACATTACTTAAATCAACACTTTGTGTAGTCGTTAAATCTACATCAATCACACTAGATCCATCTAAACTGAATATAGTTGCAGTTTCAAACTCATCAATGTTATCAAAATTTAAAACATCTGCTACCGGATTAGGGTAAACACTTACTGTTGATAAAATTTCATCAGCTAAAGCCTTTGCTCCAGAATTACCTGTTCTTAAAGTGATTCTATCTAAGTTCCACTGCCAAACGTTACTTCCTGTTGCGTTAACTCTAATTGTATGAGCTCCTGCAGATAAATTAACCGTACTTGAAGCATTTATAGTACCAAAACTGTCCCATGATCCATTATTAGGAACATTATCAGTTGAAGCTACAACGCCGTCAACTACAAATTGAATTTGCGAATTATCTGATGGAGTAGAAATTAAATATTCAATTGAATAAACTCCTGCAGTAGCCACATTAATATTATATGTTGCAAAGTCACCAGAATTTACATAGTTAATATTACTTCCTGCATCATTAACACCTAAACCAGGTCCTCCTGCAAATGCATCATCAAAAGTACCATTCGTAGTATTAAAATCTTCTGCCTCAATCACAAGTGTAGCATTACCACCTGTAACTGGACCTCCACCACCACCTCCGGTATTAGTACCTTCTGTACCGTTTACTACTAATTCTTGTACATGTAAGAAGTTTGACCCAGCCAATTGTACTCTAACATATCTACCTGTTCTATTTGCAGCTATCACTGTTGGATTACCTCCATTTCCTGAAGTAAAAAAGTTACCTACTCCAGATTGGTTGATCGTTGAAGTTAAATTAGTTGAAGTAAATGGTGTATCTGAAACAAATACATGAAAATTACTTAAACGTCCTTGACAGCAATCTGTTCTATTAAATACTTGAATATTTGTAATATCAGATACAGAACCTAAATCAACTTGTAGCCATGCATTAGCATCATTATTCGTATGATTAATACTACTTTGATTTCCATCAACTGCTAATGATGCGAAATTAGCACCTAAATAGTCACTTGATTGTGTTGCTGGCTTGTTTAATGCAATGTTGTCCCCTACTGGAATAATAGGACCTCCACCGCCACCAGTGTTAGTATCATTTACAGTTACATTAGTAGTATCAGTAAAGTTTCCGTTACTTGTAGTTGCTGTAATTATCGCATTACCTGCATTTACACCAGTTACAATTCCTGAACCATTTACTGTAGCTACATTAGTATTACTTGAGCTCCATGTTACTGATTGATTAGTAGCATTTGAAGGTGTTACACTAGCTGATAATGTTCCTGTTTGTCCTTCGTCAATAGTTAAACTAGCTGGTGTTACATTTACCCCTGTAGTATCAACAATATCTGGCTGATCTGTAGGGTTTGATCTTCCTGGCGTTTTACTGAAATCCCAAGTTAATAAATTCACAATATTAACTTCTCCTACGTGTTGAAAATCAACAACTATAGTATTGTTTCTTTGAACTAAACTAGCAGGAACTGGAATCTCTAAAGCTCCAAACCATTTAGATCTAAACTGCTGCTCACCTCTCCAGTCAAATGGTACATCAATATCAACCCCATTAAATGTAAATTTATTTAATGATAAAAATCCATTTTCAATTTGTGGAGCATCAAAAAGAGTAACAGTCATTTTAACCATTGCTTCTGCTTGACTAGGATTAGATGGCACATCTACATTATTAACAAAAAATGTATTATCTCCACCTTGAATATTTACTCTCTGATTATCACTTACAGGTTCTCC
The DNA here is from genome assembly GCA_947489195.1 of uncultured Aquimarina sp. Lineage (GTDB taxonomy): Bacteria > Bacteroidota > Bacteroidia > Flavobacteriales > Flavobacteriaceae > Aquimarina. The sequence goes on along the minus strand of CANLCT010000015.1, from coordinate 66,196 downwards.
ATAAAACTTATTTTCAACCGAAGTTTCATTAACCGCAACTGCATTAGGGAATGTATACTTCAATACCATTGTTGCTTCTGGATTCAATGTAACAGCAGATGGAATGTTATTTGTTGTGTTATCAGATAATACGATATCTCTAACTCCTTCTAAATATAAATGTTTAATTCTAACACTTGATGGATTGTTATTATTATCCTCGAAAAAGTTTAAACTAATAGTAGTAGCTTCTTCTTGTAGGTTATTTAAAATTAAATATGCTACATTTCCATCTACATAACTATCAACTTGGATATCTGGATCTGAAGACATGGTGTCAACTCTTGTTCCGTCAACATCATCCCATAATTCATACCATTTTACAAGTTCACTACGTTCCCACTCACCATCACCATCATCATCACGAAGCGTTTTATAATGATAAACAACCTCTGGAATACCATCTCCATTATTATCGATATCTCTAAACTGCGCTTTCAATAAATGGAAAGGCATCGATAATTCAATATAATCTGGTCTTTCTAAAAACTGCATCATCATCGCACTAAAAGGCTTTAAGTTTTCCCAATCGTAACGCGTATCATGTGGCATTGGATCCCATGCATTAGCTACAGCTCCATATTCAGAAATAATTACTGGCTTTCTGTTGTTTTTTCCGTTTTTGTAAACATCATACCATTCTAACATTTCTAAAGTTGCCTCAACATGACCTCCAGACCTTCTTTGTCCTCCTTGATTTTGATAAAGTGGCCAATCATAAAAGTGGACTGAGTAGAAATCCATATTTTCACCAGCTCTGTCTAAGAACTCTTTCCAAATTACATCCCATTGATACCAATCTACATCACTTTGCAATGCAAATAGAGGCGTATCAACTTGACTTCTAGCATAATCTACTGCAACTTGATCAGCAGGTGTAGTACCATAAAAATTTGCTACGTAATTAGGATCTCTAAATCTAGAAAAACCATCACCTCTAAAAAGGTCATGTAACCCCCATGTCATACCTCCAATTTTTGGAGCTCTACTTCCTAATTTCTCCTTAATACCTTTGGCTACTAAGTTATGATATTCCATAACGTCTTCCCAACTAGACATCATAAATTGACCTGTATTTAACTCAAAATCAGGCTCATTTATTACTTCCCAATATTCTGGTATTTCGACTCCTTCTTCACTTGCATTTTCAACAAAAAATTCTTCTAAATACTGAACCATCCATGCAGCAGAAGTTTCAATATCTTGTGGTATCCAAATAAATCCATTATCACGCCCCCATGCTGAACCATTTAAACCATTATCAAAATATGATAAGGTTGGATAGGTTGGATGAGCATTTGTCCCCATGATTGCTCCTTTACCTTGCTTTTCTTTAAAAGGTAATAAGCCTCTGTCTGTAATTCGTTGTTGATATTCCCCTTTCCAAAAATCTAACAATACTGTTAAACTGTCTGGATCGTGATGATTTCTGTTATTTTCATCTTCAGGAGTGAACTGGTGTAAAAAAGAAGCAATACCATTATCACGTCCTAGTTGAATATCCAATTCATTAAATAAATAATCGGCTTGATCTACTTCTCCTTCCCAAGCATTTTCATAAAGACTGGCGTGCATAGTAATATGCCTGTCTCTACCAAAGTCAGATACTCCTCCAACTGAATGTTTGATGTTAAGATTAACATCAACATTTGCGGTCTGAGCAATACCTAAATTCCCAACAAACATTAACAGGCCTACCCCGAGTACCTTTTTTAACTCTGATTTCATAATCAATTTAGTTTTAGTTATTATTCATATGTTTAATATTTAAAAATTTAAAAAAAATCTTTACATCGTTATAGTATTATTTAAAACGAATAAATAAAGGAATCTTAAAAATCTAAAAATCCAGAAATAAATATATTAATAAAAATCAATTAAAAACGTTAATTTGATACACTAAAAGCTACTAACCAATTAATTAACTTCGAAATTAGCGTAAAAAAAAACCTACAAAATTGACATGATTAATAACCAACTAAAACATTATAGTTTATCCAAAAAATCAGTAATAGTAATCATTAAACAAAAAAAAAGATGAAATTAAAAAAATCAGTAAAAAACATTTTTATTGGACAAAATACACACAACTAAAAATCATCATAAAACTACCTAGCAGTCGTTTTTTTTAATATTAGACAAAAAAAAGTGCTTTTTTAACACTTGTTATCAATAAAATAAAGTGTTTTTTGAGCATTTATTAATAAAAAAGCAATCTATTTTACTTCAAAAAAGTCTTCAAAACGCTAATTGGGTGATCTACCTTTCTATTTGTTGCATCTTTTATTTGAGTTCTGCAACTTGTTCCTGTGGCACACACATGCACTTTAATATCCGTTTTTCTTATTTTAGGAAGTAATGCTAACTCCCCTATTTGCATACTTACTTTATAATGCTCTTTTTCATAACCAAACGATCCTGCCATACCACAGCAACCCGAAGTTATAATGCTTACTCTATTATTTTTTGGAAGATTTAATACCTTATATGTAGTATCCATTTTTGACAAAACTTTTTGATGACAGTGGATATGTAGTTTTGTAGTTTTATGAGTATTTGAAAACTGATTGGATTTAATATTACCTACCTCTATTTCATCAGCTAAAAACTCATCAATCAATAATACATTTGAAGCCAGTTCTTTTGCTGCTTGCTTATCATCTGCCAAACGTAAATATTCATCCCTAAAACTCAAAATTGCTGAAGGTTCAATACCTACTAGAGGTATTGATTTTGTAACTAAATTTTTAAAAATAGTTATATTTTGATTAGCAATTTTTTTAGCCTCTTTTAAAAAACCTTTTGAAATTAAAGCCCTTCCACTTTGTTTATGTTTAACATAATGTACTTTATACCCTAGAGCAATTAATAACTCAATGGTATCTTTCCCTGTTTGTACATCAATATAATTTGTAAACTCATCAACAAAAATATACAGTTCCCTTACGGGAGAAATAATCTCATTCTTTTTTAAAAAAGGAATAAGCCAATCTGCAAAAGAATGTTTATATATAATAGGTATCGTACGCTCACTTGCAATACCTAACACCTTTTTTATTATTCCTGAAGTTAATTGATTTTTAAAAATAGGTGTTGAAAAAAATGCAGTTTTAGATGCTAGCTTATTAAACGAATCATTATGTGCAAATACTTTATCCCTCAAGGACACTCCATTTGACTTATTATATTGATATAAAAATTCAGCTTTTAACAAACTAACATCAACATTTGATGGGCATTCACTTGCGCAAGCTTTACAGCTTATACATAAATCAAATGCTTGTTTTAACAGTTTACTATTAAATTTATTCTTTTCTTTCGAGTTAGTTAACACTTCTCGTAACGCATTAGCACGTCCTCTTGTTGTATCTCTTTCATTTTTTGTAGCTCGGTAACTTGGACACATTCCACCTCCTGCTTCAACCGACTTTCTGCAATCTCCACTTCCATTGCATTTTTCGGCTACACGTAAAATTCCTTTTGAATCTGAAAAATCTATTTCGGTTTCAATAACAGGTATTAGAGTATCATTTTCATAACGAAGGTTTTTATCCATAGGTAAAGGATTAATAATTTTACCTTGATTAAAAATTCCTAAAGGATCAAAAGCTTTTTTTATTTCTTTCAAAAACTCATAATTAGAAGCACCAATCATTTCTGGAATGTAAGTTGACCTCACAATACCATCACCATGCTCTCCACTCATTGATCCATTATACTTTTTTACTAAAATAGCAACCGCATCTGTTATGGCTTTAAATAAGGTAACATCAGAAGCTTTTTTTAAATTCAAAATAGGTCTCAAATGTATTTCACCTGCACCAGCATGGGCATAATAAACGGCTTCTTGCCCAAATTTTTCCATTAATGCCGTAAATTCATCAATATAAGCAGACAAATCTTCAATAGCCACAGCAGTATCTTCTATACAAGCAACAGCTTTTCGGTCTCCAACCATATTACCCAACAAACCTAAGCCTGCTTTACGAAGCTCAAGTGCTTTGTCAATATCTTTATCATATAAAACAGGTAAGGCATAACTTAATTTAGAAGTTACTAAGGTTTCTATTAAATCATCGACTTGCATTTTTAAATCTTGATCTGAATTTGCTCTTAATTCGAGCATTAAAATTGCTTTAGGATCTCCCTCAACAAAAAATCTATTTTTTAATTGCTCTAAATTATTTTTAGTGCAATCCAAAATAGTTTTATCCATCATTTCGCAAGTATATAATTGGTGTTTCATTACTGGTTTAACAGCTTTCATACACAATGCTATACTATTAAAATGAGCTGCAATCATTGCTGATTTTACAGGTGGTAAATCATCTAATTTTAAGGTGATTTCAGTAGTTATGGCTAAAGTTCCTTCGCTACCCGTAAGAATATCGCACAAATTAATAGTATTGCCTTCTTTAAAAAATGAATTATTCAATAAAACATCTAAAGCATAACCTGTGTTTCTTCGATGTATTTCCGGTTTTGGATAATTATCAATTATTTGATTTTGATGTTCTTTACTTTTTAAAATAGTATTTATACTATTATATATATTTCCCTCTTGGTCACTTTTAACCAATTTTTTATTAAAATCATCTTTAGATATCTCAGAAAAATTTACCTCATTCCCATCTGATAATACCGTTTTTACTGAAATTATTTTATCACGAGTAACTCCATACCGAATACTGGTGGTTCCACTACTATTATTACCTACCATACCCCCAATCATACATCTATTTGATGTAGATGTATTAGGCCCAAAAAATAATCCGTAAGGTAATAAGTACCTATTCAAATCATCGCGTATTACCCCAGGCTGTACTGTTACAGTTTTCTTATTTGTATCTAAATCCACTATTTTAGTTAAATGTTTTGATACATCAACTACAAGTCCCTTACCTACACATTGGCCCGCAAGTGATGTCCCAGCTGTACGGGGAATGATATTCAAATTGTTTTTTGAAGCAAACCTAATAATTTGCTGAATATCAATAGTGTTTTTAGGAAAAACAACAGCTAAAGGTAGTTTTCTATATACAGAAGCATCAGTTGCATAAATAATTTTTGTTAACTCATCGTACTGTAATTCTCCTTCTATTTTAACTTGTAATTCTTTCCAATCCATTATGATCTAAATGCGTTTTAATTACAAATATATCGATTTAGCTTAGAGAGGGAATTAAAAGCTAGACCTAACCTAAACGATTTTTAATTTCCAAAAAAACTTTAACAACTAATAACATTTTTTCAATTTATATAAAAAACAAAACTCAACCTCAATTTGCTCACCAAAACCCTAAGCATTAAATTTGCATTCTATTTAGTAGTACCCTAAAAAGCGCAAATGCAAAGACCCAATTATAAAAAAGCACTCTACCACCCTATTTTTAATATTATACGAAAGGCAAATACAATACTTGGTCTAGAAAGTTATGTTATCGGGGGCTTTGTTCGCGATTTTTTATTAAACCGTGGCAATGCCAAAGATATTGATGTTGTTGCCGTTGGTAGTGGTATTGAATTAGCCTTAAAAGTTTCAGAATTGCTTCCTAACAAACCTAAAGTGCAAGTTTTTAAAACCTATGGTACAGCAATGTTACGTTATCAAGATGTCGAAATTGAATTTGTTGGTGCTCGAAAAGAATCATATACCGAAGATAGTCGTAATCCTACTGTTGAAAATGGAACATTACAAGATGACCAAAATCGTCGAGATTTTACTATAAATGCCCTTGCGCTTTCGTTAAATGAAGACACTTATGGCGATTTACTTGACCCTTTTAGTGGCATTAAAGATTTAGATAAAAAAATTATTCGTACTCCATTGGAACCTGGTATTACCTATTCCGATGATCCATTACGTATGATGCGCGCTATCCGTTTTGCAACTCAATTAAATTTTAAAATTGAAAAAGAATCCTTAAATGCTATAAAAGCACACAACGAGCGCATAAAAATTATAACCAAGGAACGTATAGTTGTTGAGCTCAATAAAATTTTAAGCAGTCCTGTTCCTTCCATAGGTTTTTTATTATTAGAAAAAACCGGATTACTCGAATACATTTTACCCGAGCTTACTGATTTAAAAGGTATTGATGAAGTAGAAGGGCAACGCCATAAAGATAATTTTTACCACACCTTAGAAGTTGTTGACAATATTGCTTTAAACACAGATAATGTTTGGCTACGTTGGGCTGCATTGTTACATGACATTGGAAAAGCACCCACAAAAAAATTTAGTAAAAAATTAGGATGGACCTTTCATGGGCATGAGTTTGTTGGATCTAAAATGGTATTTAAATTGTTCAAAAGACTAAAGTTGCCCTTGAACGAAAAAATGAAATTTGTTCAAAAAATGGTACTCATGAGTTCGCGCCCCATCATAATAGCTTCTGATGTTACCGATGCTGCCGTAAGGCGATTGGTTTTTGATGCTGGTGATACTATTGATGATTTAATGACCTTATGTGAAGCTGATATAACTACCAAAAACCCTAAGCGATTTAAAAAGTATCATAACAACTTTAAAATAGTGCGTCAAAAAATAATTGATGTCGAAGCTCGAGACCACATTCGAAATTTTCAACCTCCCGTAAGCGGCGAAGAAATTATAAAAACATTTAACCTCAAACCTTCAAAAGAAATTGGTTTAATAAAAGAAGCTATAAAAGAAGCCATTTTAGAAGGAGAAATTGAAAATGATCATACCGTTGCTTACCAATACATGCTAAAAAAAGGAGCTGAACTTGGCTTAAAACCAGTTAATTAATCCAAAAAATGAATATTGATCGTATTTTTAAAAAAACACTGAGCATTGCTATTGTTTTAGTTTACATTGTTATTATAGCAGGTGCTGTTGTACGCATGACTGGTTCGGGAATGGGGTGCCCCGATTGGCCAAAATGCTTTGGTTATTACATACCTCCTACCCAACAACAACAGCTTACCTGGAAACCCGATCACAATTACAAAAAAGGACAAGTTATTATTAAAAACAAAGAGCTTCGAGTAGTTAAAAATAATTTCAAATCACAAAGCAACTTCAATAAATCAAACTGGTCTACATACGACAAACATGATTATGCTATTTTTAATCCTGTACACACTTGGGTAGAATATATAAATAGACTAGCCACCGTTATTTTCGGAATTCCAATCCTTTTACTAGTCGGGTTAAGTTTTTCTTTCTGGAAAAAAAACAAAGCAATTACCCTGCTCGCTATTGCTTCCTTACTTAGCGTAGCATTCGAGGCCTGGCTCGGTAAAATTGTTGTTGACACGAATCTTTTGCCTGTAAAAATCACATTACACGTCCTTTTTGTATTTTTTATACTTGCTTTTTTATTAGCACTTCAATTTATTATTACTAAAAAAAATAAATCAATAGCGTTAACAAAAAACATCAAATACTTAGGCATTATAGCAATTGTATTAACCTTAACACAAGTTATTTTAGGCACACAAGTTCGTCAATTTATTGACCAACAAATGACTGCTTTCAATTACGAATCGCAATCAAATTGGTTAACAACTCCGCCTGCCATATTTTATATTCATCGATCTTTTTCTATTTTATTGGTTTTAATAAATATGATATGGGTCTATTTATATAAAAAACAAACAGGTAAACTTGATTTAATGAAATGGGTTGTAATCTTTATCACTCTAGAAATCTGTACAGGAATTGTACTGTATTATTTAAATTTTCCATTTTTATCACAACCTTTACATTTATTACTAGGTAGTTTACTTTTTAGTATTCAGTTTTATGCCGTTTTGCAACAAAACCACAATAATAAAATCGTTATTAACTAACTTATAACATGTTAATTAAGAATAAAATTTCATTAAAAAAGCCCCTAAAGTCAGTTTTATAGAAAATAATCTTATAAATAATAGACTTAGTTAAAAAAGCTTCCTTTCATCTTCGTATATTTGCAGACTAAATTTTTGTTACCATGATTTACCGTTTCCGAATAATTTTAGATACTGAAGAAGATGTATTTAGAGACCTAGAAATTGAGCAAACAGCTACCGCAGAAGAATTTCATAATAGTATTACACAAGCTTTTGGTTTCGATGGAACCGAAATGGCTTCTTTTTACATAAGCAATGATCAATGGGAACAAGGCGAAGAGATTTCTTTATTTGATATGAGCGATGGAACCTCTCCTGTTAAATTAATGAATGAAATACGCTTAGAAGCCATTACTAGCGAAAAACAAACACGCTTATTATATGTATACGACTTTTTAAGTATGTGGACATTTATGGTGGAACTTGCCGAAATTGCTGCTCCTGAAGCAGGAAAAACCTACCCTAATTTAATGTTTGCTCACGGCGAACTACCAGATAGCCCTCCAGATAAAAATTTTGAAGCCGAAACACTTGATTTTAATGACTTAGATGACGAATATGATGATGGTTTAAATATAGATGATTATGACAATTTAGGCTTTGAAGAGCATTGGAATTAACTTATTTTTTTTAATATTTCAACAATTATTACACACACTAAACCACTAATTTACAGCAATAAAAATGATTAATTTATATAATGCTCAAATAGAAACCCTTTCGGTACACCGAATTGGTAATAAAAGTAGAAATGAAAATCTTTTTTTATCTGGAAATCCATATCAATTAAATGATGAATTAAATTCATTATTAAAGGAATATTTTTTTAAACCCTTTCGGGAAAAGGAAGAAAACTATTTTCAATTTACTAATGAAGCTGATATTGAATTTAACCCTTTATATAAAATTGCTTCTGAAATTTTTGAAGATCCAAGTACAGCCCACGAACAATCCAAACGAATTGGAAACTTATTGTTTGAACAATCACAACATCCACACATTAAAAGTGGTGAATTATATGTGACTTATTTAGAAAATTGTTTAATTGATAACGAAAAAGTAAGTGCCTTAGGCATTTTTAAATCGGAGCTTAAACATGATTTTCTACAATTTCAAGAAAAAGAAAATAATTTAGATCTTTTATTACAGCAAGGTGTTTCATTAAACAAACTTGATAAAGGTTGTGTTATATTTAATACAAAAAAGGAAGAAGGTTATCGTATTTTATCGGTAGATTCCAATAAATATGATACCAAATATTGGCTAGAACATTTTTTAGGTGTAGAACCATTTGCTGATAGTAATTTTCACACAAAAAAGTACATCAAATTTTGTCAAGATTTTGCTAAAGATGTTGTGCTGCCGGCAGAAGATAAAAAAGAACAAGTAATGTTCATGAATAGGGCCGTAAATCATTTTGCTAAAAATGATGATTTTGAAGAAACTGCTTTTTTAAACGATGTTATTGAAAATCCAGAACTTATACCTGAATTTAAGCATTACAAAGCTGAAAAAGCACCAAAATACCAAATAGAAGATTTAACCGAATTTTCTATTGCCAATAATGCGGTATCTGATGCACGTAAAAAAATTAAAAACGTAATTAATTTAGATACTAATGTGCAAATAAAAATGGATTTCATAAACCCCGAATCAGCTGAAAAATATGTTGAAAAAGGTTGGGACGAAGAAAAACAAATGTATTATTATCTTGTCTATTTTAATAAAGAACAAAAAGATTAATTTTTAACATACTTTATAAACTAAAAAAGCTGCCTTAAGGCAGCTTTTTTAGTTTATATTATAATTACTTTATCTATTAAAATGCTACTTTAGTTAAACCAGCATCTGTAGCCAAAATATATACACCACTAGACAACCCAGAAACATCGATTGATCCATTAGCTTTTTGGTCTATCACTTTAGCTCCACTTAAGTCATATAATTCATAGCTTTCAGTTTCAATATCACTACCAATAGTTATCAGGCCTTCTGATTGACTTATTGATGCTGCAATATTTTCTTTAGAAAAACTATCATTTGACAATGTAACTTCATCTACAAAAACAACACGATCATTAACATTCCCATTAACAAAATCTCCGCTTATCCCTGTTCCAAATAAGAAAAAAGCTTCTGTAACTGAATCTTCTCCATCTGGGACAATATTAGGTACCATAAAAGTAAACTCAAAACTACCATCGGGTGAAATAGCTGTAGTTGCATTATTTCCTTGACCAGCGGCTCTCAAATCAGCTAAAGTAACTTGTGTTGAATTACTAGATTGATAATCTACAGTAATTGGAGCATCATCTGCAAACCCTGTATAATTAACTTCTATAGTTACTTCCTCTCCTTGAAAAACATCCGTAAGTACATCTGGGTTAACCATAGATAAAGTTGGTAACGCTCCTGATGCCATACCTGTAAAATTAACATTAACTTGAACAAATGCAGGAGGTGTAAAATTGTTATCTAAGGCTAATCCGATTGTTCCTGGTCCTGTCATATCAGACGTAACAGTAAAGGGTATTTCTACATCCGTACCATCGCCTATAGGAATTGCAGGAAATTCACTAGTAGTAAAACCATTTGAAGATACATTAACAAAACCAAAGCCTACTGCCCCGTTCATATTTTGAACTGCACCTGTATATGATATTGTTAACATGATAGTTGACCCAATTTCTACATCTTCTCCATCTGCTGGACTAGTAATCGTAATAGTTTGCGAAAAAGCAAATGACGTAAGTAGCAGTGCTAACAATAATGTAATTTTTTTCATGATTTAATGATTTAATGATTAATATTTATATAAATGTAGGCTAAATACTTCTTAATTTAAAATTTGTAACAAAATTTTATAATCAAAGCACAAAACAACAAACAAACTAAACAATTAATTTACAATTAATTAAAGAAAAATATGCTTTGTTAATAAATATATAAAAAAACACTTAATCGCCAAAAACAATACACACATCCTGCATTTTAACAACTCAAACCTCTTTCTTACGTATATATCATATGATAACTTTTAGTATTAACAATAACTGACGATCTAGCATTTTCTTTACTCATATATTACTCTATTCATTAAAAATTCCATCTTTAACCTGCTTTATTATGTGTTATAACTTCGTTGTGAGGCTTTGATAGGCAATAAATACAGTTTACCATAGTATTTTACAGCAGGTCACAGTCGGAATAGGTTTTCTAATGCTTAAAGCGGGTTTAATAGTTACATTAATTTAACACAATAACAACAGTAAAAAATTCATAAACAAAAGTTAAACAACCTTATTGTAATAGTAATACTATTATATTTGTAAGTACAACACATAAAAATGGACAGACTACTTATAAATATAAAAATTAGTGTTAATGAAAAAATCTATATAAAAGACCCTGAAAGTTCTGATCTTGGAAAACGCATTTTAAAACACAGTATTGAATTAATTCATTCCATAGGCTTTGAAAGTTTTAATTTTAAAAAACTTGGAAAAGAAATTGGATCAAATGAGAGCTCACTGTATAGATATTTCGAAAATAAACACAAACTACTCTTATACCTTACTTCGTGGTATTGGGGATGGTTGGAATATAAATTGGTTTTTTCTACCAATGGAATTTCTAATCCAAAAGACAAATTAATAAAAGCTGTTGAAATTATTTGCGACGTAATAAGAGAAGATTCAAGATTTTCGCATATTAATGAAGTTAAATTAAGTAAAATTCTTATTGCAGAATACAGTAAGTCCTACCTAACCAAAGAAGTAGACACTGAAAATAAAGAAGGTTATTTTTCCATTTATAAACGACTTATTATTCGAATAAAAGAAATGATTGAACAAGTCAATCCTGAATATCAATATTCGGTATCATTAGCTAGTTCTGTTGTTGAAGGTACATTACATCAACATTTTTTAAGGGAGCATTTCCCATCTATAACTGATTGTTCTGACACTAAAACAACGACTTCATTTTATAGTGATTTAATTTTAAAAACTATACAAATTTAAATTTATATGGCAGTAGAAACCAAAACCCCATGGCAACGTTTTACTGGTTTACTAGAATTAGACCGTAAAGATATCCGCCAAATTTTTTACTACGCAATTTTTGCAGGTTTAGTTGCATTAACCCTTCCTTTAGGAATACAGGCAATTATAAATTTAATTCAAGGAGCTCAAGTGAGTAGTTCTTGGATTATACTTGTTATACTTGTTACTGTTGGTGTTGCGTTTCAAGGTATTTTACAACTCATGCAAATGCGTATTCTTGAAAATATGCAACAAAAAATATTTGCGCGAGCTTCTTTTGAGTTTGCTTACCGATTTCCTAAAATTAAATTGGACGAATTAAGAGATCACTATCCGCCCGAATTGGCTAATCGCTTTTTTGATATTTTAACCGTACAAAAAGGTTTATCAAAAATTTTAATTGATTTTCCAGCTGCTGGTTTACAAATTATTTTTGGCTTAATTCTATTATCATTTTATCATCCATTTTTTATTTTGTATGGATTTCTTTTAATTGGCTTAATCTATATTGTATTTAAGCTTACTGCTAAAAAAGGAATGGATACTAGTTTAAAAGAATCTAAAGGAAAATATAAAGTAGCCCATTGGATACAAGAAGTTGCTCGTTCGTTAATCAGTTTTAAAATATCAAGTAAAACCACTTTAGTATTAGAACGCAATGATAAACTAACCCTAGATTACATTAATGCTCGCGAAAGTCATTTTAAAATATTAATGATTCAATTTGCTCAAATGATTGGATTTAAAATTCTGGTAACAGCTGGCTTATTAATCATCGGAGGCTTATTGGTTTTAAATCAAAAAATGAATATAGGTCAATTTGTGGCTGCAGAAATTATCATCTTATTGGTAATTGGATCTGTAGAAAAATTAATTAAAGGATTGGAATCGTTTTATGATGTACTTACTTCTTTAGAAAAAATTGGTCAAGTTGTTGACAAAGATCTGGATACAGACTCTGGTGTCGATCCTTTTATTTCTGGTCAAGAAAAATTAAATATTGAATTAGACGAGATAAAATATACGACTATTGACAAAAAAAATATTATCCGATCGGCCAATTTGACCATTACCAATACAGACCGCATTTTATTATTAGGTGGTACTGGTTCTGGTAAAGCTACATTATTTAAAATTATTTCTGGTTTACTTCCGCCAACTAATGGCGCTTTGTATGTAAATGACACTTCAATACGCGCCATTTCGCTTGAAGATTACCGTACTGAAATTGGAGTAGTACTACCCGAGCAACTTCCGTTTGAAGGAACTATTCTTGAAAATATAACTTTAGGGGATTCAAAAATTTCTCAAGAACGCTTACACTGGGCTTTAAAAAACACAGGGCTTCTTAACTTTATTAAAGAACAACCCAAAGGAATACACACGTCAATTCAATCTGATGGTTTACATATTCCATATAAAATAGCAAAGCGTTTGGTGCTTGCTAGGGCTATTGTTACTAAACCTAAACTTTTACTATTAAAAGATGCTCTTGAAGATTTTGAAACTATTGAGGCCAAGGAAATCATCGAATTTTTAATAGATCCTAAACGCCCATGGGCACTATTCGTTGCCAGTCGAAGTTCACTCTGGGATAATAAATGTAACAAAACTGTTGAACTAAAAGATGGAGTTTTAACGTACAAAACAGATACAAATGCTTAATATTTCTAACAACAAACTTGGAAACAAAGTTCCTTTAGATGGTTTTGAAGCATATCAGGCAGCTCATAAAACCCGACACTATAAATATTTTAATCGCTTTTTAGGACTAACAGCTATTGTAGGTTTTATTTGTTTGTTTTTACCTTGGACACAAAATGTATCGGGTAAAGGTTATGTTACCACACTTACCCCCGATCAGCGTCCGCAAACCATTCAATCACCTATTCCTGGTAAAATAGAAAAATGGTTCATTCGCGAAGGAGATTTTGTAAAAAAAGGAGATACAATTCTTTTTATTTCCGAAGTTAAAAATGAATACATGGATCCGCGTTTGGTCGAACGTACAAATACACAACGAGATGCAAAAAGTAAATCTGTGCTTTCATACATTGAAAAAACTAGAGCACTAGATAATCAAGTTAATGCTTTACAAAATGAATTAAAATTAAAATTAAATCAAGCTAAAAATAAATTACAACAAGCAAAGCTAAAAGTAGTTAGTGATAGTACCGATTTTATTGCCGTAAAAAACAATTATGGCATTGCAAAAAAACAATATGATCGAATATTAACACTCCAAACAGAAGGACTTAAATCGGTTACAGATGTAGAGCAAAAACGTTTAAAGTTACAAGAAATGCAAGCCAAGCTGATTTCGCAAGAAAACAAATTGCTCGTAAGCAGAAACAATATTTATAATGCACAATTAGAAATTAGTCGAGTTTCGAACGAATACGCCAATAAAATATCAAAATCGAGAAGCGATAAGTTTTCAGCAGAATCCAGTCAATATGAAGCCGAAGCTCAGGTATCAAAACTTGAAACACAATCCACCAATTATAGTTTACGTAATGAGCTTTATTACATTACCGCACCACAAGATGGATTTATAAACAAAGCTATTCGAAGTGGTATTGGAGAAACTTTTAAAGCAGGTGAAAAATTAGTGAATATTATGCCCTCTAAATACGATTTGGCTGTAGAAACTTTTGTTAGACCTATAGATCTTCCCCTTATACATTTAGGAGAAGATATACGTGTACAATTTGATGGTTGGCCAGCTATTTTTTTTAGCGGGTGGCCTAATGTTTCTTATGGAACTTATGGCGGTAAAGTAGTTGCTGTAGAAACCTTTATTAGCGAAAACGGAAAGTTTAGAGTACTAATAGCACCCGACAAATCTGACCATCAATGGCCAAATAGATTAAGACCAGGGTCTGGGGCTTATACAATTGCCTTACTAGAAAATGTTCCTTTATGGTATGAATTATGGAGACAATTAAATGGCTTCCCTCCTAATTACTACACTCCCGAAAAAAACAAAGGCAATACTACAGAAAGTAAAAAAGCGAAAAAATAATGATAAAATTTATACCTAAATATATTTTCTTTAGCACGTTACTATGCGCCTCTCTCAGTTTTGCGCAAAGCGAAGTTAATACCGACGGTACTGTTATATTTAGTTATCAAGAATTTTTAGGTTTTGTAAAAAAACACCATCCCATATTAAAACAAGCTAATTTAAATCTAAGCATTGGAGAAGCTAATTTATTAAAATCAAGAGGTGGTTTTGATCCAAAAATCGAAGTTGATTACAAAACAAAAGAATTTAAAAAATTAGAATATTTCGACATTTTAAATGCTACATTTAAAATACCCACATGGTATGGTATTGAGTTTAAAGCTAATTTTGAAGAAAATACAGGAGTATTTTTAAATCCACAAAATAATGTACCCAAAAACGGTTTATATAGTGCTGGTGTTAGTGTTTCTGCTTTAGAAGGTTTTTTAATTAACGACCGAATGGCCACATTAAAAAAGGCTAAATTTTATTTAGAACAAACCAAAGCCGAACGTACATTACTTGTAAATGAACTTATATACAAAGCTACATTAGCTTACTTTGAGTGGATAAAAGCAACTACTGAAGAAACTATATTTGAGAATTCATTAATTAATGCAGAAACACGCTTTAAAGCCACAAAACGGAGTGTTGAGACAGGAGATAAAGCCGCTATAGATTCTATTGAAGCTAAAATAACACTTCAAAATAGAAATCTGGGTTTAGAAGCTGCTCACTTAAAAAGAATTAAAAGTGCTTTTAAAGTAAGTAACTTTTTGTGGCTAAACGATATTCCTTTAGAACTACAACCTAACACTAAACCTAATGTGCCCGAAATTGATATAATAACATCCACGCTTAATATCGACAAAGAAACTTTAGACAATTTACAATTGGATCTGCATCCCAAAATTCAATCTTTGGATTATAAAATTGAAGGTTTAAATGTAGATAAAAGACTAAAATTAAATAAATTATTACCCAAACTAGACTTAAATTACAACTTTATAAGTAGTTCTCCTGAGCGTATTGACACATTTAATCAAAGAGAATTTAAAGCTGGACTTAAATTTAGTACTCCCCTTTTTTTACGAAAAGAACGAGGTAATTTAAAATTAGCAAAATTCAAATTACAAGATGCCAACTATGAGCGTAATGCACAAAAATTACAAATTAAAAACAAGATTAATATAGCGTACGCTGAAATAAATTCATTAGACAAACAGTATAATTTAATTAAAGAAATAATTGTTAATTATAAAGTAATGTTAGCTGCCGAAGAGCGTAAATTCTTTTTGGGTGAAAGTTCTTTGTTTTTAGTAAACTCACGCGAACAAAAATTGATAAATACTCAAATCAAACAAAACGAAATACAAGTTAAATTATTAAATACCAGAGCCAAGTTATTTAATAGTTTAGGACTTACTCCAATAGAGTAATAAACAGTCATAAGTTTTTTTATTAATAATGTAATGAGATTACTACAAAACACAAATGTGCCTTTTTTATAAAATATAAAAACCTCACCTGTTTTTCTACAAATACCTAACACAAAGTTGGGTAAACATAATCAAATTACTAAAAAGTATCCTTTTTAGTAATTGCAATCTATTAAATTAATGAATAATAAGAAATTAGGGTTTTAAAGCTGAGAATCTTTTCTCATATAAGTTTTTATTTAATTTTTTAGCTGCGTTTACCATATTTTTGTAGGGAATATCTGTATTCCTCACAAAACCAACATTATAATTTTCTCCATCATAAGCCCTACCCGAAACAGGAGAATCTATATACTGAAACCAATGCGCTCCTACAAAATACTTATTATCTATAACTGTATCCATGTACTCGGTGTACATTCGTGCTCTGTCTTTTAAATCTGACGCCATAACTAAACCAGCGTTAAAAGTATCTGGTCCAACCGCACCCGAATGAAACTCACCAATAATACTTGGCATATCAATATCATCTAAAAAATTCCAATGTTTACTCCCTATAGTTTCTTCATAATAATTATAACTTATCACATCAACATACTTTTTGGCTGCCCTCACTACTTCTTGATTCATTCCCCAAGCTGCAAACCTGCATCCCATATACAAATGATTAGGCATATATTTTTCTAAAGCTTTTTGGGTTATTTCAAAATACTTACTAGCAAAAAATTCAAGCAGTTCCGAAAAATCTTTTACTACTGTTTTATTAAAATTTTCTTCTTTATTTAAATCTATACCAGTTTCAAAGGCTTTCCAACTTTCTATTTTAATATCCCATGCAGTGTTTAGTGCCGCTATTGTTTTATATTTTTTCTTAAGCTTTTCAATAAATTGTTGCTTAGTAGGGCTTTCATCAGCCTTTAATTTCAAAGCCTCTAACACAATCCCATACTGCCCTTTTACTGAACCTGGTAATCCCCATGTTTTTTCATTATCAATAAACACTCCAATACACCATGGGTTATTTTTAACTTCATGGGCTATTTTTTTAACCGTAAGATCTGCGCGCTTTCCAAATTCTATATCAAAAACATCTGGTACTACTGCTCCCCAATATCCAGAAGACACTGTTTTAAAATCGCCAATAATCCAACCATTAGCAAAATAGGGCATTTTATTTTTATGATAAAACTCTACCCCTGTCCAATTTCCGAACGATGTAAACCCCCAATTTAAAAATCGATCTACAGTTACCTCTTCCCATTTTAACAAATGTGCTCCTGGAGTTTCTTCGCCATATTTACGTTCTAGATTTGCTTGATAATGACTAAACGTTTCTCCTTGCTTAAATGGACTTAAATAATGTTCTTTTCTATAACTATAGTGATTAGCCAACGGACTATCATACGCTGGTAAATCCTTAAACATATGGTAGCGCTCCGAATGAGCTACGAATGATGTTTTGGTAATTGATTTATCCAAAGCAATCATTCCTTTTGAATCTTCGGGTGTTACACCATTTATTTCATCTTTTCTAACAGCATCATTTTTATAATCTCTTCCTGTAAAAGTTGTTGTATTTGACATTCTTACATTGGCTATTCCTGTAGAAAAAAACAAATAACCTTCTGGATCTATTAATGTATACAAATTATCTACTTTGGCCACTCTAAAATACCCTGTTCCCTTTTGTTTCGGACCGTTTAACCAACCTCCAAACTTACTTCTGCCTTTCATTGGACCTTCTAGAGCAAGGTTTTCTAATTCACTTTCAGCTTGCTTTTTTAATTCTTCATCGGAATGAATTTTGTAATCATATTCCTCTTTTGCAGGCTGACCATATTTATCTACAATTCCTGTTAAATAATCATTAGAAATTTCAGGATTTTCAACCAAACGAACATTATCAATAATAATTGTTTTATTAATAGCTGGGTGTAAAATAGTAAAATGAATCTCGGATATTTCTGAAAATTCAAATGCTTGTTTCCCACCTAGATACTTCATATGAATTGCTTTCGTTTTCCAAGGTGATGGATCGTCTTTAAAGCCTAAATCTTTATTCAAATACTTCCCTGCTAATTCAAAAAAACAAGTTTCTGTAGTACCACTAGCTATAGCTGCTGATTTTCTTACTTCGGTATTCCCTCCTTTCAACGTAGTAAAAATTTGTGTTGAATATCCTTTTGTTGTATTAGTAACATCAAAAACTAAACTGTAATTTCTAAATTGTTTTGTAACTACTGGACTAGCAAGTTTAATTATTACACCACTTTTTTCTTCTCTTTTAGAAACATTAATTTCTAATGCTTTTTTACCTAAAGTAACCCCTTGGTTAGTAATTCTATTAACTTTAGCCCCTCCAATTGTTTCTAAAGATTTATATGCTGTATTTTCTTCAAAATTTAATAATAAAAGCTGATTTCTTCCTTCCCATAAATCATTTGTTTTATGATTTACTTTTTTCTGTCCATAACTAGAAGTAATTATTGTTAATACTAAAATCTGAAGAGTAGTGATTTTCATTGATGATTTTTTTATAAAAACTACCAATTTAGTATTATAATGCTAAATACAAAAAACCTATGTATCAAAAATATTATCAATTTATAAAATAGTTTGTCTCTAAAAACGGTAATGTAAAATCAATTAATTCTTTTATTTTCAAAATCTAAACCAATACAACTATCAAAAAAATTAAAACACATTATTTCAATCAATACCCTCAACTCACAATCATATAATTACAACAAAATCTTCCTTCCCTAAATAAAAAACAGGTCTTATATATAATTTAACGTACAGTAACATTTGGTATTTCTGATCTACCCGTGGCTTGCTGCCATGAACTACCAATGGGTCTAATTTGTAATTTCAAACTATAACCATAGCCTTTTTTAAGAGCTTCACTCATATTTAAATCGATATAAGTCATGCTATCCCCTTTTTTAACTACTTTTTTGCCAGAGCTAATAAAATCTTCCCCTTTCCATACTTCTACAATAATTTCTCTGGACTTTTTTGCTACATAAGATACCATAAAAGTATAATTTTTTTTAGCAGGAATTATAGATAAATCATTAGCAAAACTTACCTTTTCATTTACTTTTCCATTTATCAATTCATTTACTTTTACTTTTTCTGAGTTCCAAGAAGTAAAAAAACAAGTCAAAAACATTACTGCTGATAATTTTAAAAAAAATAACTTCATTTTCATAAGGTGGTTTATTTAGATTAATTAGTATAAGTAATTTATGTGTGTTATTTGCATATTTATTAAAATGCCTAGTTTTTTTTGTAAGTGTTAATATATAACACCTATAAACACAAACTTTAGTCGATTATTAAATAAGTATTTAGCAAACGAAAATAGGTAATTACGCTAATAAGTTTCTCTTTTAAAATATTAAAGAATTATTAAAAATTTGAGCTACACACTAAAGCTTATATAGCTTTTTATTAAAACTCCTATGAAATATTATATATAATAGCTAACTTGTTTTAATCTAATTTGTTTTAGCACATTTCGTTTAAATATATCTGTATTCACAAACTCACTAATTGGCTAATACCATTTTTTATATTGATTTTAGAACTAAAACAAACAAGTAAAGTCTTCATATGAATTATTACCAATAGCCTACAAAACAAATTCATATTGATTTTCAACATATATTAACTCACATAAATCATCATTTATAAACAAATTTTAACACCTATAAATAATAAAAAATGGCACCAAGAATAATAAGACTAACTCTAGCATTAATTTTAGCTACCCTAATTTCTTGTAAAAAAAACAAGACCGAAATTAAAATTGAAAAAAGCACTGATATAGAAAAAATTGAAGCACCTAGTATGAAAAAGACTCAAACATTTAATGCCGAAAAAACTATTAAATCACATTTGGCAAAAACACAATATTACCGTTGGTATCAATTGTATGAAAGAAAAATGAATACTGAACGAATTGCCAATCAGATGGATTTATTTACTACCAATATCAGTATCGAAAGTGCAAGCGGCACTATGAAAGGGAAAGAAAATTACCCAAAAAGATTAGATGTCTATAAAGGTTGGAAAAACGCTCACCATGTGCAGAATGTAGCATTTACTAAAGATAATGATGGAAAGGAGTTACTAATAGCAGATATTAGATATCAAAATATTAAACCTGATGGAAAAAAGGCAAGTTATTCATTAGATTATATTATGGAATTTGAAGACTTCTCTACCAAACTCCCTAAATTAGTTAAAGTCCAAATTAAACCAACAGGCACTACTGAGGACTCCTTTAAAGACTCTTATCCAAACAACCGTGTGAATTCACTAATGTACTACTGGTTAGCAAATATGGAGCAGTTAGATGGTAATATAACTCCTTTTAAAGAACTACTTGCCGATAATTTTGAATTGAACTTTACTTCGGGACAAGTGAACAATATCGAAGATTTTGAAAAATGGTTAAACAACGCTCCAAAGCAATTAAGTCAAAGTAGTCATCACCCAAAAGATTTAACTATTGAAACGGTTAATGAGACAACATTTAACGTTTCTGTAGTTTTTGATTGGTTTGGTATTGCTAAAAACGGTCAAAAAATGAAAGCCATTACAAAGCATAATTGGGTTGTTGTTGATAATATAAATGAAAGATTTGCTAGAATTAAAAAAATGGATGTGGGTTTAATTGAGCCTTTTTCTGTTATCAAATAATGATATTTATATACCAGACACAAAAAAAGCTATCCAAAATCGAATAGCTTTTTTTGTTTGTATATGTAAATAGCAAATCTTTATTTATGCATAAATGATTGCTTTGCTAACAACTCTTCTTCTGTTTCTACTACATCCTCATCTGGTACACAACAATCAACAGGGCAAACTGCTGCACATTGTGGTTCTTCATGAAAACCTTTACATTCTGTACACTTATCAGGTACAATGTAATAAATCTCGTCACTTACAGGCTCTTGTGATTCATCCGCATTAGCCGATTTTCCATTAGGTAAAACTACATCACCTTCTAAATCTGTACCATCTGAATATCTCCAATCATCAGCACCTTCATAAATTGCAGTATTTGGGCATTCTGGTTCACAAGCTCCACAGTTAATGCATTCGTCTGTTATTATAATTGCCATAAGCTCTTTTTTATTCTAAATTTGTACAAAAATAACGCCAAACATTTTCAAAAACAAATTGCGCATGACTTTAAATGATAGAATTATTGCTTTTTCAGAATTAGGTAATTTTTTAAGCCAATTTATCGAAGGGGCAACTTCTCAAAAAGCAAATGTATTATACAATAAAGAATTCTTTGATTTATTTTTGTCATTATGCGAAGGAGCCCAACATAAAAATGGATGGTTTTTACCCGAACAAGTATATTTTGCAACACAACAATGGGCTAAAGCTCTAGAAAAAAGCAATTTAACAAATTGGCTAAGCGTATATGATATTCCGACTATAAACGATCCAAAAACTATTGGAATTATAATGGCTGGTAATATTCCTTTAGTAGGTTTTCACGATTTACTTTGTATTTTAATGAGTGGACAAAAAGTACTTATCAAACCTTCATCAAATGACTCTAAATTAATAACTACTATTTGTGATTACCTTACTAAAGTAAATTCTGAATTTAAAAATTATATACATTTTACTGAAGGTAAACTAGAAAACTATGATGCAATTATTGCTACTGGTAGTAATAATACAGCTCGTTACTTTGAATATTATTTTAAAAACAAACCTCATATCATTCGCAAAAACAGGAATTCGCTTGCCGTATTAACTGGTAACGAAACCAAAAATCAACTTATCGCCTTAGGCGAAGATATTTTTAGGTATTATGGTTTAGGTTGCCGAAGTGTTTCAAAATTATTTATACCCAAAGATTACAATTTTGATTTATTTTTTAATGCCATGTTTACATATCAAGACTTAATAAAACATGAAAAATACACTAATAACTACGATTATAATAAAGCTGTATATTTGATGAGTCAATTCAAATTATTAGATAACGGATTTCTTATTTTAAAAGAAGATAAAAGTTATAGCTCACCAATTTCGAGCTTGTTTTATGAACATTATGAACATTATGACGATTTAAAAAACAAATTTATTACTGACGATGAACATATTCAGTGTATAGTTAATTACCCTGAAAGCATTAAAAATGTTGAATTTGGAAACACTCAAACACCACATTTAAGTGACTACGCCGATGGGATTGATACTATAGATTTTTTGTTAAAAATTTAAAATATAAATCTGTTTAAATTCATTGTAAAAACAAAGATTATTAAGACATTTGTAGCTTGATAGAAATTAAAATATACTGTTTGCAATTTTAAGCAGTAAAACATATTATATTGTTACTAAGTTTACATTTATGAAAAAACATAATTTTAGTGCCGGACCTTGTATTTTACCACAAGAAGTTTTTCAAAAAGCATCACAAGCTGTTTTAGATTTCAATAATTCTGGTCTTTCTATTTTAGAAATTTCTCACCGTAGTAAGGACTTTGTAGACGTTATGGAAAATGCAAGAGAATTAGCTCTTGAATTACTAGGTTTACAAGGAAAAGGTTACAAAGCTTTATTTTTACAAGGTGGAGCAAGCACTCAGTTTTTAATGGTTGCTTACAATTTACTTAAAGGGAAAGCTGGTTATGTAAATACAGGTTCTTGGAGTGACAAGGCTGTAAAAGAAGCCCAATTATTTGGTGAAGTTGTTGAATTAGCAACATCAAAAGATGCTAATTTCAAATACATCCCTAAAGGTTATGATATTCCTGATGGTTTAGACTATGTTCATATGACTAGTAATAACACCATATTTGGGACTCAAATAAAAGATTTTCCTACTACTGATGCTCCTTTAATATGTGATATGAGTAGTGATATTTTTTCACGCGTATTAGATTTTTCAAAGTTCAGCTTAATTTATGCTGGAGCACAGAAAAATATGGGTCCTGCGGGGACTACTTTAGTGGTAGTTCGTGAAGATATTTTACATGAAATCGGTCGTAAAATACCATCAATGTTAGATTACAAAGTACATTTAAGTAAAGGATCTATGTTTAATACACCTCCAGTGTATTCAATTTATGTTTCGATGCTTACAATGGAGTGGTTAAAAGCAAAAGGTGGTATTGCTGCTATTGAAGAAGAAAATGAAAAGAAATCAAAACTTATTTATTCTGAAATAGATTTAAATCCATTATTCGAAGGTTTTGCCGCTAAAGAAGATCGATCTAATATGAATGCTACATTTAATTTAACGAATGGCGACCTTAAGGAAACTTTTGAAACCATGTTAAAAGAAGGTGGTATTAATGGTGCTAACGGACATCGTAGCGTTGGTGGATACCGAGCTAGTATGTATAATGCCATGACTATGGAAGGAGTTGGCGCGCTAGTTGACATTATGAGCGACCTAGAAAGAAAAGCTTAATTATAATATTTCATATTCCCGCTATGGCGGGAATATGTTTTTATATAAAGATTAGAAAAACAATAAATCATCTATTTCTGCGACAAGCAGAACAATTTAAATTACATTCCTAAATGAAAATCTTAGCAAACGACGGAATCTCACAAAGCGGAATAGACGCTTTAGAAAAAGCTGGTTTTGAAGTATCAACAACTACTGTTGCTCAAGAACAACTAGTAAATCATATTAATGAAAATAATATTGTCGCTTTATTAGTACGTAGTGCTACTAAAGTTCGTACTGATATTATTGACAACTGCCCTAGTCTAAAAATTATAGGCCGTGGTGGTGTTGGTATGGATAATATTGATGTTGAGTACGCTCGCGAAAAAGGATTATCTGTAATTAATACACCTGCAGCATCTTCTGAATCTGTTGCTGAATTAGTTTTTGCACACCTTTATGGTAGTGTACGCTTTTTATATGATGCAAATAGAAATATGCCTTTAGATGGTGAAACTAAATTTGGGAAACTTAAAAAAGCATATGCAAAAGGAGTTGAACTTAAAGGAAAAACTTTAGGTATCATCGGTTTTGGTCGTATTGGTCAAGCTACCGCTCGTATTGCTCTGGGTGTAGGTATGAAAGTAATTTACTTTGATCCTTTTACTACAGAAGCTGCTATTGAAGTAGGGTTTTATGATGGGCAATCTGTAACATTTAATTTAAAAAGTGTTAGCAAAGAAGACGTATTAAAGCAAGCAGATTTTGTTACTTTACATGTACCTGCTCAAAAAGAGTATGTAATTGGTAAAGCTGAATTTGATTTAATGAAAGATGGCGCTGGAATTGTAAATGCAGCACGTGGTGGTGTAATTGATGAGGTGGCTTTAGTAGATGCTTTAGAAAGCGGGAAATTAGCCTTTGCTGGTTTAGATACTTTTGAAAATGAACCTACTCCTGCTATTAAATTATTAATGCACGATAAAATTTCATTAACACCACATATCGGAGCAGCTACAAATGAAGCTCAAGATCGTATTGGTGTAGAATTGGCTACTCAAATTTCTGAAATTTTAAAATAAAGCAGAGTCTAAATTTCATTTAGAATTCTTCTTATTCTTAAAAAGCGTTTAATGTACATACATTGAACGCTTTTTTTATACTTGACTATTTCAACCTGCTTTATAAATTAGAAAACCTATTTCGTCCGTGATCTACTACAAATACTATTGTAAACTGTATTTTTAATTTAACCATAACGATGGCCTAGTAGGTTAAATTAAAAATAGCATAAAAAAAAACCGTCTAAAAAAGACGGCCTTAATATAATCTAAGTTATTTCTAAAAGATTTAAGCTATAAACAATGGTCGCCCAGACATCATTGCATTAACTTTTTCTTTTACTTGTTTTAAAACTGCTTCGTTTTCTGCATTTTCTATTACTTCATCAATTAAATCAATTACAGTCTCAAAATCTGCTTCTTTTAATCCACGTGTAGTAGCTGCAGCTACACCAATACGAATACCCGATGTAATAAATGGTGACTTATCATCAAAAGGAACCATATTTTTATTTACTGTAATATCTGCTACACCCAAAGCTTCTTCGGCTACTTTACCTGAAACATTTTTACTACGTAAATCAACCAACATCATATGATTATCGGTTCCGTTTGAAATCACTTTATATCCTTTTGAAACCAATGCTTTAGCCGCAACCTTTGCGTTTTTTTGCACCTGAATACAATACTCTTTAAATTTAGGGTCTAAAGCCTCTCCAAAAGCAATAGCTTTAGCTGCAATCACATGCTCCAAAGGCCCTCCTTGATTTCCTGGAAAAACTGCGCTGTTCAACATCGAAGACATTTTACGTAATTTTCCATTTTTAAGAGTGATTCCTTGAGGGTTATCAAAATCTTTCCCCATCAAAATAAGACCTCCACGTGGTCCTCTTAAAGTTTTATGAGTAGTTGTTGTAACAATATGACAGTGCTCAATTGGACTCTGCAATAAGCCCGAAGCAATTAAACCTGCAGGGTGTGCCATGTCAGCTAATAATATAGCATTTACACTATCTGCTATTTCGCGGAAACGCTTATAATCTATTTCTCTAGAATAAGCAGATGCACCTGCTATAATTAATTTTGGCTGTTCTTTTTCTGCAATTTCTTGAATTTTATCATAATTCAACTCTCCTGTTTCTTCCTCAACACCATAAAAACTTGGAGAATATAATTTACCAGAAAAATTAACCGATGAACCATGTGTTAAATGCCCCCCGTGAGACAAATCAAATCCTAAAATTTTATCTCCTGGATTAATTGTTGCTGCAAAAACAGCTGTATTTGCCTGTGAACCTGAATGTGGCTGTACATTAGCATAAGTAGAACCAAACAATTCATTAGCTCTATCAATAGCTATTTGTTCCACAATATCAACAACTTCACAACCTCCATAATATCTTTTACCTGGATATCCTTCAGCATATTTATTGGTTAATACTGAACCTTGGGCCTCCATAACTTGTTCACTCACAAAGTTTTCAGAAGCAATTAACTCTAAACCTTTTAATTGGCGTTGATTTTCCTGCTCAATTAGGTCAAAAATTCGTTGATCGCGTTGCATTGAATGTTCTTTAAAATTGAAAGTGCAAAAATAAACATTCATTTTCAATACATCACCCTTAGTAAATTAAAAATTAAATTTTAATCCCTTAATTTTTAACCTAATCGATTTAAAAACAAAAATTATAGTTCAAAACGCCACATTTATTTACTTGAATACATCACTTTACAACCAATAAATGATTAAAACTTAATTTTATCATTTAATCCTTTGAAATACTAAAACATTAGAGTTATCACCATTAATCAACTATTAAAAAAAAAATTGAAAAAAATTCCTACAAATATTTGATAATCAACACTTAAAAATTTTAAAAACAAATAGCTCATTACTCAATTCAATTAACAACAATATTCGTCATATATTTATACCCAAAATTTAAATGAATTTGATATGACCCAAATAGATCAAATTGAGTTAAATAACTTAAAACATAAAGCTGAGAATACTTCTGTAGAAAATCAAAGCTTAAAAAAGCAAAGAACAATTTTAATCATTGTAACTGGTATTCTACTTTTGCTACTTTTAGGAAGTATTATTTATTTTTCTAAAATATCGATTACACAAAACAATTTAGAGGAAAAAAATTTGACATTAATTTCTACTCAAGAATATAATGATCTTATTAATTTTAAACATGGTGTTGTTGAGCAAAAACAAATAGAAGAAGAAAACAGAGAAGCTTTAGTTACTGAAGATGAAATTGAGCAAGAAGATGCCGAACAACCTAAACCTAGTATTGAAAATAAAATAATTTATGCCATACAAATTGGCGCATTAGATGAAAAAAGTATTTCACTATACACAGATACTTTTCCTCAATTCAAAGAATTTCATGTTGAAGAATTTTACAAATATACTGTAGGTGCATTTGAAAGTTTAGAGGAAGCTCAAATTTTCAGAAAAGAAGTTGTCAATTTAGGATTTGAAGACGCCTTTATAGGTTCGTACCAAAATGGAGAACGCATTCGTATTGAGGAAGCCTATTAAACTTTAAGTTTTTCAGAAAAGAAACTAAACAATAATTTATAAAAAAAAGCTTCATTTTTATACAAAAATGAAGCTTTTTTAAATGAATATAAATGATCTTTCTATTCATCAAAGTCTTTTAGAATATCAGAAATATTCATCACCTCTTTACTTACTGCAATACGCCCCGAACGAACAAATTGCAATAACCCAAAAGGCTTTAATGCCGAATATAAAGCCTCTGTTTCTATACGTCTACCTGTTTTAGAAATTACAAAAAACTTCTTATTTACAGTTACAATTGACGCGCCACTTCGCTTTATAATATTCTGAATTTGAGGTTCATCAAATAATAAGCCCGAAGCTACTTTATATAAAGCTGTTTCTTGCGATATTGTTTCTGTATCCGTATGGTAAAACGCTTTAATTACCTCAATTTGCTTTTCAATTTGTCCGACAATTTTCTTGACCTTTTCTTCAGTCATCTTTACTAAAATTGTAAAACGATACACATCTTCAATTTCAGATTCAGAAGCTGTCATAGATAACAGATTAACGTGTCTCTTCAAAAAAATTGCTGATATTCGGTTTACTAAACCAATATTATTTTCTGTATATACCGAAATGGTAAAATATTGTCTGTTTTCTTCTTCCATTGTAATTAAACTACCTCAAATTACATTGAGTTATTAATTTTTCAATTATTAATTAAAAGATATTAGGCTTATAAAACTCATCTAATGAGTTAGCTTAATCTTATATCAGAAACCGAAGCCCCTGTTGGTATCATTGGAAATACATTGTTTTCCTTTTCTACACATACTTCTAAAAAGTATGGTCCATCAGTTTCTAACATTGTTTTAACTGCATCGGCTAAATTAGCGCGTTCTGTTACCCGTTGTGCTGGAATATGATAACCTTCAGCAATTTTAACAAAATCAGGATTAGTCATTTCAGTTGACGCATAACGATTTTCAAAGAAAAGCTCTTGCCATTGGCGTACCATTCCTAAAAACTCATTATTTAATATCACTATTTTAACCCCTGTTTTATTTTGAAAAATGGTACCTAACTCTTGAATAGTCATTTGATAACCACCATCACCTATAACAGCAATTACCTCACGGTCTGGCGCTCCCATTTTAGCTCCAATAGCTGCTGGTAGAGCAAACCCCATAGTTCCTAAACCACCTGAAGTTACGTTACTTTTTGATTTCACAAACTTAGCATAACGAATAGCCATCATTTGGTGTTGTCCTACATCAGTAACAATTACAGCATCTCCTTTGGTTACTTCGTTTATATTACGAATAACTTCTCCCATACTCATTCCTTCTTTTGAAGGGTATAATTCTTCTTGAATAACCTTTTCCAGCTCTATTTTATCAAAAGCTTTAAATTCAGCTAACCAATCCGAATGCTTTTTTTCATCAAGTAAAGGTAAAATATCAGCAAGTGTTGTTTTAACACTTCCCATTACGGCTACTTCGGTATCCACATTTTTATTTACCTCTGCAGGATCAATTTCAAAATGTATGACTTTAGCTTGTTTCGCATAAGTAGACAAATCACCTGTTACACGATCATCAAAACGCATTCCTATAGCAATAAGTACATCACATTCGTTAGTTAACTTATTGGGACCATAATTACCGTGCATACCTACCATACCCACATTTAAATTATGTGCAGTTGGTAATGCTGATACTCCTAAAATAGTCCATGCTGCAGGAATTCCTGATTTTTCAACAAATGCTTTAAATTCCGCTTCTGCTTCTCCTAAAATCACTCCTTGTCCCCATACAATCATAGGCTTTTTTGCCGCATTTATAATTGCAGCAGCCTCTTTTACTGTTTCGGGATCCGTTTTTGGGATTGCTTTATAACTACGTACTCCTTTACATTTTTCATAACTAAAATCAAACTCAGCAAACTGAGCATCTTTGGTTATATCGACTAACACTGGTCCTGGCCTACCTGAACGTGCAATATAAAATGCTTTCGCCATTACAGATGGAATATCTTCGGCTTTTGTTACCTGAATATTCCATTTAGTTACTGGTGTCGAAATTCCAATAATATCGGTTTCTTGAAATGCATCAGAACCTAATAAATGTGAACCTACCTGACCCGTAATACAAACCATAGGTGTAGAGTCAATTTGTGCATCAGCTATTCCTGTTACTAAATTTGTTGCTCCTGGACCCGAAGTTGCTATAGCAACTCCTACTCTACCACTGGTACGCGCATAACCTTGAGCTGAATGTGTTGCTCCTTGTTCATGGCGTGTTAATATATGTGTAAGTTTGTCTTGATACTTATAAAGCTCATCGTATACAGGCATAATTGCTCCACCTGGATATCCATAGATTAAATCTACTCCTTCTTCTAATAAGCAACGAATTACCGCTTCTGCTCCAGTTATACGTTCTGTTTTGCTCATTCTTTTATTTTTTGACTTCTGCCTTTAGCCATTAGCTTTCAGCTTTTCCTTTATCCCTAATATAGTTATTAATATAAATAATATACTAATCACCATAAACTAACCACTAAACTATATTAAAACTCATCAGTTACACAACCTTTTGAAGCTGAAGATACTGAACGCGCATATTTATACAACACTCCTTTCTTCACTTTCAAATCTGGTGCTACCCATGTTTTTCTTCTTTCTTCTAATTCTTCATCAGAAACTTCAACATTAATAGTATTTGTTTCGGCATCAATAGTAATAATATCTCCATCATTAACCAATCCAATAACTCCACCAACTTGAGCTTCTGGTGTAATATGACCTACCACAAAACCATGTGTCCCACCTGAAAATCGACCATCAGTAATTAAAGCGACTTCTTTTCCAAGACCAACACCCATTATTGCTGCCGTAGGCTTTAACATTTCTGGCATACCTGGTCCTCCTTGCGGTCCTTCATAACGAATAACCACAACATCTCCTTTTTGTACTTTACCATCACGTATACCATCATTGGCATCATATTCACTATTGAACACTTTAGCTGTACCCGAAAAACGTAAACCTTCTTTTCCTGTAATTTTAGCCACAGAACCTTCTTTAGCTAAATTACCATATAACATACGTAAGTGACCTGTAGCCTTAATTGGCTTATCTAAAGGCATAATTACTTCTTGCCCTTCAGTTAAGTCTGGAACATCTGCTAAGTTTTCAGCTAATGTTTTCCCTGTAACAGTTAAACAATCTCCATGTAACAATCCTTCTTTTAATAAATACTTACAAACAGCTGGAATACCCCCTACTGCATGTAAATCTTCCATTGCATATTTCCCACTTGGCTTTAAATCAGCTATAAAAGGAGTCGTATCACTTATATTCTGAAAATCGGCTAATGTAAAGTCAATATCTGCTGCTCTAGCAATAGCTAAAAAGTGTAATACGGCATTTGTTGACCCTCCTAAAATTGTAATTAAACGTACTGCATTTTCTAATGATTTACGTGTTACAATATCCGATGGTTTAATGTCGTTTTCTAACAAATAACGCATTTGTTTACCCGCTGCAATACATTCAGACTGCTTAGCATCACTAATTGCTGGGTTTGAAGAATTATAAGGCATTGACATCCCTAATATTTCAATTGCCGATGCCATTGTGTTAGCGGTATACATACCTCCACAAGCCCCTGCTCCAGGAATTGCTTTTCGAATTACTTGACGGTATTCACCTTCTTCCATGGTACCTGCTACTTTTTCTCCCCAAGCTTCAAAAGCAGATACAATATCTAACTTTTTATCTTCGTGACATCCAGAAGCTATTGTTCCTCCATATACTAAAATAGATGGGCGGTTTAAACGAATCATTGCCATTAATGCTCCTGGCATATTTTTATCGCAACCAACCACAGTTACTACACCATCATAAGATAAACCTTGCACTACGGTTTCCATTGAGTCTGCAATAACATCACGAGATGGTAATGAATAACGCATTCCTGGTGTTCCCATTGAAATACCATCACTAACTCCGATAGTATTGAAAATTAATCCAAAAGTTTCTTTTGTGTTGACGCCTTCTTTAACCTTTTTTGCTAAATCATTCAAATGCATATTACATGGATTTCCTTCGTATCCAGTACTTGCGATTCCTACTAATGGTTTATTGAAGTCCTCATCTTTTAACCCAACTGCATACAACATTGCCTGTGCTGCTGGTTGCGTATCATCTTGCGTTACACGTTTACTAAACTTGTTAATCTCCATTCGTTTACTTTATTTTTATTCTGTATTTTCCTAATTAAAAAATAACGAGCTTTTACTTTTAAAATCACTTTATATGTAAAAATAACTTTACTAAAATTAATTCTGCATTAATACCAGCTTAAGCTACAATATTCACATCAACTTAAAAAATTATAAAAAATTGATTATCAATTTATTATGATTATATTTTGTACAATCACAATTCTTTTTGATTTATTTAATAAAATTCAAAAAACTAAGCTTTCTCATTATTGGCTGCAAAGATACTCATATCCCTGTTAATCTAATTAAAACGTTACAATTTTGAATAAATTTATGCAATAATGAGTTTTCATTAAAAAAAAGACATTAATATTTTAATTTTATTAAATATAATGACTTTACGTAAAGTCCTTTATATAGACAAAAATAGGTCTGCTTAATAACCTCCAAATTGTATTACATTCTTTTATTAGTCGCATAGCAAGTCCCTAAACTAATTTAAAGGATTAAAAATTAATTTTACAAACAATAATCATTCACCTTTAGGTAGTAAATTCACTAGATAGATTAACTAAAAATCATTCATGCGCTTTCATTTTTTTATACGCTATAGATTTTTCTTTAAAGAAGCTTATTAACTCTAAACTAGACTCAATTTTTGTGAATGCTATAAAACGAATATCCGCAGCACAATAATTCATAAAATCTTGTATATAATCCATAGAAACACCTAATTCTTCAACAAAAAAATCTTCTGAAAATCTGGAGCGTACTTTTGTAACTAAAATCGTTTTATTCTCTAATAATATATTCTGCTTAGCTTTCTTAATCTTTCCATTAATTGTATTAACTATTTTATTTATAGCTCCAGAATTAACTTTTTTAAATGCTCTTTGTGTTGAAGTTAATGGTATTATTCGTTTGCCACCATAAATCCTCCCATCAATATATTCTTTTAATGGAATCTTCATTAAATCATTTTTTAAATTCCCCGAAAGTCCTGAGGAACTAATAAATACTTCATTTAAGGTTTCTACTTTACTTTCCATAATAATTTCCATATAAGGATTTTCAATATGATCCTTAGTTATTTTTAATGAAAAATTCTTATGCTGTATTGATGAAAATGATATGGTATCATTTATAGTTGCTAAAATTTTAAAATAACCTTCATTATCATTTATTACCCCCTTATTTTTTGAAATGTTATAAATATTTACCGAAATTGAATCTGCAATTACCCTTCCTGTTAATTCTATTTCTTGACAAAACAAAACCGAAGTGTACATAGAACAAATTACATGAAGAAACGTTTTAATATCAATGAGTTTTTAATTTTATTAAAACAACTGATTTAAAAAGAAGCTTGTTACAAAAAAGTGATCTCGCATTTTATCAAAAGAATCACTATATTTATTTTAAATCTATTTTATCATGATAAAAATTATAAGCTTATTAACTTTCTTATTTTTTTCAATTGTAACAAACTCGCAAACTTTCACTTTAAAAAGTAACGACATTGGTGGCCAAATGACTTCAAAACAAGTTTTTAATGGTTTTGGATGCAGTGGCGGGAATATTTCACCACAATTAAGCTGGAATAATGCTCCTGAAGGAACAAAAAGTTTTGCCATAACAATTCACGATCCTTCTGCTCCTACTGGAAGTGGTTGGTGGCATTGGCTTATTTTTGATATTGATGCTTCGGTGAATGAATTAGTTTCAAATGCAGGAAATATCGAAGCCAAATTAGCTCCTAAAGGAAGTATTCAAAGTATTACCGATTATGGCACTTTTGGATATGGAGGTCCATGTCCACCCCAAGGTCACGGTTTTCATCAGTATGTAATTACAATCCATGCTTTAAAAGTAGCTTCCCTTGGACTTGATAAAAATACTAATGCTGCGGTAGTAGGCTTTAATTTATTTGCAAATACTATTAAAAAGGCATCAATCATTGCTTATTACAAAAGAGATTAGTTTTAATCGAAAGGAATATTTTTTAGTAATTCAATATTGGTATCTGTTCTGGATGCTCCTTTTACTTTAAAAATTGCTGTAAAATATTCTTTACCTAACATTAAGTTACTAAATTTTTTCAGCTGTCTATCATTTGAAAAATAATTTATACAAGCATTAATTCCAATATCGTGATTAGAGAAAAATAATAATTGTTCTGAATCATTGTAACCCTTTATTTTAGAAACAATCGCTAATTCCTCATTATGTACTCGGTATGGAAAACTATATATGGTATCCTTATATTTTGGATGATTACTAAAATAAAGTAATGTATCCTTCAATGTAAAATAAGGATTAGCTTGATTAAAAAAATTGATAAAGGAATTTTTGTTTTTTATTGGTCCAATGTAAATAACATTATTTTCCTTTATTTCTTCAACAGATGTTTTTGATGAAAATCTAATATTAAACTTTCGATTATATTTTGAAAAGTAATTTGCCAATTGAACAGAACCTGTTACAGCCATCTGATTTACGTAACTATAAGGAGGAGGATCCAACGAATCCTTTAATTTTGGATGTAGCTCTAAAAAATCATAAAATTCTTTTAAGTTATTAATGGAGTAATCACGTGTCCAGCCATTATTACCTGTAATAGTTTTTCCTATCATTCCAAACACATCACCTATAATTAAATTAGTCTCTTTTGAATTTAAAAAAAAAGATTTCCATAACTCTGGGGCAGATTTTGGCCATTTTAAATATAAAGTAAACATTAGCAATCCCATAATGGCAAAAAAAACTAATAAAGGTTGTCTTCTTTTGTTTATTTCCTTTTTAGTTGGAATTTTCGATTGTTTATTAAAGGATACTGCATATTGCCCTTTTTCTATACTTAACCTACTCGAATCATTTCCCCCTTCCGTTTCATAATAGCTATTTATTTTTTTCCTAAGGTTATATACATTAACACGTACTCTTGTACCAGGCTCCTTTACTCCAAAAAACTCCAAAGCAATAACCATTTCTTTTAAATCAACCTTCTTAAGAGTAGCTTCAAACAAATAATATAATAATGAAATACTTGTAGGTGCGTTGGCAAAAGTTTTACTCTTACACAATTTATCTACAAAGTACTTTTTTTCTTCATCTGATAACAATTCCATATAATCTATTACAATATCAACAATAAAGGATTAAATCTTTAAAATTCCTCTCTAAAAACGATTCGATTCCTTACTAAATAAAAAATATTTTAAACACTTACAAAACATATAGTTAACAACAACATTAACCGTTATAAGTACCGTTAAACTTACGTTAAATATAAAGTATTTAACAACAATACACGTTATTTATAAAAAAAATATACTTTCATTATGATTATAAACGTAAACGTTTGAAATTATATTTAAAAAACTATGAACATGATAAATAATTACCTCATATTAATCAGTTTGTTTTTTATCGCATCATGCACAACTAAGCAGGATAAAATTCAACAAAATGCAATAAGTACTCAAAAAACTTTCCCTCTTTATATAAAGGATTTGGATACTAATAAAACAATAAGTTCTGCTATAAGACGTAGTTTTGAAAATTATGAGGCTCCACGATTATTAGATAACGAATTATATACCAACTTTAAATACACCGAATTAAAAGGTTTTAATTATAATAAAGGTAATGGAACTATATCCCGTAGGGATCCTTCAAAAATTATTAAAGAAAATGGAAAATATTATGTTTGGTATACTCATAGAGAAACCTCAACAGAACCTAAAGGCTTTAAAAATGCAAATGACACCATTCCTTCTCAAGATTGGGATTTAGCTGAAATCTGGTATGCCACAAGCACTGATGGCTTTACATGGGAAGAGCAAGGTGTTGCTGTACCTAGACCTCCAAAACCAAAACCCGGGTGGAGATCTGTGGCCACTGCGGATATTTTAAAATTTAAAAATAAATACTATTTATATTACCAAGCCTTTGATGCACCTAGTGGAAAATACAATAAAAAGAGAGATGCCTATGATATTTGCCCTGTAGCTATGTCTTGGTCAAATTCACCTGATGGACCTTGGACTGCTCTGGATAATGTAGTTATTCCTTTTGGAACAGAAAATGAATGGGATTACCGAGTTATTCATGACCCAAACCCTTTGGTGCATAATGGTAAAATATATATTTACTACAAATCTGGAATGGATACAAGAGACGCCAACCGTAAATTTTGGGATGCTTGGGGTGTTGCTATTGCTGATAAGCCAGAGGGTCCTTTTATAAAGCATGAAGCTAATCCCATAATGAATTCGGGACATGAAACTATTGTTTTTCCTTTTAAAGAAGGCGTTGCTGCTATTGTAAATACAGATGGTATTGAACATTACACCATTCAATACGCCAAAGATTGGATTAATTTTGAAATTGCTTCGGTAACTCAACTATTACCCACTGCAGCTGGTGTTTATGCTCCAGATGCTTTTGATGATGATGGTGATGGTGATGGAATTACTTGGGGACTTTCTCATTTTATAAATGCTGGAAATAACTGGAATAAAATGTACTCAAAACTGGGACGATTTGACTGTGATTTGAGTCAAAAGGTAAACGACCCTAGTTTAAAACAATCTAATATATTACTTCCTAATGATTTGTATTTCAGCCAAGGCTTAACTGCCGAACAGCGTAAAAGAATTAATAAAAGGAACAACTAAATTAGTTATCAAGTAGTGTTTTACAAAATTAAAAATCAATGAGTTTAAAAAACAAAGTTGTTGTCATAACAGGAGGATCTGGTGTATTATGTAGCGAAATGGCTATACATCTAAGTAAACTTGGTGCCAAAATTGTATTATTGGGAAGAACATTAAGTAAATTAGAAAACGTTGAGAAAAAAATTAAAGCACGAGATGGTACAGTACTTATTTTTTCCGTAGATGTTTTAGATAAAGAAGGCTTACTTATTGTTCAAAAACAAATTACAAAACAATTTGGAACTTGTGATATCTTGATTAATGGCGCTGGTGGAAATCATCCTGATGCAACTACCGCAAATACACACTATGGAGATAATGAAGCTTCTAATAAAAACTTTTTTGATTTAGATCATAATGCAGTTTCAAAAGTATTTAATATTAACTTTTTAGGCTCCTTCCTTCCATCTCAAATTTTTGGAAAAGATATGCTAAATAAAACAGGCTGTAGTATTATCAATATCTCTTCAATGAGTGCTTTTTCTCCAATGACTAAGGTTTTGGCTTATAGTGCTGCAAAAGCCGCAATTTCTAATTTCACAGAGTGGATGGCTGTACATTTTGCTTCCGCAGGCATACGAGTAAATGCCATTGCTCCTGGCTTTTTTTTAAGTGAACAAAATAAAGTATTACTAACTAATAAAGATGGCAGTTTAACCGAAAGAGGTAATACAATTATAAGTCAAACTCCAATGGGTAGATTTGGTAAACCTGAAGATTTAGTAGGCACTTTAGAGTGGTTATGTAGTAATACTTCTGCTTTTGTAACAGGAGTTGTTGTCCCTGTTGATGGTGGTTTTAATGCTTACAGTGGAGTATAATGGCAAATTTAGAACAAACCTGGAGGTGGTATGGTCCAACTGATAATGTTAGCTTAAATGATGTAAAACAAGCTGGAGCTACTGGAATTGTAAGTGCTTTACATCATATTCCTAATGGTGAAGTATGGACTATTAAAGAAATTATTAAGCGTAAAACTGAAATTGAAAGTGAAGGCTTAACATGGAGTGTTGTTGAAAGTGTTCCTGTACATGAGGATATTAAGCGTAAATCAGGAAATTTTGAACATTATATTCAGAATTACAAACAGACAATCATAAATTTAGGAAAGTGTGGTATTGACACACTTTGCTATAATTTCATGCCTGTGGTTGATTGGACACGTACTAATTTAAACTATCCTTTAAAAGATGGATCAACTTGCTTAAGCTATAGTAAAATGGACATGGCTGTTTTTGAACTTTTTTTACTTAAAAGACCCGGAGCTATCACTCGCTATACCACTGATGAACAAAAACAAACAAAAAAACATTTTGAATCCTTAACAGAAATACGAAAAAATGAAATTATCGAAAGCATAATTGCTGGTCTACCGGGTTCTGCTAAAGGTTATGAAGTTCAAAAAGGTTATGAATTACAAAATTTCCAAACACTTTTAGATACTTATGACACTATAGATGTTACTAAAATGAAAGCACATCTTTTTTATTTCCTTAATAAAATTACTCCTACTGCAGAAGAGGCTGGAATACGTTTATGCATACATCCCGATGATCCTCCTTTTCCTATTTTGGGCTTACCAAGAGTAATGAGTACCGCACAAGATGTACGTGATTTATTTGAAGCTGTTAAAAGTCCGAATAATGGACTTACTTTTTGCACTGGGTCATTTGGGGCTAGAGCAGATAATGAATTAATTTCTATGATTGAGGAGTTTGGTTCTCGAATACACTTTATTCATTTACGTGCTACCTCACGTAATAATAAAGGTGATTTTTACGAAGCTGATCATTTAAACGGTGATGTAGATATGTTCGGAGTAATGCGCGCTTTAATAGAAGAACAAAACCTTAGGATTACCAAAAAAAGAAAAGATATACGCATGCCTTTTAGACCCGATCATGGCCATCGTATGTTACATGATTTAACTAACGTAGGTAATCCAGGTTATATGGCTATTGGGCGTTTACGTGGATTAGCAGAACTACGTGGATTAGAATTAGGCATAAAAAAATCACTAAATATATGAAAGCGTTTTTAGGAGAAGATTTTTTATTAAACAATAAAATTGCACTTGAACTGTATCATAATACTGCAGCTAAAATGCCTATTATTGATTACCACAATCACCTACCACCAGATCAAATTGCACAAAACAAACAATTTCAAAATATTTCAAAAGCTTGGCTTGATGGTGATCATTATAAATGGAGAGCTATGAGGGCTAACGGTATTAATGAAACTTTTATTACAGGAAATGCATCTGATAAAGATAAATTTTTAAAATGGGCAGAAACTGTACCATATACATTACGTAATCCATTATACCACTGGACTCATTTAGAATTAAAAAACTATTTTGATATTGATGTACTTTTAAATCCTACTTCTGCAGAAGAAATATACGCCACTACTAAAACGTTATTGTCTCAACCCAAACGAAGTTGTCAAGGATTATTACAAATGAAAAATGTAGAATTACTCTGTACTACCGATGATCCAATTGATAACTTGGAATACCATCAAAGTATAGCTAAGTCTAATTGTAAAACAAAAGTTTTTCCAACTTTTAGGCCCGAAAAATCATTACTACTAGATGATCTTAATTACCTTAATAAATTAGCTTCACTAGCAAAAATACAAATAATCAATTGTGATAGTTTTTTAGAAGCTATAGCCAATAGAATTAATTATTTCCATGAAAATGGTTGTCGTTTATCTGATATAAGCTTTGAAACCATACCTGTTTGTTCCAATAAAAAGGATGCCGAAATAAATTTTAAAAAATACTTAAACGGAAAAAAGTTACTTGATTCCGAAAAGAAAAACATTCAAGCCTATTTACTTACCGAAATTTGTAAACTATACCATAATAAAGGTTGGACACAGCAATTCCATATCGGTGTAATTCGTAATACAAATACCCGAGCAAAATTAACATTAGGAGCCAATACAGGTTTTGATACGATAAGTGACACTTTACATATACATGCTTTTATTAAATTACTCGATGATTTAGAAAAAACAGATCAATTAGCTAAAACTATAATTTATAACCTAAATCCAAGGGATAATAGTTTGTTTGCTACTGCTATTGGAAATTTCCAAGGCAATAATATTCCTGGAAAAATACAATTAGGTTCAGGTTGGTGGTTTTTAGATCAAAAAAACGGTATTGAAAATCAAATAAACACTTTATCAAATATGGGGCTTCTTTCCCGTTTTGTTGGAATGCTAACCGATTCGCGAAGTTTTCTATCCTTTTCACGTCATGAATATTTTAGACGAATATTATGCAACCTTATTGGTCGTGATGTTATTAATGGTGAGCTGCCTAATGATAAATTATTACTTAAAACATTGATTGAAAATATATGTTATAACAATGCCAAAAACTACTTAAAGCTATAACCAACTGATTTAAAATATTATGATCTTTCCAAAAGCACTCAACTTATTAAATTTA
The DNA here is from genome assembly GCA_947489195.1 of uncultured Aquimarina sp. Lineage (GTDB taxonomy): Bacteria > Bacteroidota > Bacteroidia > Flavobacteriales > Flavobacteriaceae > Aquimarina. The sequence goes on along the minus strand of CANLCT010000015.1, from coordinate 26,371 downwards.
AAAAAAATCATCCAAAAAGGTTGGAGTCTTTGTTTGGTTATGTGCTTGATTTCATCATGTAATCAAAACACCAAAGTAAAAACATTAAAATTAGCACATGCACTAAATGAAGAGCACCCTGTACATTTAGGTATTTTAGAAATGGCACGTGTTTTAAAAAAAGTTTCAAATGGTAAAATGCAAATTGATATATATAGCAACGGACAATTAGGACAAGAAAGAGATTTACTTGAATTACTGCAAATAGGTAGTTTAGATTTAACCAAAGTATCTGTAAACACATTAGAAAACTTTGTCCCCGAATTTAAAGTTTTTGTATTGCCTTACATATTTAAAAATAAAGATCATACTTGGAAAGTACTTAAAGGTCCAATTGGCAATGCTTTGCTAGAAAAAGGAAGTAAATATAAATTAAGAGGGCTTTGTTATTTTGATGCAGGTAATAGAAGTTTTTATTCCAAGGACAAGCCAATATATACCCCTCAAGATTTAAAGGGTTTAAAAATTCGAGTAATGAATAGTCAATCTTCATTTAACATGGTAAATGCCTTAGGTGGCTCCCCTACTCCTGTTTCTTTTGGAGAATTATATACTGCACTACAGCAGGGCGTTGTTGATGCTGCAGAAAATAATCCTCCAAGTTTTTATACTTCTAGGCATTATGAAGTATGTAAATATTACACCATTGATGAACATTTAACTGTACCCGATGTAATTATTGCAAGTACCTATTTATGGAACAGTTTAACATTACAAGAAAAAGAATGGTTAACAATAGCTACAAATAAAGCCGTTAGTTACCAGCGAAAAATATGGCAAACTTCTGTAGAAAAAAGTCTTGAAGAAATAAAAAAATCAGGAGTTCAAATAATTAGACCAGAAAAAACACTTTTTCAAAATAAAGTGCAAAAATTATATGATGCTTATAAAAAGCAACCAGAAATGTATGAATTAATACAAGCAATTAAAAAAGCCGCGGAATAACCTAATTCTAAATACTACAAGAATGAGAAAAAAAATTGATAATTTCCTTGAAAAAGGACTTTCCATACTTTTACTAATTATGGTTATTAATGTATTGTGGCAAGTAATTTCCAGATATATATTTAACAAGCCTAGTATTTTTACTGATGAATTAGCTCGTTATTTACTTATATGGATAGGCTTAATTGGTGCCGCTTATGGCTCTGGGAAAAAAGCACATGTTTCAATCGATTTATTGAAACAAAACCTTAGTAAGCAATATAAAAAAACACATAATATTTTTGTAAATATCATTGTTTTCTTATTTGCTTTTTTAGCACTAATCATTGGAGGCACACGTCTAGTTATTATTTCATTTCAATTAGAACAAACCTCTTCAGCTATGCATATACCAATAGCCTATGTATATCTAGCCTTACCTATTAGCGGTTTATTGATTTGTTTTTATGCTATTAGTGATATTATTAATAATCTTAAATCATGCTCATCCAGTACTCTTTAAAATAATTCAATTTATAAATAAGTTCATAAAAATTAAAACTGCAAAGTGATAATATAAAAACATAACCTATGGAAAATTTAGACATAATAGTACTAGGAATAAGCTTTGCTTGCTTACTATTTATTGGAGTCCCTGTAGCTTATAGTGTCGGTATGGCATCATTATTAACACTTTTTATAAATATTGATATTTATCCATCCTTATCAACTATTGCACAACGTATGGCTACTGGTTTAGATAGTTTTTCATTACTAGCCATTCCCTTTTTTGTTTTGGCTGGTCAAATTATGAATCAAGGCGGTATAGCTAAACGTCTCATTGCTTTTGCTAAAGTATTAGTAGGAAGCTTACCTGGTGGATTAGCCTATGTAAATATTATTGGGGCTATGTTATTTGGGGCTATATCTGGTTCTGCAATGGCAGCTGTTTCTGCCATAGGAGGTACTATTGGCTCGCAAATGGAAAAAGAAGGTTATTCTAAAGAATTTAGTGCTGCTGTAAATATAACTTCATCAACTACTGGATTAGTAATCCCTCCTTCTAATATTTTAATTATTTATTCACTTGCAAGTGGAGGTGTTTCCATTGCAGCACTTTTTCTAGCGGGCTACTTGCCTGGTTTACTTATGGGGCTTTCATTAATGATAGTTACTGCAATTTATGCTAAAATTAAAAAATACCCCAGAGGAACAAAAACCACTTTTAAAGCATTTGTAAACTCTTTTCTTAAAGCCATTCCTAGTTTACTACTCTTAGTAGTTGTTATAGGTGGTATTATTGCTGGTATTTTTACTGCTACCGAAGCTTCGGGAATTGCTGTTCTTTATGCATTAATACTATCCATTTTTTATAAAGAATTGGATTCAGATAAACTTAAGGCAATTGCTTTAAATACAATTACAACTACTACAGTAGTAACATTACTTATCGCATGTTCAATGAGTATGTCATGGGTAATGGCTTATGAAAATATACCACAAGCAGTAACTAATGGTTTATTAAGTCTATCTAATAAACCTATAATCATATTGTTATTAATAAATATACTACTACTCGTTGTTGGTATTTTTATGGATATGACACCTGCAGTATTAATTTTTACGCCCATTTTTTTACCCATAGTTACCAATATTGGTATTAATCCTATTCATTTTGGTGTAATTATGGTAATGAATTTATGCATTGGACTTTGTACTCCTCCTGTTGGATCGGTACTTTTTGTTGGAATGGGTATTGCCAATGTTTCGTTATCAAAAGTGTTAAAACCCTTAACTCCTTTATTTATTATTATGATCACAGTACTGTTATTGGTAAGTTATTTTCCTCAAATCAGCCTGTGGTTACCATCATTATTTGAAAATTAAATACATTTAAAATAATCAATTTATGTTACCAAAATTATTCCCTTTATTTCTATTTATATCTAGCTTTTGCTACAGTCAAATATCATATATAAAAAATAGAGATCATATTAACTTAAATAATTGGCACTTTAAAAAAGGGATAATTTATAATGCTCAAAGCCACAATTTTGATTCTTCAACTTGGCAACAAGTAAGTATTCCACATACCTACTCCATGGATGCTATTAACGAAATAGGCTATTATCAAGGTCAATCATGGTATAGAACAAATACAAGCATTCCTAAGACAATGAAAGGAAAACGAATTTTTCTCCGTTTTGAAGGTGTGGGACATGATACTAAATTATATGTAAATGGAATACAAATAGGCAAACATTCGGGTGGATACTCTGCTTTTTGTTACGAAATTACTAATGCAATAGACTTTGATAATAGTAATAGTATAGCTGTTAACGTTACTAACGAACCTAATTTTAAACGCATTCCTGTTAATGATAAACTCTTTAATTTATATGGAGGAATTTATAGACCCGTACAGCTTTTTGCAACCGAACAAACTAATATTGACCCTACTCATTATGCCTCATCTGGTGTATTTGTTACTTTAAAAGAAGCCAAAAAAGAAATTGCCAATATTGAAATTCGCACCCATATATCTTCAAAAAAAGAAGAAAACCATACTTTAAATTACACTATTTATGATGCTAAAGATAATTTAGTAACGCAAGCCTCATACAAAACTGTAATTTCAGATAGCCTAAGTATATTAACTGAACACTTTACTATTAACAACCCCATCTATTGGAATGGCAAGAAAAATCCACACTTGTATAAAATAAAAGTTGAAATTGCTACGAACGGAAAAAAAGATGAAGTTATTCAAAAATTTGGTTTGAAAACTTTTAAAGTAAACCCCAATGAAGGTTCTTTTCTAAATAATTCACCTTACCGATTATATGGAGTTTGTATGCATCAAGAATGGAAACAATATGGTCCTGCCCTTAAGCCAGAACAACATCAAAAGGATTTAGAAATGGTAAATGAAATTGGTGCTACAGCTTTACGTTTGTCTCATTACCAACATTCGGACTTAACCTATCAACAAGCAGATGAAAAAGGAATTCTAGTTTGGGCCGAAATTCCTTTTGTACATGATTATAGTGGTCGTGAAGGTGAAAATGCAAAACAACAATTAACAGAACTTATTTTACAAAACTACAATCACCCAAGTATATATGTATGGGGACTTTGGAACGAAGTCCGAGCTTGGAAAAGTAAAGATGAAGCTTGTGTAAGTCTTACTAAAGAACTAAAAAAAATAGCTCATGAATTAGATCCTAATAGACTTACTACATCTGCTAGTGATCGCGCTATTATATCAAATATGGGAAATATTAGTGACCTACAAGCCTGGAATAAATATTATGGCTGGTACTATGGTAATTATCCTGATATGGCTACTTGGTTGGACGAATCTAGAAAAAAATATCCCGAAATCGCTTTAGGAATTAGCGAATATGGTATTGGAGGAAATGTTTTTCAGCAAGATATAACAAAACTAGAAAAACCTTCCGGAAACTACTTCCCTGAGCCTGAACAAACTAAGTATCACGAACTGACTTGGAAAATTATTAAAGATCGTCCTTTTGTATGGAGCTCATTTATATGGAATATGTTTGATTTTTCTGTAGCTGGTTGGAACCGGGGAGGAATTCCTAATTTAAATCATAAAGGTTTAGTAACCTATGATCGAAATACTAAAAAAGATGCTTTTTATTTTTATAAAGCTAACTGGTCAAAAGAACCTGTATTGCATATTACTAATAAGCGAAGCCTTTCCCAGAAAACCAGTATTGATACTTTAAAAATATATTCAAATTTACCTGAAGTAACTCTTTTTATTAACGAAAAAAAGATTCTTAAAAAGAAAGTAACATCTGATATCCATATTACTAATTTTTATGATTTAAAATTAAATAAAGGAAAAAACACGATAAAAGTAATTTCAAAACACAAAAACAATCTATTTAAAGATGAAATTTTTTTTAAATTATAAATTAGATTAATTTATTAAAACTGAAACCCATTAATTTGTTTTAAAGCTTCGCCAATAGCAAAACTTACTGCATTTGCGATATTAAAACTTCGAACTTTACCTGTACTCGGAATAGATACATGATTTTTAAACAATTCAAGGATTTCAGGCTCTAAACCTTTTGATTCTCGACCAAAAACTAACCAATCACCATCTGCATACTCTGGTGCTAAAAAATTTTGTTCTGCTTTAGATGTAAACAAAAACACTCGACTTTCGTCGGAAAGTTGCTCTTTCCATGCCTCAAAACTCTCGTATTCAGTAACACTCAACTCAGGCCAATAATCCAAGCCCGATCGTTTTAAATTTTTATCCGTTATTTCAAAACCTAAAGGATGCACTAAATGTAAATGACAATTAGTACCTACACATAAGCGCCCTATATTTCCTGTATTATTAGGGATTTCGGGATGAATTAAAACTATGTTTAACATATATAGATTTTAGATTTTAGATTTTAGATTTTTTTTGAATCCTTCAAAAAAAACCCAACAACCAACAACCAACTGACAACTGGCAACTGGCAACTGGCAACTAATATTAAAAAATCATCCTAATCTTTTTTGAATTTCTTTTTTAGGACTTTCCGCAAGCTCATCACATGCCAAGATTTTATCTAAAACAGAACGCTTCAATTCAGGTTGATATAAACAATAAAACACTTCTGCTATGGTTGGATTACTCTTTTTTTCAACTAGTAGTTCCATTTTATCTTCTGGCTTGACCAAGCCTTTTTTTAAAACGCGCACATAAATACCCGAAAAGGTAGTATTAATAAATTGCTTTAATATTCCTGGATCTCCCATTTTATGACCAAATTTAAAACAAGGCTGTCTGGGCTGAGATACTTCAACTATGGCTTCACCTATTTGATATTGATTTCCAATATAGATTTCCTTTTCATTTAAGCCTTCGATGGTTATGTTTTCACCAAACATTCCATAACTCCAATTTAAGTCTGGATATAATGGTTTCCAAAAATCATAAAAATCGGCACTATACAAATAACAAGCTTTATCAACACCTCCATGAAAACGTCTATCGACTACGTGATCATTTTTAACATCTTCGGTACCTAAAAAAATCCCATCAGCAACAGGATATTTGTAAATTCCTGTCTTTACTTTTTTTCCTCGATAATCAATCTCGGTTACCTCACCAATATTTGTAGCAATCACTCTCATAACAGTTTTTTTTATTGAAATGTTACTTTATTTAAAAACAAACCAGATGCCTGAGCTATATGCTCTAATTTAATACGATATTCTTTTGGTTGAAGGGTTCGTTTTACAAAATCTAAATCTATTTTTCCTTTTCCTAAATCGAATAAAACCCCCATCATTAAACGTATTTGATTCCGCTTAAAACCAGCTCCTTTTACGGTTAAAATATACGTTTTTTCGGGAAAAAAATTAGCTCTGTATTGCTCATTTATTTCCAAACTACAATGGGTAATTACTCCCTCTGTTATTGTTTTTTCATTAGACCGATGGGCATAAGACCAAAAATCATGTGCTCCTTCAAATAATTGAGCTGCTTGTTGCATTAATGGTATATCCAACTCCTCTTGTATATTTACCATAAAAGGAGCACAAAAAGGATGAAATTTATCGCCAACAGCAAATAAATATTGGTATTCCTTTTCTTTGGGGTGCTGAATAATATTGAAATCTTTTGTAGTTTCTTTTATACTCAATGCGCGTATGTCTGGAGGCAAGTTTATGTTTAGTAAAGGGAAAAAATCTTTTAAATCCAGTGAAACATCATCTACAAACAATTCCACATAGGACTGTCTGGCGGATACCATAGCATCAGTTCTGCCAACTGAAAGAGTTTTAAACTTTACGCCATCATCTAAAACATACTTCAATGTACGTTCTAACATACGCTGAATTGTATTTACTTCGGGCTGTTTTTGCCATCCATGATAACGAAATCCTAAATATTGGATTTCTATTAAATAGTAAAATCTTTTTCTCATCATTTCCCACAAAAATAAGAACTCCATAAACACCACACTATTTTAACTCAGATTATACATTAAAAAATTTATTCCATTTATGATCTACTGCAAATAATAAAGATGACTTTACTTTTTAGTTATGTAACCTATGTTACAACGACTGATACTGTAATTCATTAATTTTATACCAGAAATCAATTATAGAATAATGCTAAAAGTTTTTGATATTATTATTTCAGCTAGCTTAAGCTCCTTAAATTGGGTTTGGAACTGTATAACATTTAATGTTGCTTGGTATACCAATTACTTTTGGGGATTAATATTGATATCATTAATAGTTTGGGGAATTGAAATTTTATTTCCATGGCGAAAAAATCAATCCATTTTTAGAAAAGATTTTTGGTTAGATGCTTTTTACATGTTTTTCAATTTTTTCGTTTTTGCTATTATAATAAATGGCATATACGAGCTAATTGAAGCTGGATTTATGGAAATGGGAATTCAAATACACTCATTAGCTATTATTGATATATCCCTATGGCCCATGTGGTCTCAATTACTAGTCTTTTTTATTGTTCTTGATTTTTTACAATGGTTTACACATATACTTTTGCACCGATATCTTTTTTTATGGAGATTCCACAAAGTACATCATAGTGTAAAAGAAATGGGCTTTGCTGCTCATTTGCGCTATCATTGGATGGAAAATATATTATATAAACCCTTAAAAACCTTTGGCGTACTAATTTTAGGTGGTTTTGAACCTGAACAAGCTTATATAGTTCATTTTATTGCTATTACTATTGGGCATTTTAATCATTCTAATATAAAAATTACATGGGGTCCTTTAAAATACATTTTGAACAACCCAGTAATGCATTTATATCATCATGCTTATGTACTACCAAAGGGTACTTATGGCGTTAATTTTGGAATTAGCCTTAGTTTATGGGATTACATTTTTAAAACAAATTATGTTCCCGAAGATAGTGGTACCATAACAATAGGCTTTAAAGGTGATGATAAATTTCCTAAAAGCTTTGTACAACAATCATTTCATGGCTTTTTCAGACAGCATAAATAAGGTGAATTTATTCAAATGAACTCCTATTATCGATTGATGTATCAAATAAAACTCCTACATTTTCATTAACTACAAACATTCCATTGCAGGCAACTTTACCATAATCATCTGTATTTAAAAAAGAGATATGTTCGTAAATATGATTTGATAGTTTATTAATCTTCAAATTTTCTGTTTCAAAAACTATAGCATCGATTATTAAAGTATTGTTATTTACTTCAGCATTTTTAACCTGTGTCAGTTTACATGATATAAATACTAATTCTGTAAATAAAGAAAATATCGATACTAACTTTAGCATGACTCTTTTAAAATTTTATTACCAATAACAAAATAAAACTATTGTATTCCATTCTCAAAAGCACTAACCATATCAATTAACAACTTTTCGTACTCATCGTTACTAATCCCTTCTTCATTGAAATTAGCATTAAATGAAGGCAAAGAAAAATCGGCAATAATATTTCCTCCTAAATGTGGAAAAAAGTTTTTAGCCGCTTCTAGCACATTTGCTCCTCCTCTTTTGCCAAGCGAAGTAGCCATTAAAAGCATAGGCTTATTTTTCCATACTTTTTGATCAATTCGCGAAAGCCAATCTAATATATTTTTAAAAGCAACTGTGTACGAACCATTATGTTCCGCTAATGAGATAATTAAAGCCTCAGTTTCATTAATTAAACCATCAAATTCTTTTGCCTTTTCAGGAATTCCATGTGCTAATTCATAATCAATTCCATAAATGGGTAAAATAAAATCATTTAAATCAATTATATTTAATTGAACATTTCTAAGCTTTTTTGCTGCATAAATAGCAAGCTTTTTATTTATTGATTGTGTACTATTACTACCGCCTATTACAAGTATTTTTTTCATACATCTAATATAAAAAAATTACTTATCTAGTCTCCTATTCATAACAAAAAACCAAATTGGAGGCACTAAAGCTAACAACATCATACCAGGATATCCTGTTGGCATTTTGGGACTTTCGGGCAATGATTTTAAAATTTGATATTTTTTACTTCCATTGTAATGATGATCTGAATGACGAGATAAATTAAATAATAAGGTACGCCCTATACTATGATCCGAATTCCAACTATGACTATGCTTTACCTTTTCATAACGTCCACTTTCCAATCTTTTACGAAGCAAACCATAATGTTCAATATAATTAACTGTTTCCAGCAAGCCTATTCCGAATACTGCAGCCAAAATAAATGCAAGGAATACATGTAACGAAAAAAACAAATAAATACTACTTAATAAAAACAAACTGGCTATGGAATAAAGGATCATTCTGTTATCAATAGAAAACCAACTTCTATTTAAGCGTTTTAATCGTAAACATTCTTGTTTCCACGCTTCCACATAACTTCTAAAATGGGATGTAAACCAAAAGCTAAAAACCCATTGGTTTTTTTTGGCTGTAGCAGCATCTTCGGGAGTGGCTACATTTTTATGATGCCCAGCATTATGATAAGGTAAAAAATGAGTGTCTAATGAACTTAACAACAATAATTCACCAATAAACTGTTTTAATCTACTCCTACGATGACCTAATTCATGCCCCACGTTAATTCCTAAAACACCACACATTAGCCCCATAGCTGTTACTTTACCATAAAAATCGACAGTGCCAAAAGGAACATTTTGAATAATCTTAAAAAAGTAAATTAAAAAAACAATTTGAACGGGTAAGGCTATATATAAAATCAAATCATAAATGAGTTTATTTTTTTCTTTTACTTCTAATTCTTTTTTAAGATTAACTACATCTGGTTTTAAAAATAGCTCCATCAAAGGTACCCCTCCAAAAAACACAAATAAGGGCATAAATGCTAATACCCCTGTAGCATTAAATGAATAATACACCGTTACTGGGAGTAAATACACTAAAAAATATTTAAAGCTTCTAAAAACCATAGCTCTATAAATTTACAACAATTTTATTTTTTTTAATCAACAATAAAGTATTTTTGACTCACGTCAGAAATTACATAATGTCTTTAGAAACTACCGCACAGCAGCATCATTTTGTTATTTATAAACCTTATGGATACCTAAGTCAATTTATAAACAATGGCCCAAAACAAGGAAAAAAAAAGCTACTAGGAGCTCTTTATAATTTCCCTGAAGGGGTAATGGCAATAGGTAGGTTAGATGAAAAGTCTGAAGGTTTACTTTTTATAACCACAGATGGAAAAGTAAGTAATCGCATTAATAGTAGTCAATTTGAAAAAGAATATTACGCCTTGGTTGATGGTGCTATTTCTGCAGAAGCTATTCAAAAATTAAAAAATGGAATCGAAATCGGTTTTGATGGCAAAAAATATCAGACAAAACCATGTAAAGTTACCTTATTAAATACCGAACCAAATTTACCTCCACGAGAGAAAAAAATTAGAGATGCCAGACATGGTCCTGTAACATGGATTTCAGTGACACTTACCGAAGGTAAATTTAGGCAAGTTAGAAAAATGACTTCAGCTGTTGGTTTTCCTACGCTAAGATTAGTACGAGTTCGAGTAGGAAATATGCATATTAATAAAATGAAATCTGGTGATGTAATTCCACTTAACACATCGCCTATTGAAATTATCTAGCTTAAATTAATTACAAAAAATGAATCCACTTAAAAACAGTATTTCTAAGTGGACTCAAACCCCAAAATTATAAAATTAATTAAGGTATTAATACGCCTGTAATTACATGAACTATCCCATTTGAGGCTTGAATATTAGCCATTGTAACTTCAACCACACCATTTAGCAACACCTTGCCATCAATCATTTCAATTGTAATTTCAGCTCCTTGTAATGTTGTTATTGTTCCTCTTTCTAGTAAATCAGCTGCAGTAAGTCTACCAGTTACTACATGGTTTAGTAATACCTCCCTTAAAGCATTGCCACCAGGCACAGTTTCTAATGCTGCAAAAGCAGCATTAGTCGGTGCAAATATTGTTAACGGACCCTGACCTTCTAACTCTTGTAGTAAATTTAGCGACTGTACAACACTTACAAATGTTGATAAATCAGGGTTAGCTGCAAGACCAATAATTGATGGTACTAATACACCTGTAATCACATGAATAATACCATTTGATGCTTCAATATCAGCAGTTACCACTTCTATAGATCCGTTTAGTAACACTTTGCCATCAACCATTTCAATAGTGACTTCATCACCTTGAACTGTTGTCACTGTTCCACTTTCTAATAAATCAGCTGCAGCAAATTTACCAGCAGCTACATGATATAACAATACTTCTTTTAAAACATCTCCACTAGGTACAGCATCAAGTGCTTCAAAAGCATCATTTGTGGGTGCAAATACAGTAAAAGGCCCTTCTCCTTGTAGTGTTTCTACTAATTCAGCCGCTTGTAAAGCCCCTACAAGTGTGATAAAACTATCATTTGAAATAGCTATATCAACAATAGAGGGTAATGGTGTTTCTTGCACTAGTACTTGATCTATAACATGTATAATTCCATTTGAGGCTTCAATATCAGCCATAATAACTTGAACATTTCCATTTAAAAACACTCCATCTTCTCGCTGTTCAATAGTTATTTCATCCCCTTGTAAAGTCGTTACTGTTCCAGCTTCTATCAAATCTGCTGCTGTTAATTTACCTTGAGCTACATGATAAGTCAATACTTCGATTAAAGCTTCTCCTTCTGGTAATGCTTCTAATTGAGCAAAAGCATCATTTGTTGGAGCAAAAACAGTTAATGGACCAGGTCCATTAAGTGCATCGACTAAACCTGCTTGGGTTACTGCGCTTACTAAGGTTGATAAAGCAGGTGTTGCCACAGCTAAGTCCACAATAGTTGGAGTAACTTCTTCTCCACTATCGGGAGTTACTTGCCATGTTCCTCTACTAAATCCTCTTGATGAACGCAATAAAAACTGTCCGGAAATTGTCCCTGCATCATCAGAAGGTTGACCAACAGCAAGAACTAATCCTATACCCTGTACTTTAGTAATTATATATGTATACCCATCACTTGTAAAAGCACCACGTACTCCTGTCACAATTCCTGAAGGAAGTGTAAGTTTCCCTCTAAAAAGACTAAAATTTCTAAACGCACGTGTTACTCTTACCTCAATATCTCCTGATAATTGCGTACCTACAAGAGCACCTCTAGTGATTGCTGCGCTAAAATCTAAATTAAAGCTTTCTGGAGTTCCATTTAATTCTTTAGCGCCCTTTTCGGAAGAAATAACACCCTCTCCTTCTAAAAGGTTTTCGGACATTTTTTCAAATTCGTCAATAGACATAAATTCCGAACTAGGAAGTGTTTGAGAAACTTGTTCTAATTCTTGATTTTTAAGATCCGATGGATTGGCTTCTTTTTCACAAGAAATAATTCCAATTAACATAAAACCAACGAATAATAGTTTTGGTACTAGAGTTAAAAAAGATGTTTTCATATTTGTGTTTTTTATTGTTAAACAAATTTACTATCCTGTAATTTTGTTTAATAAAACTTAACAAAAATTAAACAAAAGTATGTTTTTCAACTAGTTTCATTCTCAGATTATCGAAATTTTATAGTTTATAAATAAAGAAACTCCTTACAAATGTAAAAAAGAAAAAACCGCTAAAACATTTAAATTCAGCGGTTTTGATAAAAATTCAGACTTAAAAACAACATTATCCAAATAAAATACTTGATATATTATTAATGTCGTAAAATAAAAATTATTTGATAAAAAAGTTAATCATTGGAAAGTATACTTAAAATATACCAAAACAATAACATTAATGAGGCAAACAAACCTAGGCTTGCTCCTACATATTGATCTTCAGCATATTTATGTACCATATTTGAAGTTTGGTATAAAATAGATCCTGAGGCTAATACCACCATACCTACACTAAACCATAATCCCAGATTAAAGCCTCCAAAAAACATTCCGGCAACAATTAATCCTAAGGCTATAAATCCACCTATAGTTAACGCTGATCTTAAAAAAGAAAAATCTTTTTTGGTTATTAGTACAACAGCTGAAAGACCTGTAAAAAGTGACAAGGTTAATACAGCTGCTTGTTGTAAAATATTTTCACCACCTTCGGCAGCAATCATAGTAGCCATTCCAATTAATGGAATAAAAATAAAGGCTTCTGCTATTACATATAATAATAAGCCTGCATATTGCTGATTAATATTATGGTTTGTATGTACCACTTTTTCAGCATAATTTGTGGCTAACATAAAACCACCAAGCATTAATAACCATTTCCAACCTTGTGTTAATGAGAATGCCAAATTTACTATAGCTTCACTTTGAAAAAACACCCACTCTACAATTACAAAAAGTAATACTGCCAAGGCTAAATGTGTGTAGGTCTTTTTATAAAAAGCCACTTTTCTATCTTGAGTAAGTGAGCTTACTGGCAATGATGATTGAATTTCTTCCATTATAAATTATTTGATTTTTTATAAATATAAACAAAATTCCTACAATTTATAGTCTTACTGGAATTCCTTCATTTTTAAGTTTTTCTTTTAATTCTGGGATACCAATTTCTTTAAAATGAAATACACTTGCAGCTAATGCTGCATCAGATTTACCCTCTTTAAAAGTATCTATAAAATGCTGCATATTTCCTGCACCACCCGAAGCAATAATAGGAATATTAAGCTCTGTACTTAAACGTGCTAAAGCTTTATTGGCAAAACCATCTTTAGTACCATCATTATCCATGGAAGTAAATAAAATCTCACCTGCTCCACGTTGTTCCACTTCTTTTGCCCAATCGAATAAATTAAGTTCGGTAGGTACTTTACCACCAACCAAATGTACAATCCACTCGCCATCAATTTGCTTAGCATCAATAGCAACAGTTATGCATTGACTTCCAAATTTTCCTGATAATTCATTTATTAATTCTGGTCGCTTTACAGCAGAAGAATTAACAGAAACTTTATCGGCTCCATTCTGAAGTAATATATCCACATCGTCTACCGACGAAATACCGCCACCAACAGTAAAAGGTATGTTTACTTCTTTAGCCACATTTCTGACCAAATCAGCTAAGGTTTTTCTACGTTCTTCCGTGGCTGATATATCCAAAAAAACTAGCTCATCCGCTCCAGTTTTTGCATAAATTGCAGCCAATTCAACGGGGTCACCGGCATCACGTAAATCAACAAAATTTACTCCTTTTACGGTGCGTCCATTTTTAATATCTAAACAGGGTACAATTCGTTTTGTTAACATTTTTTTTCTGTATTATAGAAAAAAGAGAATAGAAAAGAGACTTTTACTCTACATCTATTCTTTATATTCTCTTTTCTTAACTAATAATATATTCTTCCAACTGCTTCAAACTAATACGATTCTCGTAAATTGCTTTACCAATAATTGTCCCTTCACAGCCAATTTTAGCTAATTTTGGTAATTCATCAAAGGTTGAAATACCTCCCGATGCAATTAATTTAATATTAGGAATTTCATTCAACATTTTTTGATACAAATCAAATGAAGGACCTTGTAACATACCATCCTTACTAATATCGGTACAAATTACATAATTAACACCTTCTTTTTTGTATCCTTGTACAAACGGAATAAGTTCTTGATCACTTTCCTCTAACCAACCACTTACGGCTATTTTTTCATTATTAGCATCTGCTCCAAGTATGATTTTTTCTGCTCCAAATTTAGTCAACCAACTACAAAACACATCGGCATTTTTAACCGCTATACTCCCTCCCGTAATTTGATTGGCGCCACTTTCAAAAGCAATACGCAGATCATCATCGCTTTTTAAGCCCCCTCCAAAATCAATTTTTAAATTGGTTTGAGTGGCAATAGTTTCCAATACTTTATGATTTACTATGTGACTTGCCTTAGCACCATCTAAATCTACTAAATGTAAATGCTGGATTCCGTGAGCTTCAAACTGCTTGGCTATTTCTAAAGGGTTTTCATTATACACCTTTTTGGTATTGTAATCTCCTTTTGATAATCGAACACATTGCCCGTCTATAATATCTATTGCTGGTATTATTCTCATAGCTTTTCAGATAATAGAAAATAGAGAAAAGAATATAGATCAATCTCTTCTCTATTTTCTTTATTCTTTTTTCTTATAAATTCAAAAAATTTCTCAAAATTTTCTCCCCAACATCACTACTTTTTTCTGGATGAAATTGAGTTCCGTAAAAATTATTTTTCTGTAATGCCGTGCTGTAATTAATTCCGTAATCGGTAACACAAATAGTCTCTTTACAAACAGGTGCATAAAAACTATGAACTAAATATATGTATGACTCGTTTATTATTCCTTCAAATATATGTGACTTAAAATCACGGATTTGATTCCAACCAATTTGGGGTACTTTTACCTCGTTGTTAAAACGAATTACATCCACATCAAAAATACCTAAACCTTTAGTATCTCCTTCTTCTGTTGAATTACACATTAATTGCATCCCCAAACAAATTCCCAACACAGGTTGTTTCAAGGTAGGTACTAATGCATCTAATCCGCTTTCTCGAAGCTTATTCATAGCACTACTCGCCTCTCCAACACCCGGAAATATTACTTTGTCAGCATTTTTAATTTCTTCAACATTATCACTTAAAACAGCTTCATAGCCCAAACGCTCAATAGCAAATTTGATACTTTGAATATTTCCTGCTCCGTAATTTATTATTACTATTTTCATTTTTAAATTCAATATTAAGTAAACAGTACAGAGTACAAACACTAAAAAAGATCTGCATACTCAATACTAATTACTTTGTACTGGAATGCTAAAGCATTCCTTTCGTACTTGGTAAAAACATTTTATTAGCATCACGCTTTACGGCCATTTTCATTGCTTTTGCGAAGGCTTTAAAAATACCCTCTATTTTATGATGCTCATTATCACCTTCAGCTTTTATGTTTAAATTACATTTAGCTCCATCGGTAAATGATTTAAATAAATGTAAAAACATTTCGGTAGGCATATCACCTATTTTTTCGCGTTTAAAATCGGCATCCCAAACTAACCATGGACGCCCACCAAAATCTACTGCAGCTTGTGCTAAACAATCATCCATAGGCAAACAGAAACCATAACGTTCAATCCCTAATTTATTTCCTAAGGCTTTATGGAACAATTCACCCAAAGCAATCATGGTATCCTCAATAGTATGGTGTTCATCAACATGTAAATCGCCATCCACTTTTACTGTTAAATCCATAGCTCCATGTCGGCCAATTTGATCTAACATATGATCAAAAAAGTCCAAGCCTGTAGCAATATCATTTTTTCCAGAACCATCTAAATTTAGCTTAATATAAATTTTAGTTTCATTTGTGTTTCGAGTAATTTCAGATACCCGATCTTCTAGCTTTAAAAACTCATAAATTTCCTTCCAATCTGTAGAAGTCAATGCAATACAATCTGTAATTACTTTTTTATCAGCCTCAATTTCATCAGCTCCTAATTCAGGATCTTCAGACAAAAAGATTCCTTTTGCTCCTAAATTTTTAGCTAATTCCATATCAGTAATACGATCACCAAGTACAAATGAATTGGCTAAATCATATTTTTCTGTATCAAAATATTGCGTTAATAAACCTGTTCTAGGTTTACGTGTTTCCGCATTTTCATGTGGAAATGTTTTATCTATATGCACTGCCGAAAATACGACTCCTTCTTTTTCAAACGCAGTAATTACTTTATTCTGTGCAGGCCAAAAGGTATCTTCAGGAAACGAATCCGTTCCTAATCCATCCTGATTGGTTACCATTACTAATTCATAATCCAATTCATTAGCTATTTTAGCCATGTATTGAAATACTTTGGGGTAAAATTCCAATTTTTCTAAACTATCCAATTGATAATCCACTGGTGGTTCAAGCACCAAAGTACCGTCTCTGTCTATAAATAATACTTTTTTCATATTTATTTCGCTTTGCGATATGGCTTTAGGCTATAAGCTATTGGCCATTAGCTTGTTTCTATTTTTTATTCTTTTGGGCGTATCCCTACGGGTCAGGCTTTCGCTACTACTCCTCGCTCCTCCTAAACGTCGGGCTGTGGGGTAACCGCTCTATCCTTTACGCAACATTATTTTAAAGTTTAATTTTTTCGGTATTGTTGTAATCAAATTGCTTTAAGATTTTTAAATATTGAGTTACTTTTTCTTTCCACACTGTTAGTTGTTTATCGTCTCTACCATCCTTTGTTTGTTGCACTAATAAAGCTCTCTCTTCAGAAAAATCAGCAAGCATTTGATTATTTAATTCTTTAACAAAATCCAAGCCTTTTAATAACTTCTTTTTATTTTTAAAAAGTGCCTTTCTAAATCTACGGGCATATACTTCACATAAATCGAATTGCACTTGTTGATAAGCAATAGACGAATCTATACTTGAGACTTTAGTGGTATCAATCCAAGAAGCTTTTCCTACAAATATATTTTCTATTTTTTTATTTAAATTTTTCTTTATGAAATCAAACCCCATCACTTGATGAGTAATTAAAAACTGACTATAAATTAACTCATTTGTATTTGATCCAACATCAATTTTATAATCACTCTCATTTAATTTATTTGTGGCGCTCCATCTTTTCTGTCCTAATGGTAAAGATTGAGCCTGCAAATTTGAAAAAAATAAGCTTATTATTAAAACAAGTAAAAAATCGGCCTTTTTCATTCTTTGATATAATTTTGACTTATTAATTATAATAATTCTAAAACCTCCACTAGCACCTTATTCTCTTCAGGAGTTCCCACTGTAAACCTCAAGGTATTTTCACATAAAGCTTGAGTAGTTCTATTCCTTATTACAATTCCTTTTGCTAATAATTCATTATAGCGTTTAGTGGCATCATCAACCTTTGCTAATACAAAATTAGCTTCGGTTGGATAAATTTCTTTAATAAAATCTATATTTTTTAAGGCTTTTATAAGTGTTTTTCTTTCTTCTATAATTCCTTTAATTTCTTCATCAACACCTTTCTTATCTAATAAGCGCTCCATCGCTGCCTTTTGTGTAAGTTCATTTACATTGTATGGAGGCTTTATTTTATTTAATATTGCTATTATTTCTGCAGAAGCAAAACATAAACCTAAACGAATCCCTGCCAAACCATAAGCTTTTGATAAGGTTTGTGTTACAATTAAATTCGGATAATTTGATAATTCTTCGACCCAAGTAGATTGATTTGCAAAATCAATATAAGCTTCATCAATAACCACAATCCCTTGAAAAGCTTCTAATAATTGCTTTATCTTTTCAATGGCTATTAAATTAGCCGTAGGATTATTAGGTGAACAAATAAATAGCAATTTTGAATTGGCATCTACAACTTTCAAAATAGCCTCAACATCAGGCTGAAAATCGGGTTTTAATATTACTTTACGTTCTTCAATTTCATTTAAATTTGCCAATACCGTATACATCCCATAAGTAGGTGGTAATGTAATCACATTATCTTTTTGAGGCTGACAGAAAGCCCTGAATAATAAATCAAGTACTTCATCACTCCCGTTACCTAATAAAATATGGGATTCATTGATTCCTTTTTGTTTGGCAATTACTGCTTTTAGACTTCTTTGTTGCGGATCTGGATACCTATTTAGACCATTCTCAAAAGGGTTTTCATTAGCATCCAAAAATACCATTTCTGATCCATCAGAAACATATTCATCTCGAGCAGAACTATAAGGCTTCATAGCCTTTACATTATCTCTAACTAAAGTATTTAAATTGAATTTTGTCATTTTAAAGTAATAAATAAAAGGCTCATTTATATATTTTCAACTTGCCTTTAATATGTTTTGGTCATTGAATCGGGAATACAAATAATGTAATCTGCTTTATTCTTATTTTCTTCTAACAATTCCGATACATTTTTTTGCTCAACTGTAGAAATCGTTACGTAATTTAAATTTTCATTTCTTTGATTTAAAAACCAAAGAATCCCTTCATAATCATCTGAATGATATGCGCCATTTATATGAAAGAAAAATTTATTTTCTATATAATTTTCTAAAATAAAATGCGCCATAGTCGCATCTTTTATGGCTTGCGCTTTAACCAGTTCGGGAGTGCCATGATCTTCAAACATAGTGAGTATTTTTTTATAACTCGGCAAATCGGGATTGTAGGTTATTGGCAAAGGTGCTATGTATTGTTTTTCATCAGGTACTAAATGTTCTAAAACCTTAAAACCTTCTTTATGGACTAACTGGGCATATTGCCTAGGTACATTTGTTGCTACAAATGCTAGCTTTTTTGTCTTTGCAAAATCAACAATTGGTTTATAATCAGTTTTATAATTTGACCACAATTCAACTTGTGTTTGCAAAGTAGCTTCGTTAATAGTACTTGATAAATAATCATTAAGTGACGTTTGTGTGTCACTCTCAAAAAATTCGGCTCCTAAAATTAAAGCACGTTGTTTTCCTATATCTTGAATTAATTCTAATTCCAACCAATGTGCTATTGGATTATTATGTAACTCACCAAAAAGTAAAATGTCATTTTTAACAAGTGCCCCTAACATTTTTTCATATTTGACAACTTTGCCTTTAGCATTATAAATTACATACGCAGGCTTTTGAGCATAAGCAAATACCGTTATAAAAAATAGGATTGAGTATGTAATTAATTGTTTCATAATTTTATATCATTTTTAGACTTCTTTAAGCCTTAGGCTAACTGCGTTTTTATGCGCCTGCAAACCTTCTGCCTCTGCCATCAATTCTATAGCTTTTCCAATAGTATGTATTCCTTTTTTTGTGATTTTTTGAAATGTCATACTTTTCATAAATGTATCCAAATTGACTCCACTATAATTTTTAGCATACCCATTTGTTGGTAATGTATGATTCGTACCAGAAGCATAATCTCCTGCGCTTTCGGGAGTATAATTACCTATAAACACCGAACCAGCATTGGCTATATGATCCACATAAAAATCTTCATTTGTAACACAAATAATAAAATGTTCTGGACCGTATTCATTTATTAAACTCAAAGCAATTTGATCATTCTCTACATAAATTAACTTCGAATTTTTAATGGCTTCTGTAGCAATTTCAACCCGAGGTAATACGACTAATTGTTTTTCCACTTCTACTTCAACCTCATCGATTAATTTTTTAGAAGTAGAGACCAATATTACTTGACTGTCTTTTCCATGTTCGGCCTGACTTAATAAATCTGAAGCTACATATGCTGCATTGGCACTATCATCGGCCACTACTAATAATTCACTTGGCCCTGCGGGCATATCAATAGCTACACCATGTTTTGTTGCTAATTGTTTTGCTACCGTTACAAATTGATTTCCAGGTCCAAATATTTTATATACTTGCGGTATGGATTTGGTTCCAAATGTCATTCCGGCAATAGCCTGAATTCCGCCAACTTTACAAATTTTTGTCACACCACATAGTTGTGCTGTATACAAAATAGCTGGGTGAATTTCACCTCCGCTATTAGGTGGTGAACATAGCACAATTTCTTCACAACCTGCAATTTTAGCTGGTAATACCAACATTAAAATTGTAGAAAATAAAGGCGCAGTTCCGCCTGGAATATACAAGCCTACTTTTTGAATGGGACGTTTTTCTTGCCAGCAATCCACACCAGTCATGGTTTCCACTTGCACACGAGTTGTTTTTTGTGCTTCGTGAAAACGAGTTACATTCCCTTTTGCTAACTGAATTGCTTCTTTTAACTCTTTTGTTACTAAATTTTCGGCCTCTACAATTTCTTCTTCAGAAACCAACATATTTACTAACTCAACTCCATCAAATTTTTTAGTGTAGCCAGCAATAGCTTCATCTCCTTTTGAACTAACATCATTAAAAACCTCTGCTACTGTTGCTTCTATATCAGCTACAGTTTGCGTTGGTCTTTTTAAAATTTGTTCCCAATCAGCTTGGAGTGGATTATATATTTTGTTCATTTTTTAATAAAAAAGCTATTAGCACATGGCCTTTAGCGTTTAACTTAACAAATTATTCATTTACTTTTGGACTAAAAGCTAATTGCCATTAGCCCAAAACACTTTACAACACCATTTTTTCAATTGGACAAACTAAAATACCTTCGGCTCCAGCTATTTTTAGTTCATCAATAACTTCCCAAAATTTGTTTTTCTGTATTACGGTATGTACACTGCTCCAACCTTCTTCTGCCAAGGGCAAAATAGTTGGACTTCGCATTCCAGGTAAAAGTTCTAGTATTTTTTCTAATTTATCATTAGGTGCATTTAACAATACATATTTAGAATTACGTGCTTTTAAAACAGACTGAATTCTAAATTGTAATTTACCTAAAAGTAATTTTGCTTCTTCTGATATTTTTGGAGATACGGCTAAAACAGCTTCGGAAGTTAACATTACTTCTACCTCTTTTAAATTGTTTTTAAACAAGGTACTTCCGCTAGAAACAATATCACAAATAGCATCGGCTAAACCTATATTTGGTGCAATTTCTACAGAACCAGAAATTTGATGAATTTCATAATTAATTCCTTTATCTGCTAAATATTGATCGACAGTATTTGGGTAAGAAGTTGCTATTTTTTTACCATCTAAATCCTTAATTGAGTTATACGTAACTCCTTTAGGTACCGCTAATGATACTTTACATTTAGAAAAATCCAAACGCTCGGCAATCGAAATATCTTTCCCTTTTTCAATCAATACATTTTCGCCAATTATGGCAATATCCACTACACCATCACGTAAATATTGAGGAATATCACCATTACGCAAAAACATTACTTCCATTGGGAAATTTCGTGTTGCCGCTTTTAATTGATCTTTTCCATTATCTATAGAAATTCCGCAATCTTTAAGTATTGCTACAGAATCTTCATTAAGCCGACCACTCTTTTGAATGGCTATTCTTATTTTTGTCATAACAATTGTTATTGTTTCATTTAAAAAAATTAAACCCGTTTGAGGAAAACTCAAACGGGTTTAAAATATGTTTACATGTTTACATACCAAACTACCTCGCTTGAGCGATTAAGTAGAAATGATGGTGATGTAGGCATGAATACTTCATTTTCAAATTTATTTAATTTGGACTTACTTATAAGTACGCTGCAAAATAAATAAATTATTAAACCATTTTCAACTTATTGAGTATATTTTTTAAGTATAAATAGCCTAATTCAATCTATTTCCAGTTTTTATACTATTTTAGTCTATAATATTATAAGTTATATGAGGCAATTGTTGCTTAGTTTTTTTGTTTTTTCTATTTGGGCTACTTTGGCTAGCACCTATTATACTTGTGTTATAAAAGGTTTATGTATTTCAAACGACACTACAACTGAGAGTAAAAAACCTAATATTATTCAAAAAAACAAAAAAGATTCCAATACACTTACTAAAACTATTACTACTCCTTTAAATAGTAAAACAGATACTATTAATGAATTTGCTACTATAAAAGGAAAACTCGATTCAACAAAAACAGCCACAGATCACTTAAAAAATCTTAATGATTCTTTAAAACCTAGTCAACTCAATGTGTTTTATAAAGATGAATTAGTCATTCATTTTGCTAGTAATTTCAGAATTTACGAAAACTCTGACCGTATCCAAATTCCTTTTGGTATAAGCACTTACGGACATGCTATTGCCAAAGAAATGAATACTAAAAATTTATTACTTACAATTACAAGTTATTACAATAAAAATGAAACCTCAGAAATTGGTAAAAATCGTGCTCGTGGAATGGCAGAACGCTTGATAAAATTAGGAATACACGATTCATTAATTACGACCAAAACGCAACATGCATTGTTTGATTTTAATAAAGGGAAATTTAAAGGAGGAATTACATTTAGTTTTCAATCTTCAAAAATGCCTGTTAATTTAAAGCATATAGATTATACTAGTGTTGAAATACCTATTGTTGAAAAAATTGAATTTGATAATACTCAAATTACCTATCCTAAAATAGCTAACACAACACCTGAAATTGAAATTTCTAAAAAGGAAATTCCAAAAACAATAACGCAGTCAACTGATTTAAAAGAAAAAACAAGTGTACAAAAAGAAATTAGTATTATTACTAAAAGCTTTACCGTTACCCAACTTAACTTTAAAAATGCTAAATTTAAAGGATCTAGAGGCTTAAAAACCTTTATTACAGAAAATAAATCGGCAAAAAAAATACGATTAATAGGCTACACCAATGAAAGTGAAAATCCCGTTGATAATTATCAAGCTGGGTTAGCATTAGCTACTAGTGTAAAATCGTATATTTTGAAAAAAGGTTTTTCCAATGCTATCATTAGCACCACTGCTTTAAAAACTCAAAAAAAAGGAATTCCATTAGATTTTGGTGTCACTTTATTAATAGAATAGTTTGTTATGTTTGAAAATATGAATCCTTTAGATAGACCTACGGCAGTTTTTGAAATTGTAGTACTATTGTTTATCTCGTTTATATTAGGCTATGTTTGCGCACGTATTTTTGTTTCAAAAAATAAAAAATATATTCCTAGCGCTGCAACAAAAAAAATCAAGAAAAATCAAGATCAAATTACCGACATTGACCCAAGAGACATTATTTCTGAACCCACTACTATAAAAGCCGTATTAACAAGAGACAGAAAAGGAAACCCCATTGCTCCTCCTATAAAAGAAATTGACTCAAATACTAACAACATAATTAACGAATAACTCAAATCACTATGTCAATAACCAAAAACTCTGAAAAGCGAAATTATTTATATCAAATTACAATTATAGGAGTTTTATTTGCTGTTTTTGGTTTTGTAACTTGGGTAAATGGTATTTTGATTCCATTTTTAAAAAAATCATGTGAACTTACTGATCAGCAAGCATTTTATGTAGCTACTGCTTTTTTTGCCGCTTATTTTTTCTTAGCCATACCTTCATCTTGGATTTTAGACAAATTAGGAACAAAAAAAGGAATGTCGACAGGTTTGGTTATTATGGCTATAGGTTGTTTGGTATTTGTTTCGGCTGCGGGCAGCCGCTCCTATCCTATTTTTTTATTAGGGTTATTTATTGTAGGTATGGGCTTAGCTTTGCTGCAGACTGCTGCAAACCCTTATGTAAGCCTTATTGGCCCTATTGAGTCTGCCGCTACCCGAATTAGCGTTATGGGAATTTGTAACAAACTAGCAGGTATTTTAGCTAATGTCCTTTTTGGTTCTATTTTATTAAAAAATGCTACTGAAATTCAAGCAAAAATAGATAGTGAAACCAATCCCGAATTAAAGAATCAATTACTTGACAACTTAGCTAGCAGAGTGGAAACACCCTATATTGTTTTAGGTATTTTTTTATTGATTATTGCTATTGTTATTTACAAATCATCACTACCAGACATTAAAAATCAAACCTCAGATAACAATCCCGATAGTTCAGATATATCTGAAGGTAAAACCTCTATTTTTCAATTCCCTCATGTAATACTGGGAGCTATTGCTATATTTATGTATGTTGGAGCCGAAGTTATGGCCGGTGATTTAATTACTATATATGGCAAAAACCTTGGCTTTTCGGATGACACCTCAAAATTCTTTGCTGTATTTGGATTAGTAGGTTTACTTATAGGTTACATTACCAATATTATATTAATTCCCAAATACATGAAACAAGAAAATTGGCTTACTATTTCTGCCATTTTAGGAATTATATTAACTATAGCCTCATATTTTGTTACAGGTTCATACGCTGTTGGCTGTTTAGCAACTTTGGGGTTTGCAAATGCCGTAATGTGGCCTGCAATTTTTCCATTAGGTATTAGAGGCATTGGAAAATTCTCAAATATAGGTTCGGCTTTACTTATTATGGGAATTGTAGGTGGGGCTTTGATTCCACCATTTTACGGATGGCTGTATCACGAAGGAAACATTTTTGGTTTCGATTTTAAATCTGCTTTTGTATTCGTAATGCTTATTTGTTACATCTACATTTTATGGTTTGGTAAAAGAGGACATCGTATTGGTTTTCCAAAGATTTAGGAGTTTTATTTTTCCTTGTAACTATCCTAACCGTTAATTAATTTTTATACCTCATACACAGCAAATGCTTTAGAAATAGCTAGAAGAATCCAGAATAGTCAAGTACAGCTGGCCGCCTAAATTTAGAAAAAAATAAGAGCTCTTGGGATAACTACGTCCTGTCGGTATTGAAATCAATATTTTTAGACTAAAATAACCTAAAAAACAAAAATCCAAAACTTGAATTTATCAAATTTTGGATTTTTTATGTATAATTTTTGAGAATCAGGCTATTCTCTGAATACGCCTCCAAAAACTATATAAACAAAATTAATTCAAACGGGTTTAGCTTTTAGAACTGGATGATTTAAAGAAACAAACTAATACAATTTATCAGTAAAACTTTAACACTTTACTGACTGTGTTACTTTTACATATAATTTACTTCTTTACCCTCATCAAAAATATTACATTTTAGCTTCTAACTTCACTAATCGCTTCAATAGCATTTCAATTTTAGCTTCTTGTATATCTTCTTTTTCTTTAAAATCTTCAATCTTTTTTTCTTGTTGAATAGTATAAAGCGTAAGCTCTTCAATTTTTTGAAGTAACTTGGCATTCATATTACCCAAATAGAATCCTTCCTTTTCAACTTCCGCCGCATTTGGAATATCTTTTAAATGCCCTTTTTCATTAATATGCGCCTCTACTTCTTTTAATGTAGGTAATTTATAATCTTCATAAAACACAAAATCTGACCAACCCGAAGCCTGAACTTTTATCTCTCTTGCTCCTATAGAACCTTCAACTGCTAGTCTATGACTTCCTGTCTTTGTTGTTCCTATGCCAATATTACCATTCTTTAAAATGGTCATCTTTTCTCCTCCATTTGTCCAAAATCCCAAATTCCCTGTTCTGCTTCCAATTGCATTACCACTAAATGTAAAATCAAGAAAACCATTGTGAGTACCATTAGACCATTCAAATTTATAAAATGGATTTAATTCACCTATACCAACATTCCCTCTAGGTACAACTATTTTATCTGTTCCATTCTCTATTCCAATGATATAACTTGATAAATTTCTATCCAATCCAACATAAGCTCTTCGCTTGCCCTCTTTATCGAAAAAATTTGTATACAACCATGTATTGTCTGTAGTCTTGAAAGACATAATTGCATCATTTGTACTTTTTATTGACAATGGTGATAATGGATTTAATTCACCTAAACCTAATTTACCTCTAGGGACAACTATCTTATCTGTTCCATTCTCAATTCCAATAGTATAACTTGATAAATTTCTATCCAATCCAACATAAGCTCTTCGCTTACCCTCTTTATCGAAAAAATTTGTATACAACCATGTATTGTCTGTAGTCTTGAAAGACATAATTGCATCATTTGTACT
>CANLCT010000014.1 GCA_947489195.1 uncultured Aquimarina sp. | reverse complement strand
ACAACTAACAACTAACAACTAACAACTAACAACTAACAACTAACAACTAACAACTAACAACTAACAACTAACAACTAGTCTAATTCCTGCCACGCTCATTCGGGTAAAGCAAATGAACAGGGTCACTTTGAAAAATTTCTTTAGTATTTATGTCAATAGCCGTTAACGGACCTTTAAAGGCAGCACCAGTATCCACATTCCAAACGCAAGCGGCTTTTACAGGTACTGTTTTGTTAATGCGAGTAACAGGTGTGTGTCCAATATATATTTCTTCAAAAAGGTTTAAGCGTTTGGGGTATAAAAGATCGTCTTTAGGAAGGTTTGGATCAACAGAAAGTGCTAATTCCCAAAGCGTGCGATCCCAATAATAAAGTTTCTCAAAATATTCTTTATGTGGGCCATGTAAATTAGTAAAGCCGGCATGCAAAAAAAGTTTATGGTCATCTAAAATTATGTAATTTTGTAAAGATTCAAAAAATTTGAATTGAGTATTTATTTCATCCTTAGAAAATTTAGCATAACTATTCATAGTAGCTTGTCCACCATGAATAACCCATTGATCGGTATGAATGCCGGTTTTTAACCATTGAAAACATAAGGCATCGTGATTTCCTTTTATAAAGGTGCATTTATGTTTAGTGGATAATTCCATTAAAAAGAAAATGGTTTCAGCGCTTTCGCTCCATCCATCCACATAGTCTCCTAAAAAAATAAGGTGATCTTCTGGCGTAAGCCTTAATTTTAAAAGTAATTGTTGTAGTGCTTTAATTCCTCCGTGGATATCGCCAATGGCAAAGCTTCGGTGTGTTAACATAGGTTAATTGTAACGTATTTTTCTAATGACACGCATGGTGTCTTTATATAGTTTATAAATTTCTGCAGAATGCCTTTTGAGTATAGGTTTTGCCTCGTTTAGTTTGTCTAGTGCAGCGTCTACGCCGTTTAAATAGCAAATTAAATAAGTAGTGGGTAATTCTTTTAGCCAATTTTTTTCTTTATGGGCTAAAGTAATATTATTGTTTAGTTTGGTTAATATAGCTTCATTTTTTTTAATTAAAAAGTCGGTCACCGAAGGAGCAAACGTGGGTGGTTTAAACAAAAGTTCGTAACCCATTTCGTAGGATACATTGTTTTTAAATTGGATCCGCATTTTTTCGAAAGGATAATATTTATGTGTGCCATCGTAACCCAAGCTAATAAATTCAGTAATTATGAATTCATTTTCGGTCATTTCAATACTTACCTCGTCAAATTCAGAATAAAATAAACGAACCTGTTCATTAATAAGTTCAATGTCGACCCTCGAATAGTAGGTGTTATTTTTAACACGTTTTTCTTTACCTGCCCAACAAACCACAAAATATTCTTGAAATACTTTATAGTTTGGTTTGTATTTTTTTCGCGTTTTCATAAAATCAAAAACACCATCTAAAGTATGTTCTATATTATTTTGCGAATGACTTTCAATAGCGTCAACTATTTTTGAATTATAACCTTTTAATTCAATAGTTTCATTTTTAGGCATGCTCATACTGCCATCTCTTAAAAAGGCAGCATCTTTAGGGTATTTCCAAATATTTTTTTTGAGTTTACATATCTCGGTATTTGTTGGGTGTATGGTAACCAATCCAACAACACTATCTGGTGGCAGGTGCGGAAAGGCAATATTTTCATAGGAAACCACAGGAGGGTTATCTAAATAAGCATTAATTAAGTTTTGAATTTTACTGTCGTCAAAAAAATCAACACCTACAATTTGATTGTCTTCATCTTTAACTCCAATAACTATAAATGAATTGTTTTTAGGGTTCGAATTGGAAAGCGCACATACGTGTTTTAAAAACTTTGCTTTCCCCTCTTTTTCCGATAACTGAATGCGTAGTTTTTTGTCATAAAAACTATTTTCATTGTTGTGGG
Organism: uncultured Aquimarina sp.; assembly: GCA_947489195.1. GTDB lineage: Bacteria > Bacteroidota > Bacteroidia > Flavobacteriales > Flavobacteriaceae > Aquimarina. Next base: position 71,194 of record CANLCT010000014.1, on the reverse strand, counting down.
CTAGTAAGTTTTTGATTAAGAGCCGTTTGTTAATCATGGAAGGGGAGAGTCATTAATATTAAAGAAATTAATTTTAAACAAAATGCAACACACATTTTATGTATTCGTTTACTATTAGGTGTTTACCTAATAGCAAAAACATTAATTGATATACTAACAAAAGTATAGGCATTTAATATTTTTTTAGAATAAACACTTGTAAAATAATACAACCTCAATATAACATAAAATATAAAATTGAAACCTGTTTTAAATAAGTAATGTGTTTATTGGCATAGTTGCCACTTGCAGGGTTAAAATAGGAATAGTAAATTCACGACATTAAAATTAATCAATAATGGAACAAACCGCTACAGTTGATATTAGAATGATAAATGAACAGATTGAAAAAGAATCTGCATTTATCGATTTACTTACCATAGAGCTAAATAAAGTAATTGTTGGACAAAAGTATATGATTGAGCGTTTGCTAATCGGACTTTTGGGCGAAGGACATATTTTATTAGAAGGAGTACCCGGATTGGCAAAAACCTTGGCAATCAATACACTTTCAAAAGCAGTACAAGGTAGTTTTAGTCGGGTACAATTTACACCAGACTTGTTACCAGCCGATGTGGTAGGTACACTTATCTATAATATGAAGGAGAATGATTTCCTAATTAAAAAGGGACCTATTTTTGCTAATTTCGTATTGGCCGATGAGATCAACCGTGCACCAGCCAAGGTACAAAGTGCTTTGCTTGAAGCCATGCAGGAAAAGCAAGTGACTATTGGTGATGAAACGTTTAAATTAGATAAGCCATTTTTAGTAATGGCAACTCAAAACCCGGTGGATCAAGAAGGGACCTATCCATTACCAGAAGCACAAATGGACCGTTTTATGTTAAAAGTGGTTATTGATTACCCAAAAATAGAAGAGGAGCAATTGATTATGCGTGCCAATTTATCGGGTAATTATGAAACAGTAAACCCTGTAATAAGTACAGAACAGATTTTAAAAGCACAAAAAGCAGTTCGTACAGTTTATATGGACGAAAAAATCGAAAAATATATATTAGATATCGTATTTGCTACACGTTATCCAGAAAAATATAATCTTCCCGATTTAAAACCATTAATCAACTTTGGATCTTCGCCACGTGGTAGTATTAGTTTAGCAACAGCAGCAAAATGCTATGCATTTATCAAGCGTCGTGGTTATGTTATACCCGAAGATGTACGTGCCGTTGTAACCGATGTGCTACGCCACCGTATAGGGATTACCTATGAGGCCGAAGCAGAAAATATCACTACCGAAGATATTATTAGTCAAATTGTAAATGAAATTGAAGTACCTTAAAAATAGTTGTTAGTTGTCAGTTGTCCGTTGGTAGTAAAAGCAACCTCACAACTCACAACTTTTAACTCACAACTAAAAGATGGATACAAAAGAATTACTAAAAAAAGTTCGTAAAATTGAGATCAAAACACGCCGTGTAAGTGATCATGTTTTTGGAGGAGAATACCATTCTACCTTTAAAGGACGTGGTATGACATTTAGTGAGGTGCGCCAATATCAATTTGGCGATGATGTTCGTGCTATTGACTGGAATGTAACGGCACGTTATAACGAACCTTATATAAAAGTTTTTGAAGAAGAACGAGAACTAACATTAATGTTAGTGGTAGATGTTTCTGGATCCCAATTGTTTGGAACCGAAAACCAATTTAAAAAAGAAACCTTAACCGAAATTGCAGCAACATTAGCTTTTTCGGCAACTCAAAATAACGATAAAATAGGACTCATTCTATTTACCGATGATATTGAGTTGTTTATTCCGCCCAAAAAAGGACGTTCACATGTGTTGCGAATTATTAGAGAATTGATCGAATTTAAACCTCAGAGCAATAAAACTAACGTTTCACAAGCATTAAAATACTTGAGTAATGTGCAAAAAAAGAAAGCTATTGTATTTGTGCTTTCCGATTTTATAGCCGATGACTATTTACAAACCTTAAAAATTGTTTCGGGTAGGCATGATGTTACCGGGATTCGAGTGTTTGATAAGTCAGAAATTGAAATCCCTAATTTGGGTGTAGTGCAAATGCTTGATCAAGAAACCGGACAGGTAAAACTAGTCAATACATCTTCTAGGGCAATGCGTAAAAATTACGCAACTTATTATGCCGATAAGGTAGCCTATTTTGAACAAGGTTTTAGTAAAAGTGGATCGGGAGCAGTAAGCTGTGGTACAAACGAAAATTACGTTAAAAAGCTGTTAGGCTATTTTAAACGAAGAAATTAAAGATGCAATATATTTTCAGAACATATAGTAGAGGAAAAATAGCACTCAAAGCGCTATGTTACATATTGTTTTTTGGTTTTTCAGTAATGAATGCTCAAAATCAATTTCAAGTGCGCAATGCAATAGATTCTACATCCATAAAAATAGGATCGATAGTTAATTATGCCATTCAGGTCGAAGGAAATAAAGGCAAAAACGTGGTGTTTCCCGAAGGGGATAGTTTTAATCCCTTAGAGGTCTTAGAGTCATTTAAAATTGATACCCTAGACGAAGGAGGCAAATACCGTTTATTAAAACAATATGCTTTAACTCAATTTGATTCTGGACACTATTACATACCAAGACAAAAAGTAATCATTGGCGATAAAACATTTTATACAGATTCGCTTGCGCTAGAAGTAAGAGATGTAGTGGTGGATACTTCCAAAACTAAATTGTATGATGTAAAAGGAATCATGTCTGTTGAAGATCATTCGGAAACCGATTGGATGCGAATCCTTTATTGGGTTATAGGAGCATTATTATTAATTGGTTTAGCAATTTTTGTAATCTCTAAAGTAACTAATGCCAATAAGAGTGGAGAAGAAATGCTTCCGGCATATGACCGTGCTATTTTAGGTTTGCAACGTATTAATGATGAAGAATTATTGCTTCAAAATAATTTTAAAGAATATTATTCTAAACTTACCGATCTAGCTAAAGGCTATTTAGATGAAGAATTAACACATAATGCCTTAGAAAGTACAACCGATGAGTTAATGAATTCGCTAAAAGAGAAAGTGAAATCGGAAGAAGTTTTTATTGAAAAGGAAAAGTTAGAAGAATTTAGCGGAATACTTAAAAATGCCGATTTTGCAAAATTCGCAGCTATTAATCCTTCTGAAGAAGTGGCAAAGAGCGATAAAAGTAAAGTTGAAGAATTTATTCAGTTAGTTCACCAAGGTAAACCAGACTTATCTGAAGAAGAACGTATGCAAAATGAAGCATATCGTTTAGAAAAAGAAAAGAAAGAAAAGCAAGCCAAAGTGAACACAATGGTAGCTGCAAGTTTAGTGATACTTGCTTGGGTGGTATTATTGTTTTTTGGAATGAATGGATTTTCGCAAATCAAAAGTTTAGTTTTTAAAGAATCGGGCTATGCGTTGCTTAAAAAAGAATGGATTACCAGTACTTATGGAGTGCCTGGAGTGTCTATAAGCACTCCTGAAATTTTAACTCGAAATCCAGTTAAAATTGAAGGGCAACAACAACAAGTATTGAGCGGAAATCAAGTGTATCTTTATGGAGAGCTTAAAAGTAAATTTAATATTATAGTAAACACACTTTCTTTCCGTCAAGATATTGGCTACACCGTTGAACAAGGAGTTGAAAGCGTTTTTAAACAAATTGAACAACAAGGCGGAACCAATATTTTAGTTAAGGATGAAGATTTTGAAACCTTGAGTGGTACCAAAGGGAAAAAAGTATTTGGAAGTTTTGATTATCCGATTCCAGAAACTGAAAAAGTAATTAATTTCGAATACACCATTTTAATTTTTGCCGAAGGTCAAGGAGCACAGCAAGTCTTTGTTTTTTATGAACAAGACGATAAAGATTCCAAAAAAGTAATGGAACGTATTATAAAATCAGTTGAAATAAATAAAAGCGATAACTAATGTTTTCAAAATATACATTTGAAAGTCCTGCATTTTTTTGGTTGTTGCTATGTATTCCAGCAGCCATTGCATGGTATTTTTGGAGGAAAAATAATCAGCAGGCATCATTAAAAATAGGAACTACCGAGGGTTTTAAAGTAACCACCGATATATTATCACGATTAAAACCTTTGCTATTTGCATTGCAAATGTTAGCATTGGCCTCATTAATTGTAGCATTAGCTAGGCCTCAAAATGTGGATGTTTCAACACAAACAAAAACAACAAAAGGGATTGATATTGCAATGGCAATTGATATATCGGGGAGTATGTTGGCAAAAGATTTAAAACCTAGCAGGTTAGAAGCGTTAAAAAGGGTGGCAGCAAATTTTATTAAAGGACGCCAAAGTGATCGTATTGGTTTAGTGGTATATGCCGGAGAAAGTTTTACAAAAACACCAGTAACAAGTGATAAAACCATTGTGCTAAGCGCCTTAAATTCACTAAAATTTACGCAACAGCTCGAAGGGGGAACCGCTATTGGAATGGGCTTAGCTACGGCAGTAAATCGATTAAAGGATAGTAAGGCAAAAAGTAAAGTCATTATTTTGTTGACAGACGGTACCAATAATGCGGGCTTTATTGATCCTTCCATAGCCGCCGAATTAGCCTTGGAGTATGGAATAAAAGTGTATACCATTGGTGTAGGTACAAACGGAACGGCATTATCGCCGGTAGCTATAAGGAGTGATGGGTCATTTCAATATGGAAATGTACAGGTCGAAATTGATGAAAAACTATTAAAGCAAATTGCTAAAACCACCAACGGAAAGTATTTTAGAGCTACTAATAACAAAAAATTGAAGGAGATTTATGCAGAGATTGATAAGCTTGAAAAAACCGATGTGGAAGAAATTAAGTTTACAAAATATGAAGAAAAATACCGGTTTTTTGCACTGTTAGCCTTTGGGCTTTCGGCATTGGTGTTTTTATTAAAACAAACACTATTCAAAAGTTTTATATAAACTATGGGAATTTATTTTTTAGAACATAAAATATACTTTTGGTTATTGGTAATTATACCTATACTGGTAGTAGTTGCCTTATTAAATTTTTGGTGGCGTAAGCGAACTCAAAAAAAGTTTGCTAATATTGGTTTATTAGATCGTTTAGCACCTAATCGATCTGTTTTTAAGCCCGTTTTAAAGTTAATTTTTGTCAGTTTAGCTTTGGCATGTTTAGCTATAGCATTAGTAAACCCCAAAATGGGGAATAAAATGGAAACTGTAAAACGTGAAGGTGTAGATTTGGTTTTTGCGTTAGATGTGTCAAAAAGTATGTTAGCCGAGGATATTGCACCAAATCGATTAGCTAAATCACAGCGTTTAGTATCTCAAATTATTGATAATTTGGTGGGCGATCGTATTGGTATTATAGCTTACGCAGGAAGTGCTTTTCCACAGTTGCCAATTACTACAGATTATGCTTCTGGTAAAACTTTTTTACAAGCATTAAATACAGATATGGTTTCTTCACAAGGAACGGCTATAACCGACGCCATTGATTTAGCAAAAACCTATTATAATGATGCCGAACAAACCAATCGGGTTTTGGTATTAATTAGCGATGGTGAAGATCATGATAGTGGCGATGTAGGTGATGTGGCTGAAGAAGCCGCAAAAGAGGGAATAAAAATTATTACCATTGGTGTAGGAACACCAAAAGGGGGTCCCATTCCTTTAAAACGAAATGGAATTGTACAGAGTTATAAAAAGGATAAAAGTGGTGAAACGGTTATTACTCGTTTAAATCCCGAAACCTTGAAAGATATTGCCTCTGAAGCTAATGGAGAATATATCGATGGTACAAATACGCAACAAGCCGTAAATAAAATTATAGGCTTACTACAAAATATGGATAAAAAGGAGTTTGAGGCCAAACAATATGCAGATTTTAAAGATCAGTTTCAGTGGTTTTTAGGGGCGGCATTACTCTTTTTACTACTTGATATTTTTGTGCTGGATCGCAGAACACTGTGGGTTAAAAAATTGGATTTATTTAAAGAAAAGAAGGGCTAATGAAAACTGTAATGAACTATTTATTCGCCGCCTTATTTTTTTGTAATGCCTTAGTTGGCTTTGCGCAGAAAAAAAAGCAATTACCTAAACACGAAAAAGAAGCACTTCAATTTGTTTTTGATGGTAATGATAAGCTGTTAAAGGGGAATGTGCTTGAAGGAGAAAAATCATACCGTAAAGCCATTGCTAAAGACCCTAATAATGGAAAAGCAAAATATAATTTAGGCTATTCATATTATAAAACAAAAAGCTTTCAAGAGGCTGTGCAGCGTAATAAACAGGCGGCAGAATTGGCAAAAAACAAAGGCGAAAAACACATAGCTTATCACAACTTAGGTAATTCGTATTTACAAATGCAAAAACCAGATGAAGCCATTGAAGCTTATAAAAATGCATTGCGGAATAATCCTATGGATGATGAAACACGGTATAATTTAGCAGTAGCTAAACAAGCCAAAAAGCAACAGGACCAGCAAAATAAAGATCAGAATAAAGATCAAAAGAATAGCAAGGATAATAAAGATAGCAAGGATAAGCAGGATCAGAAAGATCAAGACAAAAAAGACGACAATAAGGATAACAAGGATAAGGATAAAAAAGACGAAAACAGCAAGGACGAAAAGGATAAAAAGGAGGATGACAAAAATGCTGATGAAAAAGATAAGGAAGAAGAAGATGCTAAAGATAAAAAAGATAAAGAAGGTGATAAGGGAGATGAAAAAGAGGAACAGAATAAACAGCCTAAATCTACAAAAGGGAAGTTATCGCCTGATCAAGTAAAAAGCTTATTAGAAGCTATGGAAAACCAAGAAAAGAAAGTGCAAGATAAAATGAATGCACAAAAAGTAAGAGGACCTAAAGTAAAATCAGATAAAGACTGGTAGATTTGTTAGTGTTAGTATGTAAGTAATGAGTGTGAAGTACAAAGTAATTAGTTTTCATACTATATGTTACTTTTGCTAAAAAAAACAACTGACAGCGAACAACAAAAATAAAATGATATTGAAAAAACTACTTACTGGAATATTACTTTTGTTGTCAAGTATATTGATGGCGCAAGTAAATTTTGTAGCCAAAGTAAATAAGAAAAAACTTGGAATGAATGAACGCCTTAAGCTGGTGTTTGAAATGAACGCAGATGGGGATAATTTTTCGCAACCAAATTTTAATGGTTTTCGAGTAAGTTCGGGGCCAAGTCAGTCAGTGAGTCGTTCTTGGATTAACGGAAAAAGTTCTTATAAAAAAACATTTACCTATTTCTTAACTCCTACCAAAGTGGGGAACTTTAAAATAGGTCAGGCAAGTATACAAGTAAAAGGTGAAACATACAAAACCCAACCTGTTGCTATTCAAGTCACATCGGCAGTGGAAAACCCTACCGAAGGCGAAAATCCTGATTATGTGGCCGATCGGAGTTTGCATTTAGTAGCAAAGGTGTCTAATGCTAATCCGTATTTGAATGAGGCAGTAACATTAGAGTACCGCTTGTATTGGGATCCAGAGGTAACTATTAATATGCCGCAAGAAATAGATAGCCCAAAATTTCGTGATTTTTGGAGTCAAAATATCGAAATTAAACAGTTACGTGCCGAAAACGGAACCTATAAAGGAAAGCAAAGTGCCTTTGTGGTGCTTAAAAAAGTGGTGTTATATCCGCAAAAAACAGGTAAACTTAAATTAACACCATTAACATTGTCGGTACCCGTACAAGTGCCTACTAATCGTAGAGATATTTTTGGGAGGCGATTAACAAATACAGTAAATAAAAATGTTTCTGCTGGTAATACTATTGTTAATGTTAAACCTTTACCAGCCAATGCACCTGTAGGTTTTGATGGAGCAGTGGGTAGTTTTAACTTTAGAGTTTCGCAAACCAAAAAGAACTTAAAGGCATCTGAATCATTACAGGTAAAGGTGGAAGTTCAAGGAAATGGAAACTTAAAGTTATTCAAGCTTCCAAAATTAAAAGTACCTACTTCAATCGAAGTATACGATCCAGAACATAAAGAGAATGTGCGTACACGTTTATCGGGTATGTCAGGTAGCATTTCAGATACCTACACATTAGTACCTCAATACAAAGGCAGTTATCCAATACCAACACTTAAATTTTCTTATTTTGACCCTAAGGCTGGAGTGTATAAAACCAAAGCTGCACCAAGCTTATCTGTAAATGTATTGGAAGGGCCAACACCGCAAGCAGGGATTGCAAATCAAGCGCCATCAAGCACAAATAATAATGAACCAGTAGTAGCTAAACAAAAAGTTACTGCACCATCAGCTCAGTTTAGTTTTATAAGAACAAGCGCTAACTTAAAACCTAAAACGCAAATCACTTTTTTTAAAACCACTTTATATTGGTTGTTATTTTTGTTGCCACTGTTAGTAGTACCTGTGATTATTTTACTAACCAAAAGGTCGGCAGCTTATGCTAATGATACCGATGGTAATAAGGCAAGACAAGCGAATAAGCTTGCTAAAAAATATTTGTCTTCTGCCAAAAAGAATTTAGGAGATGCTACCAATTTTTATGTGGCCTTAGAAAAAGCATTGCATAATTATTTAAAAGCAAAGCTGCGTATTGAAACCAGTGAAATGAATAAGGAGCGTATACATGAGCTTTTAGCTAGTAAATCTGTAGATGAGGACGCAATTAGTGGTTATGTACAGTTATTACAAACATGCGATATGGCACGTTATACGCCAAGTACGCAACAAACTATGGAGCAGGATTATAAAAAAGCATCGCAAGTAGTTGCTAAAATTGATAAACAGTTATAGGATGAAAAAGTTAATTTTTAGTTTTTTAAGTGTTTTAATACCGCTATTTGTAATAGCTCAGCAAAACGAAGGGCTATTTTCGCAGGCTAATGAAGCTTATAATAAAGGGGATTATGCCAAATCTGTTGAGTTGTATGAAACTGTTGAAAAAACAGGAAACATATCGGCAAATTTATATTTCAATTTAGCTAATAGTTATTATAAAATGCAAAAGGTGGCGCCTAGTATTTACAACTATGAAAAAGCTTTAGAGTTAGCACCCAATGATAAAGATATTTTAACTAATTATTCCTTTGCAAAAAATACCAGAATTGATAAAATAGATGTATTACCTCAAGGGTTTTTAAGTAGGTTGTATAAAAAACTGATTACTTTATTTAAAGTAGATACTTGGGCATGGTTATCGGTAGGTCTAATGTTTGTATTTGCTATTTGTTTTGTAGTGTTTTATAGGGCGATAAGCTCTATGCAAAGAAAAGTGTTTTTTGCTGGTTGGACATTTTCGCTTTTTTTAGGTGTTTTTTGTATGATTTTTGCTTTTTTAACCACTTCAAATGCTATAAAAAATCGTTTTGGAATTGTTTATGCGAATGAAATAAAAGTACAAGGAGAGCCGAATTTACGTAGTGAAAAACTATTTACGCTTCACGAAGGAACGAAAGTGAAAATACTTGATGAAGTTAATGATTGGAATAAAATCAAATTAACAGATGGTAAAACAGGTTGGTTGCCTAAAAAGCAAATTAAAGAGTTGTAGTATTATTTGCTAAAGTGGTCTAAATAGTGAAAGGATTAGATGTGTTTTTTAAAGCCAGATACGCTTTTGGGGGCTTCAAAAAATAGGGAATTATACTTCAGTTTATTTAAAGGTTAAAGATTATGATTGTATAAAGGATGTATTGCCAGAATGGAAGTGTTAGCTTATATTTTGAAATGTGGTATGTGTCTTTGTAGGGGAAATGTGTTAGTTCGAGTGAAATTCTGGATGGATTTTGCATTTGAAGAATAAATTGGAGTGTGATTTTAATAAACAGTTCTCGATACATTTACATTCCACTATCGTTACATGTAAACACTCGAACAATCAATAAAGTGGTATTATGAGATACGTTATGTGTTAGTGTTTGGAAAATGTGCTAGTTCGAGTGAAATTCTGGAAGAATTTTGTATCGAGAACCACATTTTTAAACTAAAAGAAATTACACACTACGATCTTCCTGCTTTTCATCCTCCTTTTTAAACTCTTTCATTATTTTAGGTAGTATTAAAGGCGCAAACGCAGCTACTTTTTCATAGAGTAATGAGCCTTCTATAGTTCCTTTTTTAATAAGTTCTAATTTGTTATTCAAAGGACCTAAAAACATAATTACTGCACTGGCAATAAATCCCATTTTTAAAAAGCCAAAAGCGGCTCCTAATAATTTATTAACAATACCTAAAGCAGCAAAATCAGCAATTTTAGTCAATATTTTTCCTAGAGCAGAAACGGCCAATATAATAACCACAAAAGTGATTGCAAAAGCAGCAAGTTTAGTGTATTGGGGTTCCCAGGTTACCGATTTTTCTAAAAAATTACCAGCATAATCAGAAAAGTGAGTGGCGCCATAAATTCCGGCAACAAGTGCTATAAGCGATGATAATTCGACAAAAAGTCCTTTCATTACGCCCTTTACTAGGCCGTATAAAAGTAAAATTCCTAAAATTATATCCAGATAATTCATGTTATATTTTTATTAAAAGTAGGAAAAAAAAAGAAAACACAAATTCTGGTTTCAATTAATATTCAATATTATTAGGTTGTTCGTTTTTTTAAATTCTTTGTGCTATAACTAAAATATAATTATGTATTTGCATATTAAAACAATAAGAATTTAATGTCTATGATTTCAAATTCCGTAATTTTGAAGCATTATGAGTAGAGACATACAATTAAAAGAACGTTGGGAGACTGTTGTAAAAAAACTTTCGAATCAATTTGCCGATGGAGACCAATTAGATATAGATGCTATTATATATTTAGTAGGAGTACAAGAACTGGGTCAGCCTCATAAAGTATTTAAAAAAGACGAAAAATTGGATCTAATGCATATTGCAATTTGCCGTCTTTTAGAACCTTATGGGTATTATGAGTTTGACTATATTGACCAACAAGGTTGGCCACATTATAAAGTAAAAGAAGTACTTCCAAACTTAAAAGCAGGAGAGCAATCTGTGTTGATGAAAGAGGCTATTGTAGAATATTTTTATACTAATGAGTATATTGACTAATAATAATATTGAAATAACTTTATTTGAAAGCCTATTTATTTGAATACTTTTGAAGCAAAAGCATTTTTTTAATTAAAAAAACTTAAGTCAAAAGACTGGTTTTTTAGTTTTGTAGATAGATAAATTAAAAACACACTGTTTTTAAAGAGCTAGATTAAAATACAGCATTTGACGATAAAATGCAGTTTTTTGGCGGTTTTTTACAAAAAAAACTGTAAAACAGGCGTCTACTATTGAATTTCTTCCTATTTTAGTACGTTCATAAAAAGTTATTAAACATTTACTAACATAGCCCAAACTAGTTAGTTGCCTACAAATCAATGTTATGCACGTTAAAAGTATCAAAATAGTAGCCAGATTTTGCGTTTTAGTTGTTGCGTTATTTGCTAATGTGTCAATTTTTTCTCAATCAATAGATAGGACAAATTTAGATGGAGGTAGTGGATCAATAACAAGATGTATAACAGACTCTACCGAATTGCCATTTACGGCCGATGCGCAAATAACTGGAGGAACATTTCCTGAAGGAACAACTTTCACACTACAATTATCAAATAAAGAGGGAACGTTTGGTAGTAATGTTTTGGATTTAATGACTGATACAAGTGCCAGCGGCAGTAATATTTCTTTTGAAAATGTGTTACTTCCTGAATTTGATGGATCTGGTGAGGTGCTAGGCAGTGATGACTATCGTTTAAGAATAATTGCCAATACTACGCCAATTGTAAGGGGTAGGTCTTCAAATAATCTTGTAGCATATTCTTTTCGTTTGCCCGAAGGAGTAAATAGATTGCAAGTTTTGCCAGGCACAGATATTTGTGGTTTAGACCCTGATCCTAATTCAGCAAAAAACATCATTCGAGTTAAAGATGATATATACGGAAATTACCAATGGTTTAGACGCAATTTTGGAACAACAACTGCTACATTGGTAGGAGAGGGAGCGGAATTCACATTAACTGATACGGGAATATATTATTATCAAGTAGACCTTGGTGGATGTGATGGTTTTATAGAATCTGCTAGGTCGGTTGAGTTAAGTGTGTTTGACGGTGTACCTATTGATATTTCCATATCGAGTAATGGAATGCCTACATCAATTTGCGATCAAGATCAAGTAACACTTACTTCAGATTTGACAGATCCTGAATTGTCTTTTCAATGGGCAAAAGACGGTGCTCCTATCGATGGAGAAATAGGAGCAAGTATAATAATAACAGGTATAGAAGCAGCCGGGAGTTATCAAATTCAAGTAGTGGATCCTAGATTGAGTTTGAGTCAAAGGTGTACTTCTTCATCAAATGCAATAAATGTTGATTTACTAAACCCATCCATTGAAATAACTTCGCCATTAACAGTGATAGATATACCTGGGCAAGAAGAAATTTTAACAGTTGAGGTTTCTAGCGGAAGCCCAGTAATCACTTGGTTTAAAGATGGTGTAGAAATTGAAAATAGTAATACCACAAGTTTAGTAGCAAATGGTTTAGGGGTGTATACGGCAAAAGTAGTTGATAATACCTCTACTTGTGATATTAAAGAAGTTTTTACCGAAAATGAAGTTCAAGTATTACCGATATCAAATTTAACTTTTTCAATTACGGCTTCAGATGATCAAGTAGCTGATTGTGTGTTGGAGTCCGTAGATTTAAATATTACTGATATTAGAGTGTTTGGAGCTACAGATGCAGTGCCTATTGAAAGTATTTCAGGTTTAGATTTTATATGGTATAGAAATGATACAGTGGTGGAAGGTGAATCTGACGAAACGATTAGATTAAGTGAACTTGCTGAAAATGGGAGCTATAGAGCAGAAATAGACGTTAATGGAACGATTTTTGATTCTGAAAACAATATCGATGTACAACTAAATTTAGAATCATTGAATATTTCGCAAGATCCAGAAGAATTAACTGTTGGAGGATCGGTTGATCTTATATTAGAATTGCCTTTAGATATTCCAGTAAGTGATTTTGCAATTCAATGGATACGAGGAGCAAATTTTGAAATACCAGGTGAGACTAGTCCAACACTTACTATTACAAATCCAGGTTCCTATAGTGCAAGAGTTAGTTTATCGGGCTGTACAACGCAAGTAGTTGGTCCAATTAGTGTGCAATCAGGTTCGGCAGTAATACCCAATGTGTTGTCCAGAGATATTGATGCTTTGAATAATGATTGGATTATACCAACTCAATTGAGCTTAGATCCAGAAATTAAGGTTGAAATTTATACGAATAGCGGTCAATTAGATTATACATCTGAAGGCGATTTAGAAGGTTACAGTGACCAATGGCCATCAGAATCTAAGTCACAATTAAAAGAGTCTATTTACTATTATGTAATTAGTAAAAATAACAATCCTGTTGAAAAGGGATCAATAACAATTATCAGGTAAATGCATAGGATGCGGAAATTATTTTTTTTAGCAGTAGTATGTATCGGCATACAAAGCATCGTAGGGCAGCAAGACCAAATTGTTGGACCGCCAGATGAAACCACGCACACAGCGATGAAATATAATCGCTTTTTGTTTAATCCTGCTTTTTCTTTTGATAGAGAAGCAGCGGATTCGGGAGATAAAAATGGATACATTTCTGCTTTTGGTCGTTTAGAAAAATCAGGTTTTGATGATGCTCCAACTGATTATAGGGTTTCATACAATAAAACTATTAGAGAAAATATGGGTATTGGAGCAGCCTTGTTTCAGCGAAATATTGGAATTATAACAAATTTTGGAGCAGTACTTAATTATGCCTATAATGTAAAATTTACACGTGATGTAAATATGACATTTGGAGCTAATTTACGATATCAAAAAGCAGGTTTAAAATCAGAGGTACGTTCTCAATCGCCAATAGCTTCCGACCCTATTTTAACTGATTTTGATAATACTTCTTTGGTGCGCCTTTCGCCAGGAGTTAATGTAAGTTATAATGAGTTTGATTTTGGAGTAGCGGCACGTAATATTTTGAATTTACAATTGGGTGGTGATAATAGGGTTTTTGACTCTAGTGTTATCGTATTACATGGAATGTATTCTAAACCTTTCAGACGCCGTTCACCAAACACATTTCGAGGGATGTTGTATGTGGAACAAGAAACTGGTGGCGCTGATATTGGCTACGGTTTTAATGCCATGGTCGAAAATAATAAATATGGTTTTGCCCAATTAGGCTACAATGCAACTTATGGAGCATCATTAGGTTTAGGTTTTAATATTGCGCCTTATGCAACTATTGGTTATACTGTTGAGCGTGGTTTTGGTAATGCAGATATATTTGGACTAACACACGAGGTAACTTTAGCATATAATTTTATCGAGCCTCAGCGTCGACCTAAGAAAAAAAGAAATACACCTAAGCCTTCGCGTAAGTTGCCAGAAAGAGAAGAGTTATCTAAGGCAGAAAAAATAGCAGCATTAGAACAAGCGCGCGAAGAGCAGAAAAACAAGCAAGATGCTTTAGCTGAAATTAGAGCTAAAGCCGAATTGCTTAGAACAACAGAAGAACAAAAAATTAAAGATGAAGCTGTTGCAAGTGAGTTAATACGTATTATGAATACGCAAATAGCAAATAATGACTTGGAAGGAGCTAAAGCGACTTTAATTAAAATAGAAAGCAATCCTTATATTTCTGAAGATCAAAAAAATAGTGTAATTACTCGATTTACTAAAAAAGAAGAATTAGCTGAAGATATTGAAAAAGAAGCTACTCTTATTGCTGCAGAAACAGAAGCTAAAGATAAAGCACGTGCTTTATTGGCAAGAACTTCGACATTAATTGCGAATAAAGATATAGAAAGTGCTACAGCAACACTGGAGCGAATTCAAACAAATAAATACATCACAGAAGAAGAAAAGGCGAGATTAAGTGCAGATTTAAAGCGAATTATTCAAGAAAAAGAAGCTTCCGATTTAGCTATTGTTGAAGAGGAAAAATCTAAAAAGGCTGCTGCCGAATTAATGCGTGTTACCAATACATTAATTGATGCTAATGATATTGAAAAGGCACAAGCAAATGCCACGTTAATACGTCAAAATAAATTTATTCCTAATGAGAAAAAAGAAGAAATTTTAGGAAAACTTGACCGTGTAATTTTAGCTAAAGAAAGAGAGGCTGCAGACTTGGCTATTGCCGAAGAAGAGAAATCTAAAAAAGCTGCGGCTGAGTTAATGCGTGTTACCAATACGCTTATTGATGCCAATAATGTAGAAGAAGCAAAAGCAAAGGCTACCTTAATTCGCCAAAGTAAATTTATTCCTAACGCAGAAAAAGAGGCAATATTAAATAGAATAGCACAGGTAGTTCAAGAAAAAGAAGCTGCTGATTTAGCTGTCGCTGAAGAAGAGAAGTCAAAGAGAGCAGCTGCAGAATTGGTAAGAGTTACGAATACGTTACTAGATGCTGAAAATATTGAAGAAGCTCAAGCTAAGGCTGAATTAATTCGAGCAAATACTTTTATTTCTGAGGAAGAAAAAGCAAAGGTATTGAGTAGATTAGAACGCATTGTAGTAACTAAAGAAGCAGAAGCGGTAGCCGAAGAGGAAGATGCAAAAAGAAAAAGTGTTTTAGAACGAGTAGTTACCACCGATACATCTGAACAAGATCGTTTAGCCGAAGAGGCTCGATTGGCAGCAGAAGCAGCGGCAAAAGCAGAACAGGAACGTTTAGCCGAAGAGGCTCGATTGGCAGCAGAAGCAACGGCAAAAGCAGAACAAGAACGTTTAGCCGAAGAGGCTCGATTGGCAGCAGAAGCAGCGGCAAAAGCAGAACAAGAACGTTTAGCCGAAGAGGCTCGATTGGCAGCAGAAGCAGCGGCAAAAGTAGAACAAGAACGTTTGGCTGAAGAGGCAAGATTAGCGGCAGAAGCAGTGGCAAAAGCAGAACAAGATCGTTTAGCCGAAGAGGCTCGATTGGCGGCAGATGCAGCGGCAAAAGCAGAGCAAGAACGTTTGGCTGAAGAGGCAAGATTAGCGGCTGAAAATCAGAAGAAGAAATCTGAGTTGATGCGATTGACAAATACTATAATCGACAATGGGAATGCTGAAGATGCTAAAAAACGAATGGAATTGATTAGAACAAGTACATTAATTTCTGATGAAGAAAAGCAATCAATATTAAGTAGTTTGCAAAGAGTAGTTAAGGTTGAAGAGGATCGTGTAGCTGAAAATCAGAAGAAGAAATCTGAGTTAATGCGAGTAACCAATACTATAATTGATAGCGGTAATGCCGAAGACGCAAAAAAACGAATGGAGCTTATTATGAAAAGCACATTAATTTCAGATGTTGAAAAGACAAAAATAATAAGCAGTTTACAACGTGTTATTGATACAGATGCGGCTAAAAAAGCAGAGGAAGCGGCGCGTATTGCTGAAGAAAAGCGTTTGGCGGAAGAAGCAAGAAAAGCAGAAGAGGCTCGTGTGGCAGAGGAGCAACGTTTAGCCGAAGAAGCAAGAAAGGCAGAAGAAGCAGCACGTATTGCTGAAGAAAAGCGTTTGGCAGACGAAGCAAGAAAAGCAGAAGAGGCTCGTATAGCAGAGGAGCAACGTTTAGCTGAAGAAGCAAGAAAGGCAGAAGAGGCTCGTATAGCAGAGGAACAACGTTTAGCTGAAGAAGTAAGAAAGGCAGAAGAAGCAGCACGTATTGCAGAGGAGCAGCGTTTGGCTGAAGAAGCAAGAAAGGCAGAAGAAGCAGCACGTATAGCAGAGGAGCAACGTTTGGCGGAAGAAGCAAGAAGAGCAGAAGCGGCTCGTATAGCAGAGGCAAAGCGTAGAGCAGAAGAAGCGGCAAGAAAAGCTGAAGAAGCGCGTATAGCTGAAGAGGCTCGATTAGCAGAAGAAGCTAGGTTGGCAGCAGAAGCGTTGAAAAGAAAAGCTACTTTAAAGCAGGTTACAAAAACTGTTGAAGACAAGAAAAAGAATACTGCAGAGTTAAAACGTGTTACCAAAGTACTTAAGGATGAGGATCAAAAAGAAGAAAGAAGAAAAGCCGTACAAGCTGCTTTAAAAAGAACGACTACAACAGTTAAAAAAGAAGGTGATGGAATTATAAGAAAAACCACAAAACAAGAAGGCTCGGGCAATAGTGATTCTAACTCAAATGGTATGGGTTTTAATGAGTTTAAGCCTAACAAATTAAAGGATAATTACTTTCTTAAAGAATTGTTTATTAGTCCTGTAATTGAAATATCTGATGTAAATATTTTAGATGTAATTAATTCATTAGTTATATCTGATAATAGTGCCAGTGATCGACAAACAGAAAAATTGATCGATCTAAATAAAAAGAATAAAGTATTGCTAAAAACTAAGCTGAAAGTTGTTAAAACTTCAGATCAAGAATAAATTCGTAAGATTTTTTTTACCGTATTACAATTTTGTGTCGTAAATTGAAGTCCCCAAACTTTAAAAGTGTTGACCTATGGAAAAACTTTTACCTAAATTAAATAGTAAATTTTTAAGTTTATTATTATGCTTATTCGCATTTAACTTATCTAACAGTCAGGAATTTGTTCCTTTAACAGAACGTGTTACCGAAACCCTAAGAGGAGACATGGCTGTTATTGGAAACAGTATCCTAGGAGTTCGTGGTGAGTTTGATAATACTAGTGGTGTATTAGAGCCAAATGATCCGTATAATGGTACTTCAAATAATGGTTTAAATAGATTTTTTTTCGTACAAAACCAGAACGCTTTAGGTGAGCTAATATATATAGATAGAGTAACTTTTACATTTACAACAAGTCCATTTGACCGTTTTGGGCGTAATAATTTTCGTTTCAATAGATCTTCTGGCAGTACCTATAAAAGAGCTTACATTGATATTGATAATGATCCAGCATTTGCAGCTAATTTCAATGCGGCTATACCTAATTCGGAAACAACTTATGGGGGTACTACAGATGCAAATGGGACACCAACATCTGCCAGTGGTGATGGGACTTTTAGTTCCAGTGGGGCTTTTTTAGATGTAAATACTTCATGTTCTACGGTAAGACGAGCGTATTTATATTGGTCTGGGGTGTATCCGTTTGAAAGTTTTGATAATGGAGAAGAAGCTTTTGATCCAAATACAAATTTAATAACGAGAATTTCAGATAGCACTAACAGAAGTCGTTTTTGTGGATCTGATTGCGAAGATTATACCGAAGTTAAAATTTTGCCTCCAGGAGGAGATCAATATTATGATATTAGTGCTAATCCGGCTAGTACAGCAAATCCTAACGGGATACAAATACAAACTGAAGTTATTGTAGATGGATTACAAGGATCATTTTACAACCAACAAGTTTTTGGGCCTTCGGGGCGTAATTTACAAAATCAACCCTATGTATGTATTGCCGATGTTACCGAAATATTTACCTCATTACAAAATAGTGGACAAGATATTGCTGGTTATTGGACTGTAGGAAACGTTAGAGCTACTACTGGATTTAGGTCAGGTGCAGGACTAACGGGTGGTTGGTCATTGGCCGTTATTTACGAAGATAGTAGACCAACAATTACCAATAAAGCAATTTATTTTTATGATGGATATACGGGGATTTCATTAAATGAGGAGCGAGTAAGTTTTACTACACCTCCTTTTCAAACCATACCTCAAGGGCCAATTGAAGCTTGGATTGCAACCGCAGCCTTAGAAGGTGATCGAGGATTTACTAATGATAAATTTTCAATCCAAACGGCAACAACAATAGATCGTTTAGGTCCAGATACGGCTCCTACAATATTTGTACCACCTACAAACTCGGTGCAAATGAGAGAACAACCCATTGATAATAGTTCCAATTTTTTTAATAGTACCATTACCGGCTTAACAGGACCGGTAGATAAAATACCAAATTCTGGGAATGTATTGGGGTATGATACTGATCACTTTCAATTAATAAATACTAATAATTCCATCTTAAATAATGGCGATCCAGCTTCAGGTACTATAACAGATACTCAGGCTACGTTATATTTAACTACTGAAGGAGATAGTTATGCTGATTTTTTTGTAGCCTTTGCCGTTGAAGTTATTGCACCTGATGTAGTAGTTTTAAAACAAGCTTTTAATGCCGATACAGGTGCTTTATTAGCTAATAATGAAATTGTTGATTTTGGTCAAGAGATTATTTATGAAATGACCATTCGTAATTTAGGAAATGATATTGCAGAAAATATTTTATTTGAAGATTTATTACCTGGTAATACAGAGTTGTTAGCTAATCAATTTACAGATGCCAGTGATTTTTCAGGTTTTGATGTAGCCGTACCTAATGTGCAAATTACTAATGAAACTATTACTGATAGAGCAGGAATTACTTATAATACAAGGAATATTCAAATTGATATACCAGATTTAGGGGCCTTTGATTGTAACAATCAACCAAGTGATATTACAACAGGAGCTACCATAACCGATCCTGCTTGTGGGCAAGAAGTTACTATACGATTTAGAGTTAGGATTGTAGAGGAGTGTGCTGGAAATAGAAATGCTTGTGTAGAGCGAGTTGAAAATATAGCTTTTGCTTCATTTGACGGAAGGTTTAATGATAATAGAATAAACCAAAGAAACAGTGCTTTTGCTTTTGATAGCACTTGTGATGAAGCTCCTATTGAAGGACCAACGGTTGAGATTACTCAAAAAAGAGAACGATGTGAATCACAAGTAACTGAAATTTGTACTGGTGCTCAAACTTTAACAGCAGCTTTAGGTTTTGATACTTATGTGTGGTATTTTGTACCGGGACCAATAACAGATCAAAATAGTAATGGTATTATTGACGATGCCGATTTTGATATTACCGATGGGACCGAAGTGGCTCGATTTACTTCAACACCCACTACGATAGCAGATAATAGTTTTGAAGTAAGTGATATAGGTTACTATATTGTTGATCAACTTAGGGAGCCGCTTTGTGCCAATTCACGTCAAACATTTAACGTAGTCGATGGTTCAGAGTTAATTGCTAATCCATTTGAAGATACTACATTAAACCCTTCGCGTCAAGATGCATGTACAGTTGATGGAGAGCAAATTACTAGATTTATATTATGCAATACTAATCTAATCATAAATACAAATTATTCCGACGGAACTTCTTTAGTCTGGGAACGTTTTGATGTGGGGAGTTGTACACGCCCTGACGGGAATAATGATTGTCCTTTTATTGGACCAGGCTGTAATTACACTCCGGTACAAAATTCGATTGTTGATTTGAGTAATCCAGCGACTAGTCAATTTGATGTTAATGAAACAGCAAGTTTCAGATTAACCGTTACAGAAGGTGGCTGTACCAATATCTTTTATTTTAATACCACAAGAATAGATTCTAATTTATCATTAACAACACCTACGGGTACCTTATGTGGTAATACAAATGCCACAGTAAATGTTAATGGATTAACAGCTGCTGGTGTAGGGGTGGATTATGAATTGGAATTACTAATACAGGATCCAAACAATGCCTCAAGTTTTATTTCTCAGGATACACAAGTGGCTACTGATACTGATTATGGTACATTTACAGTAAATAGACCTTCTCCTTTTAGAGAATTTGTAAATGTTAGAGTTACAGCAACACCAGATTTATCCCCTGGAACCGATGCTAGTGCCTGTACATTTACATTTAATGAAACGATTCGTTTTGGGAATCCATCTATTGAAGTTTTTGAATTTAGTAGAGAGCCTTCATGTGGAGTAGATCAGCCCGTTACCACTTTTGATGATACGTTGGCAGATATTTTAGTAAGAGCTAATGCAGGGCTACCAAATTATTTTTTCCAATTGATTAATACCAATGGGACACCTAGTTTAGCAGATGATGTGGTGGTGGCTACTGAAAATACAACCAACAGACAGTTTGCGTTTACCAATGTTGATCCTGAAATCGAATATAAGATAAGAGTTTTTGCCAATAGTGAGGCAGCTTCATTGCCTACGGTAGCTTTAAATACATCACAATGTCAGACAGAAGCAGGTCCAATAAGCACTAGTCCATTGCCAACATTTACGGCTAATTATTCTATACAAAAGCAAATTACATGTACGCCTGGTGAAATTTTAATAAGCATTGCATCATCTGATCCAACTTTTGATTTAAGTACAGTGAACTTTGATTTAAATGCGGTAAATACTACAACCAATACTACTACACGTATAATCGGAGGTACAGGCGCATCAACAACATTACAAATAAATGATATAAGTCAACAGCCTCCTGTAGATCCAGGTACGGGTGACCCATTAACTCCGGATCCTTTTCCCAATACCAACTATGTAGATATTGATAGTTTTGATCAGTTTTCATTGGTTGTTTTTGTTTCAAATACCTGTACTAATGTGCCTATTACACTCACAAATACCTTTACAGCTTATGAAGGCATTCAATTAGCAGAAGATGTAGTAGAAGATATTGACTGTGATGGGGATACCGATGGAAGCCTTTCGGTAACGCCACAACAAGCAGATGGTTCTGCATATCCTACAGGGACTAGTTTAGTATATGAACTAATTTCTGGACCTGCATCATTAGATGCTACAAGATTAAATGTAAGGCAAGCCGATCGTTTATTTACCAATCTTTCTTCGGGAGATTATGAAATTATTGTGACCGACATTACTAATGCTTCAGATGAGTGTCCGTCGGAACCAATAACAGTAACGATAGATGCGGCAAATCCATTAAGTGTTCCAGTAATTACGACTACGCCTTATACTTGCGAAAACCAAACCACTACTAGAGGTACTATTAGTATTACTGGTGGTGCAGCGGTTGATGTGGGTGGGGCCACTCCGTATGCGGAATTTAGATTGTTTAGAGATGATTTGGATACAACTAACCCGCCTAATCCTATACAAGTAGCTACAAGTACAGATCCAAGCTTGGCTTTTGAAAATTTAACAGAAGGGTCATATACCTTAATTATTGAAGATGCCAATGGCTGTTTAACAACGGCTTCATTACCTGTCGAGATTGCACCATTATCTACAGTTACTTTTGGAACACCAACAAATCCAACTTTAACCTGTGCTAAAGAAACAGCTACGGTACAAGTAATGGCTACTGCTGATAATGGCGATACTATTGAAGGTTATCGTATAAAAACATCAAACCCAACAGGAACACCAACAACGCCCGTTCCAGTAACGGCAACATTTGATAATACAACGGGTGAGTTTGAATTACCAGAAGGAAGTTATACTATAGAAGCAAGGAGTGCTACCTCACTTTGTGTGGAAGAAATAGATGTTACCATTGAACCATTGGTTAGGATTGCAAGTATACAACCTGCTACAAATAATACTACTTGTCAAGGAGCAACAGATGGTTCGGCCAATACAACGGTGACTGGTTTTGATTCAGCTACGGGTTATACTTATGTGTTGACATTATTAGATAATAGTGTTACGCCAGCAGGCAGAACCGAAATAAGTAATGTAACAGCTGAAATGAGCGGTGCATTATCATTTACAGGTTTAGCCGTTGGGGATTATGAATTAGTGGTTACGGATACCCAAACAAATTGTGATGAAACGGAATTGTTTAGTATAGGTGAGCCAGCAACAAGGCCAGTAGTAACTTTCACACCTGGAAATTTCAATTGTGCTACTAAACAATTTAACATTAGGGTTTCAGGTTCTGGTGGAGCGCCAGGAGCTTATCAGTTTCAGTTAGATGACCCAGCAACAGCAGTTATCGAATTTCCTTTTCAAATAGATAGAAATTTTAATTCAATTCCAACTCCAACAACTACTTCGTTGACTTATTCATTAAGTATCAGAGATGTTAATGGATGTATAGGAGATCCAGTGGATGTTACTATTGATCCTGCAACAGATTTGGATGCTGAAATAAATATTAGTGAATCTAATTTTTGCTATACAGGGACAACTGATGCAAGTATTGTAATTGATATATTATCAGGGACACCTCCTTTTAGGTATAGAAGAGTAGGTGAAACAAGAGTTAATAATATAATAGGAACAAAGTTTACGGTTATTTATGATGCTCCTGGAACATATGAAATAGAAATTACAGACAGGGCTAATCAATTATGTCCACTACCTATAACTATAGAAATTAACGAGCCTTTAAGTGTAACAAACATTGTTCAGAATCAACCAGATTGTAGACCAGCAGGAGCAGTACCCAATACAGGAGCATCTATCAGTTTTGATGTTGCAGGTGGTGACGGTACCTATTCTTATGTATTACAAAATACTTCAGGAGGTACAGATCCTTCGGGAGTAACCAATTCGGGAACAGCTACTAGTCCAGTATTCGCTTTTAACGATAGTTTTAATGGAGATACTATTGAAATTAATGTAATTGATGGAGGAAATTGTGCTGTTGCAGCTCCAATTCCATTTACACCCACCTATCCAGAAGCACCTGTTGTGTTAAGTGATAATACTACAGCTGTAAATTGTAGTGGTGATGATTCGGTTATTACATTAATACCTGCAGGTACGTTACCCATTACTGCATATGAGTATAGTTTTGATGGAGGTACAACCTACCAAGATGGAAATAATGAAGCGATTACTGTGGTAGGTACCGTTGCAGTGAATTATGTAATTAGAAATAGAGTGACGCAATGTACGGTGGCTGGTACCACAAATATTACAGCACCAGATCCTATTATAGAAACAAATAGAGTAGTAACACCAGTAAATTGTGATCCTCCTACTTTAGGAAGTTTTGAGTTAACTATTTCTGGCGGAACGGCTAATTATACCTATGAGTTGTTTAATGACATGGGTACAAGTCTTGATGTTCAATCAGGTTTAGGAACAACGGTAACCTTTAATAATTTAGATATTGGAAGTTATTCTATAAGAGTAACGGATGCCAATAATTGTACTAATGAAAATCCTATCCAATTTATAATCCCACCAACACCAAGGGTGGATATTACTAGAATTAGAACCTTGGCGAATTGTGTTGATGGAGTAACGGTGTTTTTCCAAATTGATGCTGTCATGGGCTTAGCAAATCCTGATTTATTCAGAATTTCTCCTTTTTCGTTGGATGTTGCTAGTCATGTATTCCCATCGGCTCCTGGTGATAATATTGCTAGAAGTGGTGATCCTGATTTTCTTGTTACAGATATTCCTGTTGAAGTAACTACGGCTATTGGATACAATCCTGCAGAATTTGTTTATAGAATATCAAACTTAGACTTTGATATTTCTTATTCAATAGGAGTAATTGATGATGCTACGGGATGTTCATCATCATCATCTACTGTTCCTGAACCATCACCAAATGTAACTATTAATAGCCTTATACCTACACCAACTGGAGCTTGTAATCCTAATTCGGGTTCAGTAACAGTTAATTTTAATGTAAGCGACCCTACAAGTGTAGGAGAAGATTTTAACATAGAGGTATTTAGAGTTTCTGATGGGGCGTTAGTAAGTCCTCTGCCAACTGTTGTTGTGGCTTCTGCAACAGCAACGAATAATGAAGCGACTGTTACGGGTATACCCGAAGGTATTTTAAGAATTAGAGTACAACAAGTTACTGGTGGTAGTGTGTGTAATGCCACTCAAGAATTTAATGTAGGCAGAGCTACGCCATTGGAAGGGCCGTTTATTGTCAATAATGTAAACGCAAACTGTACTACAGATGCACAAATTGAAGTACGAGCATCAGGAGGTCAGTCTCCATATGAATATCGAGTAGTTGCTAATGGAGGTGCTGCACCAAATGAGTTTAGTAGTTTTCCTTTATCAGATTCATTTACTATAGCAATTGATGATCCGCGTATTGTGGGTGGTGCGGTTGATGTATATGTTAAGGATATTAATGGATGTGTATCTGGTCCTCTAAATGTGCCAATTGATGAAGATCCAGCGCCAATATTAAATGTAGCAGCTTTTAGTGCCGATGAATGTAATGAGACAGGACCATTTACAGTAAACTTTACTATTGAAAATTACGATCCTAACCCTAGACCGACAGTAACTCAAACTTATGATTTAAGTGTTAATGGTTCGCCTATAACATATACCACTACAGGAACTACAGCTACAGAATTAATGGGTACATTCCAAGTAACTTCTAGGCAGCCTTATACGGTTGAAGTTGCAGGAACCTTACACCCTACGTGTACCGATACGGATAGTTTTAGAATATTTGAACGTTTGGTAGTGGATGCAAATTTAGCTGAACCCGATTGTGCGAATGAAATAGCAAGTATTACTACAGAAGTAAGTAATGGTTTTACAGGTGTCCTCACTCGAAGTTTAACTTACGAGTTGGTAGATGCCGCTAGTCCTGCAACAATTTTAGCCGCACAAACCACAGCGAGTACTTCGGTAACATTTACTAGTGGTACAGGTAGCCCGGTACTAGATTTACAAGCTGGAATTACTTACGAAGTTCGTGTTACAGATACGTTTGATCCTTCTGCAGCAGCGCCAAGACTTTGTACAGTAAGTGATTCTGATAGTAAAGCAGCTATTACCAACCCGGTATTAGTAGCGCCAGATACGCAACCGGTTAGTTGTGAGGGAACAGCAGATGGTGAAATAAAACTTAATATTGATGTTTCAGTAATTAGTGATACGCCACCATTAACATATAGTTTATACGAATTTGCGACACAAGCAGATGCACAAGCGGCTATTGCTGCCTCTAATGTGACTTCGGCAGGTATTTTGGTAACTACAGTTGATGGAACGGATGCCACTTTATTTACGCAATTAAAAGGTATGCCAGTGTATTATGTGCCAGTTTTAATTGCTACAAGTAGAAATTGTGAAATTACAGGTGCAGAAATTGGTTTAGAAAATCCCGTAAACACTACTCCAGGTAATTTTACCATTACAGGCGTAGATGGGAAATGTGATGACTTAGATGATGTGAATAATTTTAGTGCCGAAATTGAAATTACGGTAACTTCATTAGCACAGCCTACTTCTACATATGTATATACAATTCCAGGCGTAGTGAATTCGGAAACTGCTTTACCAGCAGTGGGTACTATGATTGAAGTTTTAGTTGGCTCTGATGCTAATTTTCCAACCACCTATAATGTGTTGATTAGAGATACAAGCACCAGTTGTGATCCAATTAGTATACCAGTTGAAATTGCACCATGTCCACCACCAGTACCATTACCACCACCATTAATAGTGGGTACACCTGTAACAGATAATATTGATTGTACAGGAGATGCAGATGGTACGGTAAGTGTAACTATTTCAAGAGCAGATGGCGATCCGTTTATTTTTGATTATACAATAACAGGAGGTACTCCAAGTACTACGAGAACCGTAACAGGACAAACAACTTCGCCAATTAGCGAAACAGGATTGACTCCAGGAAGTTATACCATTAGTATTATTGATAAATCGGATAGTCGAAGAGATGTTTTTGCAGGTACGGTAAACTTTACGATTACGGAACCAGATTCGTTACCAGACTTTACGTTTAGTCAAACAGCTTATGATTGTGTATCCAATACAGTAACTATTGTAGCCAATGCCGTTTCGGGTTCTGGTACGCCAGATGCTATGGGGAATTACACCTTTAATTTAGATGATGTAGCAACAGCAGCTAATCCAGATTTCACCAATACTACAGGAGTATTTGCTAACGTACCTGCGCCAGTAGTGCCTGGTGGTACAGCGATTACGTATCAATTAACCATGCTTGACGCCAATACTTGTGATACGGTAAAAGATGTAATTGTTGATCCGCAACCGCAATTAGCAGCAACTTTAAATACAGGATCGGTTTGTTTGCCAAATGGTACGACTACCGCTGATGCAGAAGTACAAATTACGATTACTAGTGGAACACCACCGTATAGATATAGAAGAGTAGATACGGCAGTAGGAGCAACACCTACCACACCTGCATTTACCACTCTGGGAGCTGGAGAAACTATAATAACTGACGTAGTAACTACAGCGGCAAATTATGAATATGAATTAGTAGATGCAAATGGTTGTCCTTTTGTAATTCCATTCTCGGTAAATGAGCCATTGTCATTAAATGGTCCAATAAGTAGAGTAGAACCAGATTGTATAGTTCCTGCAGCTATGCCGCAATTACGTTCTAACGGAACGTATAATTTTACAGTACAAGGAGGTACGGGAACAGGAACCTACCGTTTTGAAGTAGCGCAAGGTTCAAGCCCAACTACTTTAGGAGCCTTTATTCCTTATACAGGAAGCTTCCCATTTATGGTAGATAGCACGCAAGATGGGGTGTTTTTCCAATTTAGAGTATTTGATGGAAATGATTGTCCGTTGAATTTAGATCCTTTTGTGTTTGATTTCCCTGTGGCGCCAACGGCAACGGCAACCGCTACAGATATTTTATGTGTAGGTGACTCGGGAGTAGCAACTATTACTCCAGCAGGAGGGATGTCTCCTTATACTTATAGTTATGATAATGGAACAACATATGTTTCAAGAAATACCTTAACCGAAATAGGTGGTACTTATGACTATATAGTTCGTGATGCTAAAGGCTGTGAATTTAATGGTCAAGTAACTATTGAAGATAGATCGATTAGGTTAAGTGGAACACCGGTTATTACAGACATCACTTGTACAGCTGGATTGCCAAGTACAAATAATGGAGCTATAGAAGTAACCATTGTGGGAGGAGATAATTCTGGACCTGGATTTACTTATACACTTAGGGATAATACTGGAGCTAATTTAGGAGCACAAGTGACTCCTGATAGAACAATTTCTTTTTCAAATTTAGAAGCAGGTACCTATAGTATTGAAATTACAGATGCTAATCCTTGTGCTCCGGTGGTTATTGATAGCTTAACTATTGAAACGATTACGCCATTAACACTTACAGATGCCGTATTTGATATTGATTGTACATCGCCAACAGTTGGAACACAAATGGTGTTTTCGGTATTAGGAAATACAGGAACCATAACGATAACCGATCCTAAAAATACGGTAGCTGGTTTTATTAATCCAACTACTAACACTGCAGGCGGTGATAACATACACAGATTTGGTGATGCAGATTTTCCAGGGTTCTTTGTGTTAGCCCCAGGAACACCAGCGGCTGTGAGCGATACTTTTTATGCCATTACAGGTTTAGATGCTAATACTACCTACACCATTTCTGTATTTGATAGTGGGGGAAGTGGGTGTATTGCTCAAAGGGAATACACCACACCACCTTCGGGAGTATTAACGATTACCAATGTGAGTACGGTACCAGAATCGAGTTGTTTACCAAATTCGGGAAGTATTGAAGTTACGTTTGAAACTGATGCAGGTTCAACGGCGACAGATTTTGATATTGAAGTATTGGATGGTTCTAACACCGTAATTGCTATAGGTACAGGTTCGCCAATTAATGTACCTGGTACAGGTGTTAGAACAGGAATGGGTACAGTGACAGGATTAGGAGCAGGCGTAAATTATAGCGTACGTGTTACCGAATCGGGTAATATTTGTGGTGATTCGCAAGCCTTTAGCATTACAACGGCAGCACCATTGGGTACGCCAAGAGTGGATAGTCAACAATCAGTAAATTGTGATAGACCAACTGAAGTTGAAATTGAAGTGAGTGCTACGGGTGGAATTATGCCTTATACGTATGCAGTAGTTGCTGGTACAGATACCACAACACCACCTGCGGTAGGTGCCTTTACTTTTGACGGGACCACACCTATAACTATTGATACTGCTACAGGAACTAGCTTGGATTGGGTACTTTGGGTATCAGATACCACTACATGTACTCCAACAGCAACAGCATTTACTATTGATAATGATCCAACGCCAGACTTAACGATTGACCCAGTATTTAGTATTGATCAATGTGACGATGGGCCAAGTTTTACAATTAATGTGAGTGTTGCTAATTACGACCCAGCTTTTGAACCTTACACCTTTACTATAGATGATGGAACATCAATAACAACACAAGCATTATTGAATTCTAACAGACCAGTACCAGGAGCAGTATCTGGATCTATTCCAACAGGTTTAAGTCTTGCGGGCGAATTAGAAGTACCAAGAGGTACATTTACTATAACCGTAGCTAATAAAGATAATTGTAATAATAGTGATTCAATAACAGTATTTGATGCCTTAAGCATAGTAGCTGAATTAGGCGATGTACAATGTGATGATACTATTACTAATATAACCGCAGAAGTTACAGGAGGATTTACTGGAGCAAGAATGTTAACCTATGAGTTATTTGAAGCAGGAAATACAACGGCAATCAATAGTCAAACGATAGCAGTTGATAATGTTACCTTTACAGGAAGTGCTTCTGGAGCTGCTTTAGCTGTAGATACTTTTTATACAATAAAAGTAACGGATGATTACGGAGCTACTGTTGGAGCGCCAATGTGTATGGTAACTTCGGATCCAGTACGTAAAGAAGCGATTAATAATTCAAGTTTAGCCCCACCAACAGTAAGTCAAATTACTTGTAATGGAGTTACAGATGGAAGTATCACACTAAACTTAGTAACACCAGATGCGGGTGATGCGCCATTAGGATATCGTTTATTTAGGTATCCAACACAAGCAGACGCTGATGCGGCAGTAGCAGCAAATGCTCCTGGAGCTGGAGTTCTGCAAACAGCATCAGCAGCACCAAATGAGAATGTGTATGCAGGTTTATCATCTGGATTTTACGTGGATTTTGTAGTGAATTTAGAGGGAACGTTAAATTGTTTAACTGTAAATACAGTGACCGAAATTATTGAACCACCATTATTTGATGGGGCAAATATTTCGGAAGCACCAACAGCTGGTACGTGTAATCCAACAATAAGAGGACCATTTATTACTATTAGTGTAGCCAATAATACGAATGGTACACCTCCATATTTTTACAGAATTCCAGGGGTAGTGAATGACTTTACTGAAATCGTAGGATCTGATATGCCGATACCAGCGGGGGCACCAATTCAAGTGGAAATCCCTGTAGATGCTAGTACAACAGGTGATGTAGTATATACCATTGAATATCGCGATAGCGGTAATGCAGCATGTAACAGTATACCAGATAGAACAGTAACAATTACACCATTTACGCAACCTGTAGTGAGTATAGATGAAACAGCTTCTTTTTATACTTGTTTGGATCAACAAATTAAAGTAGATGTTACAGGCTTGCCGACAGATCAATATGAGTTTGTTTTAGTGGAACACACAGATACTTTGGGGATACCAACAGCGGTAGGAACAGTAAGACCAACTACACTAGCGCCAGGTATTTTAACTTATACATTTACGCAAGTTGAATTATTAGGGCCTGGTATTTATACTTTTAATGTTAGAAATACGGTGAGTGGTTGTTCTGATGAAATTGATTTTGAAGTAAGAGATTTAGACCAATTATTAGTATTAGGAACTGGAAACACATTAGAATGTCCAGAAGACCAACGTACTATTAGTTTTGAAGTAGTAGATTATACAGGTTTCTTTACGTATACCATTACGCAAGAAGCTTCAGGGACAACTCCAGCAACTGTTATTGAAACAGCAACTGTTGATACACCTATGGTTACTTCAACAGCAAGTAATTTAAGTTTAGGATCATATAGAATTGATGTAACAGCAGCAGCAGATGCTACAGGAACTCCTTTGAGCACTTTAACAGCGTGTATATCAACAGATACGGTTCAAATAACAGGACCAGATACACCAATTACTGTGTCTGAAGATGAAGTTGTTCAACCTACATGTGTAAATATGTTTGGAACTATTCGAGTTTCAGCAATGGGAGGTACACCACCATTTACATATGAATTAACAGAAGCTGGAGCGCCAGCAACAATTATAGCTACTAATAATAATGGGTTCTTTGCATCTGACTTGAATTTAGGTGATGGAATTTATACGGTGACTATTCGTGATAGTAAAAATTGTGTGCCAGCAACACCATTAGTGCCTATCGAAATTATCACACCAAATAACCCAGCAGTAACATTAATGGCAGATGTAGTAGTAAGTTGTCCTGATGATTCGGCAACATTAACTGCTACAGCTATGATGGGAGCTGTTCCAGCTGCACCGTTAGCAAGTATACAGTATACCTTAACAAGAACGGATGCAAGTGGAGGTGATCCTGTAGTGGTTCAAGGGCCACAAGCTACTGGGGTGTTTAATAATGTGCAAGCAGGTGAGCCTGGAACACCAAATTATTATGTGGCAACAGTAAGAGATGCTAATGGATGTATAGCGGCTTCAACACCTGTTGTTACCGTTGAAAAACCAACACCGATTAGTATTGATAGAGAATTAATTATTGACATTACTTGTGATGATAGTCGAGCAACTCGTGGAGGTGTACCGGTAAGAACGGCACAGTATGAGATTACTGCTTCTGGCGGAACGGGAACATCTTATACCGTAGATTTATTAAGTGGTAACCCATTAAGAATAACGCCTACGGTAGTTGAAACTACTACCGTAATAGGTTCAGCAGCAGCTGTTTTTGAGTTGGAATCAGGAACTAATTATATAAGAGTGACCAATAGTCCAAACGGATGTGAGGCATTTACAACAATTAATGTTGGCGAATCTCCAGAGGATATTGACTTTAGTATTATATCAACAACAGAGTTGTTATGTCCTGGTGAAACTGGTTCGGTAATATTGGAAGCCGTTAGCGGAGGTTTACCAGAATATACATACGAATTGTTTGTTGTTACCCCTTCTGGCGGAAGCTTTACAGAAATTGTAGGCCCACTTAATGGAGCAACAACTCCAGTGGCAAGAAGAGAAAATAACACTCAGTTCTTTGAATTAGTTGATATCAATACAGTAGCAGGTTTACCTTCAAACGCAACTTATGCCTATAAAATTTCTTCTGAAGGAATGTGTACACCTGTTTACCGAACATTTGAAATTAATCAAAGAGAGCCATTAAGTTTTGTGTCTGAAGCTTCGGAAATATCATGTGCGGGTGAAGAAGATGGTATTATTACGGTAACGCTTGATACTACAAATGGAGTAGGTCCATATACAGTGACTATTATTCCTGAAGCTGGAGTAAGTGGTAGTGAAATCTCAGATAACACTATAAATCCATCATCAACATTTGATATTTTGCAAGGAGTGTCATTTAATATACCTATAGGGCAAAATATAGCAGAGTTTATGAATTTAGCTCCTGCAGATTATAGAGTATTAATAAGTGATTTAGGAACTGGCTGTAATGTAACGCCAGGTTTAGAAACTATCGAAAACAAACAAGAGCTTCTATTTACCGAATTAACGCGAATGGGGCCTGATTGTAGAGGTGATAATGATGGTATGATTACTTTTGAAATTCAATTTGGTACACCTCCATATTATTATGAAATTGTTGAAAACAGAGATAAAGATAATGTGCTAGAGCCTGAGCCAATTACCATTGTTGGTAATATGAATATAATTGATACACCAACAAGCACAGATATCAACGGAAATGATATTTATACTTTAGACTTAACAGGATTGAGTAGTGAAGTTGATTATGAAGTATTTTTAGTAGATTCAGGGAATAGACAAATGGGAGCAAATTTAATAGTCTGTGAAGCTGAGTTAATAGAATTTAGGTTTGATACACCAGATTTAAATCAGTTTACAGCTGAGGCTACTCCCGACTGTCCAATTACAGGAACATCAGCAGGTACGTATACTATAACATTAGATAATGAAAATACGGATTTAGATGCCGCATTAATTAGTTATACCGCAACCAGAACATCTGATGGTACTATGTTTTCATCAAACGCTGGTAGCAATCAAATTTTAGGTGTTGGCGATGGAGAATACACAATTGTATTAAATTATGAGGTTAGACCAGGTGTTTTCTGTACTTCTGATGTGTTAACAGACCTGGAGCCATTAGTGCCTTTTACAAAGGTGCAGTTTGATAGGGATATTTCAACTAATGCAGGTGTATTTGCACCTTATGTTCCACAAGCAACTAATAACATAAATGTATATCAGTTAGCGGCAGTTGGAGGTAGAGTAGCTGATGGTGATGCTAATCCTTATATTTTTACAGGATCATTTGTAAGAAATGCTACTGATGATATGAATTTTGCTCAAGCAATCGAAATTAGTTCTGATGGTACTTTTGAGGTTACTCAAGGAGGTTGGTATACGTTTACGGTTTCGGATAAATTTAATACGACATGTTTTGATTTAGCTGTTGGCATACCATTGGATTTTATGGATGTAGATATTCCAAATGTATTTAATCCCGATAGTGGTGAGCCAGGTACGAATACTTGGTATCCAGATGATATTACTGTAAATACACCAGAGGGTCAAATTATATCCACTACTGTAATTGTAACTACAGGCGGTACAACCGTAGGAGGAGTTACCACAGGTGGTACTACGACTATAACAACTACTAGAGCTGGAATTTCGGCAGTAGCTGTTGTTACTAATAGTACTATAGTTGGAGGGACTGTAAATTCTAATGGTGTGGTTACCGGTGGAACCGTTTCTGGAGGTAATGATCCGATACCAACTTTTGCAGATGTGTCAGTAATTGGTGGTGTAACAACTATAACAGTAATTACAGCAAGTGAAACCACTGGAGGAGTTACTTCGGGAGGAACTACTACTGGAGGAACTACAACAGGTGGCAGACCAATTGATGATACTATTGTTGGAGGTGAAACCACAGGCGGAACTACTAATGGAGGTACCACAACAGGAGGGACATCTATTGGAGTGACTACCTCTGTAATCACTATTGATAATTCGGGTCCTGTAACACGTAGTTCAGTAAGTGTTACTACAGGTGGTACAGTAACTGGAGGAACGCTGCTAGGAGGAACTACAACAGGCGGAACTACTAATGGAGGAATTACCACAGGAGGCACCATGACAGGAACTGTTATTACCAATGGAACTACCGAAGGTGGAACCACTACAGGTGGAATTACCACAGGAGGTGTAATTATTGGTGCTACGGTGACTGGAGGAACTACTACTAGTTCAATTAGTACGGGTGAAACAACAGTAACTACCGGAGGTAGCGGCGAAGTTGTTTTTGAAGAATTTGAAAATATTGAAGTCATGGTCTTTGATCGATACGGTCGATTACTTGAAGAACTTATAGGTGTAAAACAACGTAGAAATGGCGAAGGTTGGGACGGTACATATCAAGGAACCAATATGCCATCTGGTGATTATTGGTATCTAATTAAATTAAATGACGATAAAGGAAGAGAATTTACAGGGCACTTTACATTATACCGCAAACAATAATAAAGATGAATAGACACATTATATACATAACAGTGATGTTCTTGGGGTGGTTCGGTGCCTATGCACAAGAATTTAACTTACCAATTATTAATCAATACATTACCGATAATCCATTTTTAATATCTGCATCCTATGCTGGTATTGGCGATTGTTGGCAAATTAGAGGAACAGGATTTGAACAATGGGTAGGTATAGATGATGCGCCAAGTACGCAAACTTTATCTATAGATGGGCGTATCGCTAACAGATCTGGAGTTGGGGCAATTTTGTTTAATGATAGCAATGGAGCAACTTCTCAAAAAGGGTTTCAAGGTTCATTTGCGCATCATTTAACTTTAAGCGAGTATTCTAGGCAGTATTTGTCTTTTGGTATTAGTTATAAGTATACGCAGTTTAATATCGATTCTTCGCAATTTAACCGTCCATTATTGGCAGCAGCAGGTGATATTAATACGGTGGATCATAATTTTGATGCCAGTGTGTTATACCGTTTAAAAACCTTTTTTGTAACCCTTAATGCTATTAATTTACTAAATAAACCATTAGAGGATTTTAGTGTAAATGAACCAGGTAATTTGACAAATTATTATGTGTATTCAGGGTTTACCTTTGAAAATGTGTTTAAAAAATTACAATTCGAGCCTTCGGTGCTTTACCGTCAGTTTTCAAGTGATCAGCGTTCTACATTGGATACTAATTTTAAGGTACGTAAATTTTTTCAAGACAGCTATTTGTGGGGTGGAATTTCTGTGCGTAGCATTGTAGATCAAGATTTTAAACCTTTATCTGTTTCGCCAATGATAGGTATAAAAAAAGCTAAATTTTACTTTGCCTATGGGTATCAAGCTAATGTAAACGAAGTATCTGGTACGGACAATAGCGGTTCGCACTTACTTAGTTTAGGAATTGATTTTGGTTGTAAGAAGAGTACATGTGGTTGTACCTACTAAATTGAAATATAAATACTTTTAACCAGTATTGTAGCATTTTAAATGATGATGCGTAATAACAAAAAGCCGAAGCAATATAAAATTTGCTTCGGCTTTTTGTTATTACGTAGTAGATTTAACAATACTTTAAAGTTAAAGTATTGTTATAATTGATTGCTATATTGTTAATTATATTTTTAAATATTCTTTTTTAGATAAGCTTGTTTTTGAAAGCAACTAATTTTAAACAAAAGTATATGACATATTTAAAAATTAAAGAGAGCATTAACAAATGAAGGAAAAATCCTTCATTTGTAAAAATATTCTTCAAAAAAGCTTAAAAAATTGTGGATATAAAGTTTATTATTTTTTGACTTCCAGTATAATAATTACCATAAATGCACGTTACTCCGTGAATTTAGTAATGAAATATTTTTTTTGTAAAATTTAACATTCTGTATTTTAATCACTTGTGCTTTTTATTTTTTTGTAAAACACACTATTAGAGTAAAAATCAGTTTAAGGCGACTCAATTTTTTTTTAAAATTTGTGAGTAAAAAGAATCGTTATGTTGTTTACTTAATACGTTAAAAGTATTTGGATTAAATACATAATAATAGTATTTCAGAACTAGCATAATTCATCAGTTAATAACTAATTTAAGGTAATTACTATGAAAAAACAACTACAATTCAATAAACTATACATATTTAGTCTTGTTTGTTTTTTGCTTACAGCTAGTAATTTGTTTTCTCAAGCAAAAGGAGAATTAATAAAATTTAAAACTGTAGCTAATGAAACCATACAGGGAGACATGGCTATCACTGGTAACAGTATATTAGGTGTAAAAGGTGTTTTTCCAAATGCAGATGCTACAGCTTTAATAAATTACAATCCAAACGATGACTATAATGGACTATTAAGTAATGGTTTTGATAGAAATATAGGAGAAGATTATAATAGAGCTTACATTGATATTGATAGTGATAGGGCTCCAGGTTCTCGATTTTCAGCAATTTTTAACCCTGCTTTGGGTAATTCACAAACTGAATATGGCGGAACAACTAATGTTAATGGGTCTCCACTTTCTGCTAGTAATCAAGGAACATTCAGTTCAAGTGCGGCAAGATTAGATACAAATATTGATTGTGCTACAGTTGTTAAAGCATACTTGTATTGGTCAGGTTTTTATTTGGGTAATACATTCGATTCTCGTGATGGATCATTAACAACTCCTCGAACTAATTTTTGTGGTTCTGATTGCGAAGATTATACCGAAATAAAAATTTTACCTCCAAATGGAACTGAATATTATGATATAAGCATTAATCCTGCTGGCACATCTAACCCTAATGGTGTACAAATACAAACAGAGGTGCTTATCGATGGGCAAGTGGGTTCATTTTATAACAGAACTATTCCATGGGATAGCCCAGTGTCTCAAAAAAGGATCCAAGGAGATGCTTATGTGTGTAAGGCAGATGTTACGTCACTTTTTAAGAGTTTAGAAGCTAATAATGTTGAAATAGATGGCTTTTGGACGGTAGCTAATGTAGTGGGTTCAACGGGGTACAGAGCTGCCGCAGGTTTAGCTGCAGGTTGGACTTTAGCAGTAATTTACGAAGATCCAACACCATCTGTAACATCAAAAAACATTTACTTTTTTGACGGTTTTGCATCAATAAATTTTAATGATACTCCTGTAGCTTTCGATTTACCTAATTTTAATACGATACCTAATGGGGAAATAAAAGCATGGATTGGAGCTGCTTCATTGGAAGGTGATAGAGGCTTAAGAGGCGATCAGTTTTTAATTGAAACAGAGTCTTCAAAAGTTAATTTCCCACAAGTAGGGCCATTAGACCCTGCTAATGTTCCTACATCGGCTAGGCCCCTTTCAGAAAATTCAACACCCGATAATTCAAGAAACTTTTTTAATAGTACCATAACTAATTTAGCAGGTGATACTAACTTTAGGTTCCCAAATTCGCAAAACACATTAAGTTATGATACGGATCATTTTCAAATAGTAAATACAAACAATAGAATTTTAAATAATGGAACTGCTGTAGGTGGAGGTATGACAGATACTACGGCTAGAATGTATTTAAATACAAATCAAGATAGTTATAGTAACTTTTTTAATGCCTTTGCAGTAGAAATTGTTGCGCCTAATGTTATTGTGGAAAAAAGATTTTTTGATAGAAATGGAAATGAATTTCCCGATTCAGCAATAGTAAATTTAGGTGATACTATAATTTATAGCTTAACGGTTAGAAATATTGGTAATGACACAGCAACAAATTTAGTTCTGGAAGACTTAATACCTATTAATACCAATTTGGATGCAAGTTCATTTGCTTATGATGGTTTTACACCCACAAATTTTTCTGTTACTCCTGGGCAACCTATTATCGACGATTTAACAGGCTTAACATTTTTAACAGATAATATTAGTATTGGTATACCAGACTTAACAGGTTTAGATTGTGGCACACCAAGTTCTCCTGGACCGTGTTTAAATGAAGTTAAAATAGAATTTAAAGTACAAGTAGTTGCCCAATGTAGTGAGTTGCGTAATGCTTGTAACAACGTCGTTAAAAATATTGCCACTACAAGTTATACAGGAGTGTTAAATACAAACACTTTTGATTCTAAAAGTGTACCAAGTTTTGATGATACTTGTGGGGCCTTAGCATCTGAACCTAGTATATTTTTATCTGACCAAGAACAATGTCAAGATGTTACAGATTCTGTTTTACTGTGTGGTAGCGAACAAGAATTAGAAGCTGGACTAGGTTTTTTAAGTTACGAATGGTTTAAGTTGCCCGAAGGTTCAACCAGTAATAATCCAAATGACGGAGTATTGATTCTGTCAAAAACTAATTTAGATACAGACCCAAATAAAATTGTAGTTACCGAAACAGGAAGATACATTGTTGTTGAAAAAACAGATAGTCCTTGTTTGAATATTACTCAAACTTTTGATGTCGAAATATTTGATCCAACACTTTCTACATTCAGTCCATTTAATAACCCAGCTTTAAACGGAACCAAATTAGAGCCGTGTAGTGTGGATGGAGAAGTAGTAACACAATTTTTGTTGTGTAATGGTGCTATAGATATTACAGCAGATTATGTTGATCCAGATACTGGGAATAATATTTTTTACCCTAATGGAACGGAACTAACCTGGTCAAAATTTACAGAAGGCTCATGTCCAAGACCTGATAATGATAATAATTGCCCCTATGTTGGTGATGCTTGTAATTATGTAGCGCTTAAGAATTCGATTGTAGATACTATGGATGATGATACATCTATATTTAACCTAGCAGAAACTGGAAATTACAGGTTAGAAATAGTTTTGCCTGGTGGCTGTAGCAATATCTTTTATTTTACAGCATCTGAAGTTGATCCAGGCTTAAGTATTTCTGTGCCACCAAATGCAATTTGTGCAGGAGAGGCTTTAGTACAAGTAAATGGATTGCCAGCTACTACTACAGCAACCAGTTTACAATATAGTTTAGAATATTTAGTAGATACGGGTAGTGGTTTTATTTCAGAACTAACCCAAACACCAACAAGTACGAATTATGGTAGTTTTACAATAGCTAAGCCTAACCCTATTGTAAGGTCGGTAAATGTTCGTGTAGTGGCAAAACCGTTAATTATAGGATTATCTGATACATCAAGTTGTGAATTTGTATTTGAAGATACTGTTCAATTTATTGATCCAATTATTGAACGATTTGAATTTACCAGATTACCTTCATGTAGTGTAGATAATTTAGTAAGTAGTGAAGATGATACTAAAGCTGACATTATTGTTGAGGTAGCACCAGGAACACCTCAATATTATTATCAGTTAATTGACACTAAAGGAACCCCTTCACTAGCAGACGATGTTATAGCTGAAGAATCGTTGCCAACAAGTAGTTTTGTATTTCCGTTTTTTAATGTAGACCCTAATGGTACATATAAAATTCGTGTATTTTCGGGGAACAGTGCTAGCATTGGTTTAACAGAACCTATTAGCAATGCCGAATGTGCACAGGAAGCAGGTCCTATTCAAACGCCACCATATCCAACATATTCAGGAGTTTTTTCAATTGAAAAAGAAATTACGTGTACCGCTGGAGAATTCAAGCTTGAATTGACAACACCAAGTACCTCATTAGATTTAACACCAGCAGTATTTCAAATTCTTGAATTAGGCATAACAGGTAGAGGTGTAAGTACCACATTTAGAGTGGATGATATCAATAACCAACCACCCATTATTGATGATACAGCAGGCGTTGGTGCGCCTACTGGACCAGATGTTTCAGATGTTACCTTTGTTGATATTGCTGCACTTCCTACAGAATTAACCTTAGAGATTAACTTAAATGGATGTATTGTTACACAAAATATTCCTAATCCATTGGTAGCCTATGAAGGTTTAGATTTAACTATAGCTGATGCTTCGGTTAATCCTATTTGTAATGGCGAAAGCAATCATCGTTTTAGAGTAACTCCTACAGAAGCAGATGGTAGTGCTTTACCAGCTGGAAGAATTTTTGAATATGCTATAGTAACTGGGCCAGTAACTGTTGGGAGACAGCCAGACCCAATTTTTATCAACTTGCCTGCGGGTGTGTATACTGTCGAAATTACTGATATTACGAATCCCGATGATGAATGTACAGCTCAAAAAGAGTATACAATAACGGATCCAGCTCCATTAGTAGCGCCCGAATTGGAAGTAGTGGATAATTTAGCTTGTGATACCGATGGGAGTATTACGATTAAAGATGCAGCAACTTTAGATATAGGTGGAACCGGAACATATATAGAATTTCAACTATTTAATGGTGGTTCGGTACCGATTCGTACCATAACATCGATAGCCGATCTTCCGTTTACAGATCTAACAAAAGGGAATTATACACTTGTTATTATTGATTCTAACGAATGTGAATCACCAGTATCTAACGAAATAGTTTTTGACTTATCTGGAGATATTAACTTTGTGCCGGCTAATCAAATAGAAATTACTCCTGTAAATAGTAGCGTTCAATGTTTTAATGATCGCACAACAATTAGTTTTAGTATCGGAAATTACACAGGTTTTTATAGGTATGAAATAAGTGATGGAACCGGAACTGTTATTGATAGAAATGTGACCCTATTAAATACTTCAACGACTACCAATGTAACTACATCAAACACTTTGGGAATTGGAACATATACTATAGAGGTGATTGCAACAGATTCATTTGGTGTGGATACTTCGAAAAGCTTATGTTCTGACATAGATATAGTTCAAATTACGGGTCCAGATAAGCCGTTGGAATTAACCATTGATGAGGTAACACAATTAACTTGTGATCGACCGGTAACCATTTTAGCTTCTGCCGATGGAGGAACAGAACCTTATACCTTTGAACTAGTAGAAACCGCTAATCCATTAACTGTTATTGCAACTAGTACCACTGGTTTTTTTGGAAGTGATTTAAATATTAGAGAGGGTAGTTACACGGTACGTGTAAGAGATAATTTCCCTACATGTCCGGTAGATGAAGAAGTATTGCCAGTAATTGCACCTGTAGTACTACCAAGTGTATCTATAGCAGCAACTCCAATTGTTTGTAAAGAAGATGTATCTACTATTGAGGCAACACCTACGGCAGGTGATGCTCCAGTAACATCAATTAATTATACGTTATTAAAAGTAGATAATGTGGCAGGGGATAATCCAATATCAATTGCAGGGGTTCCACCACAAAGTAGCAATATGTTTACTAATGTTATCCCTGGCGAAAATGGGGCAGCTAATTTTTATTTAGTAAGTATTATTGATAGTTTCGGTTGTACTGTAAATTCTAATGTTATTTCATTAGAAAAGCCAGCTCCAATAGTATTAACCCGAGATTTATTAATACCTATTGCCTGTGATAATACGAGATCCGATAAAGGAGTGGAAACGGCACGTTACCAGATAGGCATATCAAGTGGCACCTCAATTGCTACTGTCGAATTATTAAGTGGAGATCCAAGAGAGGCGACGACCGTTGTTGCAGAAACAAATAGTAGTACTGGTTTAGGTTTAGGTATTTTTGAATTGCCAACAGGAGTCAATTATTTTAGAGTGGTTGATAGTAGTGGCTGCGAGGAGTTTACTACGGTTATCGTAAGCCCGCCACCTGTAAACATAGCTTATGATATTGTAACACCAGATGGCAGGTTATGCGCCGATAGTAGTGGTTTTGTAGATATTGCGGCACCGGTTACAGGAGGAGTAGGTGCGTATACCTATAATATTTATTTGGCAACAGATACAGGTTTTTCAAATCCATTAAGTGCAACTACTACACCTGCGGTGGTAAAAGAAACAGAAACTAGATTTACAGGATTAGATGAAGGTAATTATGTCTACCGAGTAACTAGTGGACCCACCCAAATAGTAGGTTGTACTCCGGTAGTAAAAAACTTTGCTATTGAAAAGCACCCAGCACTTACATTTGAAACATCTGCTACAGAAATATCATGTTCTGGTGAAGAAGATGGATCCATAACCGTAAAATTAGATGAAGGTTTAGGTATAGGTCCTTACACTGTTGTTATTGTTGAAGAAGAAGGAGTTACAGAGGGTTCTGCTCAGTTTGCTGATGGAGATATACAAGGGACTATCGATTTAGGAAAAGGAAATTCAATAAGCATATCTACTGATACACTACCAGCAACTATTGAAAATTTAGCGGCAGGGGATTATGTGATTTTGGTAAGTGATTTAGGCACAGGCTGTACTACGCAAGAAAAAATTGAAACCGTAGCCACTAAGGAAGCTATAGTAGTAACTGAGGTGCTTCGATCTACTCCCGATTGTTTAGGTGATGAAAATGGAATGATCACTTTTGAGGTTAGTGGTGGTAGACCTCCATATTATTATATGTTAGTAGAAGAACGTGACCTAGATACAGAAGATGAGCCTTTAGCAACAGCTATTTTTGGTGTGCCAGAAAATTTAGTTGCAGATACAGGGCTTGTAGATCAATTTACTGTAATGAACTTAAAAGCGAATGTAAATTACGAAGTATTTGTGGTCGATTCAGGTAATGGATTACCAGAGCCAGATTTATTAATTTGCGAACC
Organism: uncultured Aquimarina sp.; assembly: GCA_947489195.1. GTDB lineage: Bacteria > Bacteroidota > Bacteroidia > Flavobacteriales > Flavobacteriaceae > Aquimarina. The sequence goes on along the minus strand of CANLCT010000014.1, from coordinate 28,860 downwards.
AGAGCTACGTACATTTAGACTAGAGTTACCAGATATTAATAATTTTACAGCAATAGCTGTTCCCGATTGTAAAGAGATTGATGATCCTGCCGATTTTGGAACGTATACTATTATAGCTACTAATAGAAATGAATTGATTGATGCCGCTGATATTACTTATGTTGTAGTAAACAAAGCAGATGGGTCTGAAATAGCGAGAGGCATAAAAGGCGAAGATACTGTTGAAGGAGTGCCAGCGGGTGATTACAATGTGGTATTAGAATATGACGCTCCAGGAGGGACTACAGTTTGTCCTTCAGAACCTTTTGAATTAGATACATTAGTTCCTTTTACAAAAGTAGCTTTTGTAACACAGCCTGATGAGTCAGGTAGCTTAATTCCGTTTATACAAACGCGTCGTGTTAATAAATATAAATTAGAAGCAACAGGAGGTATTGTAGATCCTGCTGATCCAAATCCATATATTTTTACAGTATTATTTACAACAACTGAAGGTGCTGTGCCAGATAGAGAAATTCCTATAAACGCAGATGGTACTTTTGATGTGAAAGAAGATGGTTTTTATACTTTTAGGGTAACCGATAAAACATTCCGTGGCGAAGATGCTGATAATTTGTGTTTTGATCAAGTTGATGGGATTTCTATTAAAGTTATTAATTTAGAAATTCCAAATGTATTTAATCCCGACAGTAGTAACTTTGCCGAAACCACATGGTATCCAGATAGATTAACGGTATTTACAACAAATACAATTGATCCAGATCCGTTTATTGATTATGAAAATATGGAGGTGTTGGTTTTTGATCGTTATGGAAGAATGCTTAAAGAGTTTAGAGGAATCAAACTTAGAGAAAATGGTGAAGGATGGGATGGAACTTATGAAGGCTCATTAATGCCCTCTGGTGATTATTGGTATTTAATAAAATTAAATGATGATCGCAGACGTGAGTTTGTAGGACATTTTACACTTTATCGTAAATAAATTTGATAGTGAATAGACGTATTAGTTTCATATATTTTATGCTCATTACCTGTTTTTGTGTTAATGCGCAAGAATTTAATTTGCCAGTAATTAATCAATACATTACCGATAATCCATTTTTAATATCTGCATCCTATGCTGGTATTGGCGATTGTTGGCAAATTAGAGGAACAGGATTTGAACAATGGGTAGGTATAGATGATGCGCCAAGTACGCAAACTTTATCTATAGATGGGCGTATCGCTAACAGATCTGGAGTTGGGGCAATTTTGTTTAATGATAGCAATGGAGCAACTTCTCAAAAAGGGTTTCAAGGTTCATTTGCGCATCATTTAACTTTAAGCGAGTATTCTAGGCAGTATTTGTCTTTTGGTATTAGTTATAAGTATACGCAGTTTAATATCGATTCTTCGCAATTTAACCGTCCATTATTGGCAGCAGCAGGTGATATTAATACGGTGGATCATAATTTTGATGCCAGTGTGTTATACCGTTTAAAAACCTTTTTTGTAACCCTTAATGCTATTAATTTACTAAATAAACCATTAGAGGATTTTAGTGTAAATGAACCAGGTAATTTGACAAATTATTATGTGTATTCAGGGTTTACCTTTGAAAATGTGTTTAAAAAATTACAATTCGAGCCTTCGGTGCTTTACCGTCAGTTTTCAAGTGATCAGCGTTCTACATTGGATACTAATTTTAAGGTACGTAAATTTTTTCAAGACAGCTATTTGTGGGGTGGAATTTCTGTGCGTAGCATTGTAGATCAAGATTTTAAACCTTTATCTGTTTCGCCAATGATTGGTATTAAAAAGGCTAAATTTTACTTTGCTTACGGGTATCAAGCTAATGTAAACGAAGTATCTGGTACCGACAATAGCGGTTCGCACTTACTTAGTTTAGGAATTGATTTTGGTTGTAAGAAGAGTACATGTGGTTGTACGTATTAGTGTTAGCAGCCTTTAGTTGTTTTTTTGGATACTTATTTCAAAAAAACAACTAAAAACTAAACTGTACTTATAAAAATGTCCAAGCAATAATTCTACTCACTTTATTTCCTTGTCCCATAGGGATTACTTTGAATGAAGTAACCTCGGCTTCTTTTAAAGCTTTTTTCAAAGGGCGTATATGATCCTTTTTTGAAACTAATGAACTAAACCAAGTACAGTTATTTTTGTGATTTCTACTTTGAAAAATGATATTTTTTATAAATTTCAATTCGCCACCTTCACACCAAAGTTCGTTGTGTTGTCCCCCAAAGTTTAGTTCTGGGTTTTCAATTTCTTGACCTGTTAAGTTTTTAACTTTTCTAAAATTGCTACTTAGAGCAGCTTCCGCAGAAGCGTGAAAAGGAGGATTACAAATGCTTATTGCAATATGTTCATCCTCTTTAAGTATATCTCTAAAAATAGAGTTTGGATTACTTTGTAGGCGTAAATCAACCTTGCCTTTTAGCTGAGGGTTATTAGATACAATATTTTGTGCAGAAGCTAGAGCGACTTCCGAAATATCGGAACCAATAAATGACCAGCCATATTCGCTATTTCCAATAATTGGATAGACACAATTAGCACCTACACCAATATCTAAACATATTGTTTTTTCTCCTTTAGGAATTTCGTTATTGTTATGCTCGGCCAGTAAATCGGCTATATAATGTATGTAATCTGCTCTTCCGGGTATTGGGGAGCATAAATGACCTTCAGGAATATCCCAAAAAGTAATATCGTAATGTTGTTTTAATAAAGCACTGTTTAATGCTTTTACGGCATTTGGATTTGAAAAATCAATAGATAAATCTTCGTATTGATTGGGTCTAACAAATTCTTTTAATGTAGGCAATGTCGTTGTTAATACATCAAAATCGTAACGTTCAATATGTTTGTTTCTGGGGTGTAAATTTGCTTTTTTACTAGGTTGTGGTTTTTTTGTTGTCATGATAATTTTGTTTTTTATAATTAATCCATGATGTAAAACCACAAATTGGGAATAGTATTAATGTTATAATTTGATAATTGAAATTTTACTGAAATTAAAAAGTATATTCAGCAAATCGATCATTAATTTCATCGAGTATACCAAATACATCTTCGGGTGCATCGGTAGTCACTAAGCGCTGTCGGTAAGGTTTAATATCTCTAATTCCTTTAAAATAATTGGTATAATGCCTACGCGTTTCTACAATGCCAAGCTTTTCACCTTTCCAGCCTATAGACATTTCCAAATGACGTTTGGCCACTTGAACACGTTCGGCAATAGTTGGTGGGGCTTTATGCTCACCGGTTTCAAAAAAGTGTTTTACTTCATTAAAAAACCAAGGATAACCAATACTAGCACGCCCAATCATGGCACCGTCTAGTCCATATTTGTCTCGCATTTCAACAGCGCGTTCGGGAGTATCTACATCGCCATTTCCAAATACAGGAATATGCATACGTTGATTATTTTTTACTTCGGCAATCGGCTTCCAATCGGCGTCACCTTTATATAGCTGTGCTCGGGTACGTCCGTGGATAGCAATGGATTTACAACCTACATCTTGTAATCGTTCGGCAACTTCTACAATACGTATGGAATCGTGATCCCAACCTAATCGTGTTTTTACGGTTACAGGTAAATGGGTGTGTTTAACCATGGCTTCGGTAAGCTTTACCATAAGGTCGATATCTTTTAAAATACCAGCTCCAGCCCCTTTACTAACTACTTTTTTTACAGGGCAACCAAAATTAATATCAATAATGTCAGGTTTAGAGGCTTCTACAATTTCTACCGATCTAAGCATAGAATCTAAATTGGCACCAAAAATTTGAATACCCACGGGACGTTCTTTTTCATAAATATCCAGTTTCATCACACTTTTTGCAGCGTCTCTAATTAAACCCTCCGAGGATATAAACTCGGTATATACCACATCTGCTCCTTGTTCTTTGCATAAAGCTCTAAAGGGTGGGTCACTAACATCTTCCATGGGGGCTAACAACAATGGAAAATCGCCTACATCTATGTCTCCTATTTTTGCCAATTGATCTTGAAAATTATAATTATTGCAAAGATATTACTTTTTAAGCCGCTTTTAGGTATTAGAAAAAAAACAAAAAAGTTGTCCCCTAATTGAATAATGGCTTCGTCATATAGGTAAATAAACCAATTAAATAAAATTAAAATGAAAAAATTTGTTGCCATTTATTATTCAACGCCCGAATCAAAAGCAGCGTATAATTCTTTAAGCGAAAGTGATTTAAAAACAGTTCACGAATCGTGGAGTATATGGGAGGCAAAACATCGAAATCACATTATTGATTTAGGGAACCCATTAATGCCCGGTACTCCATTGGATCAAATAGCCTGCATGGAAGATCCAAATAAATTTATTGGAGGATATTCAATAGTTAAAGCCAAAGATTTAGAAGATGCCAAACTATTGTTTTGGGGGCATCCGTATGAAAATAAGGGGATTCATATATTTGAATGTGTTCAGGTATAAATGCTTATACTCTAAAAAATTATGAGCAAGTTTTGTAAATTCATTAAAAATAATTTTAATCTGCTTTATGTATTATACGATTTGCTAACAAAAATTTCGCATATATGTCGTTTTTTTCTCTGCTATTCTTGCGTTAAAAAGCACAGTTTACGATAGTATTTGCAGTAGATCACAGACGGAGTAGATTTTCTAATGCATAAAGCAGGTTTAACCAATTAAATATAAATAGTATGAAAAAATTCATGTTAATTTTTGCAGGGGCTAGTTACGAAGAATTAGGTTTATCACCCGAAGAAATACAAAATAGAATGAGCAAATGGTTTGCTTGGAGTGAGAAAATGAGTAAAGAAGGCACTGTTGTGCATTCGGGCGAGGCCTTACATGATTCAGTTACACGTATTTCGGGGCCAAATCGTGTTGCAATTGATAATGTAGCTATTGAATCTAAAGAATTGATCGGAGGCTTTTATGTGGTATCCGCTGCTGACCTTGATGGAGCTAAAAAAATAGCACAAGATTTTCCAGATTATGATTTAGATAGCAGTGTTGAAATTAGAGAAGTAATGGAGTTTGATGATTAATGAAGGATAAATTAGCGATAGACCATCTTTTTAGACATCATTATGGAAAGATGGTCTCCATATTGATACGTATTTTTGGATTACAGCATATAGAAACTATTGAAGATGCTGTACAAGATACCTTTATAAAGGCGGCATTGAGTTGGCGCAATCAACAACCCGATAATCCCGAAGCTTGGTTAACAAAGGTAGCCAAAAACAGGGTGTTGGATTTGTTTCGGCAAATAAAGTCATCCAAAGGTAGGGAGCATATAGTGGGCTCAAGTTCGGAAGCAATGCTAATTACCGAACTTTTTTTAGATACCGAAATTGAAGACAGTCAATTACGAATGATTTTTACATCATGCCATCCAAAATTACATAAAACAGATCAAATAGCCTTTGCATTAAAGACTATATCGGGTTTTAGTAGTCGGGAAATTGCTTCGGCATTATTGACTAAGGAAGAAACTATTAAAAAACGATTAACCAGAGCACGTAAAATAATTAAAGAACAACAGATATCCTTTAAAATCCCAGTCGGAAATGCCTTACCCAAACGTTTGGATAGTGTTTTGGCTGTTTTGTATTTAATGTTTAATGAAGGTTTTCACTCTAACAAACAAGATATTTTAATTAGAAAAGAATTATGTGGTGAAGCCATGCGCTTATGTCAATTAATATTAAAAAATGAAACCGTTCGTAATAGTGATACGTATGCACTTTTTGCATTAATGTGTTTTCATTCGGCAAGGTTAGAAAGTAAATTAACTATAGAAAATGAGATTGTCGATTTAAAAAATCAAGATCGAAGCCAGTGGTATTTTCCTTTAATTCAATTAGGTAATAGTTGTATGTTTAAAGCTGTTGATACCTCAATTTTTTCGGTATATCATTACGAAGCTGCTATTGCTTGCGAACATTTAAAAGCTCCAAGTTTTGAGAAAACGAATTGGAAAAAAATAGAAGAATGGTACCAGCAATTGTACAGCTTAAATCCATCACCAATAATTTTGTTAAATATCGCTATGGTAAAATTGCAGCAGCTTGAATTTGGAGCATCATATCGTATTTTGAATGAGTTATCGGCATCAGATTTTAATCAACGAGCTTATCTTTATTATGGGGCTTGGGCAGAATACTATTTAGAAAAAGATGAAATAGATTTGGCTTTAATACAAATGGAAGAAGCTTTAAATAACGTGAATAATGAAGCGGAAAAGAACTATTTGCTAAAAAAGAAAAGAAACATTAACAATTAAAAGAAGCTATTAAACTTAATTAAATGTTAATTTTTTAAGTAATTGATGTGTTTTTTAACACATATGTATTGATTTACTATTTTTTTGTTATGTATTTTTGGAAATTAACAACGTTCAAATCAAAAAATTATGAAATCAAAAATTATTTCGCTCTTATTTTTATGTTATTCGCTATTCATTTTTGCCCAACCTAGTCCCCCTTCGGGTAAACAGTGGACTAAAGTTAATGAGTTATCAGATGAATTTTCTGGAGGACAAATCAATAATCAAAAATGGTTTGATTACCATCCTTTTTGGAAAGGAAGACTACCTAGTCAATTTAAAAAAGGGAATACGACGCAGTCGGGTGGTTTTTTACGCTTAAAATCAACACTTTTTAGAAACCCAAATTCAGTTGGTAATAAATTTAAAGATCACTGGGTGGATGCAGCGGCATTAGTTTCAAAAAATAAATCGGCCAAACCAGGGTATTATTATGAATGCCGAATGAAAGCTTCAAATTTATCAATGACCTCATCATTTTGGTTTCGGGTAGGCACCTTTTCTGAGATTGATGTAATTGAGCATATCGGAAATCCAGCGAATAGAAATGTAGCTTCTAAAGAATTTCAATACGACGCCAATACGCATTATTATGGAAAATTTGCAGGGATTCGCCCTTTAGCAGCTAAGTGGACAATGCCATTTAAAGGAAGAGATCGGTTTCACAATTTTGGTTTTTGGTGGAAAAGCCCTAATGAATTACTTTTTTACTACAATGGCAATCAAGTGATGAAAATTGTACCCAGAAGAGCATTTGATGAACAACTTCATATGATTTTTGATACCGAAGTGTTTCCATTTGAAACTGCTGGTGTTGCTAATATAGGGTTGCCAAGGGTAAGTCATTTAAATGATAATTCTAAAAACACGATGTTGGTTGATTGGGTACGTGTGTATAAATTAGAAAATGCAAGTCCGGGTAATGGCGGTAACACTCCAAATAGTGGAGCAGCACCTATTAATCAAGTTATTTCGTTAAGAAAAACCGGAGGAAATAGAGGTTATGTGGCTGCCGAAGCTGCTAACAACAGATTAATAGCCAATAGAAGCAGAGTAGGAGGTTGGGAAAGATTTAGAGTAGAATCGCACCCTAAAGGAGGAATTGCTTTAAAAGCATTAGTAAATAATAAATATGTTCAAGTGCCTAATAATGATAGTCAGGCATCAGTACGACCTAATGGCAATGGGAAATTTGCTTGGGAACGTTTTGAATGGAAATCAAAAGGGGATGGTAAAGTAGCCATAAAAAGTTTACATACCAATAGATGGTTACAAGCAGCTTGGACCGAAGATAACGGAGTGGTAAGAGCTAGAGGAACCTCGGATCAAGGATGGGAAACTTTTGATTGGCAGGTAGTATCTGGAGCCAAACAATTAACTAACGAAATAGCCACTAATGATATTATAGTTTATCCTAACCCTGGAAGTCAATTTATTGAAGTAAAAGGGACAGAAAGTGTAGATATTCAAGTTGCAGATGTAGAAGGTAAACTTGTGCCAGTTCGTGTAACTAAATCGGATAATTCAACTAATTCAATTTTTATAGAATTTGAATCATCAGTAGGAGCAGGAGTATATTTTATTAAAACAGCATCAGGTATAACCAAGCGTTTTGTAAAGCAATAATTTTATCAATTTTAATATAAATAGGTGGGGTTTTATTTTAAGCTCCACCTATTTTATATATATACCATAAAGTAGCTCAATTTATTCTTTTTTCTTTAAGTGTAGTTCTTTATACTATTTTACAAATCCTTATCAGTAAATCGTATGATTTAAATTTATAAAATTAAATTCAAGTATAGTCTTGGCTATGGCTTAATTTTGCAGCAATAATAGAGGAGATAATGGATTGAATTGTATCCGAATTATTACTTAAAAAGAGTAAATACTTGAGGTGTAAATAGTAGTAAATATGGAGGATTTTTATCCAAATCAAAGATGGGCAAGTGAAGGAGAGCCAGAGTTGGGAGTAGGCGTTGTAGTTGAGACAACTAAGCATCGTGTGCGAATAGATTTTCCTACCACAGCAGAAACACGATTATATGCTTTAGCCAACGCACCATTGCGAAGAATTGTTTTTAAGCCAGGTGATACGGTTATTGATACGAATAAACAACCCTTAATTGTTAAGCGTGTGCAAAATAAAGGCAATTTATTAATGTACATTGGGGAAGAGGGTGTTTTGTCAGAGGCAGATTTAGGTGATGTTTCAATACAGCATGGTGCCGAAGACCGTCTTTTTATGGGTGATGTAGAAACACCAGAAGCATTTGCTTTACGAAGAAAAACATTGGAATACGATCATATACGAAGCATTTCGCCTATTAACGGTTTTGTAGGTGGACGTATCGATCTTATTCCGCATCAGCTCTATGTAGCACACGAGGTGAGTTCTCGTTATGCCTCGCGTGTATTGCTTTCCGATCAGGTAGGGCTTGGTAAAACTATCGAGGCTTGTTTAATCATACACCGTTTATTATTAAGTGGTCGAGCATCACGTGTATTGATATTGGTACCAGATTCTTTAATTCATCAGTGGTTTGTTGAACTATTTAGACGTTTTAATTTATGGTTTCACATTTTTGATGAAGAAAGATGTGCTGCATTAGATGGTAATGCACCTAGAGGAAATCCTTTTTTAGATGATCAGTTGATTATTTGTAGTACTTCATTCTTAGCAAATTCTCCGAAAAGGGCAAGACAAGCGATTATGGCCGATTGGGATATGCTTGTGGTAGATGAAGCACATCATTTAGAATGGTCTGAAGATACGGTAAGTCCAGAATATGCGATTGTTGAATTGTTAAGTAAAGTAGCCAATGGGTTATTATTACTAACGGCAACACCAGAACAATTTGGGGTAGAAAGCCATTTTGCAAGACTAAGATTATTAGATCCCGATAGATATGCAGACTACAATACATTTATTAATGAATCTCAAGACAATGCTACTATTGCCAATATTATTGAAAAACTATCTTTAGGGAATTCTTTAATTAAAGAAGATATAGCTTTATTGGAAACTATGTTCGATGGAGAAAGAATGTTCAGGATTAAAAAAGGAGGCACTGTTGTTAAAAATCAATTAATAGAGGACTTACTAGATCAATATGGCTTAGGTCGTGTGGTGTTTAGAAATACCCGAGCAGCAATTAGTGGTTTTCCAAAGCGAAAGGCACATCTAATACCTTTGGCATTAGAAGAAAAGCGAGAGCTGTGGATAAAACGTTTATCTAAAGAATACGCTATTGATAAAGAAGCACAAGTTAACGAGGTTATAAAACAGAAATTTTGGTTTTCTGAAGATCCACGAGTAAAATGGTTAGTTGGGTTATTAGAGCAATTAGAACCAGCCAAAGTAATATTGATTTGTACAAGTAAAGCTAAAGTTTTGGGGTTGGAAAAAGCCCTAAAAAAGTTAAGTAATGTAAAAGCAGCTGTGTTTCATGAAGATTTAACTATTGTACAGCGCGATAGAAATGCGGCTTGGTTTGCAGAAACCGATGGAGCTAGCATATTATTATGTTCCGAAATAGGTAGCGAAGGGAGAAACTTTCAATTTGCACATCACTTGGTATTGTTCGATTTGCCAGCACACCCCGAATTATTAGAACAGCGTATTGGTCGTTTAGATCGTATTGGGCAATTGAAAGATATTCAAATACAGGTTCCTTATATAAAAGGGAGTCCGCAGGAAGTGTTGGTGCGTTGGTTTCATGAAGGATTAAATGCTTTTGAGGAAAATATGGAAGGAGGCAATCAAATAGAACAACTGTTCAATGATCGCTTGGAAAGTATAGCTTTGGAAGCCTCTACTACAGATATAAGTTTGAAATTAGATACTTTAATTGCAAAAACAGTAGTATTTAAAAAAGAGCTACAGAAGTTATTAGCAAAGGGGAGAGACAAGCTGCTTGAAATGAATTCATTTAGACCATTGGTAGCTGAGAAGTTAATAGCAAACATTAAAGCTGCTGACCAAGACTTATCTCTTGAGATGTATATGACCCAAGTATTCGAATATTTTGGGATTGAAATGGAAGATTTAGCAGCTCGAACGTACCTGTTAAAACCAGCACAAGAAAATAGAGAGGCATTTCCATCGATTCCTGATGAAGGAATATCGGTAACTTTTGATCGCAAAAGGGCTTTGAGTAGAGAAGATATTAGCTTTATTACCTGGGATCATCCAATGGTTACCAGTGCTTTAGATAAAGTGCTTAGTTCAGGTACAGGAGAGACTAGTTTTGGAATATTGAAAGGTACAAAGCGGAAAGGCCTTTTGTTAGAAGTCATTTTTGTACTTGAAGCAACAGGTAAAAAAGAAGATAAAAAAGAGGTTGATGTGGATCGCTTTCTGCCAAGCACTCCTTTACGTGTTGTTATAAATCATTCTGGTGATGAGGTAACCGAAGATTATTCGATCAGCTTATTTAACAAGCAATTGATGTTGGGCCGAGTGGATGAACTAATTGAAAATGAAATGTTGATTGATACGATACTTCCTAATATGATTAGTACAGCTACAGAAGTAGCAGAACAATTGAAGCTTGAGGAAATAAATACAGGTCTCGAACGGATGAATGAAACATTGGAACATGAAATTGGTCGACTGGCAACTTTATACCAACGAAACAAGAAGGTGATTAGACCCGCTGAAATTAGAACGGCATTAGATGAAAAAAATATACTGACAACACTGATTAAAAATGCGCGAATTCGAATAGATTCACTACAGCTTATTAGAGAGGAGGGGGCATAGTAATTTGATTGATCCATTTTTATGTGAAATAATAGATAAGCCTGATTCGAGGTGTTAATTTAAAAATAGTAGTAGTACAATGAATATATACAAACAAATAGAAGTAGAAATTAAAGCGGCTTCAAATATTGTAATCACATCGCATAAATCACCCGACGGAGATTCCATAGGAAGTACATTAGGACTATTATATTTTATAGAAAAATTAGGGAAAACAGCAACTGTTTGCCACCCCGATCCAGCACCTGGTTTTTTGTATTGGTTAGATACATCATCTTTTCTTTTAATGACAGATCAACCAGATGAGGTAGCTGCCGCTTTTACAGCAGCAGATTTGATATTTTGTTTGGATTACAATGCGACAAACCGCATAGGACCAGATATGCAAGTTTTATTAGAAGCAGTAACATGTAAAACAATAATGATTGACCATCATTTGAACCCAGAAGAGTTTCCAATATTAACCGTATCCGAAACTACAGCTTCATCAACTTCGGAATTGATTGTTGAGTTAATTGAACAGTCAGATAATGGAGCCTTACTCGATGAAAGAATTGGAACACCATTATACCTTGGTATATTAACTGATACGGGTAGTTTCAGGTTTCCTTCAACAAAGCCACGCACCCACGAGATATTGGCAAAATTGCTACGTGCCGGAGTAACTCATCATTTAGTACATGAAGTATTAAGCGATAACAATACTGCAAGCCGCTTACGTTTACAAGGTTATGCCATGTCCGAAAAGCTTGAAATTATGGAGAACTATATGGTTTCGATTATTTCATTATCGAAAGAAGAATTAGCAAAATATAATTACCAAAAAGGAGATACAGATGGCTTAGCAAACCAAGCATTATCAATTAAAGGAATGAAGGCTGCAATTGTTTTTACAGAAAGAGACGGTATTATGAAAATATCTTTCCGCTCAAAAGGAGAGGAGAATCCAGTAAATATATTAGCAGCAGAACATTTTAATGGCGGAGGGCATGCAAATGCTTCGGGCGGTATGAGTGAATTAACAGTAACCGAAACCATAGCAAAGATTAAGAATTTAGTGCCTAAGTATTTTTCTATTCAATAATATGAGGCGCATTTGCAATCTGTTACTATTGCAAACAAAACTAACTGTTATTCTCATTGTAGGCACTGAAAAAATTACCACCTTATCTGGTTAGGTACGATTGCAAATCAGCGCTATCGGATATCTAAAAAAATCTTCATTTATTTTATCTAGTTATAACCCATGCTAGCGTGAACGTTTCACTCATGATCCTGTTTTTCTAATAGCTATATAAAACCGAAGCTCTTTCGAACTTCGGTTTTATATAACTTTTTATACCTGTATAGGCATTGATTACAAATCAGCGCGATCAGGTGTGTTTCTATTTATATAAAGAAGGATCATATTTCTGTAATTCTTTTAGTAAATCCCATTGATTAGCATCATTTAAATTAGATAGATGCTTTATAGCTTCTACTTTTGGATAAGGATAGCATATATATAATATACTATCCTGTATTTTCGCATAGAATTTATCTACACTTTGCAAATTTGCATCAGCGCCTGTCAACCAAGCTCTTTCTAAAATCAAACTATCACTTTCATTAACAACTTCATAATCAACAGGTGCTAACATCTCAAACTTATCTAATTGATAAAACTTAACCTTCCATTCCTCTTTATTAATAATTTTTTTCTCCCCTATAAATTCATATTTCTCAGAAAAACAGGAATGCAAACCTAGTGGTAACGATATCGCTAATATAATTTTACAAAAACTCTTCATATTATAACTTTATCTATCCTTCCTCTTTACATCAACACCTTTATATACAATATGCGCAGGGTGTAGATATAAGGAATCATCGTATTTCTGTAGCTTCTTAATTAAACCCCATAGATTATAGCCATCATTAATATTTGAAATGTGTTTAATTGCTATTACTTTTGGATAAGGGTAGCACACGTAAAAGACACTATCTTGTATTTTAACATAATATTTATCAACACTTTGTAAATTTGAATCTGTAGCCATTAAACCATGTCTTCCAGTAACTAAGCTATCCCTTTCATTAACAATTTCATATTCAACAGGCGTAAGTGTTTCAAATTCATTTAGTTGATAAATCTTAATCTTCCAATTGTCTTTGTTTATAACCTTTTTCTCTCCTACATATTCATATTTATTAGAAAAGCAGGAATACAAAATTAGAGGGAAAATCACTAAAAACAGATATCTAAAAAAATTCTTCATTTATTTTATCTATTTATAACCTATGCTGGCGTGAGCGTTTCTCTCATGATCCTGTTTTTTTCAAAAGTTACATAAAACGAAGTTGGAGAGAACATCAGTTTTATGTAACTTTTTTATATCCTGTGTAGGCATTTTGTATGATCTGAGAATTTAACACAATGTTAAGCCTATTCTGGTAAAGACTTAGTAAGTAATACTTTAATTTTTTTATAGGTATTTTTGTTATCAGGATGTACTATTTCTAAATAAAAATCTTCTCTAATTTTCCAAACTGAAAAAACGGGTGATTCTTTTTTATAATCACATTTTTTTGTTTTAAACACAATACTACCTGCAGCAGTATTTCCATTATCAAGAATAGTTTCTGAAGATTTAATAATTTTATCTACACAAGTAGAATATATTGGTTCATTAAAATTTTCAACAAATTTATCCATATAATTTGGATCTTTAGAAATTTGATATACCATAAATTTGACTTCTATAATTTCATGATTTTTATTAGTTTTAAAAAAGAAACCTTGAAAATCCTCACCAAGAAAATTCAAATTAATTTCGGATTTAAATCTCTTTATACCCAATTCTTTTTCTTGAATAGAATTTTCAACTTCTATATAACTATTTGAAATGCAACTGATGTGCTTTCCCATAAGCTGAGTTGGATTTTTAACTTCCATATTAAAAAAAAATGATATTAGACATAAAATTAAATTAGTTACCATTTGTTGGGTTTAATATTGTTTTTGTAAGATTGGAAATACTTACTTTATTATTTTATAAAGCTTTACAAAAAGTAATATCGAGGTGAAAATTAACAACAAAAACACTGATAACTGCATATAGTTTATAACATAGTAATTTTCATAAAAATTAAAAACTATTGATTTGTCTCCATACAAGAAAGAACTTAATAAGACTATAAAAAATATCGTTAACAGTTTTACATTCATTCTATTGATTTAACTTCATATAATAAGGAATAAAGTAAGCTAAGTTATTTCTTCCTTTTCTGAAATACACTAATGATAAAATTTTTGATTTTTCTTCCTTAATCTAGTTTTAATATCTATATCTAATATCGTTTTTCTAACTATTTATAAATAAACCGAAGCTCTTTCGAACTTCGGTTTTATACCTGCATAGACACTGATTGTAGATCAATGCTATCGGAACCTCATTATTTAACTTATGTTCAACAGAATTACCTTATCAATCATCCATTCGTTATCTGATTTTTTTAGTAAACAATAATAACTCCCCCCATTTAACTTTCCTCTTCTTTTTGAACATTGAATTACAGCTTTAGTCTTTTTCTTGTTAAAGATTAAATCAGAAAAAATTAAAAAAATATCTAAGTTATCAAAATCAATTTTACCTTCTTCAACTAAAATCAATTGGCCCTTTTTAATTTTAATTTTCTCAAAAGGAATCCTACCTGAATCTATTTTAGATGCTTTTAACAAAAACTCATATTCTTTAGGAATTAAGTGCTTATACTTTTCATTTTCAATTTTTACTTTTTCACTAAAAACACCTATTCGCCAATTTGAATCTCTTTCTTTATTCAAAGAATCTAATTTTGAGTTATACTCTAGGTTATCAATTGTAGGTTTTAGCTTAGTCACACTTCCTAGTTCTGAAACTATTAAACTATATATTTCAATAGAATCATCTATTTGATTGTTTTTTTTACAATTAATAAAAACTAAAATACTTAATATTAAAATTAATTGTCGCATTTCAATGTACTTGTTTGTTCAACTTCTTTTCTTAATTTTATAAACTCTTCTTCTTGCTCTCTAGTTATTCCAAAAGTTCCATCATTCTCCAAACCTTCCCAAGCATAAGCTATATAATGTTTTAAAGTCAATCTATTTCCATCTAATTTTCTTAAAGCCGAAGCCATTGTATTAAGAAGATTATCCGCCATAAAGTTGTGCTGGGCATCGACCCCTCCCATTTCCAAATAGTTGTCAATTATTTTTTCTCTATTGGCTTTTGAAAAAACTCTTTCTGTGATGGGTAATCCATTCCCTTCTTGGTGTACAAATTTAGATATTTGAGCATGAATAATTTCATGTAAAATAGTCGATGCTATCTCAACTAAATTATTGCTATGAATTAAATTCTCATCGATATATATATAAATATAATTTTTAGAATCTATTTCATTAGGATCAGTAAAGGCTTCTCTACCACTATTAATCCCTTTCATTTCAATAGCTTGAAATTTTAAATTAACATTATCTGTTCCCAATCGAAAGTCATCTAAAAGTTTTTTATAAAATCCATTTTCAATATTCAAAATTTTTCTAATCACACAATAGGCATTCGAATTTAATATTGATGAATCGTAAACTATGTCATTATTTAAATCTATTTCCGATCCACTTTTCAATTCTTCCAAAGCAAATTTTGTAAATTTATCATCACTAGTAGATAGTGACCCAAAATCATTCCCCTTTCCAATTTCCTTAATCACCTCAGTAGTATTAAATCCATTGTTTAGTAATGTCCTTCCGTTATTACCTACAAAAACAACATCATTAGTACGGCCGTTTGTAATACCAAAATCAAAAATTGCCCCTAAAAATTCAAATTGAATGCTAGAAGGTAATCCATTTACCTTAAACATATCATTAATAATATAACCTTTAAATTGATTGGCAAATGCATCATTTCGGCCATCAAAAAAAGAATGCAATACATTGCTAAAACCTAAATATCCAATATCAATTGCCTGCTGCGATGGACGTGTGCTTAATGCTAAATTAGGTTTTGAACTTGTTTGGAAACCTGCTCTTGTTACTGATTTATAAAATTCAGTTGGGGTTACAAAATCTTCTTTATTTGACCATGTTTTAAATAAGTAACGCATACAATGCGATGCTCCCTTTGAATTATTGTTGATTTCAAGGTAATTTACCATGCTTTGCTTGTTTGAGGCAATCCAATTGATGATATCCTTATTTTCTCTCATATCGGCCTCTAGCTTTAACATTCCATAATCGGGGTGTTCATTTTCGGATACCGATGTACGTCCAAATTTTTCGGCATCCCTTGCCATAGCATCTCTGTTTGCAGGAGTAGAGTTAAAAAAGTAATCCCGTAGGCTTTTACTGGTTGCATCTTCGATACGTTTTAATTGATCTTTAGCGTGCCCATTTGTTCTAAAAAACAACCTTTTTGAACTTTTTTCAAAAAAATGAGCGCCTTGCTGTCCAATTAATTTTGAAAGCCAGTCGCCTTTATTATAGCCTCTTTGAATACCATTAATTACTATGCATTGCTTACGGTATTCTTTATATAAATTTTTCTTTTCAAGACTAATGTCTTTGAATTTTGAGCTTTGTTGACTTAAACCCACAACTTCATCACTTAATTCAAAAAAACGTTCTCTAGCTTTATCCATACGCTGTGTTGCTTGCCATATTACATCTCTTTCCAGCTGCTTTTGTATGGCATTGGATCTAAAATTGGCAAACTCAGAAAATGCCCTTACTAAATCTGGTTTTTTACCACCTCCTTCAATAAGAGGTTCTCCAAAAACATCTACCCTTGTATCAATCAAATTTATATTAGCATGCTTTTGCAACCACTCAACCAAACGATCACGCCCTCGTGTTCTAAGTTTTACAATATTGGGCTCAAATATTTTCATTATGTCGTCTCCATCTAAAGATCCTCCAAAACCACCTTTGTTACACCCATCACATTCAATTTCGAATCTAGGATCGTCATCATTGCATATCGATGTTGAAAAAGGGTTATCAGAACAATCTACTTTACGACTGTTTATATTTTTGTAACCAACCCTATCACTTGGGAAATCGGGAATACTTAATTTACTATGGTATATCGCTTTGGGTAGAACTAATCTAAACTCAAAATCATCATCTTCCCCAGAAGGTTTTTTGGGTTGATTTACTGGTCTAGTAGGAGTAGTGGTAGGTGCAAAAATGAAGCCTCCGCCTCCTTCATTGTACTGTGCATTTACGGTAGTGTAACCCGACACTAACAATAGTGTGGCTACTATATAGTTTACTATTTTTTTCATGTATATATAATTCAGTTGGTTGCTTATTCTTTGATAATTAATTTGGTGTGTACGGTATTGTTTGCTGTTACACGCACTACATAAAGTCCGTTTTGGTAGGCACTGCCATCTACATGATATAAATGATTCCCGACTGTTTGGGTTTCGTTTGCCACAATAGTTTTGGTAAACTCGCCTGCAAAACTGTAGAGTTCCACACTCGTTACACTATCCTCGGCTAAATCGTACTGAATTAATAAATCGTTTTTAAAGGGGTTAGGATACAAGGTGATAAAGCTATCATCTTGCAATTGCGCTAGAGCTTCGATGAGATCTTCGTCGATTTCTTGCCCATTATCAGTCAAAGCTTTGGTGTTTCCTAAAACTACTAACATCGGTGGACCGGGCTCGTTCCAATCTATTACTTGGGTATCTACATTGGCTACTAAATAACGAATAGTATTAATCTCTTTAATTTCAATGGTATTTACCGAAAGTACGTTGTAATCCAATTGATATTTGATGGTATTATCTTGATACAATCTTGGCAAGGCCATACTAAAGTTATCAAAATAAAAACTGTCGTCTAAAAAGATACCATAGCTCGTACTTGTTGCATTGTTTACAGCTACGCTGTAATCTAAATCTTGTGTTTGTTCGTTTTTAGTTAAATTAAGTGTTATTGGAAAACTACGGTTCATGCGTTTACCTGCCCAATCCAATTCTATTAACTTTCCTTTCCACTCGCCGGCTAAAGTGGCTTTGGTAATTTCTATGGTTTCTTTTGCTCCTTGCTCAGCGGTAGTACTTACTACCTCATTAATTTTTGAGGTGCTAAATTCGCTGGCTTTTAGCGTATTTTCTTTTTGGATACCTAAGTTTAGTAAATCTGGTGTGTTTTCTAAATGCTCCGCTAAAATTTCACTATTAGTTGCATGTTCATTGGTTAACAGCAATTCCAGCGCCTTTTCTTTATTTACGGGCATACCATAACCAAAATAATTACAAATCCCTAACCAATGTTGCGCCATAGGATAATCACTTTGGGTAAACCATTCAATGGCCTTGTCGTAATCTTGTTCAATACTCCCTAAGCCTTTAAAGTATAAATAACCTATACTGTAGGATCCTTTGCTGTAGCCTAAAGCTTCGGCTTTAGAAAAATAAGCTATGGCCGTGTCAAAATTTAAGGTACAACCAATACCATCTTTATACAATACGCCTAATTCGCATACCGCTTCGGGATAGTCTTGCTTGGCGGCTAGCTCAATGTATTTAAAAGCTTCTTTTTCATTTACAGGCATACCTATGCCTTTTTTGTGCAGTAATCCTAAAATGTACTGCGCTTGGGCATCATTTTGAGCTACACATTGTTGTAGTAAACTAATGGCGGCGGCTTCATTTTTACTAAGCGTATCAGAACCTATTAGTAATTCTTTGGCTTGGTTTACCTGCAAAAAGCAGTCCTTGGTAATTTCGGTTTGGGCATAGCTGTGCACTGTTACCGCTCCTAATGAAATACTCAAAAGGAAGGTGTTGATTTGTCTTTTCATAGTCAATTTTAAGTTGGTTTATAAACCTTTATCTTAAAACTATACTTAAGTAGTCCTACAAGCAAGAAAAAAGTGAACTAAATTATAATGCTAAAAATAAGTTAATTGGATATTATTTAACAGGTCTTTTCTTATAACTAACCTTTTGGTAAGTACCCTCAGTTTTGGTCAGAAACGTCAATGTTGAGGTATGGACATGTTTTTTTTAACAGAAAATGTGGTTACTATATCCCGTATTCATGCATTATGTAATGCTGTATTTGATCTGATTTTATCTAGATGAAACGATTTGTCAATTCGAGTAATTTTTAACAAAAAAATGATATCAAAAAAAAGGCAATTTTGGTACGAAAAAGATGATTCTTGATACAAAATTCTTGCAGAATTTCACTCGAATTAGCATCTTTTTCTCGGGCTAAAAAGTAATTAAATGCTAAGTCTAAAAACAAAATTAGGGGTAAATCCTAATGATAAACGATCTGCACGTTGTAGTAAAACGCGTCTGGAATTAGTCGAACTTTCGGGATTATCGGTTTCAATAGCCTTAAAATCTCGCGATAATAAACTGCGGGTATTGGCTAAATTTTGTAGTGTAAAACCTAGTTTTGCTTTAATTTTTTTTGCCCTATCTAAATGAAAACTATAGCTACCCGATAAATCTATACGTTGGTAATTTGGCAATCGCTCTCCGTTAAACTTTTCAAAAGCAATAAAATTAGTTTGTGCCGAATTGGTGTCTAAGCTTTTATTGGTAAAGGGTATTCCCGAATGGAATCGATAGCCTAAGGATAATTCAAAATTTTTATAATTAGCACTATGTGTCCAGACTAAATTGTGAGGGGTGTCAAAGGAGCCATCAAAAGGCGTGTTATTGTTTATAGATTCGAACTGAAATCTGCTTTCAGAAAAAGAATAGCTAACCCAAGTTTGGTAATGTTTCCATTGTTTTTTTAGCAATATATCTATTCCCTTTACGGTATTGTTGCCTGTTACGTTTCGAGGGTTAGCAATATCATTAGTTAATAAAATACCAATACCATCCAACTCTTTTTGATAAGCTTCAATATCTATTGTCCAGCCCTTTTTTTGAAAATCAATACCAAAAGTGGTTTGAGTATTTGCAAGGATAGGTACATCGGTAGGGGTAGAAACCACCCATAATTTATCAAATAAATTACCAAGGCCATCGTTTCTAATATCGGTTACTTGACTAATAGATTGGTGCTTTTGTTCAAAGCTAGCCTTTAACCAAAGTTTATCAAATATTTTATAATTTATAAATGCTCGAGGCTCCCAAAAAGTGATATTTAATCTGTTAAAAAATTGACGACGGCCACCAATATTTGCT
This sequence comes from uncultured Aquimarina sp., assembly GCA_947489195.1. Classification (GTDB taxonomy): domain Bacteria; phylum Bacteroidota; class Bacteroidia; order Flavobacteriales; family Flavobacteriaceae; genus Aquimarina. The sequence goes on along the minus strand of CANLCT010000014.1, from coordinate 8,567 downwards.
TGAATCTTTTTTGTTTTTAATTCAAAATCGGTAAAAAATGATTGCGAGGTTTCGGTTCCAATTAATGATTCTTTAAACGTAGTTTGATCAAGACCAAAGTTTTCAACAACATAGCCAATTTTGGACCTGCTTCGCTGAAAACCAAATTCGAAAGTGCCGTTTTTAAAAAGTTGCTTGCTACCAATGTAATTTAGGGATGTTTCTTCCACAAAATTTTCTTTATCAAAAGTAATTTCCAGTAAAGTAGGTGTTTGGCTTTCGGGGTCAAATTGATTTAATCCGTTATATTTTTTATTGTACGATGTGCTGCTTAATTGCAGGCTGTGTTTGCCAAATATGGGATCTTTAAATTGAATACTTTGATTAATTGTATGGCTTTTTACGGTAATATTATCTTCAAAATCGGTATCAATAAAATTATCAATACCTCTAAAAAAGAGTTCGTTTTTATTGGTGATAAAGCTAAAATTAAACTTAAGTTTATCTGAGGCTTTAAAAATTAGTTTACTAAAATAATCTTGGTATAAAAAAGTGTTTTGAGCTTCCGAAATTCTGTTCGAAGTATTGTTTAATCCATTTAAAATATCTGTATTTTGAAAAGCTACGTCGGAAAACCTTTTAAAGGTAATATTGTTAGAAATATCAGTAATACTTCTGCGCGCCGACGCAAATAGGGCTAATTTATTTTTAATTAAAGGTACTTTTACAAAGCCATCTGTATGGGTAAATGTTGTGCCAATTCCGGCAATTCCTTTTTTAGGTATTTTTGTGTCTACACCTAAAGAAAGTACCCCGCCTGCATGCCCGCCATATTTGGCTTTGGTTGCCGATCTAAAAAGTTGTACATTATTAATTATGTATGGATTGAAAGATGAAATTAACCCAAAAAAATGAGCATCTTGATAAACTTTTACGCCATCAAAAAGTACTAAGTTTTGATCGGGTGTACTCCCGCGAATATGTAATCCCGAAACGGTTTCATCGGGGCTTTGCACTCCGGGTACAAATTGTAAAGACTGTAGTACGTCGGGCTCAATAACACCAGGCAATATTCCAGTTTCTGCTAGGTTTATTTGAATACTACCGTTTTCTTTTTTAGTAATTCCTTTGGTAATGTAATTAGAAATAACGACCTCTTTTAAGGCATGAATTTTTTTGTTTAAAACAATAGTTTGACAATCATTTTTAAAATAAGTACTGGGTAATTTTACACTTTCAAAACCGGGTGATTCAAAGCTTAATAGCGTTGTGGTTATGCTGTCGTTTATAGTTAAATGAAAGGCCCCTTTTGTATCTGTTACTGTATTTTTATTTTTATAAGAAATGGATACATTTTGCAATAAATTACCCCAAGAATCTTTTACTATGCCACAACCAACAATAGTATAATTTTCGGTATTTTTTGTTATAACATAATTAGTAACATCTATTTTTTCAAAGTTTAGTTTAGTTTGTTTTTGAATAGCAAATAAAATACGGTTAAGGTTAGTTTCATTAGGTAATTGAATATTTTTAAAAGGCTTAATATCCTCCGATTTATAGGAAAACACTATGTTATAAGTATTTGATAAGTCTTCTATGATTTGAGTAAGGCTATGGGTGTTTTGTGCCAAAACAGATTGACAACACATCCAAAATAAAACAACCCATTTAAGCATATACTAATTACTATTTATAACAATATTAGTATTATTTATAGAATAATTTAATTGCATAGGTGTGCATATAACTTTTAATGCCTTATTTATATCATTTGTTATCAATTTTCCGGTAAATTCTTGATCAGTATCTACCTTTTTCAGGTCAATAGTTACATTATACACATTTTTAAAGTCATTTAAAACAACTTGTAATGGAATATTATTATACGAATAGTTGTTATTTGTCCAATTTGGTGATGTGTTATTGATTGTAAAATTTTCGGCAACTTTATTTTTAAAACGAATTCCTTTGCCTGGAGTAAGTATGCTAGTTAAATTTTTATCAGCAACACTCACTTTGCCTTCATAACATTCTACGGCAAAATAGTTTTTTAAAGTGTGTACATTAAATTGAGTTCCTAAAACACTTACGGTTCCTTGAGTAGTTTGCACGGTAAACTTAGATCCTTTTTTAACTTTAAAATAAGCTTCTCCCGTAAGGCTTAAGTTTCTTTTATTTTTTTTCCAATCATTTTTAGAAAAACTAACTGTTGCCGCCCCATTCAATTTAACCAATGAACCATCGGGCAATTCAAAGGCTAATTGCTCGCCAGTTTTTGAGGTAAAAACAGTAGGGGTACTTATCCAATAAAAAGCGCCAGCTAATGCACATATTAAAGCTACTGCTGCAGCTGCAGACCAGCGGGCATAAAAAGGAATTACTTTTACAGGCTTTTTATAAATAGTAGTTTTTATGTTTGCTTTAATGGCTTCTTTATTAAAAGCAGGTATTTGAAATTGCTTACTTTTTTCAGCAATTTTTTCATACTTAGCATACTCTTTTGAGGCTTTAAAAGAGTTTAATTCTTCGTCAGTTAATTCGTTAGCCAGCCAGCGAGCTAAAAAAGTATCGTCGTTAAATTTGTTCATAGTATATTTTTAAATGGGATAAAATTATGGTGTTAACTAAATTTTATCTCCTAATGTTTCTCTTAATTTTATTAGGGCTAAATGCATGCGTTTTTCAACTGCTTTTACAGAAATTTGAAGCATTTCAGCAATTTCTTTATATTTTTTTCCTTCAATTCTGTTGAGTAAAAACACCTCGCGTTGTGCTGTTGTTAAACTAGAAATAGCAATTTCGAGGGTGTTCATATATTCTTTTTCTTCAAGTACATATTCGGGGTTTTCATAGTTTCTGTCTGTATGGTATTCGACAGTTTGGTATGAAAGTTTTACTTTTTCATGAGCTATTTCATTTAAAAATCGGTTCCCTGCTACTGTATATAAATAGGATTTTGCTTTTTCAAAAACCACTTTTGCACAGTTTTTCCATAATTTTATATAAGCCTCTTGTACTAAATCAGCAGCTTGGTCGGCATTTCCGCAACGGAAATACATAAAGCTATATAATGAGTTACTATATTTGTCATACAGTATTTCGTAATTTTTTTCGCTGCATACTGACTGAAGCTGATCCATATGTTATTTTAATAATGGGATATTAATATTTAGTAGTATAACCGTTTAAATGTAATAAACCCTACCCTAATTATTAAAAAAATGTAAATTTATATTGTTTTATAGTGCATTCTGGACTTTATACTAATTATAAGTAAAAAAAATAAGAGTCTGGGGTAGGGTAAAATAGAGTTGTCCTGTTACTAGTATGAGTTACTAAAAATGTTGACTATGAAATTGTATTACTTTTTAATAAAATGTACTCTTTGTTTTTTGTTTTTCATTTCGTGTGAAAAGCAAGAAGAAGGTATTGTAGGTATAACAAGGGAAGAAACTACCGAGGTTGAATTTTTGCAAATAGATCAACAAGATGCATTAGTAGATATTCTTACCGATAGTTCTTTGGAAAACCCTTGGAAAATAGTTTTAGCAACATCGGGACAAAATGATTTAACAACTAATTTTTCTGAAACAAAATTTACTTTCATTCTTTTATCTGGAGTGGTGCTTGAGATAAGGGCTTTTGAACCTGGTGATCAGTTTTTTAGCGGAAATGGAGCAATAAATATATTTAAAGATCAAAATAATAGTGATTTAAGATTTCCATTTTTAATAGTAACAAGTAATGGACAAGAAAGATTTGATCCGTTTAATGCACCTATTGAAAATGTAGGTTACAGAATTTTAAAAGAAATATCCGATACCAAGGTAACTTTAGTGGGCTCGTCAACCACAGGAGATAAGCTAAACATCGTTTTTGAAAAAGAAAATGTTGTTGTAGAGCCTCCAGTTGATAGCGATTTTTTACAAATTGATCAGCAGCAGCAGTATGCGTCTATTTCAAATAATAATTCATTACAACAACCATGGAAACTAACTCAAGCTCAATTTGGACAAGACGATCTTACAGCTGATTTTTCAGAATCTAAATTTGTTTTTACTGAGTTAGGGGAAAATTCTCAGAGCATAGCAGTTTATGAACCAGAAGCTTTTGAGCAAACAGAATTAATACCTTCAATTACCGGGACTAATGAGTTTTTTAATGATGAACTTACAAACGATTTAAGGGTTCAAATGTTTATTGGCAATGCTAATACTTCAATAGAAAAATTTAGATTGATTAATGATTTTGGAGGATTAGGATTTAGAGTTCGAAAAAATATTTCTGAAACAAAATTTACATTAGTTGGTACCAATCAAAATGGGGAAATAGCTAATCTTGTTTTTGAAAAAATAGAGGTGCCCGAAAATGAGTTTCTGCAAATTACACAATTGCAGGACTTAAAAGAGATATTACTCAATAAAACACAAGAAGAGGCATGGAAAATTACGTTTCTAAGGTTTGATGAGACGGATAATTTATCAAACTTTGAAAATACCGAGTTTGAATTTTTTGCAGACAACCAAAGTGATAATCTGTTAAATGTGGGTGTTTTTGAACCCGAAGACCAACAAAATCAACGTCCATCACTTTCCACCGAAGGAGTGTTCACTTTTTCAAAGGATACCGAAAATAATGATTTAAGATTAATAATCGATATCGAGACTAATTTTAATGAATTAGAGAAATTTTTAGCGCTAAATACTCTTCAGAATGATAAAGGGTATAGGATAAAAAGTGATGTTTCTTCAAATAAAATAAGTTTAGAAAGTGTAGTCTCTAATGGAGGCATTCGTACCGTGGTATTTGAAAAGCAGTAGTTGTTTTCTCGTAAAGATTCTTCAAAAAAAATAAGTACTCAATTAATAGCAATTTAATTTACTAATGCATTATTACCAATGCATTAGTATTTCTTACAAAATAAATAAACACTAACATTATATTATGACTAAAAAAACAATTAGACAGGCTTTGTATATGCTTGTGGGGCTAAATTTTTTGTTAACATCAAATTTATGGGCACAACCAGGGCGTCAAATTTATGATGACTCTTATGTGCACAAAATTGAAATTGAATTCCCGTATCCAGCTTGGAGAGATAGTTTAAAAGAAAATATCCAAAAAAGCTTTGAGGTTAAAGGTAAAGTGTACTCCCAAGCCAATATTATTATTGATGGAAACCGAGTAGATTCTGTAGGGGTGCGTTACAAAGGGGATCTGTCATTGCATTCGATATCCAAAAACAAAGGGCCATTAAAAATAGACTTTAATGAATTTGTTAAAAAGAAAAAATACGATGGAATCAAAAAATTTAACTTACACAGTTATTTTACAGACCCTTCTCGTTTGCGAGAAAAATTAGCCTATGACTTATTACGAGATTTAGGTTTAAATACCGTGCGTGTTGCCTTTACAGAGCTTTGGGTGAATAATGATTATAGAGGAACTTTTAATATAGTAGAGCAAATTGATAAAACGTATTTAGAAAATAACCACGGCACAAAAAAAGGAAATCTGTACAAAGGAGGGCATGGAGCAGCTTTTGTTGTAAACAGAGATACTACTGGGGTTAGAAAACCTTTTCCAGATACTTCGCCAGATTTTTATGAATACCCTAATGATACGCCTTTTGAAAAAGATGTAGCTTGGGAAAAGAAAACAAACGAAACAGAAAATGACTGGAGTGATTTATATGCCTTTGAAAAAATATTTTCTTTAGATCCTACTACTGCAAATTATAAAACAGATTTAGAAACTGTTTTTGATCTGAATAAGGCAATGAAAATTTTAGCATTTAATCGTGTATCATTAACACAAGATGCACATTATGCCACTTTTGGAAATTTTTTTATGTATAATAACCCAAATACCAATAAAATAGAGTGGATTCCATGGGATTACAATCGCTCTTTTGAAAGTGCTCCGGGAGAGTCTGTAAATAAGCCCCTAGCCTATGATATTTTTTCTAACGTAATTCCCACCACTGCTTCTACAAGCAAACCTGCTCCAGCTATTTTTCAAGAACATTTGCTAAGTAATCCCGAGATCAAACAGTTGTTTGTTGATAATGCTTGTAAAGTACTAGAATTATTTAATGAGGATAGATTGAATCAGAAAATTGATAAACTTGTTAACCTATTAAGACCTTTTGTGGTTAACGATCCTTATGGTAATTATCAGCACGCAGATTTTGAAAAAAATATTAATGAGCCCATTGGTATATTTTCAAGGCCAATTGTAGGAGAGCAATTTTTTCCCGGGATTAAAACCTTTGTAAAAGATCAGAATAGGAGAATAAAACAACAATTATTGGATATTGGTGTTAATTGTGGAGATTTTGTTGCTTCAGAAAGCTTAAATGGGCCATATGATGTAGCTTTAGAATTGGATGAAGATCGTCTATTAGAAGTAAGCATTAGCCCTTCAAATTCGAGTGTGATAGGTTTACAATGGTATTCCGAAAACCCTGATATTGTAGAGGTAGAACAAACGGGAGATATTGAAGCTAAATCAATAGGAAGTACATTTATAGTAGTAACTACAACAGATGGTGCAGTCTCAAAACGAATTGCGGTAAGTGTAACGGATAGTACACTTTCAACAATACAAAATGAGTTTTTGGAAGAACAATCAATTTTGGTATATCCAAATCCAGTGGATAACTTACTACATATTGATTTTAAAGGTGATTTAGAAGATGCTTCATTTAAAATATATAATACATTAGGGATGGAGCTACTTCAAAAATCAGTTATCAATAATAATAAGACAACGCTGGATTTAAATTTAATACAAAGTTCTGGAGTTTATTTTTTACAGATCAAGAAAGGTGCTAAACAAAAGACGGTTGCTTTTGTTAAAAAGTAGTACTAATAAGATTTTAAAACAAACAAAGAGCGCCCTGTTAAGGTGCGCTCTTTGTTTGTTCTGTATCTATCCCGATGGTGGATTTAAGCTTATAACCCGCGATAATGTTAAACTTTCAATTAAAAACATTTATTTGTATTTCACTTGATAAACTTAATAAGTAGGTTTTACAGTAAAAAAAAGATCATTTTACAAAATTAAACTTACTTTGTTTGCTTAGTGTTGTAGGTACGGAAAATATTTCCGCGCTATTGGGAAAAGCAACAACTCATTTAAGAATCATTGCTTTAACTAAATTATATATGTTTTCTAAGTTTCAAAGGATTTTGGTAAGTGTCAAAAACCTGAATAATTCTTATATGTTTTTTTGTAATTGCTCTGTAAATTAATTTAAAATGTCTAACTACCATCCTACGATATGGCTTTCCCAAAACTTCATCAATTTGATATTGTTCAACAAACGATATACTAACACCCGTTTCATAAATATCGTTTACTACATTTTTTGCTAATTCTTCAGAGACGGTCTTTTTCTTTATTCTTTCAAAAATAAAATTTAAGTCTTCAACAGAATCTTCAGACCAATCGACTCTTATATTCATTTACCAGTCTAGCATTTGTTTCTTCAATTGCTCAGAGGAAATATATTTACCCTCATCCATAGCTAAATCAGCATTTTTGACTTTATTTACATACATTTCTTTAGTTAAAGGCTCTCCTTTTACTGTATAAGCAACAATTTCTTTTTTTGAATCTAATTCTTCTTTTAAAAAGCTTTCAAATTTCTCTACAAGATTAATATCAGCAATTCGTTCAAACTGCTGTATAAATCTACTTTTTCTAGTTGCTAAATCCATAATTCAAAATTATTAGTACAAAGATAATCATATATCTATACAATATCTAATATACAAAAATCATTCCTTAAAAATAAGCTTTGTGGTTACAATAACGGATTAAAATTATCCACGATGCCATGTAAACCCTCCAAATCATATGCATGATACGCCTCTGTTGACGATATAAAGCGATGTTCTGACATTACTTGAGTTTTTTTAATGCGTATTGTTTTAGCTAGTTTGTGATTACTGAAGTTAAAAAGTAGTGTTGTTAAGTTGCATCCGTTGTAAAAGCTGCTCTTTTTATAGAATAGCACTGCTTAGTGTTGTAGGCACGGAAAATATTTTCGCGTTATCGGGGTTATATTCAAAATATATTATTTTTGGTAAAAGTATTGTTTAACATTTAGCAATTTTCTTTATTTTATCAATAAGACGTATATTTGCACCGTTAAGCGTTTGTCATGAAAAATTCAACTTTACATATTAAAAACCCTTCTAAAGAATTACTTTCTTTGGTTAGAAAACTTGGTAATGATAAAGACGTTAAGAAAACAATTGCTCAAAAAAATATAAGTAAATACTTTAAAAAAGCTTAAACGTATTTAGTTTATGAATTATTACAGGGAATACCCCTTTACTACCTCTATTACAGGTGTTCGCTATGTTTTAATATTTACTGAATTTGATAGTCAAGATTATAATAACCCAGTAATTGATATTACTCTTGTTTGTGAAGACAATTTGGAACAAGCTAACGACGTAGATGTCCTAATCAATATAAACAACTTTATAAAAGATTATATGCTTATCCGTATTAGTACCTAATTTCGTAAATTAGACCTAATTTAAGAGCGATAAAAATGCGAATATTAGATT
>CANLCT010000013.1 GCA_947489195.1 uncultured Aquimarina sp. | reverse complement strand
GCAAAATTTTAATATGTGAAAAATAAAATCCCCTTATAAAAATAAAAAGACCGCCTAAATACTTTTTAGACGGCCTCATTCTTTTTTTAGTATTTCACACTTGCTATAATAAAGGTAAGCTTAATGAAATTAACTTTAGCAGGCTTTAGAGCTAATTTAATTTTTGAGTTTTAAATATCATAGTTTAATACATTTAATATGACTTTAGACGAAAGAGAAACACTAATTCTTGCAGTACTTGTTTTATTTTTAGGAAAGTATATAAACAAGAAAATTAAATTTCTAAGAACATATAATATTCCGGAACCTGTTACAGGCGGTATTATAGCATCAATTATTGTCTGTGTTATCTATATTTTATTTAATAGTACTGTAAGTTTTTCTTTAAATCAAAGAGATGCACTACTTGTCGTTTTCTTTACCTGCGTAGGTTTATCATCTAGGTTTGCAACCTTGCTCAAAGGAGGGAAACCTTTATTAATAATGCTTGTAATAGCGATTAGCTATCTATTTATTCAAAACTTTACAGGTGTAGGTATTGCAGTACTTACAGGTATAGATAAAGCTAGTGGTCTTATAGGTGGATCAGTTGCTTTGAGTGGGGGGCATGGTACTGCTATTGCTTGGGCACCATCATTTATTAAAGACTACGGTATTACCAATGCTATGGAGATAGGGATTGCTTGTGCTACATTTGGTCTCGTTTTAGGCGGTGTGGCTGGTGGTCCAATAGCTAATTTTCTAATAAAAAAACACAATTTAAAATCTTCAAACGATCAAGTCCTTAGTGTTGGAGTTCGTAATTCTGAAGAAGAAAAGATTAATGTGGATAACATTTATTCATTTGTATTGATTCTATGCATTGCAATAGGAATTGGAATCTATCTTCATAAGTTTTTATTACAGCTCAATATTCAATTACCATTATTTGTGCCTTGCCTTTTTGGAGGTATTTTATTAACCAATACCATACCTGTTATTTGGAAAAAGGTAAAGTGGCCTACGGATAAGCCTGTTATGGGTTTGGTTTCAAATTATAGTCTAGGCCTTTTTTTAGCAATGTCATTAATGAGCCTTCAACTATGGACGCTCGTCGACCTTGCCATTCCAATAATTTCATTACTTATTGCCCAAGTAATTATTGCTGCTTTATTTACTGTTTTTGTAGTTTTTAGAGTACTTGGTAAAACTTATGATGCTGCCATTATCGGGGCTGGTTATGTAGGTTTGGCTCTAGGCGCAACACCTACTGCAATTGCAAATATGACAGCAGTTACAAAAAAATACGGAGCATCACCACAAGCATTTATTATAATTCCACTTATTGGCGCTTTCTTTATTGATATCGCTAATGCTATTATCATTAAAGTAATGCTTGGGTTAGTTGACTAAATTCAGGTAATATCTAATAGCTATGAAAACATCAGCTTTTTATCTCTCGATTCTTATAGGAATTATCTTAATTTTTCAATCTTGTGCTCCTAAATTAGGAAGCAGCTGGATAAAACCTAATTATCAAGGAAAAGCATATAAAAAACTTGTTGTTATTGGTATAGGAGATGATCTTAATGCACGACTTTTGTTTGAAAATAATGCGGTACAATTGCTGAATGACAACGGAGTGAATGCAATCCCAGGAATTTCTATTTTCCCCCATAGCCAAACTTTAAAAGAAGAAAATGACATCGAGATTATTGAAATTCTAAAGAAAAATAATGTTGATGGGGTAATTACCATGAGTTTAATCAATGAGAATCAATCACAGCAGCATATTCCTGGCAAAATATATGCTGTCCCTACTGGTTATACGCGCTTTGGAAATTATTATTACAGAACTTATAGATATATTAGAGAAGAAGGATATTATGTTGATCAAAATAGTTATCTGATTGAAGCTATATTATACGATCTAAAAGAAAATCTTAAAGATGATGAAGATGCCATGGTTTGGACAGGACAATCGTCACTTATCAACCCCTCGTCTGCTGAGAATGCTTCAGTTTTATTTGTTAAAAAAATGGTAGGCTCACTTATTAGAGAGCAAATTATAATTACTCGAAAATAAAATTTTCGTAAATGTCAATTTTATTTCTAAAACTCAATAAGGAATCTATTGATTAAAGAGTATACTACACCTTTGCCTTTTTAATTCTTTTCTTTCTAAAATAAGCCAAAATAGAAACACAAATAACTATTACTGCCAGCACATAAATAAACGTTGGTACAGGAATAGGATCACCTGCAGCATAACTATGTAGACCTGTTAAATAATAATTGACACCAAAAGAAGTCATTATGATAGAACCAAAGGCAAAAACACTAGCAATATTCAACACCAAACGACTCTTTAATTGGGGGATCAATCGTAGGTGTAATACAACTGCATAAACAATAATGCTAATCAAAGCCCATGTTTCCTTAGGATCCCAAGCCCAATAACGTCCCCAAGATTCGTTTGCCCAAATTCCACCTAAAAAAGTACCTACAGCCAAAACAAACATACCAATGGTCATTGAAATTTCATTAATATAAGTAAGCTCCTTTATACGAATATCTATGACTTTCGCTGTCTTTTTAGTTTTAAATATAACCAGTAACAATGCCATAAATCCTAAGACCGCAGATAATGCTAAAGGCGCGTAACTACTAACAATAGTCGCTACATGGACCTTAAGCCAAAAAGATTTTAATACAGGCATTAAATTAGTAATCTCGGGACTTAACCAATCCAAATAACTAACAAATAATAAGGCTCCTGAAAAAAGTGTGGCTAGTGGTAAAGAAAAATCCGATTTTTTAAATGTCATCAGGCCACAAAGCAATAATACCCAAGCCACAAACACTAACATTTCATAACCATTACTCCACGGCGCATGCTGTGCAACATACCACCGAAGTATAATATCTCCTGTAAATACTAAAAAGCTAATAAGTGTTACAATTACGGTAAAATTCCAAGTCCATTCTATACTTTTATGTTGTTTGAATATCTTAATGATTGCTTGTAATATTAGAATAAACCCTAACGTAAAGAACACTTGAAAGAGCCAAAAATTTAGGTTCAATTCATTATACCATAACTCCGAAGCAATTCTCTTATTATTAGGGATGATTTCTTTTCCTAAAACTTCTTGAAACTTTTTAATGTAAGTCAAGCTTTCATAAGCACTTTCATAATCTCTTTTCAATAATGCCGTAAAATATTTCGGGATAATCCCTTTCGCAAAACGTGCGTCTTCTAAAGGAAAGTCTTTAAAATCGTGTGAATAGCTATGCCATGTATTGTTAGTATCTCTACTATTTGGGAATATTTTTAAGTAGTTCCCAGAGAACACATTATATAAAATATTAAAGCGCTCATCTACTTTAATCACTTCTTTGTCAAACTCGGACTGCTCAGCTGGTTTTTTCTTGTTTGCTTTTTCAACTTCTTCAGCAAGAAGATATACTTCGTCTTTATCTAAAAATCCAGAAAATGGGACAAGTCCATTGTCACTTATCGGTAAATTTTTAAAAAGCGCTCCCCCTTTTTTTAGATCGACTTTAATAATCGGAATATCTTGCCACGTATTTGGGTCTGCATGCATGGCCAAAAAAGCTTGGTTGGCATCCAATGAAAAAGTTTTTCCATTTTGAATTAACTTAAAATAAGGTTTTCTTGAAAGCTTTCTCAAAAACTCAGAAGCTAATGTATTTATTGGTTTTATACGTCCATCAAGATCTTGAACTAATAAACGTCCAAACAATTCGGCATGACTTTTATCTATGCGTTGTTGCTCGACATTGATATTAGTTGTTGGAACCCAATCCAATGTTTGCGATACTATTTCTGAAGAAAAAGGCAACAGCAATAATAAAAAGATGAAAGTACTGGCCTTTAACTTTTTCAACTTCTTATTAATAATAGCAAATCGAGATTTTTTTCCAAACAAGGTAAAAAACATACCCAGTCCCATAAACAAATAACCAAAATAGGTAACTCTAGTACCCAATACATCGTGATTAACTGCTAAAACAGTCCCTTTTTCATCCGTATCATAACTTGCTTGATAAAAACGATAACCTCCATAATCTAACACGTTATTCATAAAAATACGATAGGGCATTTCTATATTTTTGTTTTTGTCGATGACTGTAACTTCACTCGCATATGCAGACGGACTTGTAGAGCCAGGATAGCGCTCTAATTGAAAATCATTTAATGCTACCTTAAAAGGCGTTTCTATAGCTTCGGCTCCATAAGATAGTGTAATATCTAAATCATCCATTTTTACTGCATGCTCAGTTGGCAAAAACCCATCTCGATACAGCATGGTAACTGTTTTGGTACTATTTCCTATGGTAATATCTACTTTTACAGCATCATCTTTTATTTCATCATTATCTTTTGGTTTATCGGCAAGACTCACCAACTCTAATTCCCCTTTAGGGTAATGTATCATAGGTACAAAAGAGACATCTCCGTCACGATATAGTGTTCTTAATGCTAACTTATATAAACTATCTTTTTTAATCGTACTAGCAGTTTGTGTAGCCATCACAAAATTACCCAAGTCACGAGGCGCCTTTATAAAAAGTGTTCCATTTTTTTCGGAAATATTAATGATATCCTCCCTTTCTGTATTAAACCCTATTAAATGTTGATGCGCTCCGACTGCTTCAATTTCTCCGTCTTCCAAGAATAAATTTTGACGTCCCTTTCCTGCTGTAACCACCATTTCTATCATTGATTTTCCATTAGGAGAATCTTCTTTTACCTGTGGGATAGCATCTGCGATAAAGTCATTATATGCTATTTCTACAGAAGCACCTTTGATAGTTGTATTGAGTGTAAAATCATTATTGCTTATTGGAGAAAACGCTATCTTTTTTCGAATGACTTTGGTTGTGGTGCCATCAGAAATTTTGGCTGTTAAATAATTAGATTCAGATATAATGATATTTGAATTTGCTCCTTCTCTAATTCGCATAATACCCCCATAAGAAGCATATCGTGTTATTCCTGCACCGAGTAAAATGACAATAAAAGCCAAATGAAATAGCAATAATGCCCATTTTTCTTTGCGCCATAGTTTGTATTTAAAAGTATTTAAGAAAAAAGATAACCCAAGTCCAACCATAAGCATTTCAAACCACCAGGCATTATAGATTACCTTCCATGCAGTTGCGGTTCCATAATCATTTTCCACAAAAGTGGCTACAGCCATTGAAATTGCGTAAATCAACAATAACAAAACGGCAAGGCTAGAAGAAGAAAAAATACGGTAAAGTCTATTCATATCTCATTTTAAAACAAAAAGATACCACCTCAACACAAAGACGGTATCTTAATACAGTATATCAAAATTTTTAATTTCTATTTAGAAATAGCATTTGTTGCATCGATAGCTGTTGCCTTGACGTCTGAATAAGTGGCTTCTCTTGCTTCTGCTTCTTCCATCCATTTCGGCAATAATGATTTCTTAAATTCAGCTTTTTCTGATCGCAACTTTTCCATATCCAAACCAATGTAGTGTTGTGCTTTTTCTTTAGTAGTAATGTCTGGCATTTGAACCTCTTTATTATGACCTAAAGTAGCCAACATACGTGCTAATTTCACACGTGCTTCTTGGGCTAAAACTAAACCACTAGCTAGTACACGTCCCGTTTCTACAGGAGAATGAAATGATGCTCCATGAGATGCTGCACCATAATCCCATCGCCATTGCGCATGACGAATATCTTGTAAAATAGGCGCCATTTGATCTTTACTTGCTCCTAGTTCCCAACATTTACCTGCCTCTATGTGTGCTTTCACCAATAAGCCTTCTAACTTTAATCTAGTTTCGTTGGCTTTACGTTGACGCTCGTATACATTTTTAAATAAATTACTTTCTTCTTCACGATGACAGACCTGACAAGCATTTTGCATATTGTTTAGAGGCGATTGTATATGATGATCTGTAAATTTTTGACCTCCTTCACTTTTGTAAGGCATGTGACAATCTGCACAAGAAACTCCTCGCTGTGCATGAATTCCGGTTACAAAAGTTTCATAACCCGGATGCTGTGCTTTTAGCATTGGTGTTTTTGAAATTTTATGTTCCCAATCTGCAAAAGCGATATCATCATAATATTTCTCCATATCTTCAACAGACATTCCGTTTTTCCATGGAAATTTTAGATAAGGAACTCCTTCTTTTCCTGGTATTTTTTTATCAAAATAATACTCTACATGACACTGAGCACATACTAAAGAACGCATTTCGTTGTGTGTAGCCTGATTAATGTCTTTCCCCATAGCATCAAAAGCCTCCACAAGTGCAGGACGTGAAATGCGTAATTTCATACTATTTGGATCGTGGCAATCTGCACAACCGATCGGGTTTACAACTTCGGCTCCTTTGTCTGCCCATTTCCCTTTGTAGAATTCAGCAATACCAATTTCATTCATTAAACGTGGTACATCTGGGCTTTTACACGTCCAACAAGTAGCAGGCATTGGTCCATCACCTTTTCCTTTGGGTCCTCCTGTTCTTAGTGAATTATTAATATCTTCAATAGCATACCCATGACCACGACCTTGATTGTAATCTTTTGAAAAACCATAACCCGCAAAAAGCACTACTAAGTTTGGATCTTCTTCTAATACATCTCGCATTTGAGACCCTCCTTGAAAAGAAGCAAATGTAGTGTCTAAGGTTTGTAATGAAGATTGATATTCTTTAGGGTAATTTAAACCCCATACTTCATTTCTAGGCTCATTTTCACCAATACTAACTTTAGGAACAAACGCATACTTGGCTTCACTCTTTCTATTGATAATACTTGATGCAAGTAGTCCTAATAAAAAGACAACGACAATTGTAACTATAAATAACACCTTGTTTTTCATAATTCTGTGTTTATTTTGATTCTATTTCTTTTTGTAACCAATCGGGTACTACATCACCTTCTTTGTCTGTAGGTATCGGTGCTAAATTGTATTTTACCGTAGAAATTCCTTGCTTTTTCCCGTGTGGGATTTCTACATGACAGCTCCAGCACTGTCTTTTTGTTCTATTTTCTCGATGATCCTCTAACCAACCATCATATTTTACCTGAGTTACTTGCTGAACGTGACAGCGAATACAATTTGCTTGAACCACACGCTGAGAAGCTTCTTTCATTTTTATAACATCAGGTTCTGCTCGCATTGTAAATACAGAGGCATGGTAGGAACCATCTTTAGCTTTAAAATAGTATTTATTAACGATATTGTCATGTGGCACGTGGCACGAATTACAGGTAGCTACCTCCCTATGTGAACTATGCATCCAGCTATTATAAACTGGCGTCATTACATGGCAATTAACACAGGTTTGCGGGTTATCTCCAAGATAGGAAACGATTTCAGATTCTTTCGCCATAAAAAGTCCCAGCCCAATAATACAGGCAATAAAGAATACTGCAATGGTGCGCCATTGTGTTCCTTTTTTTGGTAATATTTTGTATTTGAATCTCAATTAATTGATGAGTTATTAATTAATTAAAAAATCTAAAAACACTATAATAAATCAAAGCATTAAACCTATGATCATTTGACATTCATTCAAAACAACTGTTATCTCTTGTGTATTAAATATCATGATTAAATAAAAAAGCAACAATTATTTTTACTCGAACTGACTAAAACAAGCGTTCAAATACCTTATATCAAATCTGTAATAAAAAACAGGATTTAAAACATTAAAAATCACCTAAATTAAAAGCCACTCCAATCATAACATCATAATAAGGTAAATCTTTTGTAAAAACATATTTGGTACCCAAACGGGTTGACCATTTATTATTAAAATTATAAACTAAACCGAGTCGAGGCCCAACACCTACATTGGTATCTGAAATCCTAATTTGATCTACAATATTCCTATTAAAACTTACTCTTGACTGTTGTAAGCTAAATTCTCCTCCTACATAGGGTAATAACTTTTTATCTGTACGGAAATAATATTCAACAAAAGGACCTATTCTAAACGTTTGTATATCTAATAAATTAGTAGCCTTTTTATATTTCACATAACTCAATTCAATACCTAAAACGGTTTTTGATTTTGCATAACGACAATTAAAACCAATACCAAATGAAGGGTCAGCTAAGGTTTTAAATAACTCAGATTCTTTAATTTCTGTAGCATTCAAATTGGTTACTACAGCTTCTTGTGTTACAGTTATTACACCACTTCCAAAAATATCTTTAGATGGAAATGACTGCACCCCAAAAACCTCTACCCATATTTGACTATATACGTTACTATTTATAAAAAACAATGAACAACAAATTACAAAAAGAGCTTTCTTCATTTTTTAGACCTTTTAGATTTAAAAATATTGTATCCGATAGACCATTCAATATAATCGGCAGCAAAGGATCTAGCCTTTAAACCTGTTCCAATAACTAATCCATCATAAATTCGGTAACGAATACCGAAACGTTGGTAATTTTTATTGGTGTATTCGTAGTTACGCCACAAATACCTTCCCCAACCACTTACAAAACTCCATCGATTGTAAATTGCTTCATAACCTATAAAAGCTCCAAGACTGTAAAAATTAGAATTTCTATTTCTGTCATTTGCGGGAACAATATCGCGATCACCTAAACCCGAATTATTAGAACCATCATAAAATAAATCGAGTTGTCCTATCCACTGTCCTTTATATTTCCACCAATATTTGTAAGCTAAGGAAGTGGTTGTATTTAGATAATTTTCTCCTCCTTCAATTACTTGTTTTGATCCTATAGCTTGATAAATAAATAACCCCTGTTTTGGCACCCATTTAGGAATATCTGTTCGTTCAAAAATTTCTGGAGCTTCTTTTACTAAATTATGTTGTATAATTACTTTTGGGCCAATTAAATTTAGTCCTGTATTTGGTAACGCACTTGCTCCATTACTAAAATGGACGAAACTCAAACCCATCTTTGCATTTAAGCTATTATTAATTCTATAATTTGCATAAAAAGCTAAATCGATATATACATTATTATAGGATCCAATAAGCGTATTTAAAGGATTATCTTGAGGATTGTTGGGTCTAAAATTAAAGCTTAATCCTCCTCCAATACTGTAACTGAAATTCCATTTTCGATGGGTATTGTATTTATAAAAAGGCACATCGATATATAAAAATACGGCATTAGGATTTCCTAAAATTCCATCACTAAAAAGTTCGGCACTATAATAGCCAATTCCCCATTCGGGATAACGCCACAATTGATCGTAAATATTATTCCCTATCGTTTGATATCCTCCTCTAAAATCTAATGAAGAGTAGTTTGCTTTTTGGGCAAGATCTTTGTTGTCTTCTCCTATAAAATTAAGTCCATAAGAGTAGGTCGCAGAAAATTTTGGATAAAATTTATGATTATTGCTATTAAATTTTCCTTTAGTTTTAGCACCTAATCTTTTGTATAAATCAGCTATTTTTTCAGGAGCTTCCTTTTGTGAGTACATCACAAAAACCATCAAAAAAAGACTAAGACAAAGTGTTTTTTTCATATGATTATTGTTTTGTTTTTTGATTTAACAGCTTACCCACAACTATGGCTGTAATAATAACCAAATAGAATTGCCCCATGATTCCAATAAGCACTGCGGCCTTTTTTGCAAGTGCCGTAATTGGTAACATATCGCCATAACCTATGGTGAGTAAAGTAATATAACTGTAGTACATTAAGTCTTCGGTAAGTAGATTTGGGTGAGCAGCATCTATTGTAACTCCATTAAATGAACCCGGATGTGCACTTTCAATACACATACAAATAAAAAAACCCATTAGTCCAAGGGATAAATAACCACTAATAAGGCCTAAAATAATTTTTTGATTTATTAAAATAGCATTCCAAACTTGTTCGATAATTTCGATCGTAATGATTCCGTAAAAAATGAAATTAGTTATCATTAATAAAACACCTATTACCCCAGAGTTTAAGGCATTTGTAGATTGCGCTATATAAAGTGTTATTATGATAAAAAATAAGACAACTAAAAACCATTTAGATTTATTTTTGAATCGCAACAAAACGATCCCCGTTAAACTATTTACAATTGCCGAGAATGGAAATAATATGGATTCTATAACCTCATTTGGAATCGGTAATAAAGACCCGAAAAGTAATATTACCTGACTAAAAAAAAATAATTCAAATCGATATGCGTATAATTTATCTGGCATAATTAGCTACATTTTTTTATTCTGAATCTTGATTTCCTTCTTTATTTGATTTCTTTAGTTTAGCTAGTTTTTCTTTTAAAAAAGGAACCTCAATACCTATAATTATTCGCCACGTGCTAATTGCTAATTCCGATCCACTTGAAATTTGTGGATTGATACTTTGGGTAGGAAAATTAATAGGTTGCACAAAGTTTGATGAGGTTTTAGAATAATTGGTTCCTAACAAAAAGTTTCCCCATTTCAATTTTAAATCAATACCAGCTGCAAAATGCCAATAATCTGATTCATAATTTATTTCACCTTCATTTTGATTGATTACATCAAAAAGATTAGTATTTTCTATGTAAGCAGAAAAATCAGAAGAAAAACTCATGAAACCTTTAACAGAAGGGGAGATGTAAACCTCGCTTCCAATACCAAAATTGACCACAGATTTTAATTGTTCATCAAAATCTAAAGGCTCACCTCTGTTGCCCGATATTATAAAGTTTGGAAGACTAATTCTTTTGTATTTACTTATACCATTGTACCATTCAACATTAAAATGGAGTTTACTTTTTTTAATAGGTAAGCCCATACCAAGGGCTATCCCTAAAGGCGTTTTTCGTTCATTCTCAATATTAGACAGACTTATAAAATTAAAAAGATTTGTAGCTCCATTACCTGCTAAAAACTCTTCTCCTATAAATGAAGCCTGACTCAATTTATTTAAATCAATGTAAGGCAAATGCACATTTAACCCAAGTTCTATTTTGGGAGCTTTATAAGATAAACCTACTTTAAAAAATAGTCCATAGCTATTTTGTTTATATGATAACTTACTATTATAAGTAGTGACTTCTTGTTGAATATTTTGTCCTGTATACAACGTTGATCCAAAGCCGTTCATTTCATAAATTGACAAAAAGCCACTTATACCTAGGGCAAAATGGTTATTAATTTTCCTTGCCCAGCTTCCACCAAGCCACTCATCATTAATTTGATCTTGTAAAGTGATACGTCCCAGAAATTTTTCTGCATCAGGAATACCTGTATTTGACTGTCCTTCTAAAACACCTGTATCATATCCAAAATTAATATCACTGTTTGTTCGCGATATAAATGCATACGCAAACTTATCTTTAGGTAAAAATTTAACTTCGAATGTACCAGCTACTAAACTAGGAATAGCATTAAAGGTAGATTGAGAAAGATTTTCTCCTTTTCCAAAAGCGTTCTTTAATTTGATATTGCTAAGTTCAAATGCTCTGCCACCTATCGAAAAAGCAGGATTATCAATTAAAGCTAAACGCGAAGGATTGTAAAAAGTAAGGCCAAGATCATCTACACTTCCTGTAACATTTCCGTTTAATAATATAGAGCGATTTCCATAATGTTCTCTTCGGTAATTACCTTGGCTATATAAAAACATATTACTTGATACTAAAAAAGTAAGTCCAATAATTTTTATATAGAATACGATTTTTATCACGTTAAAATGGCTTGGTTACGATACTTGTAAACTTTTTCAACACTTTTTCTGATGATTTAGGATTCACAATATTTACAAGACGTACGTTTACTAATTGCTTTTCTTTAGGTAATGAAATATCATAAGTTAATGCTTCTAATACATAGGTAGTTTCGCGTATTACTTTTACTTCATTGTCAACTTTTGTAGTGCCATTATCTAGTTTTTTAAAATCGGGTAATTTGGTTATATCATCCGCATCAAAAACAAAAAAATATTTACCACGAGAATCATTTATATACCCCACAGTTTTTTCTGTTACCACCTCGGTAGTAGTGAATTGATCTTTTAATGAAGTCATTAGAATAGTACTAATATGTTCTTTTTTAAAGCGAGCTAAAATTTCTGCAACTTCCGCTTCTGAACGCTCCTTTTTATACATTAAATCCGAAAACTTTTGATGTAAGGCAATGGCTTTAACTCCTTTCGATTGTAGCTGCTTTACTAAAGCTGTTTCATATGTTTTTTGAACTTTAGCATCAGGGGTTCGAGCAGCCACTAAAACTATTTTAGTAGCAGCTTGATTAAATGCTTCAGCATCCCAAGATTTTAATAATTTTACATGTGGCGAACAGCTAGTTACCAATACGACTAGTCCTAATATAATGATATGTTTATGTTTCATTTTAATCCAATAATTCTTCTTTAAACTTATAATTTGTATAATCTACTTTATATAATACGCTATAAAACGCTGGAATAAAAAGTAAGGTAATTACGGTACCGAATAATAATCCAACCATAATGGTAACTGCCATAGGCTCCCACATTTCGCCTCCTCCTAAATATAAAGGCACTAAACCGAGTACTGTGGTAAAAGTGGCTAATAAAATAGGTCGAAAACGCTGAATACATGCTGCGATAATAGCATCTTGTGGTTTGCGCTTTAACTCATCTTCTTCAATTTCAATTCGATCAATAAGTACAATAGCATTGTTAATTACAATTCCGGCCAAAGAGATTACTCCTAAAAAAGCCATAAATCCAAAAGGAACTCCAAATATCAACAGTCCTATTACCATTCCAATAACTCCCAATGGTATTGTAGTAACAACCATAGTCATTTTTCTAAAAGAATTGAATTGTATGATTAATAACATTACAATTATAAAAGCTGACAACGGCAGGTACTTTGCTACGGCTCCCATATTTTCGGCACTGTTTTCGGCATCTCCGCCTAACTTATAAGTATATTCTTTTCCCCATTTGGTCTCTTGTTCTTTTAGCCAAGGTTTAATTTCTGTTGTAATAGCCGAAGCATTTCCATAGGCTGTTAATTCACTCGACACATTAATAGTTCGTGTGAGGTTCAAGCGCTTAATTTTGGAATATTGCCACTGCGGAATAATATTAGCCACTTGTAATAAAGGCACACTTTTTCCTGAGTTTTGCCCGTAAATATTTAGTGTTTCTAAAGATCCTAATGATTGTTGTTTTCCTTGATTACTGGTCATTATAATAGGAATGGATTTGTCATTCTCCCTAAATTCGCCTGCCTGAAAACCATCTAAAACAGTCTGCAATGATATTGCTACGTCTTGATTGGTAATACCAGCTGACTGAGCTTTATTTTGATCGATATCGATCACAAACTTTTTCCCTTTAGGCCCCCAATCATCTTTAATGTTTTTAGTGCCAGAAATGCTAAATAGTTTTGCCTTAACTTCTTCTGCTATGCTAGCTAACTTATCTGGATTGTCTCCTGAAACTTTAATTTCTATAGGCGTTCCACCACCACCAGATCCTAATAAACCTACTTTAATATCTGCATTAGGAAATGAATTAAAACAAAAGGTGTCCAATTCTTGTATCATATCGTTATTCACTAAAAAAGAAGAAGTGTTTACTAAAATATGAGCATAATTAGAGTTAGGTTCATCTGCATTATATCCTAAATCATAAGAAGAAGGTCCTTCACCAATGTAAGAAGACCAATCGACAATACCAGTTGTTTTTTCAGCAGAAACTTTTAAGTTTTTTGTAATAAATTCCTCAATTGCTAATATAGTTTCTGTTGTCTTTTCAATTTTAGTTCCTTCTGGTAAATTAATGTCTATAGTAATCATATTACGATCACTGTCGGGAAAGAATACAAAAGCTAGTTTTGTAAAACCATAAAGCGATAAAAAGAATAATAGTACCACACTTACTAATACTGTTTTTTTCCAAGCTAGGGCTAATAAAATAAGGTCTTTATACTTAGATTTTAATCCGTTAATCATGCGGTCTAAAAAGCCTGTTTTACCATCGTCTCTCTTTTTGATTTTTAAGAAGAATACGCAGAATAGCGTAATAATACTTAATGAAATAATCCATGAGGATATTAATGCAATAGTAATTACCACAAAAATAGGTCCCATTATATCTCCCATTACAGATTCGGCCATAAAGAAAGCTAAAAATGCCGCCGAAGTTGTTAATGTCGAAATCAACAAAGGCATAAATAATTCGGAGCAAGAGTCAATTGCGGCTTTTTTAACATCAATGCCATTTTCCATTTTTACCATAATGGATTCGGCAACCACAATGGCATTATCCACCATCATCCCCAATGCCATAATTAATGCTGCCAATGTAATCTGATTAAGACCCACATCGATAAGTCCCATAACCATTAGTGTTGTTATGGTAACAATTGGTATTAAGCTGGCAATAACCATCCCAGTTCGGAAACCTAGAAAGATTAGCATTACTGCTAAAACAATACCTATGGATTGTAATAAATTTCCAAGAAAATCACTAATCTTAAGATCTATATATTTATCAATTGACGCTAATGGAGCAACCTCTAAGCCTACAGGTAATTTGGCTTGCCACTCCGTTAATAACAAATCAATTTCTTGTCCTAATTTGATAATATTCCGACCTTTTTTCAAAGAAACATGAAGTGAAATAGCATCTTTACCATTGATACGTACTTTTTGTTTAGGTGGATTGATATAGCCTTTCTCAATAATAGTAATATCTCCTAAGCTTACCACTTGACCGTTTTGTCCAACTGGTATAAGCATGTTTTTAATATCTGAAATGGTATTGAAGTTACCTGTTGGCTCTAAAATAATTCGTTCATCCTCTATATTAACCTCTCCTCCAGAATTTAAAATATTGGTACTTGCAATAATGCCTTGTAAGCTGCTTGATGTTAATCCGTAAGCTTTTAGTTTTGTGTTGTCAAATTTCACAAAAACACGTTCTTCTTGTGCTCCGTTTATTTCTACTTTTGCAGCATCTTCAAGCTTAATTAAATCATTGCGAAGCTCATCGGCTTGTTCTTTCATAGCCGCATATGAAAAACCATCACTGGTAATACCAACAGCAATTCCAAATACCTCGCCAATGCCATCATCCTTCAACTGTGGATGCACATTGTTAGGCAAGCCTTGAATTGAGCTTAATTTACGACGTAGTCGATCCCAAACTGGCTGTAATTGTTCAGGAGTAACTTCCATCTTTAATTCAACTTGTACTACAGATAAACCTGTTCTAGAGGTGCTGGTTACTTTTTTAAGCTCGGGAAGTTCTTGCACTATTTTTTCAATTTTATCTGTTACCAATTCCTCTACACGCTCTGGGCTTGCTCCTGGAAATGATGAAACAACGGAGGCTACACGAATGGTATAAGGAGGCATACTATCACGCGAAAGAGACGCGTAAAAAATCATCCCCATAATCATGACTACTGTGAGAATACTGAGAGCCACTCTATTTTTTTCTATAGAAAATTCAGCAAAATTCATATGTTTTTATTTTGATAGTGATTATTGTAATTTCACTTTTTGACCATCTAATAATGTTTGTAAGCCCGCAGTAGCAATTTTTTGACCTTCAGACAGTCCACTTTTAATTTTAAAGCCATCAACCGTCAAACCACCAATTTCTATTCGCTGTTTTTTCGCTATTCCTGTTTTACCATTTTTAGAATCTATTAAAAAAACAAAATTACCTTCACCGTCTTCTCCCACCGATTTTACTGGAATTACTAAAGTATTATTTGTGGTTATTTGTTCATTTTGGAAATTGAACGTAACATTAGCAGTCATTCCTGGTTTTATCTCTTTAGTAGGATCCGTAATATCAATAGTTACTGGATATGTGGCTGAGTTTTCATTTACAATAGGCGCAATTTCGGTAACGGTACCACTCATTTTTTTTTCTGCTAAAGCAGAAAATGAAATTTCAGGATTCATTCCTAATTCTATCTTATTAATTATATTTTCGGGTAATCCAACTTCAATATTGGTTTGATTTCCTGCATTTAATACAGCGATTACTTGACCAGCACTTACATTTTCATTTAGCTGATTATTTTTTGTAGCTATAATACCAGCCTTAGGCGCTTTAATGTAACCGTAACTAATTTGTGACTGTTGAATACTTTTGTTTCGTTTAGCAGATTCATATTGATCTAAGGCACTTTGGAATGAATTTTTGGCAGACTCGTAATCACTTAATGAATTACTTCCTTTTTCATATAAGGATTTAATACGCTCTAAACTAGATTTAGCTGTTGTCATTGCCGATTTTGCACTGTTTAATGCCGAAACTGATTGTTCATAAGCAAGGTTGGCTTGCACATTATCCAATTTTGCGATGAGATCACCTTTCTTTACTTTTTGTCCAACTTTAACATTGAATTTGGTAATAATTCCACCGCTCCTAAAACTCAATTCGATTTCGTCACCAGCTTTGGCAACACCACTAAATGTTCGAAGGTTTTTTGAACTCGAGTTTCCTACCACTTGATATTGTACAGGTCGTAATACTTCTTCTTTTTTTACTTCTTTATCTTTACAATTAAGTAATAAAAATGCAAATAACGCTGGTAATATATATTTTACGAATTTCATAATCCTTAATTAATTTTTGTTTAGAATATATTGAGTTGCTCTTTGAGTAAAATCTTTGTTACGTTCTTCGGTATTCATTAAAAAAAAATAACCAATTGATCTTTCTAATTGCATAGAAGTTAATAGGTAATTATAATTTGCTGTAGCATTGCTTAATTGAGATTGCAAATAATTATTTTGAGCATCTATAAGTTGAATTAAAGGAATTGCACCTTTGGTATATGCGTTTTGCGATAACTCTAAACTTTCTTTAGCCGTTTCCTCTGCTATTTTTGATATTTCAATATTTGCAATTTGATTTACTAAGTTTAGTACCAAATCATTCACCGATTTATCAAGATTTAATTCAATATTTTCTTTATTCAGATTAAGTTGATCCTTTTGAATCAAAGCAGTCTGCTTATTAATATTTCGTTGGTTTTGTTGAAAAATAGGTAAGGACAGGTTTAAGCCAAAATTATATGTTCCCTGTGGATCTGGAACACCACCCGATGGCGCACCTTCTCCAGATTGAGTAAGGATTAAACTATATTGACCTTGTAATGCCACTGTTGGTATAAATCTACCAGTATTGTTCAACCTGTAATTACGTTCGTTAGCTTCTAAATTGTATCCAATATTTTTTAGCTCAGGGGCATTTTTTTTAGCTTCTTCAATTAAAAATTTTGTAAATGATGGTCTTAGCTTAGGGTTATCTAAAATTTCTTTAAGTTCCGTATAGTTGTAATTTTTGAAAATACCTGTTTCTAAAAATACATCTTCGACATCGATAAGCGCATCAATGGGTTGATTCATTAATTGGTTAATCGCATAAAAACGCTGTTGTAAATTATTAGTAGCTTCAACTAAACTCTGTGTGTTTTGAGCAAGTTCACTTCTAAATCGAAGTACGTCACTTTTTCCCGAAGCTCCTGCTTCAAAATTTTGTTTTGCAATTTGAAGATTTTTTTTCGTAAGCTGTAAATTTTGATTCTGAATATTAGCATTTGTTTTTGCAACAAGCGCGTCAAAATAAACTAATGAAGCATCCAATATAGCATCTAATTCAGTAGCATTATAGCTTTCTTGCTGTGCCTTTAAGTTACTTTTACTAATACTTATATTGGCGTTAGCCGATTCATTTAATAAAGTTTGCTGTAATGTAACAGCTCCAGCTGTGGAAAATTCCGGATTATTAAAAGGAGGCAGAGCCACTTTTGGATCGGTATAAGTACTACTCACTGCTGCAGCTACATTTGGTAGGTAATTACTTTTTGCTGTTTTAAGGTCTTGATTGCTTAAATCAATTGATTTCTCTTGGGCATTTAAAGACAAATTATCCGCAACAACACCTTTCATTATATCAATGATAGAATAGACTTTATCGGTTGTTTTTTCATTTATCCCTCCAATAAAATTAGCTTTTCCCATCATACTATAACGAAGCGGAAAACCTATTTTTTTTGCCGTATTGTAATTTATTGTTAACTCTTGATCATAGGTAATAAATACAGGTAAATTTTTGGCGTTTTGACCATTCATAATGGATTCAATACTTAATGCGATTCGTCTAAAATACTGATCAATATTAGTTTCAGGCTGATTTGTAGCTAATATTCCCTTTTCTACATCAGCTCTCCGAAAAGAAGAGAAGGAGGGAAGCTTTTTACTATTAATAGCATTCACCAATTTTAAAAAATCATTAGTTGAAGCTTGGTAACCTTCAGCCAAATACACAGCATCTATGTTATTTAGTTGATTAATTGCGTTTTTAACCTCTGTTGCTCCTATGAGTGTGTATTTTGCTTTTTTATTAGAAAAATAGTTATCAAAAGTATTTTTTAGGTTTAATATTTGAATTAAATAATCATCAACAACAATTCCTATGTTTTCATATTCGTAAATGGATGAAAACGTGTCTAAATCTTTTTTATAGGAAATAGGAGTAATTAAATAGGTAAGGTTAGTAATACCAGAGGTAGTTCCTTCATTTATTTTTTTTCCAAAATCAGCTTTAACACTACCAACTATAATTGTTGGCTTTTGAAAAGAATCTTTTTCGTCTAACATAAAATGGTTCACTACTCCAAATGAGAGTACGATATCCACACCATCATTTATAAATTTATTGTAATTACTTTTTGCTTTACTTGTATCACCATTGTTATACAAAGTAGGTTCAAAAACTACAGTGGTATTATTGCCTACAACTGCTCTAATTTCCTGTTGTAATTTTTGTTTAAGCGCTTGTTGGTCTTCTACTTTTTTTTCACTCAGTATACCAATTTTTATAGTACTTTTAGATTGAGAAAAGCAACTGACTATACCGATTAAAAAGAGAAGAACAGTTAGTATTTGTTTCATTTATTTAGTTTTAGTTGAGTCTGTTTTTGTGTTTATACCTCTTTTAACAGTATGTGAATTATTTGGAAATTTTATTTTTTCCATCCTTTTCGGGTATACACACTTTCAATAATTTTATTAAAAGTTTCTTTATGAATTTGAAATTGATCGTCTGTTAAAACTTCATGCATTTCAGTATTAAGTTCGGCAACTAAACCGTCGAATTTAGTTTTCATTTCAGAATCGCTATAGTTTTTATCTTTAGCACCAAGGCGTCCCATTTTATTTGTGTAATAGGTTAGCGACATATAATATTCTTCTGTAACTTCGTCCGATAGTTTCATTTTTTTTACTTGCTCAGCATAAAAAATTTGAAGGTTATCATTTTCTTTAGAAGTATATAAGTCTACTTTATTTAAAGCACGCTCTGCTAATTTTTCTTCAAAAGTTTGACCAAAAACAGTAATGGTTGAAATAAATAATAAAAGGGAAATAAAAGGTTTCATATTTTTAATTTTAATAAATAAAGTTGTTTCTATATACTGCTGGAGTTATTCCAGTCCATTTTTTAAAAGATCTAATAAAATTGGTACTCTCACTATAGCCCAATTGCTCACTTACTAAAACAATATTTAAATCAGATTTAGAAAGTAAGGTCACTGCTTTATGAAATAGAATTTCTTCTAATATTTTTGAAAACTGTGTTTTTTCTGACTTTAATAACCTTTTGAAAGTACTCTCGGAAGTATTAAAATGTTCCGATAATATTTTTAAGGTTGGAATGTAACCCGATTGATAGCTTTCTAGTACTTTTTCTACTAGTACTGTTATTTTTGTATCTGGGTAATCTTTGCATACAAATAGGTCCAGATCTAATCGATCGACCATTACTGTAACATTTGAAGAATTTTCTCGTTTAATTATTCGTAAAAAATCATGTAATACTTTTGATGGAATTGTATTACTAGGCACTGATAAGTTAAAGTATTTTAAATCACTTTTAGCAATAAATTTAGAGACATTAATCCCTTCGCGCTTCATTTCTTGAAAGAAATTTGTAATGCTCGATACCTTATAAATACAATAACCCTGTTTCATGACTTAGTATTTTTACAGATGAAAAATCTAGCCAACAATTTTCTGAGATTATAATTTTCAGAAAAAGACTTACATATTACTATTTAATTAAAAACAAGTCGTTGGTATCCCAAATTTATAGGATATTTAAAAGTATCGTACCTTAAAAAATGTGAAGTAAACAAAATAGCTATTGAAGTGTCTTTTTAAAAACCTGAAGTGAATTCTACCCATTTTTTTAAACGTGGTGTTCTCGCCTTACTCACTATTATTTGACCTTCAAATTGTGGTTTTATTTCTAAAGTAGATTTCCCATATGAAGAAGGTTTAATTTTTTTTATGGCTCTTACATTAATAATAAACTGTCTACTTACTCTAAAAAAGATATTAGGGTCAAGTTCTTCTTCAAGTTCACTCATTTTTTTATCAATAGTATATGTAATATTTGCAAAAGTTACGCCCCTAACAATTCCGTCATCCATATAAAAATCAGCAAACTCATTACATTGAATAGGAATCAATCCATTTCTAGAATAAATTAATAAGGATCGAATATTTTTTTTAGGATTGCCTTGTAATGAATTTAAAAGTTTGGTAGCATTCAGATTTAATGGATTTTTGTCTTTATAAAATTGGTTGAATTTTTTTATAGCACATGCAACAGATTCATAAGTAATTGGTTTTAACAGATAATGAATACTATTTGAAGAAAATGCTTCAAGTGCGTATTGATCATAGGCCGTTGTAAAAATAATTGGTTTATTGATTTCAATATTTTTAAAAATTTCAAAACAAGTTCCATCTCCTAATTGGACATCCATAAAAATAAGCTCGAAATTATCATTTAATTCAAAATACTGTAAAGCAGATTTTATACTGTCTAAAATCTTTACAACAGCAATTTTTGAATCAATTTCTTGGAGTAAATGATGAAGATGACTACTTGCTGATTGTTCATCTTCAATGATCAAAACATTCATAAGGGGTAGTAGTTAGTAGTTAGCCAAAAAGTACGAAAAAAATAAAAATAAAAATATTGTTTTATAGAGTTTAACTTAAATTAAAAACTGTTCATACTGGAAGTTTTACTTCAAAATAATCATCACTGTTTATAATTTCTATTTTTTTTCCTTTTAAAAGGGAATATCTTTTAGAAAGGTTTAATAAACCTTCTTTCAGACTATGCACAGGACTCATTTTTTGTTGAATCTTATTTTTTACTATTATATTATTAGAATCATTGTAAATAGTAATCAATAATGGAAATTCTTTAGACACTTCATTGTGTTTAATTGCATTTTCAATCAACATTTGCAAACTTAAAATAGGTATGGCTACTTGCTTGATTT
Organism: uncultured Aquimarina sp.; assembly: GCA_947489195.1. GTDB lineage: Bacteria > Bacteroidota > Bacteroidia > Flavobacteriales > Flavobacteriaceae > Aquimarina. The sequence goes on along the minus strand of CANLCT010000013.1, from coordinate 56,794 downwards.
TTGGAGCTAAATCAATAATTACTTCAAAATTTGTCCCATAACGGACTTTTATTAAATCATTATAATCAGATAAAAAATCTAATTCTTCATTAACTAAAACCATCTCACGATTTTTACTCATAAGAATATACCTGTATATGCCCGATAATTTACTAACAAAACTAGTTGCTTGTTCTGGTAAATTTTTGATAATATAATTTAAAGAATTTAACGAATTAAACAAAAAATGAGGATCTAGTTGATTTTGAAGAGCTTTTAATTCGCTTTGAAGATTATATTTTAGTAGCTGTTCTTTTTCTAATTCAATAGCTTTCTGTTTTATTTTAAACTTTAATAAAGTACCAATAAAAAAACATAGGATTAACATAAACCCCCAAGCGTATTTTAAACCTCGATATTCTGTTTTATCTATGCTTGATTGAACAAATTTTGTAAATGCAATAAAAATATAAAAGCAAATTATGGCAACTATTATGTTGTAGGTTATTTGCACTATTACTAGTAGTACTCGATTAATTTTAGTGAATTTATCTTCAATAAAAGTAGCAACATTACTATACAAAATAAATGAACAGAAAATTGTAAATAGGATAAGACGAGAAAGATAAATTGGAACAGAACCCACATCATATTCATCCCAATAAGAAAGTGTTGGATTAAAAAGCGCTAAAAATTTACTGAAGTTTATTAGAAAAGAAATCGCAAAACCAATAAAGACTATTATGGCTAGATTGTTTTTTGGAATACCAGAAGAGATTGCCTTTTTTTTCATTTCGTTATTAAATATGTATAAGAATACAAATTTAATGCTTACTAAGAGAATATAAGTTTTTGATATGAAAGGCTTCTGTTTACTTTTTATTACATTTCAATATCTCAATGAACTTTATATTCCCTAATTCGGTAATCAATTAAATTGTATTTTTTTTAATAACATATCAGAAGGCAATTTACTTCTTATTGCTAATGACTCAAATTCGTAGCAATTGATAATAAGTAATTTATATTCTAAATACTTAATTTTATAGGACACATTTTGTTTCGCAATATTATATCTGTTAGATGGAGTACCTTAAAAAATGAAAGAAGAAAACCTTTTAAAAAAAATAAAAACCCTTGAAAATCAAGGGTTTTTGTAGTAGCGAGAACGGGAATTGAACCCGTGACCTCCGGGTTATGAATAGGATTATATTAATATAGATACCCTGGAAATCAATATTTTACGCAATTTAATTCAATGGTTTTAAGTGCATTTTATAGCTAAAAGGTACTTCAAAAAGGTACTTTTTAAAAGTTTCTAATCACTCATTCCAAATCAAAGCTGCAGCTCCTAAAATGGCAGGGTTTTTATCAATGAGCGGAGAAATTAAAAGCTTCACTTTTCCTCTGTAAACTTCTAATAAATTTTGTTCTAAATATTTCTTAGTTGGTTCCAATAATAGATCAGAACTTTTAGTCAAACCTCCTGCCATAAAGATGGCTTCTGGTTGAGTAAAAGCCACGAAATTTGATAATGCAGAACCTAAAATTTCAGCCGTATATTCAAATACTTGTTGTGCAATAAAATCACCTTTTCTAGCTTCATCGGATATAATTTCGCCTGTAAGGTCGTCATACGAAATTGCTCTAAGGGGGCTATCATTCATATAGTAACAAAGCATGTGAGATACAGTTCTTCTTAAGCCAGTGACCGAAACATAAGCTTCTAACCCTCCCTTAATATTTAAACCAGTTAGTCTTCCGTCTCCAATGGTCATGTCTATATGACCTAATTCTCCAGCAAAACCATCAAAACCATCAACGAGCTGACCATTACAAAATACTCCTCCACCGAAGCCTGTCCCTAGAGTGACACTAATGAAATCATCCATTTCTTTTGCTCCACCAAATAACTTTTCCCCCAAAGCAGCTGCACTTGCATCATTCATTAATTTAATTGGTACATTAAAATATTTTTCTAATGATTTCACAATAGGCAAAGAACCTTTCCAATTTAGGTTAGCGGCATTTTCAATAGTTCCTCTTTTGCTTGATGCATTAGGTGCTCCTATACCTATTCCAATAACATCATAAATTTCATCTTTCTCAATTAAAGTATTTACTTCTTGAGTTAATTGATCTATATATCTATCGAAATCATTGTGATCTTTTGTAGAGAAGCTTTTTTCCTTATGAATTCTACCCTCATCACAAACTAGCCCAAGTTTGGTTCTTGTTCCTCCAATATCTATACCTAATACTACTTTCATTGTTATTTTTATTTGAATATTATTTTAAACTAAAAATACTTATAAGGTCAAAATTTTCAATTAATCTTTTTATAAGCTTGGTTCCTCAAAAGTAACATTTCCTATCTGCTTTACACCATCATTACTTTCTATGTTTGTACGTCCTATAAAATCAAATCGTTAATCTTTCTTAATAAAATCTCTTTAGGAACGATTAAATCGTATAAAGAACTATACTCACTTAACGGTAAAACTTGTTGCTGAATTATCATAATTCAAAATATCAAAAAAATAATGATATTGAATCTAATTTGATTTTACTTAATTTTACATATCCTTCAATTTATATTATGTTTCACTTGATTAGAATAAATAGAAAAAATAAAATAACTCCAATCAATATACTTTGTTTGGTTCTCTTTTGTGTTTTATATTTTTTTAACACCTCTTATTCGCAAGAAAAAACTATTTCAAATAGCTTGAAATTAAGAGATACTATCAGTAAAAAAGGAAAAAAGAAGGACTTGTTGAAGTATAATGGAAAAGATGGGCCATATATCGTAGGAGATACTTTGTATAGGGTGAATCATCAAAATCAATTGGTAATGGCCAATAGTCATGGTATAGATTCTGTACTGGTAAGGGTAGATAATAGGTATGATGATCAATTTAATGTTGCCCTGCAGTCAAAATATGAATTTCCAAAGACTCATTACGATATGCCTTCAAAGTTGGTGGTTATTTCTGATATAGAAGGTCAATACAATGCATTTTCAAGTTTTCTTATTTCAAATGGAATTATGGATACGAATCATAATTGGACCTTTGATAATGGACATTTAGTATTGGTTGGTGATTTTGTGGATCGTGGTAAAAATGTAACACAAGTATTGTGGTTAATATATAAGTTAGAATTTCAAGCTAAAAAGAGAGGTGGAGTAGTGCACTTTATATTAGGAAACCATGAAGTGCTTAATTTTCAGGGTAATCATAAATATAACAGAAAAAAATATATTAAAGTAGCTCAGGATATTAGCGGTAAAAAAGATAAAAAGAAGGCGATAAAGTATATGTATTCAACCAAAACTGAATTAGGCAAATGGTTGGCTACAAAAAATGTTGTGGAACAAATAGGAAAGTATTTATTTGTTCATGGAGGATTTAGTTCAGATTTGTTAAAATATAAATTATCATTACATGATATAAATAATAAAACACGATTAAATTATTATTCTCAAAACTTAGAAAGTGATAGTACTATAAATTTTTTATACAGTCCTAAGGGACCTTTTTGGTATCGAGGTTATTTTATGAATAGATTAAACTACTTGAAAATAAAAATAGAAGCTCTTGATCGTGTTTTGAGTTATTACACTATTGATAAAATAGTAGTTGGTCATACGCCCGTAGATACTATTGCAATGAGTTTTAATGGGAAAGTTATAGGAACTGATGTATCACATGGAAAGGATAAGTACTCTGGCAAAACTAAGGGTCTACTTATCGAACATGGTAAGGAATTTACTATTGATGATCTTGGTGCTAAGATTCCCTTAAAGCTATAATTCATTAAAATAGGAGTCAAGAAAATGAGTTCTATCCTTTATCCATTCCTTAAGGTAAATGTACTGTTCTTGGTTTGACTCATTTTGCCATAACATAGCTTCTCTTTCATAAATTTTTTCATTTTTGAATTTAGTATATAATTTATCTACTTGGTTTAATAGGTTAGTATCGTTAAAATCGGTTTCACGTAGGTTTAGCCATCTGGATTTTAATTTTTCTTTATATCTATTGGGATTAAGTTTTAAAAGGCGATCAAACAAACCATTACTGAGGATATCTTTAGTTCTAGGGGCTCTTTTACCTTCTGGATTTATTCCCATAACACCGTCAAGATCCCATACAATAAAAAAGTAAGGATAGCCTTTGTCATATTTTCCTAAATAATAATTTTTCCCTAAATTATCAGTAGCTCTTATTAAGTTTATGAACAAATAGTAATCGATAATGTTTTCAATAGCTACCCATTTTTCAATAGTACTAATAAAATCATTATCTGTTCCATTTACAACTAGATTTACAAACGTATGTAGATCGTCCCAGTGTGAATTGTAATCAATCACGGGATATCTCATTTGAAAACCAGCCCAATGCGGAAAAATATTTTTAAAAGGTGGCGCTTTGCTAAATGAAGGACCACCTTCATAGGCAGAAGCTTTAAATAATTCACCATAAACTTGTTGTTGATCACTTTTTTTCAACATAAGTAATTTACGATCAATAGGCTCTAAAAGTGTATGTAAGCCTATATAAGTGTTGTTTTTAAAAACTTCAACAAATTTACTTTCAATACCACTTTTTGCATTAGGTGCTTCCAGATGATACTGAGGTTTATGGATTTTTTTCCAAAGATTTTGTGCAAAATGAGATCGTATGCGGAGCGGTTCGGTATATATAGCATCTAGTATCCAATCATCATCATTTCGGAGACCATGAAATTTAACATCTTTTGAATTTTTTGTTATGCTATCTGTCCAAATTTCTAAATCATAATTTTTTTTAGGAAAGTTTAGCGATATATTACCGCGGAGTTCTATTCCAGTTAAATTATTTATAAGTTTATTTTGATAAAAGTAGGTTATATTGGCAGGAACCTTAGGATCATTAACAATAGTATTCTTAGTAGTAATGTGAATTACGGGAAGTTTGGTTACATAAAGTGAATAAATTTCGTTTCGATTACTTAATTTAATCTTAATGGAGTCTTTTATCGTGGCTGAAGAGTCAATAATAGCAAAATCTTCTTCAAAATTTAGACTATCAACTTTTTTATATTTCGATAAAAGTGAGTCCATATTCTTGTTGTGCCAAACAATAATCTTTTTACTTTTATCAATACCAAAACTGCCTTCTATTGCTGTGATTTTTTGAGAATGCACATTGGATGTAAAAAAATAGCAGCATATAATAACAATATGAATAAGACAAGTATTTATATGCATAGGCACAGTTTTAAGCTAAATTAACAAAATATATATGTTATTAATATATAAGGTCAGATTTGTTAAAAACTTTATTAAATTCATTATTCCAAAATGGAAATATATTACACGCTATTATAAACTATTAAACTTGAAATGTTTTGATGAAGCCCAATAAATCATTTACTAGTATGTTAACTGCCACGTCCAGAAACCATAACACATTAAACCAAATGGTAGATAGAAAGGCAAGAATAATACTTTCAATCAACGTAATTATCTTATCATTTTTAATTGGGAAACTAATTGATGAAGAACTACTTTACAGTTTTAAGTTTATAGTATTGACTGTAGTGAGTGTTTTTTGTTTATTATCGATAATATACGCCATATTGGCAATTATGCCAGAAAATGAAAAAGGACAATTAACTGTGGATAAGTAAAAAAAAGGGGAGCTCAATCCCTTATTTTTTGGGAATTACCTTAATCTTGATGCTGAAACATTCGAAAATTCTATGATTGAAATGAGTGAAGATACCGTATTTTCTCATAGGGCTTTATTAAAGGATATTTATCATATGGGAATAGTGTTGGAACGTAAAAGGCGTTATTTAAAAAATTCTTAAATCACATTATCGATCGGTGTATGTACTTCACTACTACTTTCGTTTGTGGTGAGATTTTTAATTTTACAAAGCTAAACTTGAGTCAATTTATGAAATAGTGTATTATTTAAACATATTAAAAACTTGATGAAGTTTTATTGTAAGGATACACCACTAAACCATTTTAATAGAAGTGGTTGAACTATTTTTTAATGTATGAATTGTATAAAAAAAAGAGATACGCGATTTTTTTTAATCACTTTATGTATCTAACGTAGATAAAAAACCCTTCAATCAGCACAATGGTGTTAATGAAGGGGTCAAACCAACTAATAAATAAAACTAACTAATATATTTTATGCCGATACGGCTACTCTTCGCTTATTCAGATACTCATTTGGGCTACATCTATATTTTTGACGAAATATTTTAGAAAAATAACTACGACTGCTAAAACCTATGGTATATACTATTTGAGATACATTTAAATCTGTTTCGCAAATTAAACGTTCTGATTCTTCTACACGCAAATTTTTAATGTAGTCTGTTACTGTTCTATTGTATAGTAATTTAAAGCCTTCTTGTAATTTGGAAGCAGAAATTCCAGTTTCATCCATTAATATTTCTATACTATATTGATCTGCAACATTGTTTTTTATACGTTCACCAATTTTTTTAATGATCACTAGTTCTCTACGAGTTAAGGAACTCGAATGTACTGTTCTGTTAGCAAGGTCTTCTTTGTGATGTTTAATTTCCATACCTAATATTAATTGGACTGTGCCATCTAGTAACAGCTTTCTAACGATACCTGTTTCAGTAATATTTTTTAAGGCACTTATTTGTTCGGAAATTTTCAAGTTTATTGATCCAAAATAGGCAAATTTATTATTCTCCATTTTATTAGTAAATAAAGAATGTATCGTAGCAATCATCGGTGAAGGCTTAGTATCACCTTGATTACAAACAGATATTATAATAAAATTTGTTTTTGAATTTGCTCTAAACCTTAAAACGGTTTTTTGTGTTTTGTGGGCTACAATTGCCGTTTGGAATTCATTAATAGTGTTGTATACATTTGACTCACCAAAAGCATGATCTATTTGACCATTTTCGCAATATAAAAAGTTGATTGCGTTGTATCCTTTAGGTGGTATTTCAAGACTGAATTCTCTCTTAACCTCTAAATCAAACTCAAAGTAGAATTTATTTTTTCTAACTTCTACAGCTTTTACGGTTCCTTTCGCAATTAAGTTATTAATGTTCATAATTTGCTCCCCGTAAACTTGTTCAAAACGACCTTGAAGTTGCTCTTCTAATAATGTGAAATATGTTTTAACCTCAGTATATTTTATTGCGTTTTCCATGGTATATTGTTTTTTTGAGTTTTTTTGTTTTGTGTTTACAAAGTTACAGGAGTAGTCCTTGTATTTTGTTACACGATTTTTGGAAAACGTTATACAGTTTTTAGAAAATGGATGCTAAGCTTATTCGGTATTAATGATGTAGAACGAACTATTAATACTTTTAAAAGGGGTTTAATTTACTGAAATTAAGTGCTTTGTGGTTGAAAATACAGCAAAAAACTTAAGAAATATTGTTAAAGGGTTTTACAACTTCTTTTGTGATGTTATATAATTCTTGATAAAAATTGTGAAGGTTTCTTCGGCAGCATAAGTAGCCATTGTAATTTCTTCTTTGTCAAAAGAAGTAGATTCTATGTAAGCACAAAAGCTTTTCCATTTTGAAATTACATCTTTGGTATGATCATTAAAAAAATAATGCTCTGTTATAAAATTAAGCTGAACACATTCTTGTAAATTCTTTTTAATCAATAACCCACCGAGCATCGAGCCTTCAATTACATAAAGTGCTCCTAAAATACTAGGTAATGTTGCAGGCAATTGTATGGGAGTAATTTGTGGTAGATCAAATTCACAAATGCCGTAGTTTTCTTTTAAATCTTGCTTTAATTTTGAAGACTTAAGCTTACCTGCATATGTACATATTGGATTTGGTAATAGGGCTTTATTTTTAATTACAAAGGTTTCCACAGCACTATAAATTTTAAAATGTTGTAAAAGCAATTGTTTGTATTCATCTTTGGTAATAGTGTGATCGATAATTTTACTAGCTAAAGAGAGTGTTTCTGCTTTATCGTGTATTGGTTTAGTGGCTGCTCTAAGTTCTTGTAACATATTATTTATTAAAATTAACCCAATAGTTAACTATAGTTGGTAATTTTTCTTTGAGGTCTAAAAAATCCTTTGGTTTTTCAATAAAACTATTTCCTCCTAGATTATAAGTTTCTTCAATTTCTTCGGGCCTATCCGATGAGCTAAGCATAATCACTGGAATATTTTTTATCTTTTTTTTATTTCTAAAATAATCTAATACTTCCAGTCCATTCATTTTAGGTAGTTTAATATCTAGTAAAATACATTTGGGGGGATGGTCTTCAAAATATTGAGACTCAAAAAATTGAATAGCTGATTCTCCATCTTGAATATATTTGACTTCGCATTGTTCGATTCGTTTTTTAAAAATACGATTCATTAATTCGATGTCGGTACTATTGTCCTCAATAGATAAGATATACTTAGTCTTCATTAGTTGTATTTAAAGTAAAATAAAAAGTGGCGCCTTTATCGGGTTCGCTTTCTGCCCAAATTTTGCCGTTGTGTTTTTCAATTATTCTGTGTGAGACTGCTAAACCAATACCACTGCCTTCATAATCATCATTGACCAAACGACTAAAAATACCAAATAATTTTTTATGATGTTTTTGGTCAAATCCAATACCGTTATCTTTAACAAAAAAGGTGTCGTTTACATAGCCTATTTCAATAGTTGGATTGGATACTCTTGACGAATATTTAATAGCATTACCAATCAAATTTGTGAGTAACTGAAAAATCATGGATCGGTCTCCAAAAATTTTTGGTAATTTGGATATATGTATATTAGGATAATTATCGGTTTGTTTTACATGTAAGTAGTTGAGTACCTCTTTGACCAGCTGATTCATATCAAATTCAGTAATGCTAGTGTTTTTTTTTCCTAATCCAGAGAAAGATAAAATATCATCTATCAACAAATTCATTTTACCAGTTGAACTAATAATAGTTTCTACAGCTTGTTTACCATAATCATCAAGTGTAGCATAATAATCTTCTTTTATAATTTGGGCATATCCATCGATACCTCTTAACGGAGAACGTAAATCATGCGAAATACTATAACTAAAGGCCTCTAACTCTTTATAGGCTATTTTAAGTTTTTGATTGAGTTCGGTAATTTCGTCATATTTCTGAATAATAATTTCAGAGATATTTTCTTTTAAAGCTTTTACTGCTGCAATTTCATAATCTTTCCATGAATCACTGTGACCGCTACGTTGTTGCGACCATTTTTCGAATGACTTTCTAGGTGAAATCCTAGCATTAGATTCTTGAATAACTGATTTTTCAGGATTTCCTGCCCAATTAACACTTTGCAATACTTCTGGTTTAAACCATAACAAGGCATCTTTTCTAGTTTTAGAAATGAATATGCCTAGTACACCAGAAGCGATATCGCTTATGGTAGCAAATTTATTGAAATCACCTTCTAAATTTGAAGTTCTAAAAACTCCAGAATTTTCGGAGTTAGAAAAAGCTTCTATCAGTGCTATAATGTCTTGATCATTTGGTGTAACTCCAACCGTAGTTATTTTGTTATTGATACAAATGGCAGCGCCATGTGCCTCGGTAATATTTAGAATAGTATACTTACCACCAGAAAGACCTGCATGGATATCCCAATTTTGACTCATTTGTTCAATAAGTACAGAGCGTACATTGGTTGAGGTGTTTACTTTTTTTAGTAAAGAGTTGGCAGCTCGTAATCCTAACTGACTAGAAAAAACCTGCGTTATAAATTTACAAGATAAACGCTGAAAATGATTGATAAACTTTGGACTATAGTTATGACAAGCAATTAATCCCCATAATTCATCTTGAAAAATAATGGCGGCTGTTAAGGTGGCATTTACCTTCATATTTTCTAGATACTCGATGTGAATTGGAGAAACCGAACGTGTTTCACTCCTAGATAAATCCAAAACAGTAGCATTTCCCATACTTCTAATCGGTACAGGTTTTGAACTTACATTTTCAATAATTCGGACTCCTTGCTTTAAAAATAATTTACGGGCTTGCTGCGGAATATCGGTTGCAGGGTAGTGCAATCCTAGCCAGCTTTCTAATTCATCTTCTTTACGTTCTGCAATGACTTGACCATTCCATTGCGCATCAAATTTATAGATCATTACCCGATCGTACTCATAAAATTTTTTAATTAATTCCGCTGCTTTATCACACATTGAAAATTCATCTTCCACAGCATTGAGTTCGCTCATGGCAAGCGTTAAATTTTCTTGATACTTAAATATATCGGTAGTTATCACTTTTTGCTCAAGTTCTAATAGTAATTGTGAACCGCTGAGGTGATAAATCAGTGTATACTCCTTAGTATCTATAGTTGTAGTTAGTTGGGACGATTTTTCGCTAGAAATATCACTGGTAATTTTGTTGAGTGTAGTTTCATTTATAAAATCAGCAATAGCCAAATCACTGATAGCTTTATTAGAGTTTGGAAGGATATCTAAGATATTTTCGCTTATAAAATTGATGGTATACACATCTTTATCCAAAGCCATTAAGTATCCAAAATCTTGTACATGACCAATCAGATGAATGGGCTCTTTATCGCAGTTAGTTAAGTTTATTTCTTTTGGATATAATGAAGATGGATTGTCCATACTTAAGCGTTTTTAGGTAAATATAAATAAAACGAAGTGCCTTGATTAGGGTGACTACTTACATCAATTAATCCCTGATGAATTTTAATTACCTTTTCGGCTATGGCTAGGCCAATGCCAGTACCTTTAGATTCAGAAAAGTTATGAAGCCTTTGAAAGACTTTAAAAATTTTAGGAGCAAATTGTTGTTCAAAACCAATACCATTATCATTAATTGATATTTTATGATAATCTTTACTAGACAAGCAAATTTTATTGTTAATATTTAATGTGTCTTCTAAAAAATATTCGTTTTCAATACTAATAATTAAATCTTTATTGGTTTTTCTGTATTTTATGGCATTGCTTAAAAGATTATTAAACAATTGTTTTAAAAGGTGGTATTCCCCATTAACAAAGGGAAGATTTTTTACTTCAACTTTAGCATGTACATCCTCAATTTGTTGATCTAAATCATCAATGGTATCATTAATTATAGTAGTAAGATCCAGTTCCACAAATTTGTGTTCATTAGCGTCTAATGAAGCATAATGCAAAATACTTTTAATAAGTTGTTGCATTTTATTTGAAGTATCGGCAATTTTATTGAGGTAATTTTTATTTTTTTCTTCAGAATTTTCGCTGTTTATTCTTGATATAAACATCTGAATTTTTCTTAGAGGTTCCTGCAGGTCATGACTTACCACTTGGTTAAAAGAAGCCAATTCTTCATTTGATTTTATTAATTCAGAGTTTTTACTTTTTAGCAAAAGTGCATTATTGGTGATCTCAGTAATATCTTTTATAACACCTAATAAAATAGGTCCTGTTTTAGAAGGTGAAAAACCAGCTCTTAATGAAAAATAAGTTGTGGTTTTTAATTTGTTGATTACTATAAAATTAAAATTTTCAATTTTTTTATAATAATTAAAATTTTCAATTTCAGTAGTTAATTTTTCTTTATCAGTATCGTTTAATAAGCTAAAAACGCCCAAGTTATTGTATTGCTTAGCAGTAACTTGAAATTGGTCAAAGAATGCTATCATATTTTTTGAAAATTGCCAAGAGTTTTTTTTTAGATTCCATCTAAAACTGCCTGTTTTTGATATGGATTCGGAATCATTTAATATGGTGTTATTGTATTCAACATCTTTTAATACCTGCTTTAATTTAGTTTCAGCGCTTTTAAGTCTTGTAATTTCTTTAGAACTTAATAAAATATATTCGTTGTACTTAATGGCTTTATTTTCAAACCATACCTTATTTTTATAAAAGTCTATTCTGCGTTCAAAGTTTATTTCAAAATCTGCTTTATTCATGCACGAATTGAAAATTTCGAACATTCCGTTTTGAAAAATTACGGGAAATACTTCGGAGAGTTTTTTGTGTAAAATTAAATCAATTTCTAAGTGAATATATTTTTTGAAATTTTCAGATAAAAAATATAATTCGTAATCTGTAATTCGATCTTTGGTATACACTGGTTTAAAGAATGAAATCATTCCTTCAGAATATTTTAATACCTCATTCAGAAAACTATGGTTGTTAAAGTCTAACATAAATTGTTTGAACTATTTTTTACTAACAATTTGTTGTAATTGTGTGAAAGGTTTGATTGCAATATAACTAATATTTGATTTAAGAATTAACCCAATCGGTTATTCTTAAAATCATTAATAATACCAAATAGAAAGTATATTGATATGGAATTTTTTTCAAAAAAAATGTAAGCTTAGTCAGTTATACTCTCAATAAAAAATTTTCTTTATTAAGATTTGAAGTGTGGTACTGCCAATTCACTTTTAATACTTCTTCAACAGCTTTTTTTAATTTTTTAAAACTATTGGGTTTGTTTATGTACACATTGGCTCCTAACACAAAAGTACGTTCAATATCTTCTTCAGAAGATGATGTTGAATAAATAGCTACCGATAATTTTTCTAAAAGATTATTTTCTTTGATTTCTTTTAGGCATTCCAAACCATTTTTAATGGGCATATTTAAATCTAAAAATACGATTTGAGGTAGTTTTTGATTGGGTATGGTAATGTGATCTAAAAATTCTTGGCCATTTACAAACATCGACAAAGTGGTATCCATATCAATTTCTTCAATAGCTTCTCTAAAAAAGTCTCTATCGTCTTCGTCATCATCAACTAAAACTATGTGTAGTGTATCTCTAACCATTTTATCCTAGTTTTTTACGTTGTTTAATTATTTTTTGAAATAGGGTAGGTGTTAATCCTGTAGTTTTTTTAAACTGTCCAGATAAATGTGCTACACTACTGTAACCTAGCTGATGTGCAACTTCTGTAAGTGTTAAATGTTGAGCGGTAATAAGCTCTTTAACCTTATCTACCTTGGTTATGATGATATAATTTTCGATTGATGTGTAAGTTGTTTTAGAAAATAGACTAGATAAATAAGCGTAGGAGTAACCCAAATTTTCGGCTATATAGGTGGAAAAGTTAGTAGTTACTTTTTCATTCGAGTTAATAGCCTCGGTAATTAGATCTTTAATTTTTTGAACCATTTGAGTTTTGTGATCATTCACAATAGAAATACCATAAATAGAAAGAAGTGTCGTCAATTCTTTCATTTTTTCAATACTAATACTTTCTACAAATTCAACTTCACCTAATCCATTAATTTGATAGGATATTTCAAGTTTATTTAATTGCTCTTCAAGCACACTTTTAAAAGTTTTATTAATGTCGTATTTAAGGTATAATTTCATCGATACTTTTAGCTAAACAAATTATTCATTCGTTTAAAATTATTTGGTAAAGTTAATTATTCCTTCTTTTTTAAAATGGATTATTTCAACTCTTATAAAACAAATGTGTGCTCTATCAAATAATTTTGATTAAAATACAACAATAATTAGTCACACTTTGTGTGATTTTGTAAAAGGATATAGGGTATATACTAAATGTAAACTTAAAAGTCTTGTTGTTTTTTTAATTCAACTATTTGAATTAAAGTATTACAGGTTTTTTTTCGGGAAAAATAGCTGAAAAGTGGCACCTTTATCTTTTTCTCCATAAGCACTAATATAGCCTTCATGGGAGTGCATAATTTTTTTACAAATAGACAGACCAATGCCATAGCCAGAATATTCGTCTTTTAGATGCAAGCGTTGAAATATTTCGAAGATATGAGTTCTGTTTTGTTCATCAAACCCAATACCGTTATCATTAACTTCAATACAATAATAGGTTTTTTCTGGTTTGGTTGCTATAGTTTTAGGAAGTAAAGTACCTGATACAATTTTACTGCTAATTTTAATTTTTAAAGGTCGGTGAGTATCTCGGTATTTTATTGAGTTTGAAATTAAATTATTAAATAGTTGTTCTAACTGAAATGCTACTCCTTTGATTACAGGAAGTGTTTCGGTAGTAATTACAGCATTTGAATTTTGAAGTGCTTCAAAAAATTCAGTACTTACCGAGTTAATTATTGTATTTAGATCAACTGTTGTTAATTTAGCGTCCTTTCGATTTACACGGGAGTAAGTGAGTAAATATTTAATTAAATTTTGCATACGATCGGCAGCATCCATAGATTTTGCTAAGTATTTTTTTCCAGAACTGGATAAATTATCCATATCGGATTCAAAAACCCGATCAACAAACATTTGTATTTTACGCAAAGGTTCTTGCAAATCATGGCTAGCAATTCGGCTAAACGCTTCTAATTCTTCATTACTAGTTACTAAAGCTTTGTTTTGTTTAGTAAGTTGTTTGTTTAATTTTTTTGTTTTTTGTTCGGTAGTTATAAGCTTTGTAATGTTTTTAGAACTAATAACTACGCCGCCATCAAGTTCTAATGCCGAACTATCAAACCAAAAATCCTCGCCAATAAAGTTAAATTTGCGCACATAGTTTTTAAGTTCTCCAGGATTTTCAACACAAGATTTTAATATGTCAAAAACCCCATTTTTAAAGAGAATAGGGTATACTTCCGAAACTAATTTTCCTCTTATTTTTGTAGATTTCTTACCAATTACTTCTTTGATATCTTCACTAGTAAAAACAATTTTAAAATCGATAAGTTCATTATCTCCATTATAGATCGGAGAGAAGTATGAGGTAATATTATCTGTGCTTGAAATGATTCTATTTAAAAACTGTTGTGTATGCTGAAGTTCAAGTCTATTTTTGTTGATTCGTATATAATTATACGTGAAAAATCCTATGGCAACAATAATAACTATTAGGAATAATATGAGAGAAGCTCGTGTTTTTTCTTCAAAAGTTTTTTGCCTTTTTAATAACATACGTTGTTCTTCGAGTAGCATTATATCAATAGAATGCTGAGTTTTTTTATATAAGATTTCAATATTAGAATTACTTATACTATTGGAGTCATTATAAAATTCATTGGTCAATACAGCCAATTTGATACTATTCTGTTGTTGATATAAATTATCACTTGTAAGGCTTCGTATGGAGTCAATGTATATTTTTTGTTCTGTAGCTAATTCGTTAATATTTTTAATGCTATTGTTATCTGCGGATTGTAGTCTTTGAATGTAATATTCATCAATATTGCCAGAAACTTTTCTAATATGATTTTCAACATTAAAGGTGTGATTTACCCAAGTATAGGAATCTTTTAGCGCAAGGAGTTCTCTAAAAGCAAGTAAAGAAATACTCAACAAGCAAATTACACCAATAACGAATATGAGTGTAATTTTTTTTACAGAGAATGAGCTTTTTTCAAAAACGTTCATCAATTTGAATTAAAAATAATTTGGTAGAGTAGCTTATAGATAAATAAAGTCTTTAAAAATAGGACAAAGAGCTCTTGGTAGTTAGCTTTTAGCTCTTGGCACTTATGTATTTATCAAATTTCTATTGCTAATAGCTAAGAGCAAAAATGGATGTTTAAAAAGATGGTGACTTTCAGTCATAACCGAAACTATGGTATTTTAGTCCATAGTTTCGGTTATGAATAAGAATTTTAATTAATATTGAATAGACTTTTCTTTTTTTCTAGCTGTACATCTAAGCTTTTAATGGCAGTGGTAATAGCTTCTTCAAAACTATTTTCGGTAGCTTCGGCATAAAGTCTAGGTCCTGGAGCGCTTATCCGAATACCACAGTTTTTATTAGTACCGTTATTTGTATTTTCTTTTTTAAAAAAAATATCTGCACGAGTAATAAAGGGGTATTTTTTTTCTAATTTTTTTATTTTACTTTCAAAAAAAGATTCTAAACGTTCGCTTCCACTTACGTTTGTATATTCATATACGTTATTCATAATTTACGTTTTTTTATTAAAGATAAATGCTCTGTTTAGCTTGTATGCTAGTTAATTTTATGATTCTAATTAATGGATATAGAATTTTTATTATTCTCTGAGGCTTTTAGGCTCAGTTTGTCATTAAATTCCAATGTTCTGATAGGGAATGGGATATTAATATTTTCTTTATCAAAAGCCTTTTTGATTTCTATAATTGCTTTGCTCTTGGCTTGTAATTTTTCTAAACTGCTTTCTCCATCCACCCAAAAACGGCAAATAAAATTAATTGAACTATCGCCAAACTCGGTATAATAAAATTCGGATTCTCTTCCAATATCTTTTTGGTTAAAATATGTACTAATGATATCTAAAACAATACGCTGCGCTTTTTCTAAATCAGTTCCATAACCTACACCACATTCAATGGTTATACGCATTTGCGTAGTTAGTGAATAATTTTTAAAAGGACTTTCTAAAATTGTTTTATTAGGAATAACTACATAATTGTTGTCGGCTTCCTTCAGTACAAAATAGTTAAGATTGATATCAGTAACTTCACCCGAAAATCCGCTAGATTCAATCCAATTGCCTAATTGAATATTTTCTCTAAAAGAAAGCACAATACCCGAGATCATATTTGATAAAGTCCCTTGTAATGCTAAACCAATAACAATACCAGAAACACCTGCAGCAGACAGCAAGCCTGTTAACGTTTTGCCTAAGTTAAGTGCACCAAGTGCTAAAAATAAACCCATCAAAACAACAACAATAGCTAATCCTCTGGCTACTAATCGCTGTACAGATTTTTGTTTTATTCTATTGTTTGTAGCTTTAATGGTTAAATTAAATACTAATCGCGAAAGTAAATATGAAATAATTAATACAACGATGGCAATCGCAATATTAGGTAAATTAATAATCAGCGATTGATACCAATCACCTAATTTACCTAATATCATTTCTAAAGGCTTCTTTGCATTTTCTATAATTTCGTTTTCTTTCATAAGTTTTTATTAAGCTATTTTAGAAATACTTAATGTATTTAAAGTTTCGTCAGTCTTTTTTGACCAAGCGTTAAGCATCCAACTAGATTTTTCTAACTCACGGATATAAGCACCTATCATATCTATTGTTCCCTCATCTCCAATAGGCCCTGCTTTGCTAATTACATTTTTCATGGTAGCAAGCAATGTGGAATGATCTGTTAATAAGATTTTTACCATTTCTCGATCGGTTATCAAAGAATCAGATTCTTTAATTATAGCAATTTTCATGTAATCACTATATTGACTTACTGGATGGTATCCTAGTGTAAGTATACGTTCAGCAATTTCATCAATTTTAATTCTGGCGTCTCCATATAATTCTTCAAATTTTTCGTGTAAATCAAAAAAGCTTTTGCCAACGATGTTCCAGTGAAAATTTCTTAATTTCTGGTAATACATATGATATTCAGCCAATAAGATATTTAACTTGTTTACTACTGGTTCAACCTCTTCTTTGTTCATATTTAAATAATTCATATTCATATGGTTTTAAATTTATATAGCACAAAATTATGATTGATAATCATTTTTTGTTAGCTCAAAAGGTAGCTATACGTTCTCATTTACTAATAGGCAAATACATTATTTTCAGAAAGCATTTGTACTCCAGCCTTGGTTATGCCGCATTCGTTTTAGTGATATTGTTTATGTGTAAAGTAAATGATTAAAGTAATTTTCTAGAAAACATTGAAAGCCTTACCGCTTAGCTATTCATTGATCGTTAGTTAAAATATGTTAAAGCCATTTTTAGAGTCAAGAAATCTTTTTTTTGAATTAATAGTCAGTATGTTATTATAATAATTTTGGCGTAGATGATGTAAATAACTCACATCTTTATTGAGTTAGTAAAACACAAAACAAGTAAAAATGGAAACATATTCTGAAAAAACAGGAAGCAAAGTAAATGAATTATTAGCAAGAACTATTGATGCAAAAAAAGGTTATGAAATGGCATGCGAAAATGTAAAAGATGTTTTGTTAAAGTCATATTTTGATAAAAAGGTTACAGAACGTGAAATGTTTGCCGATCAGTTAAAAGCAGTTATTGGCTCCTTAGGAGAAGATGCCACCGAAACTGAGGGTAGCATGCAAGGTTCTGCTCATCGTGTATGGATGGATCTGAAAACTACATTTTCTGTTGATAGTAACGAAGCTATACTTGAGGAAGCCATTCGTGGTGAAAAAAAGGCTGTAGAAGATTACAAAGAGGTGTTAAATGAAACATATCTTTCAGCACAGGCTAAAAATATTATAGAAAGTCAGTTGTCAATGATTCAAAATAGCTTAGCAACAGTTAAATCTTTAGAAGAGATTAACTAATTTTATAGGATTGCTCAATCAAATTGAATAGCTAGAATTTAGTATTATTAGATGTAAGCGTTGTAAGTTACTTTTGTTTTTTAGGCAGTAGTATATTACAACGCTTAATAGCTTTAATGATCAGCATAATAATTGATTTCAATAAAAAGGCAATATATTTTATTACAGTATATGAGTACATTAAAAATTTTATAGGACTATAAGTAACGCGAAAGTTGATGTTACTTTGTTATTACAATTATGAAGTATAAAATATCAAATACAGCAGCTAGAGAAACTTTGGAAGCGCATGTTGGAATGCCATTAAAATACCCAAATATTTATGTATCCAATCCAGTGGTTACAGGATTTGAAGAAACTATAGTGCCTTTAATTATTTCGGATAATGATAAAGAAATTGAATATGGTATATGGGGCCTTTTGCCAGACAATTATCATGAAGACTGGCAGGTTTTTCAAACTATAATTGATACATTAACTATCGAAAAAAAAGATTTTATCTCCAATACCTTGCTTAAAGATTCAGTTAATTTAAAAAGATGTGCAGTTATTGTTACTGGTTTTTTTACGACTTACCTATATAAGGGTGAAATTTTTCCCTTTTATGTGTATGCCAAAAACAAAAAGCCGTTTTACTTGGCAGGGTATTACAACAAACTTGCAGATGGCTTTATTACGTTTAGCATCCTTTTAAATAAAGTAGAACCATCAATAAAAAAAATTCAAAATTTGAGCGACTATTCACCGAAAATTTTATCAAAAAATGAAAAAGATGTTTGGGTGTCAAATTCTTCAACAAACAATGATATCACTAAACTTTTAGAAAAAGATAGTCAGTTAGAATTAAAATCACATACCATTGCCAAAGAACTCTATAAAATGGGAATAACTTATAATAGCATGTTAGAACCAGTAGTGTATAAAAATCTTCCCGAACTTTACTAATAATTTATAGAGGTAGGTGATCAATTACCTATAAAACAAAATTGTTTATACGTAAATTACGTTACGCAGAAATAGTATCATCTTTTTTATTTGAGCGGACTTTAGCGTAATATTGGCTTGGATTTATTCCATATTTCTCTTTAAATAATTTTGAAAAATAACTGCGCGAATTTATACCAATTTGATACGTAATCTCAGTGATGTTAAGTGCTGTAGTTTCAATAAGTAATTTGGCTTTTTCAATCCTGTAATTTTTTATAAAATCGTTTACCGAAACTTTGTGCAGCACACGGAAACCTTGCTGAAGTGAATTTGCACTCAGTCCAACTCTTTTAGCCAATTTCGATACATTATCAATACTATCTATTTCAGTTTTAATTATATCTACGGCTTTTTTTACGCTCTCAATAGTGGCTTGTCTGAGAATTTTACGCTTTTCGGGCTCGTTTAAATCATCTAAATACTGTTCTAATTGGAGCACTAATATTTCCTTAGCTTTACTTTCCAAATATACAGAACGCATAAATCCCTCTAAGTCACAGTCGGTAAAATCAGAGATTAATTCAGAAATTTCCAAACTGAATTGGGATTTGTGATAAAATTCATTTAGACCGTTTACATCCCTAAATAATTGAATTAAATCTTCATTCATATCACTTAAAAAATCCTCAATATAATTTTCGAATTTTTTTCGGTTAATCTCTAAGCTAAATAGGCATATAGGATTATTGGCAGGTATTGAAAAGTCATGAGGGAATTTCGGAGAGGCAGAAGCGATCATATTTTCGAGATTTTTAACCTCGTGAGCCTCTTTTTTACCAGTAAATTTATGAATAAAGGTTGATTTCCTGTTAAAGATTAATTTTAAGGGATTGATAAGATCGTTTTCTAATTTAAAATTGAATGGCTGTTTAATAAGGTAATCCGCTTCAATCACACTTATACCACAGTCAAAAATAGTTGCTTTTACGTAACCAGAACCTTCCGTTTCAGGAATTCTTATGCAATATTCATTAATATCATGTTCATAGTCAATACCGAAGTGCTCTGCCATTCCAATGACAATGTTTTTGGCTTTTTTATCGGTAATTTGAAATTTTTTAGTCATACTATTTTAAGATTCAATAACTTATTCAAAATATTAATTGATAGCTATATAAAAGCCTTACAAAAATAAATAAAGTTACTATAGTTACGCTAAAAACTTTTTATTGAACCAATCATTATTTTTTTACAGTTAACTAAAATGTATTTATTTAAAGTAATTTGTTGTATAAGTTAAGTATAAAACTTAACAATTAACTAAAATCGAAAAATTATGTTAGGTTGGACAGTTACATTCGTAGTATTAGCATTAATAGCAGGAGTTTTGGGCTTTGGAGGTATTGCCGCAGGAGCTGCAAGTATAGCTAAAATATGCTTTTTTTTATTTTTAATTTTATTTATAATTTCATTGATAAGAGGACGCAGGGTATAAATAATGATTACCTTTAAAATTATAACGGATATCTTTACAGGGTATCCGTTTTTACTTTAATTTTATTTATGTTTTGGATTATTTTTACCATACACTTAATAGTAGCTTTACCTACTGCTGTGGTTATTATATTATTTGGGGTAAGACCAACACGATCCTTTAGTTGGCTATTGTTGGTCTTATTCTTTCCTTTTGTGGGAGTTATTTTATACTTGTTTTTGGGTATAAACCGAAGAAAATTCAAATTTTTTCAATTAAAAGAGACTACCAAGAGGCAATTGTATGATAAAAATTTCGATAGCGATGTTAATACTAAGTCAGAAGTTATCTTTAAGGCTATCAATAAACAACGACTTGCCAGTTTAATTGAGCAAACAACTCATTTTAAAGTTTTAGCCCATAATAATGTGCAAATTTTGGATGATGCAGCTTTGGCTTATGATTACATTTTTGAATCCATTTCTCAGGCTCAAAAATTTATACACTTGCAGTACTATATTTTTGAAGAAGGAGAAGTATTGGACAGATTAGCTCAATTACTAATACAAAAAATAAAGGAAGGCTTAGAAGTGCGTATTATATACGATGCCTTTGGTAGTTATCATGCTAAGCGTAGTACCTTAAAGAAATTAAAAATTTTAGGAGCTAGTGTTTTTCCAGTAATGCCGTTGCGTTATGGAAGTTTTTTGTTTACCATGAATTATAGAAATCATCGCAAGGCAATAATTATTGATGGTAAAGTTGCCTTTGCAGGAGGGATGAATATTTCTGATAAGTATATAAATGCTGAGGATGACTTAGGTAAATGGGAAGATATGCATTTAAAATTATCAGGTCCTATTGTTAATAGTTTACATCGTGTATTTATAAAAGATTATTTTTTTGCCAGTAATGAAGAACTGCTTTTGGGAGATCATTATTTGCCAGAACAATCTAAAAAAGGGAATACGGATATTCAATTAGTGGCTAGTGGTCCAGATTCTGAGCAACTTTCTGTACTTCAGCAATATTTGATGCTTATAAATATTGCGCAAAAAAGCATAAGTATTACCAATCCTTATTTTGTGCCCAATCAATCTTTATTACAGGCTATAAAAATTGCGGCATTGAGTGGGGTAAATGTTCGAATCTTAGTACCCAAAAAAACGGATTCTAGAATGGCAACTTATAGCATGTTTTCTTATTTTGAAGAATTGTTGGAAGTAGGAGTGGAGATCTATCTACTTGATGGAAGATTTACTCATAGTAAAGTCATTGTAGTAGATACGGAGGTAGCTTCAGTAGGTTCGGGGAATTTTGATCACCGTAGTTTTGAACACAATTTTGAAACTAATGTTTTAATTTATAATGAAAAAATCGCCAGCAAACTTAACTCAATTTTTTTAGAAGATTGTCAATCTTGTGAAAAATTAGATCTAGAATCTTTTAAAACTCGATCCATTAAACAGCGTTTGATCGAGGGATGTGCTCGTTTTTTTAGTCCTCTATTGTAATTGGAGGCTTTTAATTAAAAAGAGATTTTTATGCAGCACAGTTCTTTTTTTATCGAGCTAATAAAAACTGAATAGATTAGCCATATTTGTATAGTTAGTTGAGTAGTAACCATTAAAAAAGAAATTATGAGTGATAATAGTAATAAAGGAATTGGAATATTAGCAGGTTTAGCGACTGGAGCTATTTTAGGCATGTTATATGCTCCCAACAAAGGGAAAGTTACAAGAAATTTAATTAAGGATAAGGCAACAAAAGCCACCAATAAATTAGCTGATGAAGCTGAAAACTTAAAACATACAATTCAAGATGAAGCCCATTCATTAAAATCAAAAATTGTTGACGAGACTAATCACTTAAAAAATAATGTAGTGAGTAGTATCAATTCAAAAACTCAAACGCTGGATGAGCAAGTGGAAAGCATAGTAAATAACACGAGTTACAAAGCAGAAGATTTAATAACCACTTTAGAAAACAAATTAGCACTTTTAAAAGAAAAAAATAAGCAAATTAGAAAAACTTCAAACAAAAGCACTTCTAGTTTAACAGCGTAAATTCAATAAGTTATGAGTGTACTTGACTCGGTAAAATTAGCATCAAAAAAAGCCACCGAAAGTGGAGAAGATTATATTGATGCTACCCAAGATTATATTGAATTAAAAGTGTTTCAACAGTTGTCTTTTTCATTTGCACTGCTGGCCAAAATTTTACTTATAGGTGGTCTTTGCTTTATGGGCTTGATATTAGTAATTGTTGCAGGTGTATTGGCTTGGGGAGATTATCTAGAAAACGATAATTTAGCACTACTCTATACGGCATTAATACTATTTGCTTTAAGTACGCTAATTTATTTACTAAGAAAACCACTTATTGATAGCCACATTATAAAAAAAATAAGCAAAGCTTTTTTTATCCAAAAAAAATAAAAAAATGAATTATACTAGTTTTGAGCAAATAGAAAAAGACTTGACTATATTACAGTTGAAACGTAAAATAGCTGTGGAAGAAATAAAAGCGCTAAAAAATATTACTTCGAGTCAATTAAGTGTTTCAAGTTTTATTACCTCGCCGTTGTTGCAGCTTGCTGGTAAATACGGTTTGTCGGTACTAATAAATAAAATACTAAAAAAATTCTAGTCTTACTTAAAATTAAACAAAACAATAAAAGCTATTCATTATTTTGAGTAGCTTTTATTGTTTTAATTATTCAATGACAAATAGAGCTATTATTAGCATTTTCATCGTAGTAATAATTTTAAAAACGTTTTATGCTAGTATTGTTTTCAGACTTTATAGAAATCTTATTGAGAGATTTCTTTATTGCTCTATATTCTAAGCCAAAAATAGCTAGTAAACCAAATCCAATTGAAATCGCGGTTATAAGTAGTATTATTGTTATCATATTTTTTTTAGCTAATTTATGTATGCACAGGGGTTTTAGTGTGCTCCTTTAGATATTGTTCGAACTCAAAAAAAAGACATTCTTGGAGGCGCATTTTTTAACATTTATTTCAAATTGATAGCGTTATTTTGTAAATCGATACAGTTATTTTTTCAATCAGATTACTAATAATTTTATATAACAAGCAATGATGCTTTTTAAATATAAAATTTTTTCAACATGAATTTAGACAACAAAAAAGTAGCAATTTTAGCTACCAACGGATTTGAAAAATCAGAATTATTTCGACCTTTTGAAGCGTTAAAAGAAGCTGGGGCAGAGGTACACATTATTTCATTAAAACTAGGTGAAATTAAAAGTTGGGATGGTGATAATTGGGGGAAATCGATCACGGTAGATCGTGTAATTGAAGATGTAAGCGAAGCAGATTATAATGCTTTGGTTTTACCAGGAGGTGTGGCCAATCCAGATTTGTTGCGAGTAAATGAAAATGTATTAAGTTTTATTCGTTCGTTTTTCGAAAGTGGAAAGCCTGTAGCGGCTATTTGTCACGCACCATGGTTATTAATTAGTGCAGGAGTGATTGAGAATAGAGAAGTGACCTCATACCATAGTATAAAAGACGATGTAATTAACGCAGGAGCCAAATGGGTCGATAAATCTGTTGTTGTGGATAGTGGTTTAGTAACCAGTAGAAAACCTGCAGATTTGCCAGATTTTATTGATAAGCTAGTTGAAGAAATAGCTGAAGGTAAACATGAAGAACAAGTAGTTAATGCCTAACTAAGTATGGTACCTTAAAAAACTTGACTTCTACTTTAGTAAGTAAAAGTCAAGTTTTTTATATCAAAAAAAAAATTAATTTATCAGTGGTTCTAAACTAATATAACTATAGCTTACATCACCTATATGTTCATAACTAGTGTCTTTTTCTCTTAAGGGAGCCCAATCAAAACAAGAAGCTATATCTTGATCTGAATATTCCGAAAGCAAACTGTCAGATATGAGTAAATACTCATCAATTCTAATTTTATTTTTTAATAAACGATGTGCTGTAATTACATCTTCGCCCATAAGCTTGATGTTTTTACCAATCGCGACTGATCCTACAGATATACCATAATGAAGTATAATTTTTAATCCAAGCATTTTATGAATATTACCACTTTCTGCGTGGTTTTCATTTCTTTTATATACCGAGTCTAATTCCTTGTAAAATTGTGTGTAAAAATACTTGCATTGATCAACTAGTTTACTAAAAGAAGGAAGCTCTCCTTGCTTAAAAAACAGCACAGCATCACCTTCAATTTCCGAAAGTTTTAAGCCAATCTCATTAGCATATATTACTTTGTTAAGTAGAGTAGAAATTACTTTAGCACTCAATTCAAATTCAGTATCACTCATGAATTCGGTAAAACCGCTAATGTCAGGTATGCATATTAAAGTCGGTTGTGCATTCATGTTTAATTTTTTAAGTGAATTAAGTATAGGGTATAGATAAATGTATTCGATAATTACATCATTCTCCTGTTTGAGTTAAGGGATTCATTATTATAATTAATACCTTGACTTGAGTATTTATTAATAAGTTCGGATATTTTAAAGCTATGCAAAATTAAAAAATTAAGCTCTTTAGTTATTACATCTAAGATAGATGCTGAGAGCTTATCATTTTTTAAAATCTTTTTACATAATTGTATTAAAGAGTTATCAAGTTCCATACATTCTTTTATGTAAATGCTATACTTTTTATCTTCTAATATTCGCTTTAAATCTAACCCACTTATTTGGTTTTTACCCTTATTAATATATGTCATATTGGGTACAATATTGTTTTCTGCAAAAACAGCAATAAGTTTATTAGATAGTTGGTTTCTTTGAATGCTTTGTAAGTATAAAAATCTTGAAAATTCAGCAATTTGCACTCGCTCTGCTGTTTCAAAATATTTTCGTTCAGCACCAAATGTCATACAAAGCAATTCTTGAAGGTCTTTGATGTGCTTATGATCAAATCTTAAGAGTTCAAACATTATAAAAATTTTAGAATCTTTTATAAATAATTAATTAGTAACTATTCTGCTTGTTCTAAGGTTTACTGGTTACCCAAAAAGCATGAATCATACCAGGCAGCCCTCCTAGTAGTGTTAGGATGATATTAATAATAAAATCTTTTCCTATTCCTTTTTGCAAGGCAACAGAAACTGGTGGTAAAAAAATATTTAAAATGATAGTTAATATTGACATAGTTATAGTTTTTTGTAAAGATGTATAAATGGAATATTCTAACTTAACTTTATTAATAATTTCTTGCGCTCAAAAAAGTTAAGTGTCTATAAAATCTAAATTAGTGATTATAAATGTACTATGGTATTGTTGCGTTTGATAAATCCAAATACTTTTATAAATTATTTTAATTGTTAGTTTCTGGAGCCGCATCCTTAAAGTCTATGCTATCGTCAGTCATGCTTTTATAAGCTTTTATCCATGCATTTTTTAGTACATTGGTTATAGTTGGAATGATTTTAGTTTGAACATTGTTCAAATCTCCTTCGAACTCAACATTGGTAGCCAGTGTATCCTTTCGCTGATTTTTAAATATGAATTTAAAAAAGCCAACAAAGCCTTCCCATAATTTTTTTGAAAATTTATCATCCTCGCCTATAAGTTTTGTATTCGTAAGAATGGGTTTGACATATCCTTTTAGGAAGCCGTCGTTAATAGCCATTTCAGAATACACTTCATATGTACCTGATGAAAAATCAATACCCGCATAGTGTTGGGTAAAATCATTTAATGAAGTAATATCTGCATTTTCTAAAGAAAAAGAAATATCCATATCGGGTATAGCTTTAACTACATCCAAATTTCCAGTTAATGTAGCTTTACCATTACCAATACTAGTGGCTGTGGCTTTTAATGCCGAAGGTAATTTGTTTCCTTCTCTTACAATGTTTCTTAAGTTGGTAAGTTCTAAATTTACAGCGTTCATTTGTAAATCAATTTTTGGGGAGGTAGTTACTTGCACAAAAGCTAAATTACCATTCGTTATTTGTAGTCGGTTTATATCAATAGGAACTAAATTGGTTAGTGCTTCTGACCAATCTTCAACTTCGGTTTCGCTTTCATTTGTGGGTTGTTGTTGATCTTCAAACACGTAGATAACACTGGGCTCGGTCATTTCGATTTCACTAACAATTTTTCCTTTTAATAAGCTTTTCCATTGTATAGAAATATCTGTATTCTTAAAATTTAGAAAAGGAACTTGTGTTTGAGCGTTTACTTTGTTTAAGTACAAATTTTTAATGGTGTAAGCACCTCTATATAATGAGATATCAATACCTTCGACTTTACCGTAATAATTGCCAATATTTGATAAAGTTTTATTCACGTAATTTTTAACTAGGTAGGGTAGGGCTAATCGTAAAGCAACGAGCAATACAATTAGAGATAAGGGTATCCATAAGCGCTTTTTTTTGATAATTTTTTTTATTTCCATTTCAACTATTTTTTTGATGTTTTTTTATTTGTAATTATATCTTTTAATCCATCCCTAAGGCTTATCCATAAAAAATTGAAAAATGATTTGGTTTGGTCTCTTTCTGTATCAATTTTTCCATAATGATAAGCGGTAGTATCCTCTTTTTCTTTTAAAAGTAAATTGCCAACTGCACTTAAAAACTTATTAACCTTTAGGCTGTGTTGTTTTAGTATTTCAATTTTAAAATCGGTGTATTTCATTTTAATATCTCCAGCAGCTCTTTTGTTATTGCCAGTGATAGTAAAATAAATTTCGTCGGCACGTCCTTTGATTCGGGTTTTGAGATTTTTTTCTAAGTAGGTATTTAAGGAATTTCCATCAAAATTTTTGATACTGCCCTTAGCCATAAATTCATCACTTGTGAGCGATTTAAATTTTGTGTTTAAAGCAATATCAGCATTACCCATAAAAGTGCCCTCTGCTTCTAATTTAATTTGATAATTTTTATTTTCTGTATTAGAAAGACTCGTAACAGCGTTTACATCTTCAAAGTAAAGCTTGCCAGGTTTTTCATTACCTTCTAGTCTTTGTTCGTAATTTATCGAAGCGTTTTCGATACTAATTTTAGGGAAATCAATACCGAAATCAAGGTTTCTAATTTTTTCGGAGTATAGCGATTTATATTTAGTATTGTCTGGTACAGATTTATCTCTGTATAAATTCAAATCTGCATTTTTCACAATTATGCTTTCGGCTCCAAAAGTATTTTTAGATTCAATTTTTTTTAAAAACCATCTACTAAAGTGAATTTTCGGGATTACTAGCGAAACATGATCTCTTTCCTTTTTCAAATGGCTAGAAAGTGTTTTTTTACTGAAAATTGTCTCTAACTTTAAATTGGATAGGTAAATAGCCTTAGGGTTTATAGTTACCGTGTCAATAAATAGCTTTTCCCAATTACCCACCTTGGTAGTTATCCCTCTTAGTTTAGATTCAATGTTTGTATATGTAACTGGAAAGTCTGCAGTTTGATGGAATAATCCAAGCTCATTAATTTTAGTATCCATGTTCTGAATACTAAGGTCTGGAATGTTTTTTTTCGATTTGTATAGTTCAAAAGATCCACCATTAATTACAAAAGAATTGATAGTAATTGGCCTTGTAGAGTTATTTTTAGTGATGGATTTAGTGTTTATATACTTAAAAAATTTTAAATCAGGTGAGGTCAATTGAATGCTATTGAGCACAATTGCTTTTTTAAATAAAAGTTGGTAATAATTGAGTCCACTTATATCTAATTGTGGTATGCTCAACTGTAAACTATTTTTAGTAGATGTAGTAATCTTAGTATTAAGATTAAGTTTTACAAATGAAATTGAAGCTGTTAATAGGTTAACTGAAACATCATCATAATATATCTCAATATCTTTATCAGAAACAAAATGGTCAATCTGTTTGACTAAAAAATAGTTGGCTAAAAAATGAATCGTAATTAGAGCACTAAGTACGATTAAAAAAAGTAGGGTATATTTTTTTTGGGTATAATTCATTCATATTTATAAGACTGTAAATAACCTTAGAAAAAATGATTAATGTTTATGCAAAAACAATTAAAATGAACGCATTTAAAATTATAATGTAAAATTTAAGTTAGCTCTTCGGATTTCATTTTTTTTCTAAACTCTTTAGGGCTACAATAGTGTTTTTGTTTGAAGATTTTACAAAAATAACTTCTGCTGGTTAACCCGATAGTGTACACAATTTCTGAAATAGTTAAATCAGTTGTTTTGAGTAGTAAAACCGCTTTTTCTAAACGTACGTTTCTAATGTAATCCGAAACGGTTCTTTTGTACATGTATCGGAAACCTTCTTGGAGTTTTGCAGGAGATAAACCAGACTTAATTACCAATGATTTTATAGAGTGTTGAAATTCGGGAACTTCGCGTATAAAATTACCAATTTCAAAAATTTTTGCCAGTTCGTATTTTAATAAACCACTAGAATTGGTGGTTTTGTTTATTTCTTGATGAAATTGTTTGATTTGAATGGCTAAAATTATAAAATACCTTCCTTTTTGACTCAGTTTTTCAGAAACATCATGGGCGTGCTCAAGTCCAACTAGGAGCTTAAGTTGTTCTGCAATTTTTAAATTATACCCACCAGCATGAAAATACTTGGGTTGTTTTTCTATTTTATTAAGTACTATTTTGAGTTGCTCATTAAAATCACACGTATCCTCGTTAAACGCTTTAAAATACTGGGCTTTGTTAACCAATATAATATGTAGTAAAAGTCTTTTGTTTTTTGGCACCAGTATTTTGCTGTGAATACCAGTTTCACTGTGAGCTACCGCAGTTTGAAACCTTTCAATAGCAACCGTATTATTGGTAGTATCAAATTGATGTTTAAATTCTCCATCTAAACAATATAAAAATTGCAATGTTTCGGTTGATAAGCAATCAATGGGGATTGACAAATCATTTTCTAAAAACAAATCAAAATCATACACCTTTACTCCTTCTTGCAAGTTGTAAAATCTAACATTTCCAGCTCCGATAGTGTTATCTATTTCAAGAACATTAAAATCATCCAATTCAGTAACTGTTCCTTTTAAATGAATTTTTAGTTCATTTAAATCCAAATGATTTTGCGAAAGGGTATTTGAATTTTTTATCATAACAATTATGTACTAATGTCAACACATTTTAATGCTGACAAAAACAATTTTATTTGTTATGTAAAATTACAGGATTTGTATGCTAAGCATTAACGTTATTGAGATTATCCGTAACGTTATTCTACTTTAAAATAAGCTATTTTACTAAAAAGAGTGACTCATATGAATAAATACTAGTTAATAACGGATCCATCACCTTTAAACTCAATATCTTTCTTTTTACCATCAATTTTAAGTTCTACATCATAAAATATTCCTTTTGAAAAATGATCTACTTTTTCAATTTCGTAGATTTTGACATCCCTATATTTTTTATTTATTTTTTTTTTAATGGCTTTAGGAAGCTCTTTCTTTTTTATATTATTTTCTGTTTCAATCCAATTTCCGTTTGGTGAAAAGTCCGCTCTGTATTTTTCTCCATCTATTTTAAAATGAGATTCAAAATTTCCGTTTTTATCTATGTGCCAATCAGGGTCATTTTCTCCTGGATATTTTTTTTCAAAGTTTTCTTGGACTTTGACAGGAACTTCATTTTGCGAAATGGCAGAACAGTAGGTCAGTAAAAAAAGAATGGATACTAAAATATACGGATAAGGGTTTTTCATAATTGTTCATTGACTGAGTTCAATAATACAATAATATGAGGGGGTTCCTTATCCGTATCGCAATAAAAAGGGACTTTATTCGGTATTTATTTAATACTTAACTTATTTTAAAGTTTGTTTTTTTCGATAATCAGTAGGGAGTATTCCATAATGTTCAAAAAATATTTTAGAAAAATAACTTCTACTTCTAAACCCGATTTTATAAACAATTTCAGAAATAGAATCTGTAGTATTTTTTATATAATCTCTTGAAATTTCTAATTTCATGAGTCTAACATATTCATTTACTGATTTTGAATGTAAAAGTTTAAAGCCTGATTGTAATTTTTTTTGACTTAATCCAGAACGCTTTGATAATATTTCGACAGTTAAGGGCTCCGATATATTGTCTATAATAAAACCTGTCAAATCATGAATTTTTTTAATATCATCCTTAGACATTGTTTCTGGAAGGTTGCGACCTTCTTCGGAGTTGCTATGTTCCAAAATTTGCATAGCCAATATTAAATTTAATTGACCTTCAATAGATAATGTACGTACTATACCTGTATTGTCAGATGTATTTAACTGTCTTATTTGATCGGCTATTTTAAGGTTAAAATTACCGAAATGATTGTATACACTATTTGAATCGATGTCTTTAAAAGTAGTGAGCAATTTTTTGTTTAAATAGGTTAAGTTGTTATTCTTTTTTTGAGCATACAAATTTTTAATGACGTAAATAAAATTGACCTTAACAGTGACCTTATTAGGAAAGATATAAGTTTCTTTAGCCTTTTTTTTGTTTGAAATAATAATGTTTTGAAAGCGCTCAAATGAATGACTTACATTATCAACATCGCTTTTATATGTGATGGATCCTTCACTTACAAAAACAAATTCAATAGGCTTTACCTCGCTTGAAATAAAGGTTATTTTTACATTTTCGGTAAAATGCACATCATAATCCATCAGTGAAACACCCCAATCAAAATCGATACAGCGAATTTGACCTTTGCCATATTCATTATTAAATTCCAGTACCGTTTCTCCCCATTTCTTATTTAAATTTCCATTTAAATAAGAATTTAATTGTACTAAAATCTTATCACTTTTTGTACTTGTGATTGTTAATTCCTTCATTTATTTTTCCTTCTATCTACATTTTCGAGTGGATACAAAGTAAGTGAAGAATGCCTTTTTGGAGTAACAAAATTGATACAGTTACTAACAGTATTGCTCTAGTTTGGTTTAAGAAAAAAATGATTTTTTTAGAAGATTTGTAAATTTGTTGGAGATTTTGTGGTAATTAAAGAACATAATGTAATTTAATAACTCAATTGCTAGCCTTTTGCAATATAAGTCTTGCTATTAAAAATGATTTGTTTATGAGTGGTTATTAGCCAATTTATTTATTGAGTCAAAATAAATGCTAATTGCACAAAATTGTTAAACTGTATTGAATCACCTTTGTTAGTATAAAGAGTGAATAAAACAGGTAAACAAAATGAAAAGGTACTTGTTAACGACATTTATATTTTTAATTTCCATAATTATGTTGGGTTTTACCAATTTGATTGAGTTTAGAGATTTACCTCAGATATTTTTTTTCATTTACATTGTTTTATCATTTGCTCTTATATTAAAAAAGGATAAAAATTAACTTTAAAAGTAAAATTTATGAAAAAGGCAATTATTTCGATAGTAACAGCAATATTCTTGTTTTCATTTGCAACTAGTTGTAGAGAAAAGACCGCAAAAGAAAAAGTAGAAGATGCTGTAGAAAGCGTTGGTGATGGTATAGAAGATGCGGCAGATGATATTGAAGATGCAGTAGATTAACAACAGCATATGTAACAACACTATTAATATAACGGATATTAGAGTTGAAAAACTGGGTATCCGTTTTTTATTTCCCAAAAGAGAATGAAAGCTAACGAAAGCAACACATTTGCAATAAGCAATTTTAGTAAAAATATCATAAAGGCAACTTGCATAATAGTTTTGATAGTATGTTGTCTTTTTTTAATACTAAAAGGCTTTAAAGTGATTCTATTAATTTTAGCAGGTATTCTTGTAGCTACTTTTTTTAAAGGAATAGCCTCGCTTATTCAAAAAAAGATTCCTTTGAACAATAAAGTTGCTTTAGGAGTAGGCGTAACTCTGTTTTTTAGTGTTTGCATTGTGTCTATTTTGGTACTTTCATCCAGAGTATCTGATCAAATTGATGTTCTACAAAAAGAATTACCATTGGCTACCGAAGAAGCTAAACAAAAATTAAATAACACTAAGTTGGGAGCATTTGCTCTAAACGAAATTAAAAAATACCGAGAAAAATTAAATAAAGGGAGCGGGCAAATTACTATCTTTTTCAGTTCCTTTTTTGGTGGATTAGCAGATATTTATATTATAGTTTTTTTAGGTTTATTTTTTATGATTCAACCTAATATGTACACCAATGGAATTATCATACTCTTTCCTAAACCTAAACGAAAAAGAGTAGAGGAGGTGTTGCTAACCCTAGGATATACATTAAAAAGATGGTTATTAGGTAAAATGTTCTCCATGTTAGTTGTTGGTATTTTAACAGGTGTAGGTTTGGCTATTTTGGGTATTCCTTTAGCATTAACTTTGGGAATATTTGCAGCACTAATCACTTTTATTCCCAACTTTGGACCTATATTATCTTTAATTCCAGCTTTTTTATTGGCGCTCACTCTAGATGGAAATTCCGCACTATATGTAGTCATTCTTTATGGAGTTGTTCAAGCGATTGAAAGCAATGTAATTACTCCTTTTATTCAAAATAAAATGATTGCCTTTCCTTTGGCTATGATTTTAATAGCTCAAGTTGTTTTAGGAATTTTTACAGGAATGCTGGGGTTAATTTTAGCGGTACCTGTAATTGCTATTTTAATGGTTATTGTTAAAATGGTTTATGTTGAGGATATATTAGGTGATACTAGTGTGGAAGTCGTGGGAGAAGAACTATTTGTCGATGATGTAGAAGATGAAAACAATAAAGAATAGTCAAAATAGACAAAATGTCATTAATTATTAGGTATTTTGTGTCATTTTGACATTTTTTTGTAGTGTTTTAATGTTTAAAAGTTAATGGTATATGATTTGTTTAAATGCTATTATAACTTTTAAAAATTAATATTATGAATAAGGGAATAACATTAAATGGTCATACACACACTAATTTATTACCGTTTACAGGATTTGGAAATTTGGTAAATGAAGTTTTTAATAATACACTTTCGCCTTCATTTAGCGAACACATGGACTTGCAAGCGCCTAAAGTGAATGTTATTGAAAACGACAATGAATTTATTATAGAGCTTTTAGCTACAGGATTTAATAAAGAAGCTATTACAGTTGATGCCAAAGAAAATAAATTAATTGTGAAAGCCGAGGCAGAAAAGAAATCAGAAGACAATTATGTAAGGAGGGAATTCTGGGCAGCTTCTTTTGAGCGTATATTTAAACTTCCAGAAAATATTGATAAGGAAGCAATATCAGCCACATATCAAAATGGGATATTGAGTATAACACTTCCCAAAAAAACTAATGAAGCCATAGTAACTTCAATTGAAATAAATTAAATACATGTAATTATGTATCTAAAAAGGGAGTAAATTAGCTCCCTTTTTAAATTTTAAATTTTAGACCTCCACGCATATACAAGCTATTTTTATCATTAATGGTAAACACATCTTCTTGGTCTTCATCTCTTAAACGGATATCATTTATTATAGTGAAACCAGCATAAACATAAAATATCAAATGCTCCGTAAAACTATGTTCATAACCTAAACCCGCTAAAGCAATGGTCATGGAAATACTAGCTGCAGTTTCTGTGCCTATTCCATTTCGATTGGGTATAGTTTTGTTATTTTGAATATTAGCAAAAAAACCATCGAGGGTAGCAAAAGCTTGTAATTGATTAGTAGGGCTGGGAAAATATTTGATATTTGTTTTAGGAACCCCTAAGCCATAAGCCCATTTTGGATGGATTTTTTTATAATAATTAACTATTGGAAGCGGGAAGGGGCGACCTGCTTTTGTAGAGTATTGCAATCCAACGATGAGTCTCCAGGGTTTTTTGGCTTGACCTTCTTCAGTTTTATCTTTAATTAAAAAAACTCCTCCAGAATATAAAATATCATCATTAGTAGTATTTCCATCTTCAAAATTCGAAGCGATTAACACTCCTGACTTGGCAGCAAAGCGCAAATCTTCTTTTATTTTATACGTATAGCCCAAAGTAAGATCATATGAATTGAAATTATCTAAATTGGTTACACTAAAACTAGGTATAGGTCTATCTTCGTAATCAAAATTTATATTTCTGTATTCAAACCCAGGTACTAAATATGCCCCTTTTTTGTTTAGTTTTAATGGCACCCTAACAAGTGCACGTAAACGTTGAAAACTATTGTCACTTTCTCTTTGCGGAAAATAAGTATACTCCAAACGTGCTAAATCTGATAATTGAGCATAGTGGGCATGAGTCGTAATGGTAATTAGTAGTATCGTAAAAAAAAATGATTTCATATATCTGCGATTTGATAAGTTAATAAAAAACTTTACCACACGATCAGAATACATAACTTACGTTGGCTATGTATATTTTATTTGATTTATTACGAGCATCTATTTTCAAATTGTTTCTTTTTTTATTAGCAGTATTATATACGAATATAGAACTTACTATTTGTTGATTGATCCCCAAAATGGTATCTTTAAAAAAATTAGCTTTATAAAGTTTTTTTATTGATGGGCTATTTTGGAAAGGGATTGAAATAATTAATCCATTTATAATAAGAGGGTAATTTAATTTTGAAATAGTCATAGATAAGTTTAAAGTTTAAATAAAAAATTGAAAGAAAAACGAGGTCCTTCTCTACTAGCAAAAAGGTTAAACGTTCCACTAATAAAATCGGCACTATTTACCCAAAAACCTCCACCGTAATTGGTATGCCATTTATTTGTTTCTTCACTATTATCTAGCCATACGCGGCCGGTATCTATTCCTGTAAAAAGACCAAATTGTAATGGCAACACCTTTGTTTTAAATTGATTAAAACTATAGCGCACATCTGCACTGGTGGCAAAGGCTGTTTGACCAGCAAAGCGATGTTTTCTAAAGCCACGTAATAGATTTTCTCCACCAATTTGAGCGGATTGATAAAATTCGTAATTAGTCCCAATATTAAAATGACTCATGGCACTCGTTTTTAATACTAATTTTCTATTATTGGTTAAGGCGTTGTAAAAACCTAGATAAGGTTTAATAAACCCATAAGTATTTCCATTGTCAATATTTGTTCTTGTACCTCCATTGAGTTCAAACTTCATTCCACGAGTAGGGTTTACTACAACATCATAACTTTCATACCTATAGGTAGCATTAGTACCTGCGAACCATTTGCGCTCGTAAGTTTCTTCGTTTTCAAAAAAATCAGCTATAAAACGGCCAGGAGTTCTATCTATCTGAATCCCTTCTGCGGAAGCGGTGTATTCAAAATAACTCCCATCTCGACCATTTTTTACAGCACCTAACATTAATTGATAGGTACTTAATTTTACTCTATTAAAATCAAAGTTAATATCATCGCGATCATCAAAATTTTCGGAATTGTTTCCAAATCCAAAAAAGTTGACCGCATAGTTAGGACTTGTGTATCGAGTTGTAACTAATAAGTTGTATTTTCCAAGTATACCTGCAAACTCACCTCTATATGCCAAGTCAAAACCTCCGGTAGCAAAATAATAACCCCCAGATAATCTGTGTTGTAACGTAAAGGGGTTTTCGTAAAAATCACTTATGGTGATTACACTTACTGGACCTATTAACAAACCATCATCGGGGTTAAATCCAATCAACGGTAAAATGGTGGTAGTGGTTAACTCTCGGTTGTCTTTATCAAAATTATTTATTTGATAGTTGTCCGTAAATTTAAACTTGGCTCCACCATCTTTTTTAATGGTATTTGGCTTACTTTTATAATCGTAAATGCTTACTTTTTTACCGTTTTCAATAGAGTATGTATCATTGTTATGTCCTCCAATAATTCGTATTCGAATGGGATTATCGGGTATACCAGAAACATTGAATTGATCGTCATCATCCAGACCATAGATCCTTATTTGCTTAGTAAACTTTTTATCATAAATTCTATTACTTATAGTATCTGATTTTTTACCATCTTTAATTCGTTGTACTGTGATTTTAGTTTTTCCTTTGGGAAGCCTCACTATACTAATATAATCGTCTTTATCGGTACCGTTGATTATAGCAAGTCTTGCGTGGTACTCGTAATATTCATTAGTTGTTTCAATGAGGTTGTCAATCCTACCTTTTAAACTAGTTTTAATATTTTCCAGATCGGTTCCTTTAGCTTCTTTTGGAATGTTTTCAAAAGCCTTTTCAATAACAGTATCAGTTAATTTTTTTTGAATATATTTTGCCTCTTTTAACCATACATCTTGACTACTATTCTGAATTAATGTCCTGTCTAAAATAGATGCAGAAGCGTTAAGCCATGGCACATTAGAAATTTTTTTATCATATACTTGAAATTGTCTGGTAAAACCAATCATTCCCCTAAGTGCTCCTAAAAAGCCTCCGTCAAAATTAGTAAAAGCCTGATCTCGATCTCTAGGGATAGGTCTAAAAACATGATCACCATTGTCTAGTTCAAATTCGGCCCACCTCCATTGATCTTGATGTCTATCCCAATCGCCAATGAGCATGTCGAATAAGCGTGCTCGTATATAGGCTTGTTCGTCTATTCGGTATTTTTCGTCTTTGCGTAATCTTTTGTAAACATCCGCAGTACTTTCGATATCTTTCGGTTTACCAAATGAGGCTAAATCAATATGATGTTCTTCGGGCCGTTCTTCAATTAAGTAAAGTTCATTACCATGTTCAAAATTATGTTCTTTTAAAGCAGGTTGTTTTGGAATATACAATAAATCAGGATTTGTATGGTACAATCCAATCGCATCCGATAATTCGGGGATTACAGTAAAAATATATGGATGTGATGCCGTATAAAAATCTTTAAGTATATCCTCGGAAAGTGTATTTTCTAGAGATTCTTCGACATAATTATTTTTAAAAAGAGTGGATTGTAAAAACTTAACACCACTTTTTTTTAGTGCTCTCATATTGTATTCTTTACCACTTTTATCTTTCAAACGCAACGAACGAGTTTGATGTCCTCCACCTTTACGTACTACTTCCAAACCTCCATAAAGTGTATCTAAAAGCGCAACTTTAGCTTCTATAGGTTTAAAATATAAGTCGCGATAATGATCTCCCCAAACACTTTCGTAAAGTTCACTTTTTTCGCTATTTTCATCGGGAGTGTATACCGAAGTTCTAATTTTTGTATTTGTAATTGTTTTTAGATTGGTAAAATCATATTGAGGTGTGGGTTTAAAGACTTCTTTTTTATACAACAGTTTGGGTTTTCCATTTTTAGCACCAAAAAAACTGACCCATGATGCCCCGTTTTTCAATATATCCAACCGAGTAAAGCCTTGGCCACCGTAGGCAAATAACCCATTATTACTTAGTGAGGCGTAGGAGTTTTTGGCACCAGCTCCAGAAACTATTTGCTTTAAACCTTCATGTTCAATATACTGTAGAGAATGTTCATGTCCAGAGGTGAAAATAATTTTTTCTGCTCCTTTAGCTAAGGTTTCTAAACGTTTTACTAGGGCTTTATACTGCTTGTTTTGCTTGTCCTGAGTAGAAACTCCACCACTAGTTCTTATTTGAAGTGCTAAAGAACTTAGTATGGGTAGGGGAATTTTTTTTTGACTTGGGTACAAATGTTTTACAGGCGCATATTGTCCACCATGTACACCATTGGTATATAAAGGATGATGAAGTGCAAAAACTATCGTTTTATTTTGATTTTTTTTCAATAATCCTTCAACTTCTTCAAACATGGCTTCCCTAGTTTTTATTTCGGAACACTTATCATTTATGTTAGGGTGCTTATTCCAATCGGTTAAAAACCACTGCGAGTCAAGAATTATCAATTGTACTTTATCAGAAACGTCTATACTTTTTAAAGCACAACCATCCGTTGGGTAAAATAGTTTTTTATCTCTTAATTTTTTTTCAAAATAATCTTCTTCACGTTTTAATCCGGCCAGTCCTTCATTATACCAATCATGATTTCCTGGAATAAAAATAATTTCTCCATCAAAATTTTTAACACTATTGATTTGGGTGTTTAATCGATGCTCAGCAATGGATCTGTCTTTGGCATCACTAGTAGGCATACCATCTGGATAAATATTATCGCCTAAAAAAATAGCGTAATTTCCTTTTTCTTTATGCTTAGCCAAATAGGTTTCAAAAGCCATCAGCGCATCGGTAGTTTTTCCTGCTTGCGCATAACCAGCATCTCCAATTAAGTAAAAAGTTTTCTCAATATCCTGTAATTTGACATTTTTAAAATTAGCTTCGTTAAACTCTTCACGGTATTTAGGCTCGTATAAGGCACAGCCTGCAACAAGAAATACTAGTGTAAAAAGTAGATAGTTATATTTTTTCATTTAATGATTTTAAATTTTAAATCTTCTCCATTATTGCAATTGACTTGTAACAAATTTTTGCCATTCAATAAATTTATCTTCGCCCATAACTCGTTCCATTTTTACTTGACCACCTTTCTTTTTTTGATGTCCACTCCATTCACTAAATACAATAGGTGGAATGCAGCTGACTTTTATGCCTTTTAATGCTTTGGAGCGGGCAACCTTGTAATTTTTATTAGCTGCTTTTAGTTTTTGATCTAAGCTGTGGGCTATAGTAGTATTATCTACATTGTTGTCTGTACCTAAATACCAATGGTGATAAAATTCGTTATCAATACGAATGGCACTTAAGGTAAATTCGGGTATTTGTATATTAAATTCTTCTTCAACTTCGCGCAAAGCTACATTCATTTTGTTTACAGATAGCTGTGAACCAACCACATTTAGGAAAAACTTGGTGCGCCCTGTAATTTTTATTTCTGCTCGTTCTACGTCAGTAAATTCAATGGTATCTCCAATTAGGTAACGCCATGTACCAGATACTGTACTAATCAAAAGGACATAATCTTGATCTGCGGTTACTTGCGAAATAGTAAGTACAGGGGCATTTGGACTCAATGATCCATCAGGCAAAATGTACTCTGGTTTAAAAGGAACAAATTCAAAGTAAATACCATTATCAGTAATGAGTTGCATGGCATCGGTTTCAGGACGTGCCTGAAAAGCGATAAAACCCTCTGAAGCTAAGTAGGTATCTATAACTGTTATTGAATGGCTTAGTAACTGATTAAAACTTTTAGCATAAGGCTCAAAAGCAACTCCTCCAGAAGTGTATACTTGTAAATTAGGCCATATATCATGGATAGTAGTTACTTGATGGTAATCAATTACTTCTTTTATCATTAGTTCAATCCACGAGGGGATACCACTAATGGCTCCAATATTCCAGTTTTTGGCATTTTCAGCAATACGTTTTACGCGTTGGTCCCAATCATTAATTTTAGCTATTTTTTCTCCTGGTTTGTAATAGCTAGAAAACCAAGAAGGAATATTAGCAGCACTAATACCACTAATTTCTCCTTCAAAATGAGCATCTTTTTGTGTTAAGTCGGTAGAACTTCCTAACATCATTATATCTTTTTCAAAAAACTCGGCAGGTAAGTTAAAATTGGCTAATGCTTCTATTTGTTTAATACCCGCTTTTCTAATGGTTTCAATCATTTCATCCGTTACGGGTATGCGTTTACTTTTTTTTCCAGTAGTACCAGAACTCAACGCAAAGTAATCCACAAGGCCAGGCCAAGTAATGTTTTCTTTCCCTTTTAAAAGCAAGTGCCACCATTCTTTTTCCATTCGATGGTAATCAAAATAGGGGACTTGATTTGCAAATTCTTTCTGTATAATATCAGATTCAAGAATCGTTGTAAAATTGTAAGTTTTACCAAATTGAGTGTCCTTAGCAGTTTCCAATAAATATTTTAACACATTTTGTTGTGCTTCAGAATGTATAGTTTCTGAAGTTAATGCATGTTTAATATCTATTGCGCCTTTTATAATTGAACCTATGAGTGCCATAATTTAATTTTTTTAAGTGGCTGATAGCTAGTTTTTTTTATTCTAATTCTTTTTAATTTCAAGGCTTTTGTAAGTGTTCCGCAGCAGCTTGAGCAAGGTCTAAATTGAAAAATGCATATACAAAAACAATTACCGAAGAAATAATTCCTATCATAAAAATGATATAAGTTAGTTTTAATAGTTTGTATTTTTTATGGAGTACTAAGCCTAGATAGTATAAATCCTTGGTTAGTATTTCATAAATGTAATCTTTGTCTTTAATGATCTCTTTGATTCCCCATTGGAAAGTTTCTAACGGCATTTTATGGAAATTTCCAAAAAACAATAAATTGGCTTTTTTATTTTTTACATCTTCTTTTGTAAACTCTCCGCCTGTAACTTTGGGTCGTGTTGATAATATGGATAGTATAATAGAGGCTACACTAAATAGTACTAATACTAAACTGGGTATAATAAGATGCTTATTAGTGGGGGAGTCTAGTTTAGGAATTAAATTAGCCAATGCCAATGAAATTATAATAGCATTTACCGAGAGTAAGATGTTTGCTTTGGTATCTGCAATATCACTGAGCTTGATGTGATTTTTTAATGTTACTCTGTACATTGATTGAATAGCGCGTTCGGGATTATCATTTTTAAAAGTGGCTTTGGCTTTTGCTTTAAAGGCCTCTTCTTTTTTGTTGGTAAGTGCTTTATTCCTTTTCTTAAGTAATTTTTTTAGATGCTTATTTTTCTTCTCTTCCCAATTTAAAATTGCGTATTCTGTATAAAACTTGTGTTTTTCTGTAAATAGTTTAATGTTTTGCTCTCGCCAATCCTTGTTAGTATACGTAGCAATGCCTTGTACCATGAGTTCTTGGCGTAATAAATCGCTTACGTTATTGAAATAGTCTT
The DNA here is from genome assembly GCA_947489195.1 of uncultured Aquimarina sp. GTDB lineage: Bacteria > Bacteroidota > Bacteroidia > Flavobacteriales > Flavobacteriaceae > Aquimarina. Next base: position 15,496 of record CANLCT010000013.1, on the reverse strand, counting down.
TAGCTAAATGTGAGGTGTCGGCATCTTTAAGTACTTCTTCATTAAAGTTTTCTGGACTTGCAGCTAGCTTGGTAGCTAGTATACAACCCTCAATTTTCTGTATTGTTTTGTGGTCAATGTTTTCTTTAGAAAGGAAATTGTTAGCTATTAAAGCACTTTCAACCTCATGGTTTTTGGGATCTTTTATGTATCCGGTATCATGAAACCATGCAGCTATCTGTATTATTAGTGCGTCATTTTCGTTTATATTTGATGCTTCTATAATTTCTTGAGCGCTTTCAACCACCCTACGTGTGTGCAGGAATGTGTGGTAGATGTAGTTTTTGGGTAACTGCTCTTTGAGTAACTCAAAAACATAATCTTGTGATTTTTTTAAAATAGTATCCATAATTTTGAGTTATTGAGTGAGCAATTTCTGGGTTTCTTGATCTTCGACAATTTTGAGTAATTCGTCTGGGGAAACATATAAGCGTTTAATTTTAGCTTTATATTTTTCGGAAAGTTCTGTATGATTTAGAATGAAATTTTTAGTCTGTAAAATGTAATCTTTCATATGGTGAGAAACCGCATAGGAGTCTGCGATTCTTTCCGCTTTTCGAATGTAGTTACCAGAAAAATAATACCGAATACCAAACCAGATAAGATTTAATGTACTACGTTCTTTGTAGTCCATAATATGACCCAATTCATGTCCAAACCAACCTATTAAAACATTTGAAGGAATGGCAGTTAATTTGAGCTCTTTATTTTCTAAACTAAAGGTTTCGCTAATTAATATTTTGTACGTTCTATTTTTCTTTGACTTAAATAACGATAAAAACTTAGGTTGAGCCTTCATAAATGAAGTTTTCATATCGCTTCTAATTTCAAATTCTATGGGTGTTTTTTTTAGGCTAGGATAGTAACTTAAGGCTTTTGTAACCTCTATGGCTATAGCTTGAGGAATTATTTTATTAGTGGTATGTTGTAAATTTTGTGAAAACATAAATAGTTGAATGAATGAAACTCCTAGTAAGCATATTAGTTTTTTTTGCATTAAGTCGTTTATCATGTATGCAAGTTATTTTAATAGATACTTAATGCTTAGTTCATTTAAAGTAAACTAGGACTCTATTGAAAAAACAGCTCATTTTAGACTCAAATGAGTTAAGATAGTAACTTGTATTTGTAGAGATTTGTAGTATATAAATTATTATACGAATTATGCAGAAGCTTAAAAATGGAATTCAATTAATTGTTCAAACTTATAAGAATTGGACGGCTAGTGATCCTTTTCAAATGAGTGCCGCAGTTAGTTACTATGCACTTTTTTCTTTTCCTGCTTTATTAATTATAGTAATTCAAGTCACAGGCTTGTTTTATGATGAACAGCAAGTGAGAACAAAGATTTTGAATGAAATTGGAGGTGTATTGGGTAAAGATGCTTCGGTAACAGTTGATAATTTAATGCAAAATGCGCTGATACAAGATCAAACAGCATTTGCCATTATAATTGGTGTGGCTACACTCTTGTATGGAGCAACAGGAATGTTTGTTGCCCTTCAAAAAGCGCTAAATAATCTATGGGGAGTGGAGCCAAATCCTAAGGAAGGCTTTTTGAAATTACTTAAGGATCGGTTATTTTCTTTAGGGTTAATTTTAATAATTGGTTTTTTACTTTTAATTTCTTTAGTATTAACGGCGCTGATTTCTGCTATTGGCGACTGGATACAAGGGGATATGCCAGATGCAGTATTGTGGATTATTCATCTTATCAATTTTATTATACCCTTAGGCTTGATAACGGTATTATTTGGTATGATTTTTAAAATTCTACCTGATATTACGATTAAATGGAAATACGTTTGGTTAGGGGCTTTTGTAACTAGTTTGCTATTTAGCGCGGGCAAATACGGATTAGGAGTATACTTTGGTACTATGAACCCTGCTTCGGCTTTTGGGGCTGCTGGTACAGTGGTACTTATTATGCTTTGGGTATCATACTCAAGTTTAATTTTGTTTTTTGGAGCAGAATTCACCAAAGTATATTCGGAGTCATTTAATGAACCAATAGCGGTCCAAGATCATGCTAAGTTTGTAGATACTACGCGATAAATACGCTTATAACCATTTTTTCTTCTTAAAATAAATAAGTAATCCTATAAATATAGTTATCATTATAACCCAAAGTGTTTGGTAACCGTACTTGTATTTAAGTTCTGGAATATGTTCAAAATTCATTCCGTAAATTCCTGATATAAAGGTAAGGGGAATAAATATGGTGGCTATAATGGTTAAAACTTTCATGACCTCGTTCATTTTATTACTGGTAGCAGTCATATACATATCCATTAATCCCCAGAGCATATCACGATATATTTCTATGGTTTCAATTACTTGGATGGTATGGTCATATAAATCTCGAATATAATTTCTTGTTTTATCTTGTATTAGTGAAGTAGTGGTTTTATCTAATTTATTGACTACTTCACGCAAAGGAAAAATAGAGCGTCTAATTTTTAAAGCTTCACGTTTTAGTTGTTGAATTTCCTGAACGCTGTCTTTATCTGGATTATCAAAAAGATTTTCTTCAATGGTTTCGATTTTTTCTCCAAGAGTTTCTATTATTAAAAAGTAATTATCAACAATGGCATCCATAAGAGAATAGAGTAAATAGTCAGCACCATTACTTCTAATAATTCCTTTATTTTGTATTATTCTATTACGAATGTTATCAAAAACATCGCCATCAGCTTCTTGAAAAGAAAGCACATAGTTTGATCCCAGCACGAAACTTATGTGTTCTACTTTTAGTTCATTGTTGTCATTGTAATAAAGCATTTTAAAAACAGTAAAGATATAATCATCATATTCATCAATTTTTGGTCGTTGATGAATACTTGTTATATCTTCTAAAATCAGTGGATGTAATTGGTAATGCGTACCAATTTTTTGTATAGTTTCGGTATTATTGAGACCGTTAATATTTATCCACGTGGTTGAATTTGTATGTTTATAATCATAGCAATTGTCAATTGTGCTAAATTCATTACATACATAACTTGATTTTGTATAATCAAAAACTTCAATAAATGTATCTGCGTTGGTCTTATTTCCAGTATAAATAATAGTTCCGGGAGCCAAGCCTACTGCTTTAGCATATTTTGATTTTTTCGCCATATGAATGTGTAATAATTATATGCAAAATAATACTATTTGATTTGTGTTGCTAATACTAAAGCAAAGGCATGGTGAAAAATTTAAGCCGTAGCGAATTGCAATGCATTATGCACTTGAAATTCGAGTACTTTTAGTGTGTTTTCAACAGCTTTATGGTAATTATCTTCAAAGCAATTTACAGAAAATTCTGGTCCCGATGTTTTTAATTTAATCTCACAAGATTTTTTAATTCCCTTGTAACTTACGTGCGAGTCGTAGAAAATGTCTGCTTTTACAACATAAGGATAACTCATATTTAATAGTTGAAGCTTTTTACTTATTACCGTATTTAGTTTTGTTAATTTTTTATTTTTTGTGTTGTGAAATTTAACTTCCATGATCTTAAGTTTTTTTGCAAATTTCACAAGTTTGCAGGCATAATATGTGCTTCTTTAATTTGTTCTTTGACTTTTTTAAAATAGGATGACGCAAAAATTATAAAATTATATCAAATCAAATAGTTAGTTTTTTGATATCGAAAATTTAAAGCTTGTTCCTACATTGGATTGGGAGCTTACATTTATTTCACCTCCTAAATTTTGCACAATTTTTTTTACGGTAGCCAAACCAATCCCAGTACCTCTTTTTCCATATTTATCGGCTAACGAAGCCACAGAAAAAAGATCAAATATGGTATCCATGTGTGCCTTATCAATTCCATCGCCATTGTCCTTTACCGTTATGAAATGAAAATTTTCATCTTGCTTTAGATCAATTTCTATCGTTACCTTTTCTTTAGAATTGTACTTAATGGCATTTGTAGCTAAATTTACTAAAACCTGTAAAACAGCAGACTTGTTTGCGGTAATGCAATTTATACTCGAGGTATTGATTAATTCAATAGTATTTTCGGGATCAATAATCAGTTTTAGTTCGGAAATTAAGGCATCAAAAGAGATAGTTTCTTTGTTAGATTTAGATATTTCGTCACTTTTATAAAATTCCAATAACCCGTCAATATAATCTTTTAGGGTATTTGAAGAGCTTTTGAGATATTCAATGTATAATTTAGATTCGTCATTTAAATTTCCTTGATTATCATCTTCTAGTAGTTGTGTTAACGATATTATATTAGCTAATGGAGATTTTAAATCATGCGATACAATGCCAGCAAAAGATTTTAAATTTTCATTTCTTTGCTGTAGACTATCTTGTGCTTTTTTTAATAAGTGATTTTGGTATCGTTGTTCAAATAAGTGAACGACCTGCTTGGACATTGATAGTAAAGCATCAATTTGATTTTTTGTAAGCTTTCTTGGTTTTACATCATAAACACATAACGTACCCAGTTTAAAGCCCGAAGCATCAACTAGGGGGGCGCCAGCGTAAAAAATAGCATTATGTTCTGCTACAAGCGGGTTGTCATGAAATCTTTCATCTTTCCTGGCATCTTCCACAATGGTAATGTCACTATTAGAATTGATAGCATGGCCACAAAACGAAATTGCTCTTGGAGATTCATTAAAAGGAATGCCGTGGTGCGATTTTAAAAAATTTCGTTCTTTGTCAAGTAATGTAATTAGTGATATTGGACTATCACAAATGTATGAAGCTAATCTAGTGATATCATCGTATTTTTCTTCACTTAAAGTATCCAATAGCATATATTTTTCAACAGCTTTTTGTCTTTCGTATTCATTATCAGGCAGTTTTGGCGCTATCATAGATCTAATTTTTTATCAAAGATGTTCAAAATAGTTTAAAATAACTATTTATTTTTCTGTAGGAAACTAATTTGTATCCATATCAAAATAATATGAATGCAAACCCTCATTCGATTAGTCTCTAATGTATAATGTATTTATTTTTGAAGAAATAAAATCTATATTATGAGTTTAAAAAAATTTATCCCCATTGCAATTGCCTTATATTCATTATATTTTGTTTCGTGTAAAGATGAACTTGATAAACTAACTCAATTCACCATATCTCAACAGTCTGAATTTAGTGTGCCATCAACAACAGTAGTTGATATTCCGTTATCAGTTCCTACTCCAGAAGTTTCAGTTGATAGTCAACAAGAATTTGAGAACAATAATTCCAGAAGGGATTTAATTGAAAATGCTAGACTGCGAAAGTTAGTACTTAGTATTAAAAGTCCAGATACAGGAAACTTTGATTTTTTAAATGAAATTGAAATTTACATTGAGGCTGATGGTTTGGATAGGGTTTTAATAGCAAGTTTGGATGCTATTCCAGAAACACAATTGAAGACTATAGAATTAGATGTTGCCTCAACTGAATTAGTTTCTTATTTAAGAAAAGACTCTTATACCTTGATTTACAATGTTAAGGTTGACCAAACGATTGAAACAGAATATGTAATTGAAGCGAATTCTGATATTTTTATAGATGCTGAAATTTTAGGTATTTAATTAGTAAGTAGATAAAGCTATCATATACAAACACCCTAGAAATAATTTTTTTAGAGGTGTTTTTTTTTGAGTTTACTTAAGTGGGATACAAATTAAAAAGGATATCCAATAGCAAAATTAAAAATACCATCACTTGGTTTAAATTGGTATTCACCAATGTTATCTGCCGGAGAATGGATCGGAGCGGCCCAATCTAAACGAATCACAAAACCCTGAATATCTACTCGAAAGCCAAGGCCAGCCCCAATGGCTAATTCATTTATAAAATCTTCAGAAAAAATGCTATTAGGTAAAGTTTCATTTTCATTACGTAACCAAACATTCCCAGCATCTACAAATAAAGCACCTTTAAGAAAAGAGTATAGCGGAAAGCGATATTCAATATTAGATTCAAGTTTAATATCTCCAGAACGATCAAAAAAAGTATCGGTAGCATTATCATTGGAAACATAATTTCCAGGACCAATAGAACGTGTTCGAAATGCTCGAATACTATAGGCACCACCAGAAAAGAATTGCTTAGAAAACGGCAATACACTTGAGTTACCATAAGCATAACCGTAAGCACCGTACAAACGGGTAACAATTGACTGTTCTTTTTTAAGATCAAATGTAAAACGGAAATCAGTATCTAGTTTGATATATTGAGCATATTCTACTCCTAAAATGGTGTTTTTTCCCTGTTCGTTGGTTTTGTTGCTCAGTAAGCTTAAAGCATTTCCTGAAATTTCTAGATTGCTAGAAAAATAAAATGGATTTTTTTTAGATGGATTATTTAATTCATTATAAGTGAAATTATAAGTCATTCCTGCAATTAACTGTTGGTCAAAACTACTTCGTAAAAAAGGATTGTCATTCAAAATACTTTCGAATTCATTAGTACTATTTGCTAATCTGATATAACTGATACTAATAGGATTAAAAGTATGAAATGCATAATCATTTGCCGTCCATTGGTATCCAAAACTGCTATTAAAACTTCCTAGACTATATAGTTGACTTCGGTTTAAGTAGGTTACTCCAGCACTAATTTTTGTTCGCGGTACCGCATATTGAAATTGATCTGATAAATTCATCGGAAATAAAAGTCGCGGAAAAATTAAATCTCCTATTAATCCTAATTCGGTACTGCTCAAGCCTGCAGTGTCATCCGAGTTGCCACCAACCTGAATTTCGTAACCAACTTTTGCAGTAATTTTAACAATTTCGCCACCTTTAAATAAATTTCGGTTGGTATGACTAAGCGATAGTGCAGGTCCAGTAAACCCACTCGATTTTGTGTTTGCTTGGAATTCGGCACTCAAAGCTCGTTTTTTTAAAGGCGATAGCAACACATTGGTTTCTAAATAACCGATGCTATCATTAATCTGCAAAGGTTTTTCATCGAATTGTACATTCACAAACTTGTAAGCACCAATAGAAGATAATCGTTTACTTGTTGTTTTAAATTTTGTAGGATTGTACCACTGGTTTTGTTTAAAAAGAACAAACGGGCGTAAGCGTTTAGGTTTAAAAAATAAAGAATCTTGAATAAAATTTACGCCATTGATTTGAATAGTATCAGCCAAACTTGCTTTATCCTCAACACTGTAATTAGGATATACATTTATATTTCCTAAACGATAAGGGATTAATGCTTTTTGCGGAACTTCTTTTTTTAAACGCAAGTATAGATCAAATTTTTTGGTTTTGTATTGATTGGTATCCAATTCAAAAATCAAAAAATCGGCGTTAAAGTTATAATAGCCTTTGCCCTTTAATTTATTATCAATCCGTTCACGCTCTAGCTTTAGTTTATTTAAATCAAAACGATCCCCTTTTTTAAGATAAGTTTCATTAAGCGTTTGTTGGATTTCATTAAGTATGGGTAGGCTGTCATTATCTAATTGAAAAGTGGCTAGGGTGTAGGGTTCTTTTACGGTTATATTATATTTAACTCGACTTCTTTTATTAGTTTTTTTTATTTTAGAACTTACATTGCTGTAAAAAAAACCTAAATTTTCTAATCGGTTTACAATTAAGTTTTTGGTTTTTTGTACATCCACATCCGATTGATAAACAGGTGCTTCACCAATTTTTTTGTTAATAAATTTATATATAAAGTTTGGTTTTTCTTTTTGTGTTTTATAGTGCGCGTATAAGCCTAATTTATTGCTGTTGGGTTGAGGTCTTTGTAAGGCAGCTAGGGTGGCTTCTATATTCGTTTTATTTTTAAGTTTTTCTTCCGCAGTAATATTAAATGAAGCTCCTGTATAAAGGGTTTCACCTTCGGGTATAAACTTATTTATATTACATGAAGTGAAGAATAAAACCATAAATAAGAATAATGGAAAAATTATTTTCATGGAGTACTAGTTTCTTGGGGTGAGGCTGTTGCTTTTTTGGTTTTTAAAACTTCTTCCTGAACTTGCTTAGCAAAAAGATCTTTAAATTTATTAAACTCTTGATTAAACAGAACAGAAAGTCCAGTAAGTATTACTTGGCCATCTATAAAGTTTTCAAATTCATTTTTTCTATAAGCCTTTAATCGCCACTTCCCTTTATCATCAAAAAGGTATTGAATATTTATGGTACCTACCAATGGAGTAGTAGCATTTGAATTTTGAGTATTTTGCGAACTTTCATTGATATTTATACCACTTCCTACTTCAACTATCAAACGATCGTTAAGTAATTTTTTACGTGCGTTTACATCCAGTTGCGTTCGATTACTAGGACTATTACCTTGATAATCTGTATAGCTATCTAAGCCAAAATCCAATTCAATACCTGTATTTCCTGTAAGTTTATTAGAAAAACTATTTAGCTGATTGGATAACACATTATTGGCATTATCTCGAGCAATTGATAACGAACCGCCGCTACCGCCATCACTAGTGGAAGAGGGAAAAAATTGATTAAGCACTAAAAGTGAAAATACTTGCTTATTTAATTGTTCCTCCTGTGTATTTAATTGCTGAACCTGGCTGTAAACCTCACCACCAATTTCGCCTTGACTATCTTTGGGCATATCTAAATTGAACGAGATTTCGGGTTTAAGCAACTCTCCATCTAAATTTAAATACACTTTAAAGGGGAGCTTTTGATTGTACTTGCTCGCACTCGAGCTATTTATACCTGATATTTGTGAAGACATTAATCCAGAAGCAGCGGTTTCTACATTGTAAATTGCACGAACATCCATATCGGCTTCCAAAGGATTCCCACGCCAAGTAATAGTACTTCCTTTAGCAATATCAAAACGGCGTTTTACAATATTATATAGGCTAGCCTCATAATGACCACTATTCACTTCATACTTTCCTGATAACGACATATCCCCATTGGGTGAAATACCAAACTTAAAATCTCCGTTGCCCTCAACCTTTAAATTATCTCCAGTGCGTTCATCAATAATAATGTTAAAGACAGACTTTTTAGAAACACTAAGTTCGGTATTAATATCATAGCCTTTTAAAACTGCTTCTGCAGAAGACTCATCTGATTGCTTAGTCAATATATCATCTGGGTTCTTTTTGTTTACAAAGAGAACCACTCCTTTTTTTTCAATAAGATCAACATCATCTTCGGGAACAACATAAGTAAAATTTGAGCTTTCGTTAATCATCAATTTACCAGTAACTATTGGGAGTTCTAAATCTCCTTTTACAGTAATATTTGTATCTAAATTTACATTACCATAAAAAAGACTATTATCATCCTTAGTAGAATTTAATAGTTGAATATTTTTAGCATTAATATGGATATCAAAATCAGGATTGGTCAACTCATCGGGACTTATTTTACCATCCAAGATTAATGAGTTACTTTGAGCATCGACCATTTTAAATTTAGAAAAATAAACTCCAGTATTATCTAGCTTTATGATTTCTTGGGGTAATTTAAACTCGGCATTTAAAGCATTGATGGTTAATCCAGAATTTTTAAATTTTAAATCACCATTTAAAATAGGTGAGCTTGTAGTTCCCGTTAATTTAATGTTTCCATTAAGGCTTCCTGAGGTTTTGGAAATATAAGTGGACGCAAATTCTTCAATGGCATTGAGCTCTAAATTTTTTAAGTCAATATCAAAATCCAAAGCCGCAGTTTGTTTGGAAACCTTGTAATTACCATCAATATCTAAATTTATGGTAGGTCCTTTAACTCCAAGATTTAATTCATAATTATTGGCTGTATTGGATGTAGCTTTAAGTTTAAAAGTGCCTAAAGGAACCTCAAAAGCTTTTAAATTTTGAATAGTTGCGTTGGCTACTATTCCAGGGTTTTTAAAGGGATCTTCAATAATAAAATTACCATTCAGTTTGCCTGATGCAACTAGTTTTTCTTGGTTTATTAAACCAGTAAGTGTACTCAGTTTAAAATTGGAAAATTTAAAACCAATATGTTTTTTATTTTCCTGAGGGAGCGTATTACTTACCTTAATTTGTTGGTTATTATTAGTAAGATTAAAATTAGTTAAACCCAGATAATTGGTGGTGTATAGTATTGAATTATCGCTAGGAAGCGACCAGTTTTCTTTATTAATAACTAATTTGTTAGGTATAATGTGTATGATTGTGGAATCCTTTTTCTTGGTCACTTCGGTGGAAACACTAAGTAATATGTCTTTATTGTTTTTAGCTTCTAGTTTAGAAAGGAGTACACTATTTTTTAAACTTCCGTCAAAGTTGATTTTTTTTATATCAATAGCGCTTCCTGAAATATTAGTTACCCCCATATTAAAATCCAAATTTTCTTTTGTGGCATTAATATTAACTTTAAGGCTATCTAATGAATTGCCATTGTAAATTACGTGTGGAGCGGTAATTCTTGTTTTTAATGTACTTTCTTTGGAATCAAAATCGATGCTTACAGAAGCAGGAGCCAAGGATTCTAGGTCTGGAAGAAATAAATTTTTAAGAATTGGAGCTTCTTTAATGGAGCCTTTTAATTGCATATTTACATTAGGTTGTAAACTATCGTTTACAGCGGTTGTCGTTTTATCAAAATAGGCATTAAATTGTTTTTGTAACGCATTGGTTAAGTTTGCCAAATCTGTATTTGAATTTAAGGAAGCCGTTATGGGGTTGCTATTAATGGCAAATTGAGTATTTTTTTCGGTAAGATCACAACTCAGATTAATGTCGCCTAACAAGAATGGTTTATTGTTTTTTACTGCCAGCGCATCGGTGAATTTCCCTTTAAAAATAATTTCGATATCTCTTATATCAATTTCACTTTCTACATTAAATTTTGCTCTAATATCTTCTTTAGAGAAGCCTAATGCCATCAAGTTTGCTCCTTTTACCTCAATTTTTGAATTTACATTGGAGTTTATGGAGTCTAGCTCGACAGAATTATTCCAGTCAAAATCTAAGTTTTTATCTTTGTAATTTGCAGTGATAGCTCCTTTTCCATTAGCAAGTTCAGCGTTGATTTTTAAGGCAGAAAAGTCGTAATTATTGTAGGGTAGTTTTGAAAAGTCTGTAGTGAGTTTACCCGTTAAGTCATTAAAACTAGTTCCTTCAGCATTAATTTTTGTAGAAAAACTATAAATACCTAGGTTTTCATTTTTTAAAAGGGTTTTTAAATCTAATTTTTTAATATCAATGGAGCTATTTGTTGCTATTGTAGTACTATTTTTAAAATTTCCATTAAACGAAATAGCTCCTTCAGGCATGTTAATCTTAAAATCACTTTTAAAATTATTGATTATTCCAGCAGCCGTTCCATTCAATTTAATACTACTAGGAAAAGCAATGCCTAGCGTATCGGGATTTATGAAATTATGTAGATCGTTTTTTACAGTGCTAAAAGTTAAATTTGCAATATCAAAACCTAGAGAATTTACTTCGGTTGGATGCACGATTCTACCAGTCACATCTAGGTTAGTTTCCTTTCCCCAAGCTAGTTGTGTTTGCGCAATATTTAGATTTTTAATTTCCCCAGTAATGGATATCCGACCAGTAATATTGTTTTTAGCAATAGCCTTTACATAATCGTTCTTTTTTAGATCTGGAGTAAAATAATAAGCATCTTTTGGATTTAATTTTAATTCTGGTAGGGTAACAGCTATTTTAGTAGTTGATGGATTTTTAATAAATGCCTCAAATGAGTTATACTCAATTTTTACATTTCCGTTAAGGGAGTTATTCCCGGTGATTACGGATAAATTTTTTAAAGTAGTATGCTTGTCAGTTAATTCAAATTGAGTAGCTAATTTTTGAAGATTAAAACCACTCTGTTCTGTAAATGAAAATTTGGTTACTTCTGCGGAAGCATTGGCGGGCTTATAAATTATATTTTTAGCTTTTAGACTTAATTGTTTAAAGCTTGTGTTTTCGGCATTAAAAATATCAGTTGGTAATACTGTATTGCCAGTTTTAAGTTGTATTTGATTATTATTTAGTGCCATTTTTTTAGCGTTAATTTGCCAAGTAGGCCAGCTAAAAGGAGTAGGAGAATCCTTGGGTTTTGAAGAAGTATTAGGGGTTAATTGATAAAGAGAAACACGACTATTATTTAAGGCCAAATATTCTAAATCAACTATTTGTTTATTGAGGTCAAGTGTTGGAAGTGCCAATTGCAATTCTTGAATAGTTAGATTTGCCTTGGTACGATCAGTATCTGAGATATAATTTAGAGTACTATTTTTTATGCTAAGTTTATCTAAATTGATTAAAGGGAGTGAACTAGTCGTTTCAGTGTCACTTTCAGGAAAAGCATTTGTTTGGTGGTAATTAATTTTTGCGTTAGCAAGGGATATATTATCTATGCCAAAATGAGCATTTTTTAAATCAAAGGTGTTTGTTTTGAGCGATAAATCAGTAAAAAATAGACTACTTTTAATACCTAAAACCTGATCCTTGAATTTAATATCAAAATCTTTTAATTTGAGTTTACCTAGTTTGATGTCCAAAGCTGTTGATGTCGTATCAATAGGCTTTGTATCTTTTGTGGAAAAAGCATCAACAATAAAGGAATAATTGAAATCAGTAATGGTATCCTTACGATACACATTAGCTTTAAGCCCTTCCCAATACAGCGATTTTAAGTTGAACTCATCTCCTTTTATTAAAGAAAGAAGCCCAACATTGGCTACTATTTTTTTTGAATATACTAAGGTGTCATTTTTCTGATCTTCTACATAAAGTCCTTTTAACAACAAGTCACCTGAAAATCCCAAATATAATTTATCAATTGTAACTACAGTTTGTGTTTTATCAGATATAAATGTGGTTGCCTTAGAAATAATTATGTCTTGTCCCCAAGGACTTCTAATAAATAAAATGATGATTGCAAGTAGTAAAATGATACTTGCAAAAAGGATTTTAATTATCTTGATTAGCTTGCTATAATTCGAAAAACTTTCTTTGTTCATTGTCGCATCAAAGATACTAGTTCCTTAGTATTTTTTAGTCTAATGAAAGCATAATAGGTAATAGTATTATTTATTGAGCTCATAATTTATTTAATAAGGTAGACTGCTTTATTATATAAATAAATTTTTATAAGAATATGAGTTTTTTGTACACTAAATTCTTGAAAAATTGTACGTGTTATTCTGTTGTTTTTTCTGATTTTCTCTGAGTTAATTTTTCAGTAATGCCAATGTAAAAAGGACTTATAATTAGTGTTAAGGATATTAAACTAATTGTAAAATTATAGGCATAATTGCCAATTACATTCATACTATATGCCGAAAAACTTAGTAGAAAACTCAATTCACCAATTTGTGATAGCAGCGCTCCACCTACAAGAGCTTCTTTCCACGTACACGAAAATAATTTTAGAATCACGGCATTAATTATATGATTAATAATATATACCGCAATTAATACTTCGGCAATGGTCATCATATTATTATAGATAAACATAAAATTAATTTGTAAGCCTACACTGATAAAAAAAAAGGCAACAAAAAGCACGCGAAAAGAATGTAGTGTATTGTGTATCCAATCGGTGGATTTGGCTGAATGCATGACCATACCCCCAATAAAGGCGCCCAATGCAGGAGATAAACCAAATAAAGAAGCAAGTAATGCCCCACCAAAACACATTAGAATAGCCAGAAATACCTGGAGTTCATGATCTTTTTTAATTTTATCAGAGAAGGGGAGTTTTATTTCTCGCTTTTTATATAGATAAAATAGCGTAAGTATGATTAAAACGCCACCTACTGACATTAAAAGGATACTTTCAATAGGTTCGGGTTCGCCACCTAATAACGAAGCAATAATAAGTAATGGAACAACAATAATATCCTGGGTTAGAAGAATACTCAAAACGTTTTTACCAATTTTAGAGTTGATAAGATTTTTATCCTCCAATAATTTAATAATTATGGCAGAACTACTTAGCGAAATTACAAATCCCATAATTATTGAACGCTCTATTTTCCAATTGAGAAAATAACCAATACCCATTAAAACAAGTACGCTAATTATAACTTGTAAGGTAGTACCAATGGCAGCAATTTTCCATTTTTTAACCAATTCAAGTAAGCTAATTTCCATACCAATAAAAAATAGTAATAGAATAATACCAATTTCGCCTAAATGTTTAATGGTTTCAGCATCTTTTATAAAACCCATACCATGTTCTCCTAAAAAAGCGCCAACCAAAATATAGCCAATTATATAAGGTTGTTTTATTTTTCTTAAAAAAAGACCTAGTAAAATTATAAGAATAGCCATTAAGGATACCAAAGCGACTATAGGATCTAATGTAGTTGACAAAAACATAGGTTAAGTAGTTTTATAATATTCAATAATTATTCAGGAGTTTTATTTTCCAGAATTTCGATTCCTTTTTGTAATACCAAATAATTTGGAATAGTCAAATTTCTATCATCATCTGTTTTCATGAATAGGTAAAACCCAGTAATATCAATGACTCTCCCCGTCCAATCAAAATCTTTATCTAAAATCCTGATGCGATCTCCCAGCCTTAATGGGTGACTAAAAAACAAAATAACACTTGCTGTTAGGTTGGATAGTAAGGACCATTGTGCAAAAAAACCAACACCGAGAACCGCTAATACGGATGATATAAAAACAGAAAATTGTTTCATGTCAATTCCCCAAATAATTGCTAAACCAATGGCAATAACTATATACTCAACTAAATGTATTAGTTTAAAAATAATTTTTTTTCTATTGATTTCCATTTGCCGTAATAAGGTGAATTTTTTAACACCCCGTTTAGCAAAATAGTTTATTATAAAAATTACAATCAATAAAATAGATGTATACATGATTTCGGTTGTAGATTGCATTATTTTAATATTTTATAATTTACTTTCAAATGTACTATCATTATAATAAAGTGTTCATTATTTGAACGAATAATTTTTGATGTATAGTTTCATTTAAAAGGTATAATGGTCTTGGTTAAGTGTGTAACAGAAAGGATATCATTTTTTATAAAAAAAAGATTGCATTATAGATGCAACCTTTTTTTAAATCTTCGAAGGCACAATAAAAGTTTCCGGATCCAATTATTGGACTACCTAGTAAATTTGGTATAAATTACTAAGCGACTTTTATATAGTTATTAATTTTAATTTCTAATTCTTTTTCAGCAGGAGTTTTGTAGTCCAAAGCCGAATGTAATCTTTTGTAATTATACCAGTTTATATATTCATTAATTACTGTTTTGGCCTCTAAAATACTTTTAAACCTGTATCGATTAGTACATTCATATTTTAGTGTTTTAAAGAAAGATTCTGCTATGGCATTATCCCAACAATTTCCTTTTCTGCTCATGCTTTGCGTTATTTTATTATTTTGATAAAATAGAGTACTCATTTGGCTTGATGCATATTGTACGCCTCTATCAGAATGAAATATATGATCTGTTGTTATGTCTCTTTGTTTACGGGCTTTAATCCAAGTTTTATAAATGGTGTTTTGTGTTGTCATATCTTGACTCAATGTCCAAGC
>CANLCT010000012.1 GCA_947489195.1 uncultured Aquimarina sp. | reverse complement strand
TTTCGGGGTTTTTATTTACATTAATTTACGAAAAAAACCTAGTATTTACAAGGGTTTTGAGTATTCTGAATGGGCCTTAACAATTTAAATACCATCCTCAATATAATCAAGACCAAACATATAAATAAAAGTTGATTACTAATCATTGTAATTTAAAACCACTTCTAATTAAACTTTAGAAGTGGTTTTATACTATATCCTCAGTTTCTTTTCTTTTAAAAATTCACTTATTGTTTTACTATTTTTTCGATATAGATATTCTCTTTAGATTTAACTTTTAAAATATAAACACCACTAGATAAACCTTCTAAATTTAATTGAGAAATATTATAATTTATTGGAAATTCCTTAACTATTTTGCCGCCAAAATCAAATACTTGAATTAAACCCGAAAATAAACCCAATCCTTCACCTACTTTTATATTTAAAAAATTGACAAATGGATTTGGAAAAATTTCAGTTACAAAATTCTCTTTATCATTAGTGATATTAAGAATTTTAGGCTTAAACCTATCTGAAGGGTCAACTGGCTGGAATCCACCTCCATTTCCAGGAGAATTTCCTTTGTCACAACCAAGAGATTCTACCATATGAGTAGTTGAGCTACCACAGGTATTTGATGTAGTAAAACGAATGGTTACTACGTCTCCTACATTACTTGTTTTAGGCACATTAATTTGCGCTATCTTACCTTTAACTCGTCCAGAAAACTTATTTCGAGGGAAATTATTATACCAATACTCATAGGTAACACCTGCTAAATTCTGCTCTTTAATTACTTCATATTCCAAGTATAAATCTGTAGAGGTACAAACTTCTCTTTTTCTAAGTACTTGTAGTTTTGGCTTTCCTAGCCAAACTCTTTTTGTTTTAATCGATCTTCCACAATCACCATCAACTGTTAACTCTATTGTAATATACACATGTCGATTCTGATTTTTTAAGGTAAGCTTATTATTATCAGATGATACTATCTTAACAAATCTAGCTCCTTCGGTAATCCTCCAAGTATATCTATTACCAATTAATGGAAATGTATAATTAGCTTGATCACATAAAGTATTTGGTCCAGATATACTTTCACTATCACAAAAATACTCACAATTAAACTTTTGTACACCTGATATCTCATCTAATTCTGATGCTAGCCAATTGGCATTTCTAAAGTTAAAGCTTAAATGTTCTTCATTTAGTCCACTTCGGTTGAAGGAAGTAGTAAAATTAATAAACGGAATTGCTTTGTTCCCTGTTGGGGGTGTCTCACTGTTATAATTTTTAAATTGATCTGCCTTTGTTAAGGTTGTGCGACCACTACCTACATCTAATGCACTAGTCACAGGAATAAATGAAAAGTTAGAATTATTAGTTACATTAAAATCATACGCTACAAATACATTATTTTCTGTACTGGACTCGGTACTCGCTTCTGCATTAGGTTGGATCCCTCCTGGATATGTATCCACTAAAGTGGCTCCATTGGAAAATCTTTCTTCTTTGGTTAGCGTTGTTTTTATAGGAATTAACCATAAAAGTTTTTTAGTATAGCTTATTTCTCCAATATAAATACGTTTGTTACCTGAACTTGGATAAGCTTTTGCATCTATTAATACATCTAACTTACTACTCCCAGGAAGAAAATTTAGTAAAAAACCAGGCTCTTGAGTGCCTACTGCAATTGCACCCGTTAAAATACTATTTACAGGAGACAATACATTAAGTAATACATCGGTTAACCATCCAGATCTACCGCTACCTGCTATTTTTACAATAGATTCATTAGGCTTAATTATTTGTGCTGCCCCGCAGTGACTAGCATTACTAATAGCTATATTTCTGGTACGCCTAGGATATCCCATAGCCTTTAGCTCTGTTTGCCATAAATTGTGAGCACTACGATTAATACGCAAGCTACTATCTACATAATCCCGTACCAACTGACTCACCGCAGGAGCATCTAACAAATTACGTAAGTCCCTAGATGAGGCATTACCAAAAGCCGTATCAAAGTTTTGCCCTCTTACTGGTGTTTTTTGTACTTGTTTTACCAAGTGCCTAGACAGGTATAAAATTGAAGGTGGCAAATGCGCCCCTTGGTGCGGTGCATCATGACTAATATATAAGCTAGTATCGTGGTTAGCCCCTATTTTTTCCATATTACTCAAGGCATAACGCGCAATAACCCCTCCCATACTTTGTCCTAGTACTACATTGGGCTCCGTACTCCCTGCCGCAGCTTTTTCTTTATTGACCCAAGCAATTACCTCTTCCAACACATAGGCATTCCGTTGTAACCAGTCGGTACCATTATCCCAATTTACGTAAATGATATCGTATTCATTATTAATAAGACCTTGTAAATTTGTACTAGAGGATAATAAAGATGTTTTAAAATCATTAATGTCACTATCCCCTATACTCCCCGCATCAACTTGCAAGCCTGTATCCAAGCCCTCAACCACTATTAAAGGTTTTCTTATTTCTCCACAGGTATTACCGTATGAAATTTGTAGGGTAGCACTGCCCTTTTTACCTTTAAAGGCTTTGCTTGCTCTAATCCTTTGCTGGTCTGTGCCAGAACAACTAGTTCCACTCGCTTCAGCAAGTGCTACTCGCATTTGTTGGCGCGCATACAAGTATTTATTATTGGTTAGCTGTATGCGATATGTCCAAGTATAGGTGCCATTTTGTGTGTAATTGGTGGTGGCTACCGAACCGTTTTTTAGTGATTTGTACCCACTCCCATTACCAAAATTAATATGAATATTTTTAATACTACTATTGCTATACCACAAAGCTGTAGGTAAGTTCACTTTAACCGAAGGGCGTACAATATTTGTAACTCCTGCCCCTAATGCAAATACTTGTTTGGTGGTGTATGGATTTTGCCAAACACTTCCTTTGTAAGCATCATCATAGGTATTATTCACCACCCGAATTAATTCTTTGGAAAGGGCATCTGATCTTATTTTAGAGTAGTTAAAAAACAATCCGCTTAAAGTAATGCCAGCGGTATTACTATTATTATAAGTATGGGCATGAGTGCTTTTCAATTTCCCCCAATCTTCAAAGGCAGTTATGGGACTTTTTATACCGGGTATGTTGGTTTTTACTGCTGATGTTGCTAGAGCAGTATACAGTTCCTTATAAACTTGACCATTTACATAATTGGTACTTCTCAAAATACCGTCATAATTAGTTACCTCCACCACATCAAATCCACAATCCATTAATATGCCGTGAGGTACGCGTTGTAATTCTAGTTTCCCAAAAATCCGATCCATATCATTGGCAAAAGCATTGCCATCCGTTTGGGCATAAGTAAACTGAACTAAACACAGTAATAAAGCCATGCTTAGCTTTTTAAAAAAAAATTTCATGTAATATATTTAAGTTGGTTAATGGTATTTTTTACTTAATAGTAAAAAATTACTGAGTAAAACGGATATCAAATCGTCCGTCTGTAATGTTAATGGTTTCACCTTCGTTATTTACTACTGTAAATTCAAAGGTGCCTGCAATAATTTGTGCTTTTAAATCGAATTTAGTGATTGTTAATGTTCCTGAATCCTCACTTTGTGAAACTAGTTTTACTTTATTCCAATAAATTCCACTAAAATTTCCTGATTCTTCATTAACTAAACTATACGTTTTATTTGCTTCTTCAATTTCAATATCTAAACCATTTATGACTAACGTAGTGAGTTTATTTCCTCCGCCTTGTCCCGCAGTAATTCCTAACACAAACTTTTCACTTTCGGGGTTAAACTGATAAAAACCTCTTGGTGGGTTAAGAGCCCTACGATCGGGTATAAATGGTACGCCATTAATTAAAGCTCCCATAGTATTTTTACCTTCTTGGGTAGCTGCAGGTAATTGCTCTAAGGGTGGTTTGGAACTATCATCATCACTATCACAAGCAAACAATAAACTACTCATGCACATATATAACAATACATAAATTACTTTTTTCATAAATTTCAATTTTATTTTAGAGTAAATCTAAATAAGGTGTTACTGCTACTAAAATATTGTGTATTAATTATTTGTTAAATCGACTTACTATAAAAGTAATTAAAAAAAATACTAGGCGTTTTGCCAAACGTCAACTTACCTGGTATCGAAAGGACAATAAAATCAATTGGTTTGAATATTCTTTACCAATTCAATCGATTATTGATTTTATAGAAAATATTGATAATGTTTACTAAGGGACAAAGTTAAACGGACGTTGTTTGCTCTTTTATAGCTTTTATTCCACACTATAATTCCCACTTGCCCATTTTACTGCTGGCTTAATCCATTCTTTTAAAGGTTTGAAGAAAAATCCGTGCCCCATTCCAGTATTCAGTTCAATTTCTTTAAAATTCTTTATTTCGCAACTAGACATCTTCTTTCGTTCCAGTGCAGAAACACCATAAGGGTCAGACTTTTCATAAATTGTTAAAATATTTCCACAATAATTTATTTCAGTAAAATTCTGAATATCATTATCCCTAAAGCAAGCTATAAAAATAAAATTCAGATCTTGATTATTTGCTAAGGTAGAAACAATTTGGGCTATGTATCCACCTTTAGATGTTCCGATTACAGTTATTTTTTTAGGTTCAATTCCTTTTTTTATTAAACTGTCAATTTGGTTTACAATTCCAACTGCGTATTCTTTTATATCAGTATCTCTATTTCTTTTTTCACTGATTACTTTAAAACCGTTTTTTTCAAACTCGGTAATCACCTCATTGTATTGAGTACGTCCATATTTAGGATGTGATTCATTTAATTCGTGATTTTCTAAAAATTTGTTATGAAGAAAGAAAATAAATCGATCATCATTTTTTGCTTTACACGGAAAAAAGCTTAAGCAAAATAGAACTCTCATTAAAATATTCAATTTCATTTAGTTTTTTTAGAATTATGAGAAAACAACTATAAAGACACCTCTAATACCTTAGCATTCCCTTTTAACTGAATTTGATCAATGATAGCAGGTAATAAAATCGTACTACCCGTATTAATAACATACTTTTCATTATTGTAAATCAATTCAAAATCACCTTCAACACACATTACTATTACAAATGAATCTGTTTTTGAAAAATCTTGAGTTAAATCTCCTTCCAACTTTAAAATATTTGTTTTAAAATACGGAGTATACACTAACTCATTCGCTTTATTTATAGGGGTCGTATAATTAGTTTTATAACTATCATGCACCTTAAAATCTATGGCATCAACAGCTTGTTCTGTATGAAGTTCTCTAGTTTCACCTGTTTTAGCATCTACCCTATTATAATCGTAAATACGGTATGTGACATCTGAAGTTTGCTGAATTTCTGCTAACAACACACCTGCTCCAATAGCATGTACTCTACCTGTCGGTATGTTAAACACATCACCGCTCTGAACTTTTTCAGCATGGAGCACATCTAAAATATCTCCCGATTCAAGTGTATTTATATATTCTTGCTTAGTTAATTTTTTATCAAAACCAGCTATCAACTCTGCATCTTCTTCGGCCTGCATTACATACCACATTTCATTTTTTCCGAATGAATCATGGCGTTCTTTAGCTAATTCATCACTTGGATGTACCTGTATAGATAAAGGTGTTTTAGCGTCAATAAACTTTATTAATAACGGAAAATCATTTCCAAACCTTTCATAAACAGATTTACCTAAAAAATCTGCTCCAAAAACTGCTATAAGCTCTTTTATTGTTTTCCCTTCTAAACTCCCATTACTCACTACAGTTTCATCATTTTTTACTGCTGATATTTCCCAGGATTCACCTATGCTTGCTTCGGAATATTCTTTGTTAAGAATGGTTTTTAATTTTTCACCACCCCACATACGATATTTGTATAATGGTCTAAATTGTAATGGATAAAGTGCCATTTAATATGATTTGATTTTTCATCAAATATAACTAAGTAATCTATACTTACAAATCTAAACTGTAGTTAACTCTGCAAAACTTCGGCTAAGACTTTTTCATATATTTTTTCATAAACAGGTACCACCTTATTTATATCAAAAATTGCTGCTTGTTCTTTTGCGTTTTCTTTAAACAAAGATAGTGTAGTATCAGATTTAAGAATTTTTATGGCATTTGTAACCATATCTGAAACATTTCCTACATCACTTAAAAAGCCTGAAAAGCCGTGTTTATTAACTTCAGGAATTCCTCCAGAATTACTTGATATTACTGGAACACCATGCATCATAGCCTCTAAGGCCGCCAGACCAAAACTCTCTCTTTCAGAAGGAAGTAAAAACAAATCAGAAAAACATAAAATTTTATCAATTTCATTACTATTTCCTACAAAAATTACTTGCTCTTCAATACCTAATTCCTTGCATTGTTTTCGGGCTTCATTTTGTAAAGGACCATCACCAACCATCATTAATTTTGCGGGTATTTGTTCGGTAATACCCTTAAATATTTTTACTACATCATCAATACGCTTTACAGGTCTAAAATTACTGATATGTGTTACAATTCTTTCATTTGGCTTTGCCATTATGTGTCGTTGACATTCCACCTCTTTGTCATTTGATTTTGAAACATCAATAAAATTAGGTACAACCTGTATTTTATCTTCAGAAATATCAAATAAACGCAACGTGTCTTCTTTTAAATTTTGAGAAACCGAAGTAACTGCATTACTTTGATTTATACTAAATGTAACTGCTGGTTTGTACTGAGGGTGATTACCAACAAGGGTAATATCGGTACCGTGCAATGTGGTTACCATAGGAATATGTATTCCTTCTTGCGCAAGCATTTGCTGTGCCATATAGCCTGCATAAGCGTGTGGTATCGCATAATGTACATGAAGTACTTGTATATCAAACTTTTTTATAATTCGCACCAACTTACTAGACAATGCTAATTCATAGGGTTGGTACTGAAAAAGTGGATATTCTGGCACTGAAACTTCATGAAAGTGGATATTAGAAATTAACATATCCAAACGAACTGGCTGCCTATAGGTTATAAAATGGACATCGTGTCCTTTTTTTGCTAAGGCTATCCCTAATTCAGTAGCTACTACTCCACTCCCACCAAATGTAGGATAACATACTACAGCAATTCTCATATACTTTATCTTTTATCACTTAGTGTCGTAAAGTTCTTGAAAAAATTTCAGTTTTATGCTTTAATCTAGTATAGTTTTTTGTGATATATCCTCTATTTCTATAGCTTCGTAAATAAGCTGTTGAATTTTGGTACGAATATCTTCACGAATTAGCTTTCTGTTATTAGAATCTGGGAAAGTTCGATTACTTAAAAAAACATAGACTATTTCTTGATCTGGATCTGCCCAGGTGTACGTCCCTGTAAAACCACTATGCCCAAAACTACTCATGGATACACACCCGCAGGTTGGTCCCGAAACATCTAACTGAGGTTTATCAAAACCAACACCTCTTCTATTTCTTTCATCGCAATAATAACAGGTATTAAACTTATCTATGGTTTTAGGTTTAAAATAAGTTTGCCCTCCGTAAGTTCCTTTATTTAAAAACAACTGCATTATTTTAGCCACATCATTGGCATTAGCAAATAAGCCCGCATGCCCACCTACTCCTCCAAACATGGCTGCACCTTGATCATGTACGTAACCTTGTATTGTTGTATTTCTATACAAATTATCAATTTCGGTAGGTACAATTTCTGATTTTTTAAAGCGCCTTAATGGCAAATATCCTGTACGATTTGCTCCTAATGAATTATATAATAAATTATGAGTTAATTCAGCCATTGAACTATTAAAATACCTTTCAATATAACGTTGCAAAAAGTAATAGGGTAAGTCACTATATTTATATCCTTTTCTTTCTCTAAGATCACTATCAACAATCTCTTTAAAAATAGAATCTTTCATATCGTTTCGCAAAAAAAGTTCTTCGGTAACTTGAATATTATATATAGAATCTTTTAGTTTGCTATAATATTTGGGACTTGGTTTCATGCTTACAGAATCTAATGTACTCACATAAAAAGGAATCCATGCTTGTAAGCGCGCGTAATGAGATAAAGCTTCTACAATTTTTATGTCTGCTTTATTTGTCCCTTTCAATTCGGGCAATAAATCTACAAATTTATCGGTGATACTCATGGCTCCTGTTTGTTCCATGCGCATTATTACTGGAAGTGTACCCAGTATTTTTGTTAAAGAAGCGAGGTCATAAATACTTTGATTGGTTATCGGAATTTCTTTTTTATATGTCTGATAACCGTATGATTTATTGAAGATCACTTTCCCTTTTCTGGCTACTAACAGCTGTAATCCTGGAGTCATTTCTTCGCGTAAAGCGACATTAACTACCGAATCAATTTTAGCTAATTTACGAGAGTTAACTCCTACACTTTCTGGTAATCCGTAAGATAATCTATCATTATTATTCAAAAAAAAACCGTCTCCTTCTTTAAAATATGGTGCTATACTTACGGGTAATTTCCCTTTGAAGGGAACTGCTCCAAATAGTGCCTGAGCAGCCTTTTTCTGAAAAATTTTACTGTTTTGATAAGCTATTACGATTCCTGTTAAGGCAGGAACAGCACTTAAGTTTTGCAATGCATATGGCTTTGCAAAACTAACTAACGTAGTTTTGTGCATGGCAGCAATGGTATTTAATACCGAAGCTTCTTCTGCTTTAAACTTAAATGGTTTCCATGGCGAATCATTTGATTTATGAAAACCAACTATAATTTGGTCATAATCATTCAATTTAAATAAATCTGCAGCTGTTTTTACTTCAACTAGATCTATTTTTGCGTATAATTTTAATTCTTCATAAAATGTTTTGCCACTACTATTTCCCATAGGAACATAGGCAATTTTATTAATTTCTAAGTTACCTACAGGTATTGAATTTAGATCATTACGCAATAGTGTAAGGCTATTTTCTGCAACGGCTTCGTATAATAAATCATTTTCTAAACTTAGTAAATCTTCTTGCAAATTATCTAAAGTAACAGGCTTATATTGGTGCAAACCTACTTTGTACTTTGCTTTTAATATTTTTTTTACGGATAAAGCTAATCGCTCTTCTGAAATCTCTCCTTTATTGATTTCATCAATTATTTTTTGAGCTGATTTCGGAATATCTTCAGAAATTAAAAGCACATCATTACCAGCTTTAAATGCTGCTAAATCAATAGCGCCAGGTTCTTTAAAATTTGATGCTCCTTTCATATTTAAAGCATCGGTAAAAATTAAACCTTTAAACTTTAACTTTTCCTTTAAAATATCTGTAACTACTTTTTGTGAAATGGACGATGGTAATCCCTCGGTACTTTCGAGACTTGGTATATTTAAATGAGCTACCATTACACTTGATAATCCTTTTTTTATTAGCTTTCGATACGGATAAAGTTCAACATCATTTATTCTTTTTTCAGAAAATAAAATACTGGGTAGCGTTTTATGTGAATCCTTATCAGTATCTCCATGACCCGGAAAGTGCTTGCCGCTAGACAACACACCCACTGAGTGCATACCCTCCATAAAAGCTAAACTTTTTTGAGTTACTTTTTCTTTTGATTCACCAAAGGAGCGATTTCCTATAATTGGGTTTTGTGGATTTGTATTTATATCTAACACAGGTCCAAAATTCATATGAACACCTAATCGTTTACAATGTTTTCCTATTTGAGCACCTACTTTTTTTACTAAATCATCAGATTTTAAAGCACCCAATGTCATATTCCAAGGAAAAGCATAGGTAGAATCCAAACGCATGGCTAATCCCCATTCTGCATCCATGGTTATAAACAAGGGAATTTTTGATTTTGCCTGAAATACATTATGCATTTTTGCTTGTTTAACAGGTGTCCCTTTTGAAAAGATGAGTCCTCCGATTTCTTGTTCTTCTATTAACTTTAGTATACGTTTTTGTTCTGCTATTCCTTTTTCAGAAAAAACATCAACAATAAACAATTGACCAACCTTTTGTTTTAAAGAAAGACTATTATAAACACTATCTACCCATTTAGTTTGCCCTTCTTGATTGTAGGCTAATAAAGGATCGATTTGTGCAGTTACTACATTTAATGAGCAAAAAAATGTGATTAGGCTTAAGAAATATTTCAAGTATATGAGGTTATTTTAAGAAGCGACTATGCCAGCTTTCGGTCATGGGAACTTCCCAATCTGTTTCGTACTCACCTTTGTTTGTCACTAGATTATTAAAAACTATTGTATTTGCTGAAACTGAACGATTTTTGACCATTTTCTTGAAATCAATTAAATTTTTGTAAGCTACAAACTCACCATTTTTAAATGATACATTCATTTTATCCATTAGATCTACATTATATTCTTTTTCTAACTGCTGAATAAAATGTACAGAAGCATCAATGGAACATCCTGAGGCTGCATGATGGTCATTATCAACCGCAATAGTTATAAAACGATTGTATTTAATATCATAGCCTGCCTTTAAATTGGCTCCGTGTGCTGCCCAACTACTAATAAAAACATCTAGCTTTCGAGTTATTTCGACCAACTCATCTGTTGAAAATGAACGGCTTGCTTGGTAAATCCAAACTTTTGATGTTTCTGATAATTCTGAAAATGGTACTAACATATGCTAATTACAACAATAATTAAGCCAATGTACCTGAAAAAACAAGCACAATAACTATAGTTTAAAAATACGTTATTCTTTTTTAAAAAATAATGAAGATTGAAATCCTTTATAAACAACTATTCAACAAGACTAATTCCGTCAGGTTCAATTTTTATTAAGCGCTGTTTATATAATGATCCGATAGCTTTTTTAAAATTCTTTTTACTTAATTGTAATAAATCTTTTATAGCTTCTGGCGAAGATTTATCATTAAGTGCTAAAAAACCTCCTTCTGCTTTTAGTATTCGCAAAATCAACTCTCCATTAGGCTCTATTGCTCTAAAGCCATGTCTTTGGAGTGTAAGATCTATTTTATTATCTGGGCGTACTTTTTTCACAAACCCCTTCATGCGATCACCTACATTAATCTTTTGGAAAATTTCATCATCATAAACCAATCCTAAATATTTTTGATTAATGATCATATTCCACCCTTTATCCGATGGATGCGATGCTATTAAATCTACCTCTTCGTATGGAGATAACATTACTAACTTGTTACTTAGAAATCGATTTGTTTTTGAAGAACCAACCAAACGTTCCGATTTTTCATCCAAATATACATGGACTAAATAACTGCGCCCCACTTTCATTTGGTTCGCTTGTTCTCTAAAAGGTATAAATAAATGTTTTTCTAAACCCCAATCCAAAAAAGCTCCAATTTCGGAAACAGCAGCACATTTTAAGAAAGCAAATGAATTTACAGTTGCAAAA
The DNA here is from genome assembly GCA_947489195.1 of uncultured Aquimarina sp. GTDB lineage: Bacteria > Bacteroidota > Bacteroidia > Flavobacteriales > Flavobacteriaceae > Aquimarina. The sequence goes on along the minus strand of CANLCT010000012.1, from coordinate 72,048 downwards.
GGCTCTAATGTAGTAGCCACAATACGCTCCATATGATCTAAATAGGTAAATACCTTTATAGAATCACCAACTTCAAAAGTTTCTGGTACATATTTATTTGGCAACAAAACTTCATCTCCTTCTTCATTAGTCAAATAAATGCCTGGTAAACGTTCTCTGTCAATTGTTAAAACGTGGTATGTTCCTATTGAAATCATTAAGTAAAAATTTTTGCAAAGATACTGTTTTAATTGCTCAATAAAACCTATTTAACCAAGTGTTAAATTAGATATCAAGACGCTTTTAAAAAGAATATTTAAAATATTATTATTCTTTTTTTTACGTTTTTCAAACTTAGCAAACCTTTTTTTAGTTAAACTTATTTTCAAAATAATTATGCTAAATTAAAACCTTAATCCCATGGCAATAGTACCAAATATATGATTAGAATTAGGCACCACTCTTTCATAAGTAAATACATACTCTGCATTTATAAAAAAATGTTTCCACGATAAAAATACTCCTTGAGTTATATGCCTATCAAAAACACTTAATTTTTCTATTTTATAGGCAAAATCGCCTTTTAATAAATTTCCTTGGGCAGTACCATTAAATGCATTTGCTCTACCTAAAAATGAAATTTTATAAAAAAGCTCAAGTGCTTTATCCTTTGGAGCTAATAATTGATTTCCTTCGGTAATAGAAGCGGTTAAATTTCTGAACCATCCTACTCGAAAAGCAAGCTCTGCAGAAGCATCTGTATATAAATTACCTATGCGAGTTTTTCCCATAGCATATAAATCAAATCTTTTCAGTTTTGGTGTAAAATCATAACCATAAGTGAGTCCAAAATTAATTAATAATTGGTTAGGGACCTGAAATTCCCACCCTTGTAATGTAACTTCATTTAAAATTTCATTATGAAACCAATCTTGAGTATTTTCTGCTAAAGAACTTTTTCCCATTACACCTAATAACATGCTTGTTCTAAAAAAAGATTTTTTATAAGTAGTAGTTAAGCCTAAATTACCAAAAAGAATCCCAGCAAAAGGTCTATCAAATTGAAAAAGTCCTCTTTCTAAAATTTCTTTTGGAATATCTCGATTTGAAGGTGTAAAAGCTTCCATTTTAAATTCAAATGAATAAAAGTGCTGTTCTTTTTTGGGAAATAAAACATGTGCCTTTATAAATTTATCAGATCTAAAATTATAATTTGCGCCAATACCAAATGAAAAAAATTCATCTGTTTTTTTCCAAGGTACAAAAACGTCATTATCAGTAACAATGCCAATTTCATAAGTATAGTCCTCTTTTTCTTTTGATTGGCTTAACATCAAAAAAGGCATAATAATACACACTAAAAAAAATAATTTCATTTAACTTTTATAGAGGTTAAAAAATAAGCTATTCATTGTGTGTTTGTTTTGTGCTAAATTCTTATCAGCAAATCATATTAGATAAGCATGAACAATAAAAATTATAATTTATTTTATTAAAATCATAAAAAAAACGTCTAAAATTATTTTTTAGACGTTTTTTTTATGATTTTAATATTAAGCAACTATTATTCTTCTACAAAATGCTCCATTACTTGTTGACTCACACCCACGTTTGAAAACCCTCCATCATTATACAAATTTTGAAGTGTTACACGCTTGGTTAAATCACTAAATAAAGTTACTGTATAATTAGCACAATCTAACGCAGTAGCGTTTCCTAACGGTGACATTTTATCTGCATACGAAATAAAACCATCAAAACCTTTAACACCTTGTCCAGCTGTTGTTGGTGTTGGCGATTGCGAAATTGTATTTACACGTACATTTTTTTCTTTTCCAAAAAAGTAACCAAAACTACGTGCTATAGATTCTAAATATGCCTTGTTATCTGCCATATCATTATAATCTGGAAACACACGCTGCGCTGCCATATAGGTCAAGGCTACAATACTTCCCCATTCGCTCATAGCGTCTTTTTTATAAAGTGTTTGCATTACTTTATGAAATGAAAGTGCCGAAACATCCCATCCTTTTTCACTAAAAGAATAATTTAAATCTGTATAATGACGTCCTTTACGTACATTAACAGACATTCCTATAGAATGCAATACAAAATCAATTTTTCCACCTAAAATCTCAGTAGCTTTATCTACTAAATTTTCTAAATCATCAATTGAAGTTGCATCCGCTGGAATTACCTGAGCGTTTGTTTTTTCTGCTAGTTCATTAATTTTACCCATACGCATTGCAACAGGGGCATTTGTTAACACAAATGAACCACCCTCTTCAAAAACACGTTCAGCAGTTTTCCAAGCAATTGAATTTTCATCTAATGCTCCAAAAATGATTCCTCTTTTTCCTTTTAATAAGTTATACGACATGATATCTTAAGTTATTGTTCTCAAATTTATAGGTCAAATATAGTAAAACCACTACACTCTTAACCATTCTATTTTAATTCTGGTTGAATTCTATTTTTATTGATTTGCCAGTAACGATTTAGCATGTGCTTGGGCAGCTTCGGTTAATTGCTTCCCTCCTATCATTTCTGCAATTTCAGCAACTCTATCTAATTCATTAAGCTGCTTTAGTTGTGTATAAGTTACATTATTTATATCCTCTTTAAACACCTTGTATTGAATACTTCCCTTTGCGGCAATTTGTGGCAAATGAGTTATACTAAATACTTGCTGTTTTTCGCTCATTTTATACAATAAGCTGGCCATTTTTTGGGCTACTTCACCCGAAACCCCTGTGTCAATTTCATCAAAAATAATGGTTGGTAATTTTATATGCTGTGACAATAGCATTTTTACAGCTAACATAATACGAGATAATTCTCCACCAGATGCTACTTTTTTTAATGCTCCAAATTGCCCTCCTTTATTTGCAGAAAATAATAATTCAAAACTATTGCCTCCAAAAGAGTTAAACGAATCAACACGCTCTAAAATAGGACTAAAAGTAGCGTTTTGCATCCCTAATTGCACAAGAATATCTTCAAGCTTATTGGTTAAACCTTTAAGTACTTTTTCCCTTTTTATATGAATTTTATCTGCTAAACTATTTAATTTACTTTCAACATCTGAAACTGTTAATTCTGCTTTTTCAATAGCCTCGTGCATATTCTCTGTCACAGATACTTTTTCTTGTAAAACTTGTTGAACATGTAACAACTCTTTATTAGTACCAACTGTATGTTTTTTCTGTAAATTATAAAGCAATTGTAACCGATCATTAACCGATACCAATTTTTGAGGATCGGCCTCTACTAACTCTGCTTGCTGCTCTATACTAGAGCGTAGATCATCTAATTCGATACATACACTTTCTAAACGCTTAAATAACTCGCCATACTCTAAAGTATAGCCTGCTATTTTCTGCATATTATTTTTGGACTCTGTTAGCTGATCAAAAGCACCATGGTTTTCTGCTGTTATACTCCCCACAACAAAGCCTAAACGTTCTTGAATTTCTTCTGTATTACTTAATTTTTCAAGTAACTCTTCTAATTCAAATTGTTCATCTTCTTTAATATTGGCCTCTACTAATTCATTTAACAAATGTGAATTGTAATTATATTCTTCTTTAAAACGCAATTCATTTTCTTGCAGCACTTTTAGTTTTTTTTGTGCAGATTTAAGTTGTTTTAAACCTCTAGTAAATGATGCTAATTCATTAGTTGTTTTTGCTAATGCATCTAAAATATAAAACTGAAATTCGGGTTGAGTAACCTCTAAAGTTTGATGCTGACTATGAATATCAATCAATTTATTACCTAAACTTTGCAATATTTTTAAAGTAACTGGGGTATCATTTACAAATGCTCTAGACTTTCCCGATGGAAGAATTTCTCTTCTAATACAAGTTTCTTCTTCATAATCCAAATCTTCTTCTTCAAAAAAAGACATAAGTTGGTAATCTGACACATTAAAATAGGCTTCGACTACACATTTTTTTTCCGCATTTTTAATTACGGAAGTATCTACTCGTTTCCCTATAATTAGACCTAGGGCTCCTAATAATAATGATTTCCCTGCTCCCGTTTCTCCAGTAATGGTTGACAAACCACTCGTAAAATTAACGTGCAGCGATTCAATTAATGCAAAATTTTGAATGGTTAATGTTTGAAGCACTTTTCTTAAATTATTTACAGGATAAAGATACTATAGAATACGTTGTTACAAAAAATTGTATCACGCATTTTTTGTATATTAAATTTCTTTTTATTGTAATAGAAAATGACAACAACCTTTAATAAAAAAGTTTTTTTATTAAGTTATATATTTTAGAAAATAATCTTAATTTTCAATTTTTGACCATTCGGTTTTATACGATGGGGCCATAAAATTTAAAAGATCAAGTGTTTTTGATATATCTACTTTTGGGCCACCTGAAAATAATCTAGAAAGCTCAATTGATTTTGCATCAAAAAAGGTACGCATTACATAAGAATTAGAACGCTTTTTATTTACTTTACCTAATATATCTATAGCTTCGATAATTTTCTTTTTGGCTTGCTTAGCATTTTCAGCCATAGTATCTAAGCCTTCTATATGATAAGTATACAAAGCCTCTCGGTACTCACTAAATGTCCCCGATAATACATCTTCGTTCCAACGAAAACGAGATGCAGTTCCGGAAGATGCGCTCCAGCCTTTACCTCCTGTAGATTGAGCTATATTAACAATCTGTTTAGCCGTTTGATAATGATCTGATCCCCCTAACTTTTCTAACGTATCTGCTTCTATACCTAAAAGGGTATACAAATAGTAGGTTATAACAGCTATCAAATTTCCTTGATCAGAATTTGGGTTGTACACCAAGGGCTGGTATTCTAAATAATCAAAAGCAAAATCTTTATCATTAAAATTAGCTAATGTAGTTTGGTAACCTGAATTATAAACAGGTCTGGATGATTGCACTTGAATAGTTGCCTCAAAAAAATTGTTGTTATAAGCTGTAACATTTATAAAAAAACTACAATCAACACGCTCTTGAGGCAAGTATTCTACATCTGTCCACTTTGTTTTATTAATAAACTCTTCTAACGACGTACCTAAAGTTTTAAAAATAGATAAATTAGGTTGTCCTGTTTGCTCGGCATTAATAGTCACCTTAGCATTGAACTCTTGTGCTCCTGCTAAAGTTGAAACACACATAAATAACAAACAGAAAAGATTACGCATAGTGTAGTTCTTGTATTTCTTTTAAAATATCTTCGGCAACTTCGGCTTTAGTTTTTAAATCAAACGCTTTAGTTTCTAATTTATGATTTATAAAAGTTACTTTATTTGTTTTATTTTTAAAACCTGCACCTTTATCATTTAACGAATTTAAAACAATTAAATCTAAATTTTTACGTGTCAGTTTACCTTTGGCATTTTCAACTTCATTTTGAGTTTCCAATGCAAAACCTACTAAAAATTGCTTCACCTTTTGTTCTCCCATCCAATTAAGAATATCGGTAGTACGTTCTAACTCAATAAACATATCTCCCTCTTTTTTCTTAATTTTCTGATCTGATTTGTTTTTTGGCCTATAATCAGCAACTGCTGCCGAAGCTATCGCTACATCAACTGTACTATATACTTCTTTTACTGCCTCAAACATATCTGCAGCACAAACTACATTAATGGTATGAATACGATCATTAGTTGCTTTTAATACTGATGGACCTAAAACTAAAGTAACCTGTGCTCCTAAATTTGCTGCTGCTTCAGCTATTTGTATCCCCATACGACCTGTAGAATGATTTCCTATAAAACGAACAGGATCAACAGCTTCATAAGTTGGACCAGCCGTTACCAAAAAGTGCTTCCCTTTTAAAGGCATTTTTCCTAAAATATCATTTTCAACAAACTCAACTATTGCTTCGGGCTCAGCCATACGACCTTGACCAACTAATCCACTTGCTAACTCACCAGAGGTAGCCGGAATCATAATATTTCCAAATGCAATTAGCTTTTCAAAAGTTTCTGCTGTAGAAGGGTGCTTATACATATCTAAATCCATTGCAGGTGCAAAATATACTGGACATTTTGCAGAAAGATAGGTGGCCAGCAATAAATTATCACTTTTACCATATGCCATTTTTGACAAGGTATTAGCTGTAGCAGGTGCTACAATAAAATAATCTGCCCAAAGCCCTAGATCTACATGATTATTCCAAAGCTCATTCTCATCTTCTTTTTCATAAAAAGTAGAATGCACTGGATTTTTAGAAAGTGTTGATAAGGTTAATGGAGTAACAAAATCTTTAGCAGCTGGTGTCATCACCACTTTAACTTCTGCTCCTTTTTTTATAAGGGCACGAACAAGCATTGCCGCCTTGTAAGCTGCAATACCTGCTGTAACTCCTAATAAAATTTTTTTATTTTTTAATATTGACATATAATAACTTAGATCGTTTCACCTGAAACTTCTTCGTCGTTTTCTGTAGCTGTGTTTCTGTGGTAGATTTTTTGATCCAACCACTCCTCAACTGCTAATGCGTGAGGTTTAGGTAATTTTTCATAAAACTTAGAAACTTCAATTTGTTCTTTGTTTTCAAAAACCTCTTCTAAGCTATCATTGTAAGTTGCAAATTCATCCAACTTATCAATTAGCTCTTTTTTGATATCTGCATTAATTTGAGTTGCTCTTTTAGCAATAATTGAGATTGCTTCGTAAATATTATCTGTTTGTGCATCAACTAAATTTTTATCGATTGTTGATGTACTTACTGATGCTGAACTTTGTTTAAGATCCATACGCTGAATTAATTAATAGCTTGTAGCCTATTTGTAATATCCTCAAAAATTTTCTGAGCTTTATTTTTTAAATTTTCATTATTACTATGCTTTTCATAAGCTTCGTAATATTCTTTAGCTTCTTTTAAACGTTCAGGAACTAAATCCTCATAACTATTTATAGCTAAAGTGTAAGCGGAATCCAACCTGTAAAACAAGGCTTCTTCAATATATGTTGACCCTGGATAAGTCAACAAATAATTAGTAAAAGACTTTATAGCTGCTTTATACAATTCTCTATGATGATATTGCTTTGCAATTCTATAATACTTCTGTTCTAATTTGGTTTGTAATTCCTTTACATAAGTGTTTGCCTGTTCTAAATATTCACTTTCAGGATAATCATTAATAAAATTTTGAAGTTTATCAATACCATCAAGTGTTTCTTTTTGATCTAAACTATAACGTGGCGAAAGTTCATATATACTTCTTGCTGCTTTAAAAGAAGCTTCTTCGGCTTTATCACTTTTAGGAAATGCCGCCAAAAAACGTTCCATTTTATAACTAGCTATATAATAATCTCGCAAATTATAATAAGTATCTGCTTCATAAAACAACACACGCTCTGCTTGAGGCTTACCTCTATAAGCGGGTGTGATTAAATCAAAAACACGTAGCGCCTTTTTGTAACTTCCCTCTTTATACAATTTTTCGGCAGTACTCAATTTTGTTGCTAAATCTCCTTTTTTTAACACATGCTGAAACTCACTACATGAGTTCAACATTAAGGCAACAACAATAACAGGTACTATTTTTTTTACGTGGTATAAAAACATTTTGCAAAAGTAAGTTTTTCTATATTATTATAAAAGATAAATTTCAACTATACTAACGTTTCTATTCGCCTTTTGTGACAACATGAGTAGATTCTGGTAAAATTTCATCAATTAAACCATGATCCAATATTACTTTTCCATCTTCGCCAAAATGAAAAGCTTTTTTAAAACGATACCCCACTTTTAAATTTTTGAACAAATAAGAATGTACACTATGTAATTCTTGATCAAAAGAATCATCGTGGTAACTAAATAAAATTAACAATTCTGCTTGCAAATGCTGAATTTCAGTTCTGGAATAGCTTTTTAATGGACTATCTGCGTCAATTTGATGTACTAATGTCCATGTAGTAGGTAAATATGTAATCGTTTCTCGCTCTAACTTTAAATCAAAAAACTCATTTTTATACCCTCCATTTTCATCTGGAATACTTAACGATAATGACACTTTTATTGTGGGTAACACAATTAAACTTTTTCTCCTACTCAACAAACGAAACATAAGCGCATCTTCGCCATTATGCTTACACAACAAAACAAATTTACTAAACCGAATATTTGATCGTGGCTTTGAAAAACGACCATAAAGCAATCCGGTAATAAAAGCAAAAGAAACTAACCCCACTAATGCCTCAAAACTAGATACTAAACCTGCTGGAATACCTTGAGGAGAAAAACGACCATAACCCACACTAGTTATAGTTTGCACCGAAAAAAAGAAGGCTTTAAAAAAGTCTATTAATATTGTTTGTGACTTAACACCTATTGCTGCTACACCAATAATTAAATAAAATGTAGCAAAAATGAAGTTTAAAATAATAAATCCTACAAACAATAAAATCAAAAAATGAGGCCAACTTATACTTGTTAGATAAGTGTAGGCCTCATTGACTGTTCTTTTTTTATTTATATGTGTTACATTAAAAGTACCATCCTGATTTATAAATCTTTTAGCTTTTTCTTTCGAAAAAGCGCCAACACCAGGATCTTTAACGCGTTCACTCATTTAGAATTCATTTACGTAGACATCAATTTTTTGTTGTAATTCATTTGTAGCTTCTACTAAAGGCAAACGTACTGTGGCATTACACACCTTTTGAGCTGCTAAAATAGCTTTAATACCAACAGGATTACCTTCATCAAATGCGTATTCTGTAATTGGAATCATTTTATAATGAATATCATATGCCGGTTTATTTTCTCCTTTTAACCCTAATCGAATCATATCCGAAAAAGCTTTTGGAAAACCTTGACCAACTACTGTTATTACTCCATGCCCTCCAGCAGTTACCAAAGGCAAAGCTAACATATCATCACCAGAAATTACTAAAAAGTCTTTTGGCGCATCTTTAATAATTTTTAAAACCTGAGTAATATCTCCTGTAGCCTCTTTAACTCCTATAATATTTTTATGCTCTGCCAAACGCAATGTAGTTTCCGCAGTCATATTAACCCCTGTTCGACCAGGTACATTATATATAAGTACTGGTAATGAAGCGGCATTGGCCACAGCTGTATAATGTCTATAAATCCCCTCTTGACTAGGTTTATTATACATAGGCACTACCGAAAGTATAGCTTGAAAATCTGAGGTATTCACCTCCGAAGCCTCTTTAGCTACAACAGCAGTATTATTTCCTCCTACACCTAAAACAAGTGGAACTCTATTTGCATTTATTTTTACAATATGATCAATTACTTCCTGTTTCTCTTGTTTGGAAAGCGTTACAGACTCGCCCGTAGTTCCTAAAACTACAAGGTATTCAACTTCACCATCAAGGCAATAATTCACCAGATTAGTAAGCCCTTCAAAATCCACGGCTCCATCATTTTTGAATGGTGTTACTAATGCTGTTCCTGTTCCAACTAAAAAGTTATTCATATTATATTTAAAATTTTTAGGTATTTTTTCAACTCACTAATAAATAAATCTATATTATCAGAAGGTGTACCTATAACTAAATCATTAATTCTGTGATCTACATCTGCAAATCCTACTTTAAACTTAGCATTTGATGAAACTGCTACCAAATTTAAATGCGGTATATCTGTTCCATAAAAATTTATAAGAACATCAAAGGGTTCTTTTACAAAATTATTTAAAGCTTTGCTTTTAAAACCACCTGCATAACCTATGGCTTTTTCATCAAAATAAGTTGCTCCTCCACTCGAACTTTCGTCACTTCCAGATTTTGTAGTTTCCTTCAGTCCCATAATTTTCAATTGATCGGAACGCACTCCTAATTTATCGGCTAACTTTACTACTGATAAAATATCAAAATCTTTACGCGCGTCAATCAATACCGCTAACGATTTTAATTTTATAGCACCTGTATACACTGATCGTTTTTTGATCTGCGAATCGATTACTTTACCAACAGATTTATTTTTAAAGCCTTTAAACATGGTTTACTAAAATGGATTGCAAATGTAGGTATTTTGAAGATTACCACTACAATTATTTTTGTTGTAATATTCAAAATAAAACAAAGGTACAGTTTGTTTATTTTTTTTTAAAACTTCTGAATTTTTCGTTAAAAACAAGCCTTATTATAAATAAGATTCTTTTTCTCCTATAACTACTTCTTTTTCTGTAGAAATTAAATATTTAAGAATAAAAAAATGTCGTGCTACTTGCATTAAAAAACCCAAACACTTGAAATATGGAGAATTGTAATAATAAGCTTCCATTGGAAAAACAAATCTTATAAAAACTAAAGCAACTATAGCTGGTACCAACCAAAAATTTCTTAGGGACATTTTATTTATATACACCAAGCCCATGTAAGCTATTAAAAACAAGAAAGTAAATGTAGATACATAAATTAAAAAAGCTTTATCCTGATAGCTTTCTTTTACCATATTGTAACTAACAACAAACAAATAAATAATAAAAGCTATAGAAATCAGTGCGGGTATCAATACTTTTTTTTGCCTCCATAGATTTACTTCTCTAACATTGGATTTTATTACAAAAAACAACAACCAATAATAGATAAAGAAAAATACCATTACTTCTAATGGATATTTTTTCATTCCTAATATAACATACGATTCTCCCACTAAAGCAAAACCTAAAGCTATATAAAATAGAATTGAACGAAATTTTTTATATAAATAAAAAACATATGCAACTGAAAAAAGGCTTATGACACGAAAAAAAATAGCTTGCCACATCATATTTTGATGTGCAAAATAACAGCTAAGTAAAGCCGATATCACTAAGGTTACATAAGCTATTTTTTCTTTCAAAATGAAGTCTAAAAAATTAACAACTCACTAAGTAAAGAACTTATTTGTTAAAAATCAACTCTTTACACTATTATTTTAAGATAACAACATCAAAAACTCTTGTTCACTTAAAATAGCAACTCCTAATTTTTCAGCTTTTGCCAACTTACTAGGCCCCATTTTATCTCCAGCAATTACATATGATGTTTTTGAAGATATTGAACTTGAAACTTTTCCTCCATTTTTTTCAATAAGTTCCTTTAACTCTTTACGCGAAACTTGAGTAAACACACCCGAAACCACATAAGTGTTCCCCGACAACTTATCCGTTTGCCCTTCTAAGTCTTTCGCCGACAAGGCTAACTGCACTCCAAAACTACGCAGTTTTTCTATTTGCTGAATATTAGCTAATTCATTAAAATAAGCCACTACACTTTGTGCTATTTTAGTTCCAATTTCATCTACAGCTTCCAGCGTTTCTATAGAAGCATTTGCTAAAGCATCAATATTTTTAAAATGTTTAGCTAATTTTTTAGCAACAGTTTCACCAACAAATCGAATTCCTATTGCAAAAAGCACTCGTTCGAAAGGAATATTCACCGAAGCTGCTACACCATTTACCAAATTTTCTGCACTTTTTTGTGCCATACGTTCCAAAGGTAAAATTACTTCTACCGTAAGGGTATACAAATCTGTATAATTATTAACTAAACCTTGTTTTACTAAAAGCCCTACAGTTTCCCCTCCTAAACCTTCAATATCCATTGCTTTACGCGAAATAAAATGCTCGATACGACCAATAACTTGCGGTGGACAATGAAATTCGTTTGGACAGTAATGTTTTGCGTCACCCTCAGTTCTCATTAACTCGGTATTACATTCGGGGCAATTTGATGCATACATTATTGGTGCACTACCTAGCACCCTACTCTCAATAGATACGCCGACTATTTTTGGAATAATCTCCCCTCCTTTTTCAACAAAAACGGTGTCATTAATACGTATATCTAATTTTTCAATTTGATCTGCATTATGTAAAGAGGCTCTTTTAACTGTTGTACCAGCTAAACTTACAGGTTCTAAATTAGCCACTGGAGTTATTGCCCCTGTTCTCCCTACTTGATAATCAACACTTATCAATTTTGTTTCAACTTGCTCTGCTTTAAACTTATAGGCCATTGCCCAACGTGGTGCTTTGGCTGTATATCCTAACTCTTCTTGCTGTTGTAAATTGTTCACCTTAATTACCACACCATCCGTTTCATAAGGTAAATCCTCGCGTTTTTTATCCCATAGATTCACAAAATCCATTACTTCATCAATCGAATGCGCTAAAGCCGCTATTTCTGGCACTTTAAACCCCCATGAACGTGCTTTTTCCAAACTTTCAAATTGATTTTCAACTCCTAAATTTGTCCCCACTAAACTATACAACAAACACTCCAGTGGTCGCTTGGCCGTTTCACTACTATCTTGCAATTTCAAACTTCCCGATGCCGTATTTCTCGGGTTAGCATAAGGCTCTTCGCCAGCAGCTAAACGTTCTTCATTCATTTTATGAAAGCCTTCAAAAGGCAATACAATTTCTCCTCTAATATCAAATTTACTTGGGTAATCCCCATTCAATTTCAAGGGCACCGTTCGAATCGTTTTTATATTCTGAGTAACATTATCTCCCTGAAAACCATCGCCACGCGTAACTGCTTGCTTCAAAATACCATTTTCGTAAGTTAAACTTATTGATGCTCCATCGTATTTTAATTCGCAAGTATACGACACTGGGCCATCAACTAATTTTTGCACACGCTTTTCCCAATCTAACAAATCATCTTTTGAATACGAATTATCCAAAGAATACATTCGATTTTCGTGCACTACAGTTTCAAAATTTTTTGTAATTCCACCTCCTACTCTTTTAGTGGGCGAATTAGGGTCATTAAATTCTGGATGAGCTATTTCTAATTCTTGCAATTGCTTTAACAACATGTCAAAATCATAATCACTAATTGTAGGTTGATCTAAAATATAATAATCGTGATTATGCTGGTGTAATTTCGCTCTAAGCGCTTCAATTTTTTCTACTATCGTCATCATATTTAGTATAAAACAGCTTTTAACATCCTATCTTTTCCTCTAAAATCTTGTTTAATTATAGGTTTTTTAAAACCTAATTCCAAAAGTAACACTGTAAGCTCTTTCCCTAAATATTCATTAATTTCAAAATACAGTACCGCCTCTTTTTGGGTTTGTTCCAAAAACAAATTCGCTATTTTTTTATAAAAAAGCAATGGACTCGTATCGGATACAAACAATGCTGTTTGCGGTTCATATTCCAATACGTTGGGTTGCATAAATTCTTTTTCTAAATTCCGAACATAAGGTGGATTTGAAACCACCACATCAAAACTATCAATAAAGCTAGTCGCTCCTAAAATATCTTGTTGTTCAAAATTAACCTTTGCTCGAAGTTCTTTGGCGTTTTCATTAGCTGTTACCAATGCTCCCATCGAAATATCAACGGCAGAAACTGAGGCTTTAGGCAGATTCAATGCCAATGAGGTCGCAATACAACCCGTGCCTGTACCAATATCCAAAATTTTCACTTCTTTATCTTTAAAATCAGTAACAACCCAATCTACCAACTCTTCCGTTTCGGGTCTTGGAATTAGCGTATCATTTGTAACCCTAAATTCATTTCCATAAAAATGAGCCGAACCAATAATATATTGAATAGGTTCCCAAACTAACAAACGCTCAATGGATTCATTAAATTTTTCAATTATGGGTTGATCAATTTCTTGATGATAATTTAAAGCCACATCGACCTTAGTGTACCCCAAATAAGTTTCGCAAAGCATATAAAAAAACTGTTGCGCTTCGTCCTTCCCATACATGGAAATAAGGCGTTCTAAAAAATTATTCTTTAATTGAAGTAATGGCATTGAATGAAATAAAAATATTATAAAAACCCAAAATCAGCTCACTCAAGCTACTTTGAACAAACTCACAAAGTATCCTATTGAAAATATTGTTTTTCGGAATCAAGGCAAGCCTTGAAAAATGAGACTCACAATGTGGAGTTCAAAAATAAGGAGTATCCCATAATTTAACCTTATTTTTGAGGCGTTAATTTTTAAGACTTATGAAATCTTTATTCACATGTTTAAGTATCGTTCTACTACTTACTACCAGTTGTAAATACGACAAAAAACCCACCTTTATTAATGTTGAAAAAATAAACATTCAAAATATTAGTAACGGATCCGTCACTTTTAAAGCCGATGCTATTTTTAAAAACAATAATGATATTGGCGGAAGTTTAGCTACTGACAACATTGAGGTTTTTGCCGATGGTATCTCAATTGGTCAATTGCAAACAGAAGAATTCAATATCCCTACACAAGATACATTTGCCATTCCTTTAACAGGGAAATTTTCAATAGATAAAATTTTAGCTAAGGACAAAAACAATCTTATTAATAGTGTCTTAAATATATTATCATCTAAAAAAATCCCTATATCCTTTAAAGGTGACTTACTTTTTAAAAAAGGACCTTTTAAATACACTTACCATATAGATCAAACTAACGAAGTTAAAATCAAACTATGATTAAGCAAGAATTTATGACACGTTGCCTTCAGTTAGCAAAAAACGGTTTAGGCACTTGCTATCCAAATCCTATGGTGGGTAGTGTTATTGTTTATAATGATAAAATTATTGGTGAAGGTTGGCATTATAAAGCCGGACAGGCTCATGCCGAAGTAAATGCCATCCATAATGTTAGTGACAAATCACTCTTACCTAAATCTACTATTTATGTTAGCTTAGAGCCTTGCAGCCATTTTGGAAAAACACCTCCTTGTAGCGATCTCATTATAAATTCAGGTATTAAACGCGTTGTTATTGGTACTATTGATCCTTTTGCAGCAGTTGCTGGTCGTGGAGTTAAAAAATTAATTGACGCTGGTTGCGAAGTTATTGTGGGAATATTAGAGCAAGAGTCTCAAAAACTAAACAAACGCTTTTTTACATTTCACAACAACAAAAGACCTTATATCTTTTTAAAATGGGCTCAATCAGCTGATGGTTTTTTAAGCCCTAAAATTAGTAAAGATCACAATAGAGCTCCAATATGGATTACCAATCCATATTCAAAACAATTAGTCCATAAACAACGTGCCTGCGAACAAGCTATTTTAGTAGGTACTAATACTGTAATTAACGACAATCCATCCCTAAATACTCGTTTGTGGAAAGGCGATAATGTACTTAGAGTAATACTGGATTTAAATTTAAGAATACCAACAGATAGTACTATTTTTGACCAAAAGCAACCCACACTAGTTATTACCAATAAAAAAGAGCCTCCAAAAAACAGTAAGTATCTTTCTTTTGAACATATAGAAGCGAATAAAAATATTGCTACTCAAATTTGCAATATTCTTTACAAAAAGGAAATTCAATCTTTAATTATTGAAGGTGGAAGCCAAACATTACAGACTTTTATTGACGCTAACCTTTGGGATGAAGCTACGGTTTATACTGGTACTTCTGTTTTTTTTAGCGAAGGCATAAAAGCACCTATCATTAAAGGAGCCACTCAAGTTTCAAAAATAAAAAGTGACCGAGTTACACACTACACTAATAACACATATTAAAAATGAATAATTCTATTATAAAAAATATCATCTTCGATTTTGGTGATATTTTTATAAACCTAGACAAACCTGCCCCAGTAAATACTTTTTTAGAACTGGGCTTAACCACTCCTATTGATGCTGTATCTTTATTAAACGACACTTATGAAGTTGGTAAAATAAATACAAATTCATTTTTATATACCTATCAACAATGGTTGCCTAATGTAAGCTTAAACGAAATTATTGATGCCTGGAACAGTATTTTAAAAGACTTTCCTGTA
The DNA here is from genome assembly GCA_947489195.1 of uncultured Aquimarina sp. Taxonomy (GTDB): domain Bacteria; phylum Bacteroidota; class Bacteroidia; order Flavobacteriales; family Flavobacteriaceae; genus Aquimarina. The sequence continues at coordinate 56,350 of CANLCT010000012.1, read as the reverse complement.
GCACGTTTAGAGTTTTTAAAAGAACTTGCCGCACAAGGTAAATACAAACTTTTTTTATTGAGTAACACCAATGACTTACATATTGATTGGGTAAAAGAAAATGTATCTTTTTTTAACGAATTCAAATCTTGCTTTGATCAATTCTATTTATCGCAAGAAATAGGTTTACGCAAACCAAATTCAGAAATATATCAATTCGTACTGCAACAAAATAAGTTAATACCTAACGAAACACTATTTATTGATGATTTAAAACAAAATACTGAAGCCGCTAAAGCCCTAGGCATTCATGTATGGAATCTAATTCCAGGTCAAGAAGATATTACCCAATTATTCTCCAAAAACCCTACTATTTTATGAGTTATATATTACTCAGCATTTTTGCTTCAAGTATTCTATTTGTTATTTTTAAACTATTTTCCAAATTTAAAATCAATAGTATGCAAGCCATTATATTCAATTATTTAGTGGCCGCTATTTGTGGGTATATTGCCCATAATAAACCTATAAGCATTCCACAAATTACTCAATTTTCGTGGTTTTACTATTCATTAGGTTTAGGCTTGATATTTATAGCTGTATTTTATGTAATGGCTATCACCACTCAACGCAATGGATTATCTGTAGTTGCTGTTGCTAGCAAAATGAGTGTAGTTATCCCTATTTTATTTGGAGTATTTGTATACAACGAAACCATTGGACGTATTAAAGTATTAGGTATTTTAATTGCCTTATTTTCTATTTATTTAGTTACCGTAAATCCTAATAAAATTAAGAGTAGCTCTTTAATTTTTCCTTTTCTTGTTTTTTTAGGAAGTGGATTAATTGATACCAGTTTAAAGTTTTTACAAACCAAATATGTCAACCCTCAACATATTTCTATTTTTTCGGCCACATTGTTTGCTACCGCAGGTTTTACAGGCGTTTTGATTATTATCTTCCAAATGCTGCAAAAAAAATTCAAATTCGAATTTAAAAACCTTATCGGAGGAATTGCCTTAGGAATAGTTAATTACTTTTCAATTTATTTTTTAATACGCGCTATTAGTTATAAAGGATTAGAAAGCTCTACTTTATTTACACTTAACAATGTCGGTATATTAGTAACAACAACAATTCTTGGTGTACTACTATTTAAAGAAAAATTAACCCAACAAAACAAACTCGGTATTTTAATGGCTGCAGCCGGTATAGCCTTAGTTAGCCTTGCCGGAAATTTTTAATAATTATGGAAAGTGACCACTACAAAACTATAGCAGCACCTTCTGGCGAAAGCCTTTATAAAATTAAAAATAGTAAGTTTTTTAGTTATGCTTTTCCTGTGACTACCGAAGAGGAAATTAAAGAAATCCTCCATAAAATTAAAAAAGAACATTACCAAGCACGGCATTGGTGTTATGCCTGGCGACTGGGCACCTCTCCTATCCGCTATCGAGCTAATGATGATGGAGAGCCTTCGAACACTGCTGGTCAACCTATACTTGGTCAATTACAATCTTATGAAGTAACGAACACACTACTCATAGTAGTTCGTTACTTTGGAGGTGTAAAACTAGGAGTTGGTGGACTAATCAGTGCTTATAGAACTGCCGCCCATGAATGCCTAGAAAACAGTTCTATTATTACTAAATTAATTACCGAAACTATTCAAATCAGTTTTGAATACCCTTTAATGAATGAAGTGATGCGAAAAGTTAAACAACATAAACTTCATATAGGTAAACAAGATTTTAATAATAGTTGCAAAATTTGGATTGAAAGCCCAATAAGTGAAATTGAAAAAAATTCGGCTCTATTAAATAGTATTTTTGGTGTTTCTGTTTTAGTTAATAAAGAATAAAATTAACCTACATAACTTTTAATTTTTTCTAGCATAATATCTGGGCATTTTATAGGTTTTCTAGTTTCCATCGATACAAATACAAGCACTGTACTACCAGTTGTTAACAATTCCCCTTGTTGATTATGCAATTCATACTCAAATTCAATCTTTACAGTAGGCTCATTTTTTAACATAGTTGTTATTGTTAATTCATCATCAAAAAATGCAGGTTTTTTAAAATTAGTATTAAGCGCTACTACGGGCAGCATTACACCATCGTCCTCCATTTTTTTATACGAAAACCCAAGCTTTTCTAACCAGTCAATACGCGCTATTTCAAAATATTGCGCATAATTCCCATGATAAACTACTCCCATTTGATCTGTTTCGCCATAACGCACTCTAATTTTTGTTTTCGTAGAAAAATATGTCATTTAATCGATTTTAAGAAAAATAAATTTGTCGTTTCAAAATTAACACTTACTAGGCAAAAAAAAGTTATAAGTCAAGCTATATTTAGTTTTTTTATTCAGTTTTTTGTTCACATATTTGCTGTATAGTTATCGAGGAAATGATAATTGGTTTATCTATCCTTATTTTCAATGTTTTATAACCAATCAACTCTTAAATTAAAAAATGATTATAACCGCTCAAGAAGCATGGGAAAGTTGTCTATCATTTATTGAGGACAACATTAACCCACAAGCATACAAAACATGGTTTGAACCTATCAAGGCAGTAAAGCTTGTTGACAATTCCTTGAGCATCCAAGTTCCAAGTAAATTTTTTTATGAATGGCTTGAAGAGCATTACGTAGAATTATTAAAAATTGCTTTAGTAAAGCAACTTGGACCACAAGCTAAATTGGTTTATGTAATACGTATGGAAAATAGTGTAGATGATAAAGTTCCCTACACTGAAAAAATACCTAGTACAAATAGATCTGGAGTACAATCGCAAAAAGTAGACATTCCATTAAAAGCTAAAAGCCCTGAATTAAGAAATCCTTTTATCATCCCAGGAATCAGAGATGTAAAAATTGATTCGCAATTAAATTCAAATTATAATTTTGAAAATTTTCTTGAAGGAGATTCAAATCGTTTAGCACGCTCAGCTGGTTTAGCTGTAGCAAACAAACCAGGAGGCACCTCTTTTAACCCTTTACTTATTTTTGGAGGGGTAGGTTTAGGAAAAACGCATTTAGCTCATGCTATAGGTGTGGATATTAAAGATAAATATCCAGACAAAACAGTATTATATATATCTGCAGAAAAATTTACGCAACAATATATAGAGTCTGTAAAAAAGAATAATAGAAATGATTTTATTCATTTTTATCAAATTATTGATGTATTAATTGTTGATGACATCCAATTACTTTCTGGTAAAGCGGGTACACAAGATGTTTTCTTTCATATTTTTAATCACTTACACCAAAATGGAAAGCAAGTCATTTTAACTAGTGACAAAGCACCAGTAGATATGCAAGATATCGAACAACGTTTGTTATCTAGATTTAAATGGGGTTTATCAGCAGAGTTAAATCAGCCTGATTTCGAAACGCGTATTTCAATTATAAAAAATAAATTATATCGAGATGGTGTTGAAATGCCCGAAGATATTATAGAATTTTTAGCACACAACATAAAAACTAATATTAGAGAGCTAGAAGGCGCCATTATATCATTAATTGCACATTCTTCATTCAACAAAAAAGATATCACTATTGATTTAGCGAAAACGATTGTTGAAAACTATGTCAAAAACACCAAACGTGAAGTTTCTATTGAATACATCCAAAAAGTAGTTAGTGACTATTTCCAAATGGATGTTGAAACACTACAATCAAAAACACGTAAACGTCATATTGTTCAAGCTAGGCAATTAGCTATGTTTTTTGCAAAAAAACTTACTAAAGCATCATTAGCTAGTATTGGAAGTCAAATAGGAAAAAGAGATCATGCTACGGTATTACATGCTTGTAAAACCGTTGACAACTTGAGTATGACTGACAAACAATTTAAAAAGTACGTCGAAGATTTACATAAAAAATTAACTATATAATGACTGACAAACGCATTAAAATATTAATGGTTTGTTTGGGTAATATATGTCGATCTCCTTTAGCCCAAGGGATTTTACAAAAAAAACTGAATCCAAAAAAGTATGATGTACAATCTGCGGGTACGTCAGGCTATCATATTGGTAAATTACCCGATATACGATCTATAAATGTAGCCCGTAAAAACGGAATCGACATTACCAATCAACGCGCGGCTCAATTTTCTGTAACCGATTTTGATAAGTATGATTATATTTTTGCTATGGATGCTGAAAATTACGCTAATATTATTGCCTTAGCCACTTCAGAAGAGCAAAAAGAAAAAGTATCCATGATACTTAATGAAATAAGCCCCGATAGTGATGCGGAAGTTCCTGATCCTTATTACGGAGGCCCCAAAGGATTTGATAATGTGTATACCCTATTAGATACGGCCTGTTCTATTATTGCAGCCCGTATTTAATATTTTTTATTAAATCGCAAATACATTGTTCAAGCATATTCATACAAAAAAAACAGTTAAACCCGATTTATGCATTATAAAATCTAATCCTTCTGTGATCTAATACGATCCTAAACTGTATTTTTTAATTTAATCATTACGATGCTCTAGTACATAAAGCTGGTTAAAATTTTGATAATTTTAACTGTTATTCTTTTTCCCTAAATTAGCCAAAGCTAAATTTATTTTAACCATTTCTTATGAGTGAAAGTACAGGTAAACTATTTTTAATTCCTGCCAGACTTGGCGATGATATTAAATTGGAAGTACTTCCGATTTCAATTAAAAAAGTGATTGAAAACACTAATCACTATATTGTTGAAAACGAAAAAACAGCGAGACGATTCATTAAAAAAATTTCGCCTGCCAAAACGCAGTCTAACTTAGTAATGAGCACCCTTAATAAATTTACTAACGAAATGGAACTTCCTAGTTTTTTAAACCCTTGTTTTGACGGACACAATGTTGGCGTGTTATCTGAGGCCGGGTGCCCTGGCATAGCAGACCCTGGCGCTGATATAGTTCAAATAGCACACCAAAAGAATATTACTGTAGTACCTTTAGTTGGACCATCATCTATACTATTAGCAATGATGAGTAGCGGAATGAATGGCCAAGGCTTTAGCTTTAACGGCTACTTACCTATTGATAAACAAGAAAGAAAACAAAAAATTAAATATCTAGAGCGCATTTCATTTGAACAAAACCAAAGTCAATTATTTATAGAAACTCCATATCGAAATGAAAAGCTACTTGAAGATTTGGTTACAAATCTTCAGCCTAATACTAGATTATGTATTGCTGTTGATATTACTTTAACAACTGAATACATAAAAACTTTAAGTGCATTCGAATGGAAAACAATTAAAAATAGTCTAGACTTACACAAAAGACCCTGTATTTTTATAATACATAAAGATTAATCATTTAAACCACCCTAAAAAAGTAATAACCGATATTAAATAACTAAATCCTTCCTACTAGAGCTACTTTAGCTTTTCTATTTACCGGGATATCAGAAATATCATAGGATTTAAATTTATCCATATATTCTATAATAGAAGTACCAAATCCATCTTGAAAAGCTACCTTTCCGCCACTTCTCAAAAACTTTTTTACCGATCCTGGCCCACCTAAATGTGCAGCAGCTAAAATGCCAGATTCTGTTATTAGAATACCACTTATGTTTTTACCAACATAACGCTGGATATCGCGTCTTAACACCCATTTATTTCTAGATATATTCGCTTCAAATGCTTTTTCTTGAAGTTCAGGTGAATTTAAAAACAAATTAGTATCTCGCACTCCCACCAAAGCCAATGTTCCTTTACCAAACTGGTATTTACCTAAATAACCAAATTGATTAACCACACTGTATCTTCCTTGAGATTCTTTAAAAGCTAACGCCTCTTTAAAACCTAAAAAATCATTTTTAAGAAAAAGTTGATAATTCGCATCTTTCGTATCAGAAAGCTGCATGCTTGCAGGGTATTCATAGCACAAATCTTCAATAGCATGTGCGCTATGTAAGTTTTTTGAAATCTTTAAAAGATCAATCGCACGCCATTGTCCTATAAGTCCAATAACAAGCGGTAATACAGAAACACGAAATACTTCGTTGGTTCTGACCATATACTATCATTTCTATTAAGCGAGGCAAAGTTACAAATCAAATTGATTTGTAGGAAAAATACGCACAAAATTTACATGATTCCTATTTATTTAACCTCTGATTTATAATTTAAGAATAGAAACGGTAAAAAAATTGATATATTACAATCTAGCGTTTAATTCCTTTATTATTTACCCATTTATGATATTTAGAACTGTAGTTGTTGTGTTGTCTTAAGTTTTTTGAAAATTTATGAAATCCAAAATTTTCTACATCGGCAACAAAATAAAAATAATCATGTTTTTCATAATTTAAAACTGCATCAATTGCAGAAATGTCTGGCATAGCAATGGGACCAGGAGGCAGACCTTTATTTTTATATGTATTATATGGATGCTCCAATTTTAAATCCTTTCGTAATACTCTCTTTATTACTCTACCCCAATTATTTTCCGATTTTTTTAATGCATAAATTACCGTTGGATCTGCATCCAATTTCATCCCAAGCTTTAAACGATTCATATAAACACCAGCAACTCTAGGGCGTTCTTTTATTTTAATAGTTTCTTTATGTACAATGGATGCTAATGTAATTACTTCTTCTGGGCTTAGACCTATTGTATTTGCTTTTGCTAAGCGCTTTTCATTCCAAAAACGATGATATTCTTTTAACATTTTATCCCTAAACGCTTCCGCGGAAGCATTCCAGAATATTTGATAGCTATTTGCAACATACATAGCAAGCGCTGTATTCAAATTAAAATTATGTTTCTTTAAAAATTCTGGATCTGTAAATGTTTTTATTAAAGACAAACTATCCACTTCAATTTGAGCAGCAATACGTTCTGCTAAATTTTCTAAACGTTCTTGATTATTAAAACTTACTTTAACTGGAATATTTCGACTTCTTAAATTGGTAATTAATTGATTATTATTGCTTCCTTTAATAAGTACATACTTCCCTGGTTTCACCCGATTTGCGTATCCTTTCTTTTTAGCCAACCACACAAAAGAATTTACGTCTCTTAAATAAGGAGTTAATTTTGTAATAACTTCATTAAATGAAGTACCCGAAGGAATATAGACCTCTTTAGTTGCTTCATCAAAATTAGTATTTGAATCAAATATTTTGTTGTAAACTGAATACGAAAAAATACTTCCGCCAACCAATGTTATGGCTACAATTAGTAATAGTATCTTTTTAATGTACATAAATCAATTGGTATAAATTTTCATTTTTATAAACTCCATTTACTAAGGTCCAATCTTTGCGTTGACCAATAAACTTAAAGCCTGTTTTTAAAAACAATTCTTGACTTACTTTATTGTCCTCTGAAATAGCTGCATATAACTGGTGTAAGTGTAAATGTGTTTTCCCATATTTAATTAATAAATTTAGTGCTTCAGTACCATAACCTTTACCGCGCTCTAGTTCATCTAAAATAAGTATGCCAACTCCCGAACGTCGATGCGTAGGATTAAAATCATACAAATCAATTAAACCAATAATCTTATCTTCATGCTTTGTACAAATAGCCATTCGAAGTTGTTTTGCTTCATAAATATCTAAATGTGCATTTTCCAAATATTGTTTAATCAAAAATCGCGAATATGGAGTTTGTGTAGCACTTACTTCCCAAACACGTTCATCATTTTCTACTTCATATACAAACTCTAAATCCTCGGGTTCTAAAGCCCTTAAATAAACTTGAATTCCTTTTAATGTGACCATGTTATTTCGCCTTTAAAAACTAATTTTGCAGGTCCTTCTAAATATACATTTTCATAACCTGCATCTGTTTTAGTAAAACTAATAGTTAATTTTCCTCCTGGTGTATTAATATTTATTTTTTCTGCAGCAGTTTTATTTGCTTTATGCATTGCTATGGCTACAGCTGTAACACCCGTTCCGCATGATAATGTTTCATCTTCTACTCCACGTTCGTAAGTTCGTACCGAAAAAGAGTCATTATTTACCTGTTCTACAAAATTCACATTAGTACCCTCTTCAAAATAAGGAGCTCCCCTACGAATACTTCTACCTTGAGTAAATACATCAAAATTGGATAATTCATTTACTATTTGCACATGGTGAGGCGAGCCTGTATCCAAAAACCAATGGTCTTTTTGAGAAGTAATCGCAGATACATTTTGCATTCCTAATTTTACCAAGCCTGCTGATATTGTGGCATCGTGTGGACCATCAATTGCCGTAAATTTAGCCGTATCGTTTACTATACCTAAATGCTTTGCAAATGCCACCAAACAACGACCACCATTACCACACATAGTACTTTCATTACCATCAGCATTAAAGTATACCATGGTAAAATTGTCACCAGCAACACTGGGCTCTTCTAAAAACATGCATCCATCGGCTCCAATACCAAATTTACGATCACATAAATGTGCAATTAAATCTGTATCTGTTTTTGATAAAAATTTTGAACGATTATCAATAATAACAAAATCGTTACCTGTTCCCTGATATTTATAAAAAGTAATCTCCATTTATTCTTTTTTCGACTTACAAAGGTATAGGAATTCTAATAGTTTACGACTAATGAATAGATAATTAATTACATCCATAATAAATTATTTTAATTTTTATTTGCAACATTTTTTAATTTAAAACGTACTTTTTATAAAACTTTTAAAGGCTAATCAATAGTAGTAAATACTACTACTTTAAAAAAATAAATGACATATTTACATACTAATTTTGCTATTAAAAATGAAATAATGACGGTTTTTGTCTGTTTTATACTTTGTATTTACAAATAATAAAATTTGGTACTGTCTTTGTAAATTATTTATTAGCATTATAATTAAATTTTTGACTATGAAAAAATTCGCATCATTACTTTTAGTAGGTATTGTGGGTGGAGCAGTTGCTCTTGGAACTCAAAAAATTATAGATAGCAACACATCTAAAGATGACGTTTCAAATGATGTAACATTTACATCTCCTTTGCCTACTCCAAAATTACAAACCACTAGTATGCCTACTTATGATACAGCTACTAATAAAGCTGCAACATTAGGTATTGATTTTACTGTGGCTGCTAAAGAAACTGTTAATGCTGTAGTGCACGTAAAAAATGTATCCACATATCGTAGACCAAGAAATTACATGGATTATTTACGTAACGGTGGTAAACTTGAAAAAGCTATTGTTGGTGCTGGATCAGGAGTAATTGTTACCCAAGATGGGTATATTGTTACAAATAATCATGTAATTAAAGGTGCTAGTGAAGTACGCGTCACTTTAAATAATAACAAATCTTACGAAGCCAAAATTATTGGTTCTGACCCAAATGCCGATATCGCCTTATTAAAAATAACTTCTGATGAAAAATTTGATTATATCCCTTTCGGGAATTCAGACAATACTAAAATAGGAGAATGGGTTTTAGCAGTTGGTAATCCATTTAATTTAACCTCAACTGTTACCGCCGGAATTATTAGTGCTAAAGCGCGAGATTTAGACGAAAATGACAGAAACATGCAATCTTTTATCCAAACTGATGCTGCCATAAACCCTGGGAACAGTGGTGGGGCTTTAGTTAATACAAAAGGGGAATTAATTGGTATTAATACTGCCATAACTTCTCAAACAGGTAGCTATGTTGGTTATGCGTTTGCCGTGCCCTCAAATAATGCTCGTAAAATTGTTGAAGATATTTTAGAATATGGCGATGTACAAAAAGCTATTTTAGGAATATCTGGAGGTACTTTTAGTCAAAATGCGGCAAAGGAATTAGGCATTAACTATTCGCAAGGTGTATTTGTTTCAAGTGTAAGCAAAAATAGTGGTGCCGAAAAAAGTGGTGTTAAAAAGGGGGATATTATTAAAAAAATTGACGGATATGCTATCAGAAAATTTTCTGATTTAACTGGATACGTTAATAGTAAAAGACCAAATGATATACTAAATGTGAGTATTATGCGAAATGATAAATTAATTGATATTCCTGTTACACTAAGTCTTTACGAAAATTATCAATTGAAAGACATTGGTATCGAAATCATTAATGCTACTGAAGATGATTTAGCTCGATTTGGAGCTAAACATGGAGTAAAAATAAATCAAGTTTTAAATAATACGATGAAGCGTTATGGCTTAGAAGGCTATATTATAACCGAAATTGACGACACTCCTGTTAACAGTGTGAGTGATGTTAAAAAAATATTACAATCTAAAGCCGAGAATGAAGATATCATGGTCAGCTTTTTAGACCAAAACGGAGAAAAGAAACACTTTGTTTTTAATTAAGATTTTGCTTTAATATAGGCTAATAACTATATTTATTAAAACAAAAAAATTGCAAATGAACTTGTTATGAAAAATAAAAATGATGAATTATAATATATAAATTACATAACAAATTCATCATAGTTATATATTTGCAATTACAATGAAAAGCTAATAGTATTTTAATATACTATTAGCTTTCATATTTTTTAAACTTAACTACTATTTCTTTTGAAGACACACTCTACTCCTGATAATTTAGATGTATTATATGAAGACAACCACATTATTGCCATAAATAAACGTGCGGGAGATATTGTACAAGGTGATCAAACAGGTGATCTTCCTTTAAGCGAAATTGTAAAAAAATACCTTGCTATAAAATATAACAAACCCGGAGCTGTGTTTTTAGGAGTTGTACATCGGTTAGACAGGCCTACCACTGGTGTTATTATTTTTGCTCGTACGAGTAAAGCTTTAACTCGATTAAATAAAGCTTTCGCTGAAAAAACGACTCAAAAAACATACTGGGCTATTGTAAGTCCGACTCCTCAAAAACATCAAGATCAACTGATTCATTATTTAAAAAGAAATTCAAAACAAAATAAGTCATACGCACATAGTAAAGAAGTACCTGAATCTAAAAAAGCGAGCTTAAGTTATTATCTATTAAAAAAATTAGATAATTTTTCATTATTAGAAATTGAATTACATACAGGCCGACACCATCAAATACGTGCACAACTCAACAAAATTGGCTGTTCTATCAAAGGTGATTTAAAATATGGGGCAAAACGCAGTAATCCTAACGGAGGAATTCATTTACACGCTCGTAAACTTGCATTTACACACCCTGTAAAAAAAGAACCCCTCAATATTATTGCTCCTACTCCAAAAGATCCTGTTTGGGATGCTTGTGTATAGTGTATTTGAATAATAAACATTTTGATATCTTCAACTCTAACGATATCTATATGTAACCATAATTTCTGCTCTACTTAGCGAAATCATTATTCAATTAAAATGTTTAAAAAATTAAATAATAATTAAAAAAATAACACATAAAAAACATATAAATCAAAAATACAAGCAAAAAATAAGAATAAAGACAATACAGTACAATCAATTGTAAATAAAACGACAAAAAAACCTACACTCCATATATACATTTGTAGGTATCCGTTTTTAATGTAAGAATTAACCTTAGATATAACTTTTAATTCTAAGCAAAATCACACTTTAAAAACTATTCAATATCAAAATTCTATTTTACAACTAATCAAATACTATATTATGAAACTTATTAACTTATTTTTTTTGCTAAGTACCTACTTAGGATCGTATGCTCAATACGATTGGGATAAAATTGCTGTGCCAGCCAAGGCAGGCAATGGAAAAGTTTGGAAACTACAAGAGCAATCATCAGATGATTTTAATTACACTTTTAATCCTACCAATAATAATGCAAACTTTGGTCCTCCTGGCAAGCCTGCTAAATGGAATAACTTTTTCCACAATGGATTCGAAGGTCCTGGACCCACAAAATGGCAAAGAAATCATGTTGCCGTATCTGGAGGTAGTCTAAACATATGGGCATCTCGTCGATTTTTTGACAACAAAAAAACCAAACCTTATATGAAATCATTTGGTTGGGGTAATGGAGAAATTAGCCGACCCGAAACTATTGCTGGTTGCATTACTTCTAAATCAAGAGTAAAATTTCCTGTTTTTGTTGAAGCCAAATTAAAAATCATGAATTCATCATTAGCCTCAGATATATGGCTTTTAAGTCCTGATGATAAAGAGGAAATTGATATTATTGAAGCCTATGGAGGAGCTGGAAGTGATGGTAGAAATGCTTTTTTTGCCGAACGTATTCATTTAAGTCACCATGTGTTTATACGACCTCCGAACTTTAAAGATTATCAACCTAGTGATTGGAATAGCTGGTTTAGAAGAACCAATGTTAAACAATGGGGCGGTAAAATAGTTCGTATTGGTGTATACTGGAAATCGCCAACTATAATTGAATATTATATTGATGGCGAGTTAGAACGTATATTGGATACTAATGCCATTGCTTCTCGTTTACCAAATGGAAAATGGGAATACACATACCCTGCTGGAGTAACGAGTACTGGACAAAACGGACAATTAGTAAAAGTAACTAGCGGACCTGAAAAAGGATTTCAAAAAATGACTAAAGCTGATAATTTAAATGCGGCTAAAAAGGCGTCTAATGTTAGTGTAATTGATCCTTTTAATTATTTACAAAATGGCCGTAAGTTTTCGAGAGAAATGGATATTATTATTAATGTTGAAGACCAAAGCTGGCAAGCTGAATCAAGAAGATCTCCAAATAATTCTGAAATTCAAAATTTTAACAACAACAATCTTTTAGTTGATTGGATTCGAGTATACAAACCTGTTAACAGTTCAACTAATACGCCTACTCCAAATACGAACACTCCTCCAATTGGTAGTATTATTACTTTACGTAAAACTGGTGGTGACCGTAAATTTGTTTCAGCGGTTACTGAATTAAGCAATGATTTATATGCAAATAAAACTTCTGTAGAAGGTAATCGCCAACACTTTAGAGTAGATCGTAATAATAAAGGAGGTATTTCATTGTACTCCATGTCTGCAAAAAAATATGTGCAAACAAACAATAAAAATCAATATGTTATATTAAGAGCCCGTGGTAATTCTCCATTAAACTGGGAACGTTTACAGTGGAAATCAAAAGGAAATGGAAAAGTTGCTTTAAAAAGTATTCATAATGGAAAATGGATACAAGCAGCACACAATAAAAATAATGCTCCCTTGTTTCCAAAAGGAAATGCTGATAAATCATGGGAAACTTTTGATTGGGCAGTTGTAAAAGGAGGTAAATTTTTATCAAATACTAATTTAAATACTACGGCAACTCATCAAATATATCCAAATCCTGTATTATCTGGTAATGATATTCTAGTTACAAATACTAAAATTGGTGATACCATTACTTTATTTGATTTTACCGGAAAATTAATTCGCACAATAAATTCTAATGACTTAGAAACAAGTATTGATACATTAAACCTTAGTTCGGGTATCTATTTTATTAAAATTAATAATGCAAAATTAAACAAATTAATTATTGAATAATTTAAAATCATTTTAACTATTCCTCTAATTACTATAGTTAAAATAAGCCAGTCAGACTTTTTTACTTCTCTTTACACATCATTATTCTATTTTAATAAAAGGATAATAGTATAAAAAAGAAAGTAAATTCAATCTTTACAGCTCATTTTAATACACTATTAATAATTTATCTTTAAGATCATCCAATGCTATAAATGCTTGGATGATCTTTTATTTTTTGATAACTATCAAAGCTTCCTCAACACAGTTTTATGTAAGTTTTCTTTAAAAAATAAGGTAAGTACTCAACACCAAAACTGTAATCACTCCACCTGCAAGTAATGCATATTTCCAAGGTGTAATATCAACCTCTTTTGTTTCTTGCGCAATATAAGCTTCTTCCCTTGGATACAATTTACCTATAACCAGCATAATACTAATATTCAATACAAATAAAATTGCCATTACATGTAAAAAATGTGGATACGCATCCGCTTCAATTAAACTTAACGCAGAAGCATCAGTAATCCCCGAAGCTTTTGCGTTATCTAGAGCAGTAGCAATCATTTTAGGTTTTATAATAAACTGACTTATTGAATATAAAACCACCCCCGAAATAACGCCCACTTTTGCAGCAATTGCAGGAACTCTTTTTGTAAAAAAACCAATAACAACTACTGTTAATATAGGAATACTATAACACCCATTTGCTTCTTGCAACCAAGCAAATAAACCTTTTGGTGCATTGGCTATTAATGGTGCTACTAACATTCCTATAATACCCAATATAAGTCCAAACATTTTACCTGCTCTAACTGTTTGGTGTTCTGTAGCTTCTTTTTTGAAATACTGCTTATAAAGATCAAAACCAAACAAGGTTGCACTACTATTTAATAAACTATTAAAGGAGCTTAATACTGCACCAAATAACACTGCTGCATAAAAGCCAACTAAACCTGCAGGCAATACCTTTTTAACTAATGAAGGGTAAGCTTGGTCTGGGTTTGCTAAGTTGCCATCAAAAACATGCCAGGCAATAATACCTGGGAGCACAACGATTATTGGAATTAAAAATTTTATTAATGCCGCTAATATCATTCCTTTTTGACCTTCTTTTAAACTTTTAGCGCCAAAAACACGTTGCAAAATAGCTTGATTGGTTCCCCAATAAAACATTTGTACTAACATCATTCCTGTAAAAATAGTTCCAAACGGAATGGAAGCATCCGCTGCTCCTGCAGCTACAAATTTTTCAGGGTTTGATTTCCATAATACATCTATTCCCTCGACAATACTACCTTTACCTATTAAGAGTAAACCAAAAATTGGTATCAACATTCCTCCAATTAATAAACCTACGGCATTAATTAAATCTGAAACAGCTACAGCTTTTAAGCCTCCAAAAATGGCATATACTATTCCAATTGAACCTATGGTTAATGAACATATTCTAATGGCATTTATTTGCGAAACTCCTAATATTTCAGGAATATCAAACATCGTACTAAATGCTAACGAGCCAGAATACAATACCGAGGGTATAATAACAATAACATAACCACTTAAAAACAGTACTGTAAGTATAGCTTTAGTTTGGTGATCAAAACGATTTTCAACATACTCAGGTATCGTAGTAATACCTCCTTTCATATAACTAGGCAATAAAAAAACAGCGGTAATTATCATAGCTATTGCAGCCAATGTTTCCCAAGCCATTACCAATACTCCTTCAGTAAAAGCTTGTCCATTTAAACCTACTATTTGCTCTGCAGAAAGGTTTGTTAATAACAATGATCCTGCAATAGTAATAGCCCCTAAACTTCTGCCTCCTAAATAATAACCTTTAGCTGATTTTTCATCTGTGCCCCGTGTAGACCACCATGCAATTCCAGCTACCAATAGTGTAAACCCAATAAATGAAATAAGTCCCATAAAATATTTAATTAATTTTAAAAAAGAATTAATTTACTGAAATAAAACAGGTTACATCACTTCTTTTTCATAAAATGTGGAAGCATCTTGAAGTAACAGGTCTAAATAATCATTTTCTTTCTCTACCCTTTTCACATTCCATCCTAAATATTTAACCAGATCTTCTTGCACAATAGATCTAAATTGACGCACACTTTCTATATCAAAATAAAGTCTACCTGTTCTTCGTACAAAAAAATCGGACAGGCTATTTATCATTTCAAAATGAACTCCATACCAAAGCTCTGCCCTTATCAACCTTTCTTCAATAGCATCATTTAAAAAATAACTTGTCTTATTAATGATTATATCTGATTGTTTTCCATAATTAGTTGATAAATACCAACCACAATAAGGGTCACTAACTCCTAATTCGTTAAGCTTTAAACTTATTTGTTTACTATATGCGTCCACCTCATCTGAGTTTTTTAAAGGATCGCTGGTAAGTGATATTTTCTTTGTAAAGGATTTAGTAAAAGTTTCTTGCTTTTTTGTGCTCATTGTTTTTAGCACTGTATCAATTACTCGTTGCGCCATTTTTCGATACCCAGTAAGTTTCCCCCCTGCTATTGAAATTAAGCCCGTTTTAGATTGAAAAATTTCATCTTTACGCGAAAGTTCTGATGGATCTTTACCTTCTTCATGGATTAAAGGGCGTAAACCAGCCCAATTAGACTCTATGTCTTCTAATTTTAAATTTGCATTTGGAAACATATTATTTGTAGCATTCAACAAATAATTAGCATCATCTAAAGTAGCCACCACTCTGTTTAAATTTGCACTATAGTTAGTATCAGTAGTACCTACATAAACTGCTCTTCCTCTAGGAATAGCAAAAATCATTCTGCCATCGGGCACATCAAAATAAATAGATTGTGTTAGAGGAAATTTGTCTCTTGAAAAAACAATATGCACCCCTTTTGTTAAATGCAGGTACTTATTATTCATAGAATCATCTTTTTCTCTAAGTAAATCCACCCACGGACCTGCTGCAGACACATAATTATGAGCCTTTAGCTTAAAGGTTTCTTTATTATTGTAATCAATGCACTCCAAGCTTATTATCATTCCTTCATCATCATAATTAAATGAAGTCATTTCGCAATAATTAATAATATTAGCGCCATAAAAAGCTGCTTTTTTTAATAATTCCACGGTTAAACGAGCATCATCTGTTCGATATTCGGCATAATAACCACCTCCAGTAAGTATATCTGCATTTAATAAAGGTTCTTTTTCTGAAGTTTCTTCTGCGCTAAGCATTACTCGTTTATCAATATCTTCCACATTAGCTAAAAAATCATAGACTTTTAAACCAATGGCTGTCATCATTTTGCCGTATGTTCCTCCCTCGATTAAAGGCAGTAACATTTTTTCGGGAACCACTAAATGCGGTGCTAACTTATGTACAATGGCACGTTCACTACCGGACTCTTTTACTAATCCAATTTCCATTTGCTTTAAATAACGCAATCCACCATGAATCAATTTGGTAGATTTATTACTTGTACCCGAAGCAAAATCATTTTTTTCGACTAAGCATACCTTCATTCCGCGTGAAGCGGCATCTAAAGCAATACCTGCTCCGGTAACTCCACCTCCAATGATTATTAAATCGTATTTGGCATGCTCTGCTTGCTTTATTTGACGCTGTCTATCCAATACAGAAAATCGGATGGGTTCATTTCCTTGTACAGCAAGCATTTTTATATTTTCTGTTTTGGTACGTTCTACTGCCTGTTTCCAGCCTGTATATTTTTCTGTACGTTCATATTCTGTAATTTTAGGAGTAAACTTTTTATCTATTTTATTTAATGTTTTTAGGTCTTTTTGCGACCATACTTCTGCTTTAATTCCTGCTAAAAAAGCTGCACCTAAAGCGGTAACCTCTAACATTTCTGGTCTATTCACCCGAATATTTAAAATATCGGCTTGAAATTGCATTAAGTAATTATTTGCAGAAGCTCCGCCATCAACTTTTAACTCACTCATTAATTTTCCGCTATCTTCAATCATAGCTTCTAACACATCTCTTGACTGATAAGCTATAGCATCAATAGTCGCTTTAATAATTTCTTTTCTTCCGGTTTCTAAGCCTAAACCATAAATAGCTCCTTTAGCATTCATATCCCAATACGGAGCACCTAAACCAGCAAACGCAGGGACTACATACAAACCTTTAGGCGAAGCTGCTTGATTGCATACTTGCTCCGTTTCGGAAGCCTTTGAAATTACTTGTAATTCATCGCGAAGCCATTTTACTGATGCTCCAGCGACAAATACACTCCCCTCCAATGCATACTTAATTTTTTTATTAGGCAAACTACAACATAATGTTGTTAGCAGACCATTTTTAGATTGATAGGCTTTTTTACCTGTATTCAATAATAAAAAACATCCTGTTCCATATGTGTTTTTGGCAATGCCAGATTTATAACCTCCTTGACCAAATAATGAAGCTTGTTGGTCACCTGCTACGCCATAAATTGGTATTTGAGTTCCATTATAATCAATGACTCCAAAATCGGATGAAGAGTGTTGCACTTTGGGCATCATCGATTTTGGGACATCTAATTTTTTTAATAAATAGGCATCCCAATCTAAGTCATGAATATTAAATAGCATGGTACGTGATGCATTAGTGTGATCGGTTACATGCTTTTTACCGTTGGTTAACTTCCAAATTAACCAGGTATCAATGGTACCAAATAACAAGTCACCTTTTTCTGCTTTTTCTCTGGCACCTTCAATATGATCTAAAATCCATTTCAATTTAGTACCCGAAAAATAAGAATCAATTATTAAACCTGTATTTTTAGAAATATAATCTTGTAATCCATCCTTTTTTAGTTTTTTACAAATTTCTGTAGTCCGTTTATCCAACCACACAATAGCATTATAAATAGGTTCGCCTGTATTTTTGTCCCACACCACTGTGGTTTCTCTTTGATTGGTAATACCAATAGCAGCTATTTGTTCCAAAGGGATTTTAGATTTCTTGATAACCTCTTCAAAAACTTCTTGTTGGTGTTTTATTATTTCTAATGGATCATGTTCTACCCAACCTGATTGCGGATAAATTTGTGTTAATTCTTTTTGAGCAATCTCACAAATTTTTGCTTTATCATCAAAAATAATCGCCCTAGTACTGGTCGTTCCTTGATCAAAAGCAATTATATAATTTTTAGTCATTATTCCCTTTAATTATGTTTTTAATTTTTCAAACAAACTATTAATCCGCAGGCCGGAACTTCAATTTGTTTAAATGCTTCATTCATTTTCATAGAAAACTGATCTATAATAGTACCCATACAATCATAAACAGTACAAGAGTATGATCCGAGAACTGTTTTATAATTTAAGATTATTTCTTTAGTTATTTTTCCATTTATAATATCAATTCTATTGGCATTCATTTCAACATCTAAAATATAGTCATCATAAATTCCTATAATAGTGTGTTCAACTGTTTCCGCCTTTATAATTGGATAGTTTGCTAATGGTTTTAGTGGAGTAAATTTTCCGTAAAGCAACACTTCTTTATATTTATTCCAATAATTAGTATAAAACGTAATCATTTCAAGCTCGTTTTTAGAAGCTCGTTCTAACAAAACAGATAATTGTGGAACCCCAAATAATGTATTAACCACCTGTAGTGCTTTTATTTCTAAGGGTTCATCGTGGTGATATGTAAACATATCACTATGCACAGCAGTTTTTCCACTAAGCATCCTTAAATCAACAATTCGTACTCTATTCATAACTGAATCACCAGGACAATCAAAAGCTCGGAACATATTGCCATATTTGCGCATAGCTGGTCCAGTATATTTTTGTCTAAATTCAATTACTAAATCTGGTTTAATAGCTTTTAATGTTTTCATAATATCTGTCATTAAACGATCAACCGCTAAATTTACTGAAGCGTAATCTCTTCCGTTTTCTTTTGTCAATACAGTCTCTGGATATACTTTAAATTCATCAATAAAATCTAATTTAAATCCATCCAAATCCCACTCTTTTAAAGCCTTTGCGTAAATAGTAATTAAATGTGTTCTTACTTCTGGATACCTTGGGTCAAAAACAGGCGCCCATCGATGATCATCTGCTAAAAGCATCCCTTTAAATTTTTGATATGCTTTTGATTTTTTACCACAAAATGGCACCGAATACCATAAGGCTAATTTCATTCCTGTTTGATGTACTTGATCGACAAAACTTCGCATTTCGGGAATACGATCGGGTTCCCAGTCTCCTGTAAAATCATAGCCTCTGTTGTCATCATTAGTTTGCCAACCATCATCAATTATAATTAATCCGTAACCTAACTCATTTGCTTTTTTACATTCTTTAATCAAAATATAAGTATCCAAATTTTGATGAAATTGATACCAAGTAGAATATACTGGTAGCTTAGCAGCATCATTTACTTGCATAACAGGTGAAAGCTGGTCAAAAGAACTCCACCATTGACTCACTTTATCTAATGCTTTTGAAAAATGATAGGCTGTAGTATCAATAATTATTTGTGCTTTATAGCTTTTAATTTTATGATGTTTTTCTGTAAAGAAAGAAATATGACTATACATACAGTTATCTTCTTCTCGATACAATACGTTCAGTTCTGTAGTATTAATAGTATCAGAACATGCAAATGTCAATCTATTGGTGTCATCATGCCCAAAAACAGCTATTACTGGAGAGTCAACAGAAATCCTCGCTTGTAAATGATCCAATTCCCAGTCATCCATAATACGTTTTGAGAAATCGGAAGTAGGCTTCCAAATACCTTTTACATTAATCGCAGGAAACTTCCATTTAAAAGTTGTTTTTTGAGGTTCAAAAACTGTATCCGAAAAAAAATGAAACTCGTAAATGGCTACATTTTCATAATGTTCTAACAAATTAACTGTTACTTCGAAATCTACCGCATTTTTACTAACTTCAATTTGATGTGTGCTATTTTTTTTCATACGTTTTAATCGTATTTAAAACTAAACTATAATCTATTATTTATTCGGAATTTTCTAGTTAGAAATTATCATTTTTACCCTCATGAATTTATTATATATGTACTGTATCATAATTTGAATTGATACTTTTTCATATGCTCTTATCAAGAGCATATGACATATAATATATCTTATCTAATCAAAAATCTTAAAAAAAGGTTAAGCTTAAAAATTAAGTTTCCCCACAAGAGATTAAAAAGAACTAAGCAAACTTTTAACAATTTGCCTAGTTCACAAAAAAACTAACTAAACTATGATAATGGTTGATAAACAACTAATATCCGGGATTGGGTTTTACATTGGGATTTGCTGATAATTCAGCTAATGGTATCCAAATCAATTCATCTCTATTAGATTGAAATGATCCTCCTACTAATGATTTTGGATGGTTCGGGCCACCATGCAATGAAGGTGTACCTAAAAAATCATCTGCTAAATCCCAGCGTACTAAATCAAGAAAACGATGACCTTCGCCTGCTAATTCCATAGCGCGCTCATCAATAATTGCTTGTGTCATTCCCTCTTTATTTAAACCGTTTAATAATTCAATATTTGCGCGCTCTCGCACCAAATTAACTAAAGGCTCGGCTTCACCTGTTCTATTTAATTCGTTTAATGATTCGGCTAACATTAATAACACATCTGAGTATCTAATTACCCTCCAATTGTTACCAACATTAGCACCTAAAAAATTCACCTCATCTCTAAAACCTAAATCCATACCTGCATATTTTTTCGAAAAAATAGGCTCGACACCAGCCGCTTCAGCTATTTGAACATCGGTTTGAATTGGCTGTCCATCGGCATCATTTCTTATGGTATTTAAATCTTCTTCAAAGGATAAGCCACCATAACTTGTCGCATTAGGGTAATCATATAGCAAGGTTTCATTTCTTCTAATAATATCATTATTACTTTCAAATAAATCCCTTAACCATGGATTAATCACATGTCCACGATCTGGTGATTTAGTTGGTAATGCATAATCAATATGGTAATTACCTTGTGTACCAGTCCCTGCAATATCAACTCCCCATATAAAGGAGTCTACTGCTAAAAATTGCAATTCAAACAATGACTCATTATTATTTTCATTAGTTATGCCAAAGTTTTCACCAAAACTATTTGTAGGTAATAATGAAAACCCTCCTTGATCTACAATATTTTGAAATTCGATACGCGCTTTTTCCCATTCTTTATTATACAAATATGTTTTACCTATTAATGCAGTGGCTGACCATTTAGTTGGTCTACCAGCATTATCACCAATCCAACGATTTGGTAGCATTGCTGCTGCTTTTCTTAAATCATCAATAATTGCTTGTCTAACTATATTAGGTTCTGCTTGATCTGGTTGTAATGCATCTAAATCGGGTTCTTGAAGTACCAAAGGAATATTTCCGTATAAATGCAATAAATACCAGTAATTAAAAGCACGTAAAAAATAAGCTTGACCAAGTAATGTATCAAAATCACTATTTGAACTATCATCAATTCTATTAATTATGGTATTACATCGACCGATCGATTTATACATTTGCTGCCAAGGTTCTAATGCCCAACGATCTGCAGGTGTGGCTTTTAAACCCGCCATGGCGGTATTAGATCCAAATTCAAACACATTATATTCATCAGATCTTAAAAAAGCCCCGGTATGCAATACTCTACCCCAACAAAAAGCAGTTGTTAATGGGTGAAAAGCTCCATTTACAGCAGCCTCTACTTGCTCAAAATTAGCTCCAAAGTTAGCACTCGATGTGGCATTGTTATTTTCTTTGTCCAATACATCTTCTGAACAGCCAAAAAATAATATTCCTATAAATAATGCTACTGTTCCAATTTTTTTTATGTTTATATCTATTGATTTCATGGTTTTGTTTTTTTAAAATGTAGCCTGAATACCTAGTGTAAAAGTGCGTGCATTGGGGTATGCCCTTGCGTCTAAGCCTCTTCCCAGTAATGGGTTTACGGGCACCCTAACTCCTGGCACACCAGAATTTAAACTTGCTCTTCCTCCATCGGTTGAAGAAACATCTGGATCGTAACCCGAATAGTCTGTAAGTACAAATACATTTTGAATGTTAAATGATAATCGAAGATCTTTAATAACATCATTACCCAAAATTCCATCTTTAAAATTATAACCAATTTCTAAGGTTTTAAGTCTAAAATATGAGCCATCTTCAACGAAAAAGGAGGATGGAGCTTTGTTATCTGCTCCGTCACTTACTGTGGCACGAGGAATATTGGTGTTTCTGTTAGTGGGTGTCCATGCATTTAATACTTCTGTAAGCTTACCTCCATCTTGCCATAGAATATTATAATACCTACTTAAATTGTAAATTTCATTGCCTTGTACACCAACAAAATTTAACCCTAAATCAAAATTTTTGTATTCGGCATCAAATGTAAATCCGTATGTAAAATCGGGTACAGGATCGCCAATTACGGTAAGGTCATTTTCATCAATAGTACCATCATTATTTATATCCCTTCTTACAAAATCTCCTGTATCTGGATTTACTCTATCTTCAACAATAAATCCATAAAAAGCACCTATTGGCTGATTGGAAATAGTTCGATTAACCCTACGTAAATCTTCGTCAATTTCGGGGCCTAGTATTGGGTTAGGAATATCACCCGCTTCACTCTTGATATTAAATGAAAAATTTGTTCCTGCTGTAAATGTGAAATCACCTTCGCGCTTTTTGTAATTTAAGCTAAATTCAAATCCTTGATTAACTAAATTACCTGCATTACGTGTTGTTGGCAAATCAAAGCCTAAACTTGGTGCTAAATTTATGTCAACTATTACATCCTCGATATCCTTAGAATAATAATCTGCTGTAAAATTAATTCTACTATCTAATAAAGAAGCGTCGACACCAATATCAAACGTTTTCGTTGTTTCCCATACTAAATTAGGATCAGCAATGGTTAATCTTGCTAAACCTGTAGCATTTGTACCTCCGAAAGAAGTATTGGACCTATTATTAGGAAATACATCTTGTGTTGGGTAAAATGTATCTGGGTAAGACCCCAATTCACCATAAGAAGCTCTTATTTTTAAATAATTAACAACTTCTGATTTCCAAAAATTTTCGTTACTAATATTCCATCCAGCAGAAAATGAAGGAAAATACCCTACTCGATTCACTTCTGCAAAACGTGATGTAGCATCTCTACGTAATGTTGCAGAAAACAGGTATTTGCTATCATAATTATAATTTACTCTTCCAAAATAAGATACTAATGTAGCCTCACTATCTTCGCCTAAAAGTACCAATTGATCACTTGAAGGTAATGCACTTGTAACTTGTATAGAGTTTGCTGGAGTATTTTGACCAAAAATACCGCCACTTTCAATATTTTCTTCGAAATAAGTAAACCCTAATACCGCTCCCACCTTATGCTTATCAAAATCTTTATTAAAATTAAGAGTAGGTTCTATCTGAAAATTTAATTCTTCGGTTCTAAAATCGGTTAGGTCATTTTGTTCATTAACATTTCGAACTGCATCAACATTACTTTGAAAAAATGTAGGCGTAAATTGAAAATCTCTAATATTACGATAATCCACTCCAAAGGTTGCTCCTGCTGTCAAATAATCTGTAACATCATATTCTAGCTTAACATTTCCAAAAATAGTTCTGGTTGTTGTTTCATTGTCTTCTAGGGTTGCTAAAGCAAATTGATTAACACCACCTGGACCTTGAACTTGCGTTGAAGGTGCTTCAAATCCACCTTCATTATTAGGGTTTCGTACTGCTACAGTTGGTGCTGTAGTACCATCGAATCCGTACCAATTATTTTCTTGCAATTTAGCCTGAGCCACGCCAATGGATTGGGTTACATGAAATTTATTTTTATCAAACTTACTATTAAAACGCAAATTGATACGCTCAAAACCCGAACCGACTAAAATACCATCTTGATCAAAATAGTTGAATGAAAAAAATTGAGATGTATTGGCCCCACCACCAGAAACAGTTAATCCGTAATCCTGTATTAAAGCTGGTGATATATTTTGATCTTGCCAATCGGTATCCACTCCATTCCAAGTTACTTGTGGCACTGGTGATGTAGAGGTTGGATCTTGATCATTCCTAAAGCGTTGATTTAAATACTCGGTATATTGTTGACCATTAATAAAATCTAATTTTTTACTAGGCGTATCTACGCCTATTTTTGAAGTAAATTTCACTTCTATTTCTCCATTTTGACGACCGTGATTAGTCTCTATAAGTATCACCCCATTGGCTGCTCTTGATCCGTATATAGCCGCTGCTGCAGCATCTTTAAGAATAGAAATATTTTTGATGTCATTCGGATTTACAAATTGCATATCATCAACAAACAAACCATCAACTAAAAAAAGTGGCGAAGCATTACTCAATGAATTTACACCTCTTATAAACACATTTGCTCTACCACCAGGTTGCCCCCCAAAACTTTCGACCTGTATTCCAGGAGCTCTCCCTTGTAAAGCAGTTACGGGATTACTTGCCACAGCTGTTTGTGTAATCTCTTTTGCTTTTAATGTTGATATTGAAGATGTTAAGTCTTTTTTTACTTGCGAACCATAACCTACAATAACCACTTCACTTAATGATGCGGTATCTTCTTGAAGCACCATATCAATCTTTTTTTGCCCGTTATACAAAATCTTTTGGGTAGTGTAACCTATGTAACTATATACTATAGTTTGACCTTGCTCAATACTATTTAATGTATAATTACCATCAAAATCAGTAGTCGTTCCTTTAGTTGTCCCTTCAATAAAAATATTTACCTGAGGAAGTGGAAAATTTTTATCACTTACAACTCCTGAAACTGACTGTTGTGCTTGTACAGATATGGCTCCCCCTAACAAAAACACAATAAACTTTACGAATAGTTTTAGTTTCATTACAATAATTTTTAGTTAGTATTATTTTAGTTATCACAAAGTGTGCTATGATACACTATGCTACTATTCAAAATTAATTATTTTTTTGAATAAAAACACATTTAAACATAAAAAATTAACGAATTAACATTTTTTAGTATCAAAAAATAAAAATTAAACAAAACAATTAAGTAGGTTCATTCTTATTATTTAATTGTTAAATAATATTAAAAACAAGAGAATAAAATAAAAAAAAGGATCTTTTAACCGTTAAAACAATTGATTTACAAATAGATAAAATCCTCCTTAATTCGATTTAAGAAAAGGATGTCAATGATAGTGAAATTCAGTAAGAATTTATTTCGAGAATTTGTTTTTTCGTATCAAAATTGTCCTTCTCGATACATTTTTCTATCGAAAATTACTTGAATTGATAATTTTTCCAGTTGTATAAAACAATATCAAATTCACGTTATTATTGAAATTTATAAGGAGTTTCGTTGATGTAAATAAGTAGGCACAGTTTCTTGTACAGGATTTCCTTCTTTTACAAAAAGAGCTGCTTTTTTAGCCATATATGTAAAATCAGTTGATATTGTAGAAATACCTCCAAAGGCAATTTCCTTTATAATATTATCATCATGCGCAAGTATACCTATATCTTTTCCTAATCGATATTCCATATTCCGAGCGTCCTTCAAAACTTTCCACAATTGGGTATCACTTATTGAAAAATAAACGGTGTTTCGTTTTAACGTATTTGGCTCATAACTATCAAGTACTGTCCCTTCAATATCATATTCTTCTACAAAACGATTAAAAGCCTTTAGAATATCTGGCGGATAATCTGAATTATCTTTATAAAATAATACAAAACGCTCGTGTTTACTAATACTAGCACTTAAGTCTACTAATTTTTGATACGTCACATTTTCAAACTCTTGTGTTATATATGAATATGTTTTAGGCATTTTTATATGACGGTCAATAATCAATAATTTATCGGAAGAAAATTGCTTGAGCATTTCCGTTACTTCTTTTTGTTGTATTGGTGCCACAACGTACATTCCATATTTACGCGAAATATTATCTAATATAGATTTAAGTAAAGAGAGGTTGTTATGATGAAAAAAAATATCAATATGGTATTTATCTCCTAATTCTTTTCTGAATGTATTGTAAAAATCTTCTTGAAAACTATGAAAAGCAAATAAAACTAAAGCAACACGTAATTTTACATTTGTTTTTTTACTTATTACAAAGTAGCCTTTCATACTTTTAGATTCAACAAGTCCTCTTTCTTTTAGTTCATTATAGGCTTTTACAAATGTTTTACGAGCATAACCTACTTCGGCAACCATTTCATTTATAGAAGGTAACTTATCGCCAATTTTTAAAATATCAGTGTCAATAGCAGCTATAACCCCCAAAACAATTTGTTCATGTTTAGAAATTGAAGGTATATTTTGTAACTCGTATATTTTATTTAATAAAGAAGACATAAGCAAAAAAGATAACAAGTACTCTTTTAAAAAAGGTATCCATTTTTCACGAATTTAGACTATAAAAGCTAGTTTAAAAAATTTGAGATAATTAATTGTGCTTTATAAATTGTAAATAATCGTTGTTTTTTACTGCTATAGTGTAAATTGCATCTTTTATTTTTATTGTAGCTAATTCCTTTATATTTCCAGAAGCATAAAAACCACTTTGTTTAGAAGTAACCGCATTAAAATTCCCTTGTTTATTATTTACTAGCAATAAACCTATACTAGCATCATTTCTTGGTGTTTCAACTTCAGACTCATGTAAATTCCCTGCTATTAGAATATCTAAAAAACCATCATTTGTATAGTCTTCAATAAGTATTTGATTTACTGAAGACAATTGCGAAAGTTTAGGCAGTTCATGCGCAATAAACTTACCCGAAACATTTTCAAAATAAGTATGAGCAAAAGTTTCTACTTTATAATGTATTGAATTTTCAATATTCTTTTCGCCATAAACATCCAAAACAGTTGCTTTAGAAAATGAATCATAATTTTTGAATTTGCGTTTTATTGTTGGTATTTGTTGACTAGAACATTCGCGCCCTCTAACTGGATATTGCTTGCCTTCGTTATAATAACTTAATACAATATCATTCTGTTTATTTTTATCAAAATCATTTACATACATGTCAAATGTTTTTTCTGCAGATGCTTTGTACTTATAATTTAACCCTAAATTACCTACTACAAAATCCAAATCACCATCATTATCAAAATCTGCCGCTTTTACTGTATTCCACCAACCATGAAAATTAGTTAGTCCTAAATCATTTGTTACATTTATTAATGTACCCTTTACATTTTTAAAAATTTGAGGAGTCATCCACTCTCCCACAACTACTAAATCCAACCAATTATCATTATTATAATCAAACCACTCAACTCCTGTTACCATTCCTATATCATTAAATACTGATTCTTCATCATTTTCAAAACTAATTTTGGTTGATGTGCTCTTGTTTTTTAATAATAAACTAGTTGCGGCTGTTGGATAATTACCTGGCACTAACCTTCCTCCTACAAAAATATCTAAATCATTATCCTTATCATAATCTGCTGCTGCTACTATTCCTCCACTAATTAAAAAATCGGGTAAAGCTTCTATAACTTTCGTAAAATTTCCACTTCCATCATTACTATATATTCGATCTTTTAAAAATTCACTTTTGGGCGAAAATTCATAACCTCCACTTACTACATACAAATCCTGATCTCCGTCATTATCAAAATCAATGAATGCCGCTTTCACATCTTCATATTTCTTTTCAGTATCCCATAATTCTTCTTGAGTATTTTTGAATCCCTTTACTCCTTGTAGGTACAAACTTCCTGAAAAATCTTTAGCACCTCCCACAAATATATCTTCTTTACCATCACCATTTACATCTGCTACAGCAAGTGCCGGACCTAAATTCGATAATTTATGAGGCAGTAAAACTTGAAACTTAAAATCATTAAATCGATTTTCTGTATGCTTATGTTTTAAAATTGTATCCTTTAAAAAGCTAGTAAACATTTTACCTAAGGAATTACTTACTATCTCTTTTTTTTCTGAAGTATTCGTAACATCATAACTAATTTGGAGATGTTGATTTGCTTTTATACTTGTACGTATCTCTTGTTTGCCATTAGGCCAATCAATTAACAAAGAATCAATCAACGTGGCTTGTCCAACCCCAAAATGAAGTTTTGGTGCAACGGCCGATTGAAAACCTCGTGTTTGCGTTAATTCACCTACTTGTTTTGTTAAATCCGTAATTATCGTAACACGTGTACCTATTCCAAATTTATTTTTACTTATTCCTTTAAAACTTACCGATAAATAATTATTCTTTGCTTTATTTTTATTTTCAAAAACAGAGGCATAATCATCAATGTTATTCACTATAATATCTAAATCTCCGTCATTATCCAAATCACTATAAGCACAGCCATTAGAAAAACCAGAATAAGTAACCCCCCATGCTTCATTCATTTTACTAAATGACAAGTCTTTATTATTTTTTAAAATAAAATTTTCAATTTTTTCCGAAGGGATAGCTATTGCTTTCTGTAATAAGCTATCTTTTTTATTTTTTGATTTTGATATTTTGACAAAATAATCTCTATTATTAATTTCACGTCGTGTTCCATTAGAAATAAAAATATCTTTCCAACCATCATTGTCAAAATCTGCAAATAGAGGTCCCCAACTCCAGTCTGTAGATGAAATTCCTGCTAAACGAGATGTATTACTAAAATGGGGGATAGTAGTATCTTTTTGTACATTACCTCGATTTAATTGCAAACTATTTTGCATATATTGATAACCAAAACCAGCATTAACTGTACCCCAAAATAAAGCAGGATTCATACTTGCCATATTTGCTTTAGAACGTCTGTTATTTTGAGCAGACATATCTACTTGTAAAATATCTAAAAGACCATCATTGTTATAATCTGCAATATCTACTCCCATACCATAAAATGAAGTTTGCCTAGTTGCATTTTTCATTTGTTCAGAAAATGTTCCGTCTTGATTATTTATGTATAAATAATCGGGTGTAGAAAAATCATTTGAAACATATATATCGGGCCAACTATCATTATTTAAATCTGCAACAGTGGCACTTAAACTTAAACCAAACGAAGCTACACCAGCCTGCTCACTTACATCTACAAATTTGTCACCATCATTACGATATAATTTATCTGAGTCTACATCACTAACATCTCGCATTTTAAAACCATAATATGTGTTGGATGCATTAAATGAAGTTGGTGGGTAGTTTGCTATATATGCATCTAAATCTCCATCTTTATCATAATCAAAAAAAGTAGCTTGAACACTATTACCTACATTTGCTAATCCATATTTTTCTGCGCTTTCAGTAAATGTATTATCCTTATTATTAATATAAAGTTCATTTTTTTTATCTCCACTTTTTCCTGCTACACAAGTATAAATATCTAAAAAACCATCATTATTAACATCTGCTATTGTTACTCCTGTATACCATTTTTTGCTACCCCCTACTCCTGCTTTATTTGTAACATCTACAAATTGCAAATTCCCTTTATTTAAATACAATTTATTGGAAACTTGATTCCCTGTAAAAAATAAATCATCTAAACCATCATTATTAATATCGCCAACGGCAACTCCCCCCCCCATATACAAATATGAATAGGTGAAATAATTTAATGAATCTGTTTCTGTAAGAATATTTTTAAAGTCAATAGCCGTTTTTTTGTACGATAATTGATTGAATTGCTTTTCTTTATTTATATCATTTTTACAAGAAAAAAATGATACGAACAAAAATGCAATAAAAAATTTGTAAATGTATATTATGGATTTCAAAGTATAAGTTTATTTTCTTAAAAATATATAAATCAAAAGCCTCTAGCAAATAAATGCTAGAGACTCTTACTTAATTACTAAACTACGTAATTGAATTAATTTTGGGTGATAACACCACCAGATTCATCAATAACACTTTGCGGTATAGGGAAATATTCATTCCCTGAAGTATAATTAACTCCTGTCAAATGATTCCTTTTAACAAAACCTTTTAAGTCATTTGAAGTTAATTTAGATTGTTCATCACTTAAATACTTTTCTAATACTTCTGCTGCTCTATTTTGACGTACTAATTCAAAAAAGCGATGTCCTTCCATAGCTAACTCAATGCGCTGTTCATGAGCTACAGCAGCAATAGCTTGCTCTTGATTATCAAATGTGCCATATTCTGCAACTAAATAACTTGCTGCAGGAGTTTCTCCATCTTCTTCTTTAACAAAATCTTCAGGATTACTTGCTCTCGCTCTTATCATATCTACCAATTCGACTGCTTTACCCAAATCTCCTTCAAAGGCAGCAATTTCTGCTCTCCATAAGATCACTTCTGCTAGACGAATCACTACATAATTTAATTGATTTACATTTGCAGCCCAAGCTCCACCACTAGTAGATTGAGATCCTAATTGATCTGCTCTGTGAACATTTTTTTTAGGTAAAAAAGAACCTCCATTTGACATATCCCTAATCCAACTACGTCCTTTGTGCATTCCAAAACCTTGATAATCTATTCCTCTTCTTCCAACTGTTCTATCCAAACGTGGATCTAAAGTACCTGGTTCCGGAACAAAAGTTACATCATAACCAGTATCATCATTATCATTTTCTGATAAAAACTTATTAAATTGTTGTTCTTCACTAGTTACATCTACTTCATTAAATGCATCCAACAAAGGCAACCCTGAAGCATCTGTTTTAAAAGCATTTACCAAGTTTTGTGAGGGTTGAAAAAAGCCACAACAGCCTCCTCCTGCTTCATTAGTTTGTGGAAAATTTAAAATATCTCCCCAACGCCCATTACTATCATTTTCTGAATTGTCATTTACAATATATTGAACTGCAAAAACACTCTCAGAATTGTTATTTTTCTCAGCATTAAAATTATCACTAAATAAAGGATTCAATTGATATGGTCCTTCATTAATAACTCTATCTAATAACACTTTAGCGCTATCATAGTCTAATTGATACATATGTACTTTTGCCATATATGCCATTGCTGTCCACTTATTCACTCTACCTTCATCATTACTATTCGGTAATAAATCTATTGCTGCTTGAAAATCCGCTTCAATCTCATCCCAAACATCTATTTTATTAGCAACACTTTCAACAGCATTTTCATCAACATATGGTATTTTATTCCACATTTTTTTAGCCTCAAAATGATAATGCCCTCTTAAAAAACGAGCTTCTCCTAATAATCTATTATTTTCAGCTTGAGAAATACTTCCTGTTTGAAATGAACTTCTAATTCCATTTATAGCTTTATTTGATCGAAAAACTCCTTCATACAACGCTCGCCATTTTACACGTAAAAATGAATTAGATGCTAATGGTTGATAAAACTCAAATTGATTAATTTCTGCTGCATCATTAGGCTCACTCCCTTTATAAGCATTATCTGAAGTTACCTCTCCGTATACCCAATTTGATGGCGCTGCTCTCCAAACATCTGCATTATCTAAATTTCCATCTAAAACAGCATAAGCTGCAATTAATATACCTTCAAGCAAGGATTGATCACTTTCTAAAAGATCATCAGAAATTGATGCTTGCGGGTCTATATCCACCTCATTATCACAACTGTTAAATAACAAAAATGATAATAATATTATTCCTATTTTTTTCATATTTTTTTTATTTAAAGTGATAGATTTATTCCAAAAATAATTGACCTAGAAACTGGATATACTCCTGAGTCTACTCCTAAAGATCTTACATTATTACTTATAGGGTTATTAAAATCTGCCGTATTATCAAAATTTTTCACTGAGACTTCTGGATCTAAACCTGAGTATTTTGTAAAAGTATGTATATTCTTAGCTTGCACATACACTCGAAGTTTATCTATCTTTAATGTTTCCGAAAATGCTCTAGGTAAAGTATATCCTAATTGAATATTCTTTATTCTCAAAAATGACCCATCTTCTACGAAAAAAGAATTTGCTTCTGAAGCAAATCGACTATTTATTCCTAATGCAGGAACTCTAGCACTTGTATTTGTGGGTGTCCAAGCATTTACATAGTCTAATGATTTAGCTCCTGCAAATAAATCTGTATCTGTAAAAACTTTAGTTAAATTATACACATCGTTACCTTGTGAGCCTTGTAAAAATAAAGAAAAATCAAAATTTTTATAGTCAGCGCTAAATGTAAACCCATAAGTAAAATCAGGATGAGGATTACCTATTACTTGTCTATCAAATCCATCAATAATTGGATTACCTTCAGCATCTACATCTCCATTTACATTTTGAAATATGGCTCTTCCTTCAGAATCAATTCCTTCATATTGTAAACCATAAAAAGATGCTATTGGTTCTCCTTTTAATGTATTGTTAATTCTACCTATAAATGCATATTCTAAACCAAATATAGATATTTCAGGATTTTCTGGATCAATAAATTCTACTTCATTTTTATATGCAGAAATATTTGCATTAATCTTATATGAAAAACCTCCTGAAGTTTCATCTCTAAAACCAAGATTTAAATCAAAACCATTATTTGAAATTTCTCCCTTATTGTCAGCTATTATATTATTTTGACCAACCACCGTAGCATCTAATGAAAATTGAGAAAGTATATCTTTAGTAGTTGTTGAAAAATATTCAAACCCGATATCAATTTTATTTAATAGTGTTAAATCAAAACCTACATTAATAGTTTCTTTTGTTTCCCAAGTTATATTTGGATTACCTTTACTAGCTAATGCAAAACCTTGTCTTAAAGAACCTCCAGCTGGATAGAAATCAAATCTATCATCTGTACCACTTCTATTTTGATCTAAACCTGTTGGAATACTTTGGTTCCCGATTTCCCCATATCCTCCTTTTAATAGTAAATTAGTAACAACATCAGAATTCTCTAAAAAACTTTCTCCAGAAACCCTCCAACCTGCACTAAATGCAGGAAAATAACCTACCCTTAAATCAGCATCTTCAGATCCAAATCTACTCGTTGCGTCTCTTCTTAACGTAGCCGTAAAGAGATATTTATCATCAAACTTATAATCTATTTTACCAAATACAGAAAATAGAGCATCTTTAAAACCTCCTCCAGAAGCACTAGATGAACTAGCTAAATCGATAAATTGAGAATCAACAATATCTTCTGAAACTAAATTTACTCCGATAGCTTGCAGTCCTTTTGCCCTATTCCTTACTAATTCTGAACCTATTAATGCTCCAAAGTCATGTTTTTCAGCAAATGTTTCATTATATGATAATGTATTAAACCAAGTTAAACTTGTGTTACTTGTAAAAGTTTCCGTTAAAGTATTTCCTTCTCTAATAGTTTCATCAAAAAGTCTACTTGGTCTAAAAATTCTTGCTTCAGAAGATAAAACATCGATTCCTAAATTAGTTTTTGCTTTAAGTCCTTTCACAATCTCATATTCTGCAAAAAAACTACCTGTATTTCTAAATCTATTATCCCTGTTATCTCTATTTTGAATAGCAGTCGCAATTGGATTCTTACCATTTCCTAACCCAGATGCTAAAGTACCTGAAAAACCTCCAAAAACATCTCGTACAGGAATCAAAGGATGTATTCTATATAAATTTGAAATAGCATTATTTAACCCTTTATCATCAGCATCAATGTCTGTTTCAAATCTTACTCGCTGCGCATAAGTAAAATTTAAATTTTGACCAATCTTAAATTTATCAGTTATAGAATATTCAGAATTCAATCTTGCATTATAACGTCTATAATAAGTTTCTAAACCTACTCCATCTTGATCTAAGATTCCTAAACCGGCATAATAAGTTGCATCTTTTGAACCACCAGAAAGACTTATGTTTGTATTATGTACAACTGCTGGGCTAAAATACTCATCAAACCAATCCGTTCCTTCTTTATTTGCCCTAGAAATAGGATTACTTGGACTGTACAAACTTAAATCAGCTGTGTTTGCTCTTTCTGGGATAATAAAGTTTGGTAAAACAGGTGTACTACCATTCCCGTATTGAGGATGAGTTGGATTACTAATATTTTGATTTCGTTGCCTCTGAAATTCTGCATCAGCTATTTGTTGAGGTGTTGCTAAGTCAGGAAAAACACCTTTAGGTACAAAATCAATACCTGCCCATGAATTTAAACTCAATTTAGCTTTTTGATTACGTTTTCCTTTTTTTGTTGTAACAATAACAACACCACTAGCTGCTCTATTTCCATAAATAGAAGCTGATGATGCATCTTTCAATACTTGTATAGACTTTATATCTGAGGGATTTAATTCATTAATCCCACCTGAAATAGGTGTTCCATCTACAACATATAAAGGATCTGTTCCATTTAATGATGAAAATCCTCGAATACGAACAGCAGCTCCTCCTCCAGGTCCACCTTCAGAACCTACTGTAACTCCTGAAGCTTGACCTTGTAATGCTTGATCAATAGATAATGGTGCTGTTTTTTGTAATTCTTCAACATCTACAACTTCGACAGACCCTGTAATATCCCTTGTAGATTTACTAGAATATCCAACCACTACTACTTCGGTTAATGCATCGGTGGATATTTGTAAACTCACATTTAAAGTTTGTTGTCCATTAAACAATATTTCTTGAGTTTCGTAACCCACATAAGAAATAGCTATAATATCCCCCTCTTTAACATCAAGTATAAATCTTCCATCAAAATCTGTCTGTGTTCCTTTATTCGTTCCTTTAATAAATACTGTTGCTCCAGGTAATGGTTGCCCATTAGTATCTGTTACAACTCCTGTAACTTCATTTGTAATTATATTATTAATGAAATTTTTATTTAAAAACCCATAATTATTAGAATTACCAGAAAAAGCCACAGATGAACTTAGCATAGTCAGCAAAAAAACCGTTGGTTTTTTTATAAAATAATAATTTTTGTTAGTTTTTTTAGTCATAGTTAATTTAGTTAATAGTTAGTTGCACTATATCGTTATATATGCAATATATTAAAAACTAAAAATTATTGATACTTTAAAAAATTTAAAAATTTATTGAATATTTAACTATAATGTTTTCGTTAAATTATTTATTTCGCAAAAAAGACAATAAAAAAGATATAATTCACAAAATATTAATGACGTATTATCCTACATTTTAAAACTTAAAAAAAGTCTTCTTTCTATTCAAAAAATAGACACATTCCTATTCACGTTTTTTCTTAAAAACGATTTCTATTAATACACACAAAGCTTTTTAAAGCTTTTTAGATTATAATCAATATCCTGAAAATCAGTATAAAAAAGGCTTTTCACACTTCCTCACGCATCGTTCCTTTTATCGGATTTTTAAATCATATTATCTATTATAATATAACCAATATTTAATCTTATTTGGAATTAAAAAAAATGTAAAAAAAATCATAAAACATTGATTACAAATCTATTTATTGGCAATTTTATGATTAAAAAAAAGAAGATAAAGACATTTAAAATATAAAAAAGGGAGATTTTATATTCGAAATAGTCAATTTATTTTGATATAATAACAAAAAAGCCACTTTTATTAAGTGGCTTTTTTGTTATTATAAAATTATTAAGTTATTGTTTTATAAACCAAATTTAGCTTTAAAAGCTTCTGTTTTATCACTTTTTACTATTTTATACAATGATAATAAATTACCTGCAAAGAGCTTATCGTCTGGTTTTAATTCTAAATACTTTTCCATATAAGGAATAGCCTCATTAAAATTTTCAATACGCTGTTTTCGAAGTAATTGATACTGACTATCAGCTGCTTTTGTTTTACCTAAAGCATTAATTTCATCAACTATAGGTCCATCTTTTTGTAACAAAATAGCTGCTATATTATAATTAGCTTCAGCGTGTGACGGTTTAATAGCTAATACTTTTTGATAATACTTTATAGCATTATCATTATCATTTACTTTAGTAAATTCAGCACCTTTAACAAAATACATATTCACTTCAGAATCAACAATACTTTCATCATCAGGATTTTCTTGTTTAGCTACTACAAAAGCCTCTGTTGCTTTAGCTTCATCACCTTTAGCTATATATATTAGTGCAATATCTTTTGCTATAATCCCTCTTTTAGATGCTAATTTTTCTTCTCTTGGATTTTTATACGATCCTTTAGCGATTAAAGCATCCATATCTGCTTTAGACAGTATTTCGTGATCCTCTCCTGAGGCTACATGTGTTGCTATATAACTAGTTCCTTTGCCTGTGTAACCTATATTTAACAACTTTTGATATACTTCTAACGATTTATCATATTCTTTAGCTTTTACATAACTAACAGCTGAGTTAAACAAATAGATAGTATCCTTAGCATCTTGCTTATATAAATATTCATACATATGGGCAGCATCTATATATGCTCCACTATTAATTGAAGCTCCTGCCTTAGCTTCTATAGCATAATTAATTTTAGTCAAAGCATCTAAAGCTTCTGCTGTATATTTAATACTTTTTGTAGCTTTTTCTAAAGAAAGTACTTTATTGTAAGCCTCAATAGCTGTTTTATAATCTGCAAGCGTAGCCTCACTTTTGTTTCCTGTAAACGCTAATCCTTTTAATCTGTATAATTTAGATTTATCTGCTGGCTTTATACTTTCTAATTTAGATTCTGCTGTACTAATTAAAGGTTTAGCTGCTTCAAATTGTGAAGCATTTATTAATTTTTCAGCTTCTTTAAGTTCTTTTTTTTGTGCCAACACAACAAATGAGCTTAAAAAAACGGCTAATGTAATTCTTGTTTTCATTCTATTTTTTTGAAATAATTATCTTTTATAACTATATAAAAGCTTACTTAACTAACCTTTTTTTATGCTATTTATTTTACTCTGCCTGGTCTAGTTTTGCTTTAATAGCATCTAAACCTAAATTATTAATACTCCCTATATGAGTATGCTTCGTGTTTTTAGTTGGTTTATAATTTCCATTTTCAATATCCAAGCCAATTTTAACATAGGCATCTCTAAAGGTCATTCCCTTTTGTACCAGTTCATTTAAAGTGTCTACACTAAATAAATAATCATATTTATCATCTTCGAGAATACCATCATTTACCTTTACATTTTTCAAGGCATAAATAGCTAATTCCAACGAAGCTTTTAAGTCTTGAATTGCAGGTACAATACCTTCTTTTAATAACTGTAAATCCCTATGGTAACCACTTGGTAAATTATTAGTTAACAAACTTAATTCATAAGGTAAGGCTTGTATTCGATTACATTTCCCTCGAATTAATTCAAATACATCTGGATTCTTTTTATGAGGCATAATGCTTGAGCCAGTAGTAAATTCACTTGGAATACTCATAAAACCAAAATTTTGACTCATATACAAACATACGTCCATGGCTAACTTTGATAAGGTACCTGCCACTGTACTCATTGCAAAAGCAGCTGATTTTTCTGCCTTACCTCTACTCATTTGTGCGGCAACTACGTTATATTTTAGTGTTTTAAAACCTAATTGTTCTGTTGTATACGCTCTATCAATTGGAAATGAACTCCCATAACCTGCTGCACTACCTAAAGGGTTTTGATCAACTACTTTATATGCCGCATTTACAAAATACAAATCATCAACAAAACTTTCTGCGTAAGCAGAAAACCATAAACCAAAAGAACTTGGCATAGCTATTTGCAAATGTGTATACCCTGGTAACAACACTTCCTTATATTTTTCGGCTGCAGCTAGAAGTACCTCCCCTAATTCTTTAACACTTGATTTAATATCTGAAAGTTCATCCTTTAAATACAGATGCATCGCCGTTAAAACTTGATCGTTACGAGAACGTGCTGTATGAATACGTTTACCAGCATCGCCTATGCGCTGTGTTAATTCATATTCTATTTTTGAATGTACGTCTTCAAACTCTTCACCAATACTAAATGTTCCTTCTTCAATTTCTTGAGCCAGTTCTTTTAGTCCTTTTTCAATTTCTTGAATATCTTGATCTGACAACAAGCCTACTTTATGTAACATTTTTCCGTGTACCAAAGTTGCTTTAACATCATATTTTGCGATTACTAAGTCCAACACACGATCATTACCTACGGTAAAAAAATCTATTTTTTGATCTGTTGGCAATCCTTTACTCCAAAGTTTCATATTTTTTTGGGTTTCAGGTTTCAGGTTTTAGGTTTTAGGCAAAAAACAATTCATTAATTGATGCCCAATAGCCGATAACTGATCCCTTATATTATTTTTTCTAACAATTTAATGTACGTTTTTATACCTTCTTCAATTTCTTTTATATAAATAAACTCATCTGCGGAATGTGAACGTGTACTATCACCTGGTCCCATTTTTAATGATGGGCATGTCAAATTAGTTTGATCTGATAAAGTTGGCGATCCATATGTGTTTTTCCCCATAGCTACTCCTGCTTTTACCACTGGATGTTCTGGCGAAATAGATGAACTATTTAAACGAAATGAACGTGCTTTGACTTCAACTTTATTTGATCCAATAGCTTTATTTATTATTTCAAATACTTCTTTATTTTGATATTTATCAGTAACTCTACAATCTACTACTAAATTTAATTCACCGGGTACTACATTATGTTGAGAACCTGCGTTAATTTGAGTAACGGTCATTTTTACTTTTCCTAATTGTTCCGAAACTTCTGGAAATTCATAATTTTTAAACCACTCTAAAACAGGTAAAGCATTAAAAACAGGCTGATCTTCATAACGATGAGCGGCGTGTCCTGCGGTTCCTTTTACAGTAATATCAAGTACCAAAAGTCCTTTTTCGGCAATAGCCAAATCCAATAATGTAGGCTCGCCAACAATAGCAAATTCCACATTTTTAAACTGATCTATAATACTTTTAATTCCATTAAGTCCAGAAATTTCCTCTTCGGCAGTAGGTGCTATAATAAAATTATATCCCATATTATTTCGGTCATAAAAATAAGCAAATGTAGCCATTAGTGATACTAAACAGCCTCCTGCATCATTACTTCCTAAACCATAAAGCTTTCCATTTTCGACATTAGCTTCATAAGGATCTCGAGTATAATTTTTGTTTGGCTTTACGGTATCATGATGTGAATTCAATAAAATAGTTGGCTTTTTTTCGTTAAAAAACTTATTATATGCCCAAATATTATTGCCTTGTCTATGAAACGGGATTTCTTTCTTTTTAAACCAATCTT
Source organism: uncultured Aquimarina sp. (assembly GCA_947489195.1). Lineage (GTDB taxonomy): Bacteria > Bacteroidota > Bacteroidia > Flavobacteriales > Flavobacteriaceae > Aquimarina. The sequence goes on along the minus strand of CANLCT010000012.1, from coordinate 16,857 downwards.
CAATTAACACAGCTGTTAATTGTTCTTCTTTTGAAAAAGATTGTGTTTGTATTAATGTCTTAAGAAACGCTATGGCTTCTTTTGTTAATTCGGCTATTGTCATTAATCCGTTGCTTATATATCTATTATAAGGTTAAAGTCGTATGCTTTACCTGTTGATTTGTTACAAACTCGGCGTTTGCAATATGCACCTCTGCTACTCCTTTTTGTAAGGCTTCAAAACAATTTTCCATTTTAGGAAGCATGCCATCTGCTATAATTCCTTGTTCTTTTAATTCTGCATATTTTGTTGTATTTATTTTTTCAACTACAGAATCTTTATCATTAATATCTGTTAAAACACCTTTTAATTCAAAACAATAATATAATGACACTTCATAATAAGCACTTAAAGCTACTGCTATTTGTGATGCTATAGTATCTGCATTTGTATTAAACAATTGTCCATTAGCATCATGCGTTATTGCGCAAAAGACTGGTGTTAATCCATTGGCTAAAAATTGATGAATCCGATCTTCATTTACCTCCGTTACATCACCGACATAACCATAATCAATATCCTTAACTGGACGCTTTACAGCGGTTATTACATTGGCATCTGCTCCTGTAAATCCAATGGCATTACAATATTCACTAGCCTGTAATGCGGCAACTATGTTTTTATTTATCAAGCCAGCATATAACTGCACAACAATATCTAAATTATCTTTTGAAGTAATACGACGTCCATTTATCATTTGTGTTTCTACGCCTAATTTTTCTGCTATCCGAGTAGCTATTTTACCTCCTCCGTGAATTAAAATTTTCGGTTGATCAATTGCCGCAAAATCATTTAAAAAACTTTTTAGGGCAGCTTCATTATCAACTATATTTCCTCCTATTTTTGCTACTAATAGTTTCTCCATTTTATTGTTGTCTGTTATCTGTTATTCGTAAATTTACATTACTAATAAGTTAAAAGCTTAATACTATTTATTAATAGATTCTAATATTTTCTTTATCGCAATTTGGGCTGCAAATGTTCGATTATTAGCTTGTTTAATGACTAATGAATTTTTACTGTCAATAACTTCATCATCAACAATTACATTCCTTCGAACGGGAAGACAATGCATAAATTTCCCATTATTGGTTGCTTCCATTTTTTTTGCTGTAATTTTCCAATTTGAATCTGTATTGATTACTTTTCCGTAATTTTCATCTGCAAATGGACTCCAATTTTTTACGTAAATAAAATCAGCATCTTTAAATGCTTCTTCTTGATTAATTGTTACCATTGCTTTACCTACAAATTGTGGATCTAACTCATATCCTTTGGGATGAGTAATTACAAAATCAAAATCGGAAGCATTGGCATATTGAGCAAAACTATTAGCCACTGCTTGCGGTAAAGCTTTTGGGTGTGGTGCCCAACTTAATACCACTTTAGGCCTAGCTTTTGTCGAATGCTCTGCTATGGTAATCATATCTGTTAATGCTTGTAATGGGTGCCCAATAGCGCTTTCCATATTTAAAACGGGCACTGTTGCATATTTCATGAATGCACTTAATACCTGTTCTTGATAATCATCTTCTTTATTTTCAAACTTTGCAAAGGCGCGTATGGCAACTATATCACAATATTGTGAAACCACTTGAGCAGCTTCTATTACATGTTCTGATTTACCTTGATCCATGATTTCTCCATCTCCATACTCCAACTGCCAGCCTTCGGCACCAAAATTCATTACCATAACATTCATTCCTAAATTTAAGGCTGCTTTTTGTGTACTCAAACGGGTACGTAAACTATTATTAAAGAATAGCAAACAAATTGTTTTGTTTGCTCCAGATGATTTGTAAACTAAAGGATCTTTCTTCAATTCGATAGCTTCATTTATCCAAGTAGATAAATTATCTATATCATTTATATCAAAGTAATTCATTTTTATTTTTTTGAGATCAAAAATACGAATTAGAGAAACAAAAAAAGGCTTTTGAAAAAATTTCCAAAAGCCTTTTTAAATTCGTTTGTTATAGTTATGATTTATCAATCATTTTAGACCAAAAAGATTTCTTATCTGATTCTCCATAACCATAGCTGTATCCATAACCAATATTACTTTCTTTAACATCATTTAATACCAAAGCTACATTATTAATTTTGCCTTCTTTATTTAATTTATTAATGTATCCCATAAGGTTTTTATCGGTATAACCAACTCTAATTACATACATCATTACATCTGCTGGCTCACAAATTGATAAGGTATCGGCTACTAACATTGTTGGTGCAGTATCAATAACGATATAATCATAATTCGACTCTAATTCCTCCATCAACTTTTCGAACCTACCATTCATTAATAATTCTGAAGGGTTTGGGGGGATGCTGCCTGACAAAATAAAATCAATCATATTTTCATTGATCTCAGTAGTATTTAAAATATCATCAATTTCAACCTCATTATCATATAAAAACTCAGATAAACCAGAAATTTTCCTATTCTCGTTTAAATAGCGATGTATTTGAGGGTTTCTAATATCTGCTCCAATAATTAATACTTTTTTCGAAGCCTCAATTAAAGATAAACCCGTATTAAAAGCGATAAAGGTTTTTCCTTCTCCTTTTATCGTTGAGGTAACAAATATTTTAAGTGCCTTGTTATCTTTCTTCTTTATTTTTAAAAAATAATTTAGGTTAGAACGTAGTACCCTAAATGATTCTCCCAAAATTGAACGATCATTTTTAGTTATTACCCTCAAATCATCATTTTTAATTTTTGGTAATTCGCCAAGTATTGGAATATTTTTTAATGAAGTTTCCAATTCTAATCTGTCGTTGATTTTTGTATCAAAATGAATTTTCAAATAGATAATTAAAAAAGGTACTATAAAACCAAATGCTAAGGATCCTAAAAATAAAAAATTTGGTTTTGGTGATACTGGTATAAATGAACTTCTAGCAACATCAACAATTTTAGCTTTAGGAAGTGTTCGTGCCATGGAAAGAGAGGTTTCTTCTCTTTTTTGTAATAAAAATAAATATAACGCTTCTTTTACATTCTGTTGTCTTTCTATTACCCTATAATCTTTTTCTTGTTGTGGAATTGATGCTATTTTTCCTTTAATGTTATTGCTTTGTTTTTTAATATCTTTTTTTACAATCAACTGATTGTTTTTTTGACTTTTCAAAGATTCTAATAAAATTTTCTTTTGATTTTCAATTTCATTAGTAAGTTTAACAACATAAGGATTCAACTCTGTTGATGAATTAAGCATGGAGTTTTTTTCGAAGATCATCTGATTATATCTTCCCATTAATTCATTTAGCTCTGAGTTCTCAATACCTATATTGACAGGTAATAAGTTAGAATCCCGATTTTTATCATTCAAATAAGCTATCATAGCTTCAATTAACTCTATTTGAATTCCAACATCAAATAATTTCCCTTGAGATTCTCCTGATTGATCCATATACAACTTGGCTTCAGAAGCAATGTCTGTCAAGTTATTTCCTTTTTTAAAGGATACTTTATTAACTTCAACAATATCTAATTCATTTTTTATAATTTGAAGTCTTTCAGCTATAAAGTCTGAAGTATTTTTTGCAACCAAATTTTGTTCTTCAATTGCTTGAAAATTGTATTCTTTAATTAATCCATTCAGTATGTCTTCTGCTTTATTTGTATTTGATAAATTTATAGATAACTCAACAATGCTGCTCCCTTTATCTTTTAAAGCAATTTTAATTAATTTTTCTAATTTTAATGCATAGTTATAAACTGAAGATATATGTAAACTAATGTTGTCATAATTACCATTGAATGACATTTTTTTGTTAATTAGTAATTCACCTCCATTGTAATCTAAAACCTTTCCTAATACTCCTTTTTGTACAATTTCAGACTCATTATCTATAAGTTCATATTTATCAAAAGCCTTTAACTTAATAGACACTTTAGAATTTAAAAAAAAATTTTTTTTCCCACTTTTAAAAACAACTTCAAAAGGTTCATTTCCATATATATCTACCTCTGTTAGCTTTCCTGTTTTATATTGCTCAATATTAAGGTTATGCTTTCGTATAACATTTGATATTAATTTATTTGAAGCAAGTATATCTAATTCATCAGATATTGCATTTTTAGATATCGGTATAGGTGAAATTTCAGAAAAAGCTGCAAATTCAGATAAATCATTATTACTTGGATCTTTAATTAAAATTTTAGCCTTTGAATTATATATTTTGGTCGCACATTTTAAGTAGAATATAGATCCTAAAAAAGCTATCAATAATGAGAAAGCAAACCATACCCATTTAGAAATATAAATCAGTAGTTCTCTTCTAAATGTTAATTTTCTATTTAAGTTCTCCTCCATCTTATCTTGTTAATATTGCTGCTACAGAAACAATCAAACTCAATATTCCGCTAATTGAAGAAATATTTTTTATCGTATTTTTTGATTGTTGTACTTGTGCATTATTCGGACCAACTACTATGACATCGTTTTGTTGCAAATAATAAAAAGGTGAATAAAACAAGTCTCCTTTTGTAAAATCAATTGAATTAAAAGATTTAATTCCTTTTTCTTCTCTAATTAGTAACACATCTTTACGCTTTCCTTTAATAGTCATATCTCCAGCTAAACTTAGTGCTTCTAAAATTGTAATACGATTTCCTTCAATTGGATATAGCCCGGGTTGATTTACCTCTCCTAATACTGATATTTTGAAATTACTAATCCTTAAACTTACAGTGGGGGTTTTTATATAAGTAGCTAACTTGTTTTCTAACATTTTAACTACTTCAGTTTTTGTTTTATTTGCAACTTCTAATTTTCCTAATATAGGAAAAACTATAAAACCCTCTTCATTTACAATATATTCTGGCTCTTGTATTTGATTACTTCTAACCTCTAAATTATTAATTTTATTATTTGGAACTCCATTAAATGGTATAACAGCTCTCTCATCTTCAGCCGAAACCAATATAGCTAACTTATCATTTTTTTTAATACTTATCAGGTTTTTTAAAGTATTAGATTGTTCCGAATAGTTTGCAATATCCTGAAAATAAAGAACATCTTTTTTAGATGCGCAGGAACATAATAGTAATAATAAAATTATAGTTATATTAATTTTTCTCATTTAATTATCTCTCTTTTTTAATATAACTTGAACTCGACTAATTGATAATTTTGTAATATCAATTTGTTTTTTATCTTTTTTATATTTTATAATACGCTGCATTAAGGCATAATGAATTAATAAACACCCTAAAACTATTAGAACTAACAATACAATTTCATTAACATTAAAAATACTGCTTAATAAATAATGTCCAATTATTAACAAAAGACTTGTAAAAATAATTGATTGCGTAATCTGTCTATGAGACAAACCTAATCGCTTTAATGATAAATGAATATGTCTTTTATCTGGAGAAAACGGAGATTTTTTTCTTCGTACTCTTAAAACAATTACTCTGATAGTATCAAAAATGGGGTATATAAATAAAAGAATAGTAAAGGAAATTGAATTATTAATTTGAAATTGAGCTTCTGTATTTAACTTCAAAAAAACTATAAGCATTACTGTACAAAAAAAACCAATAATAAGTGAGCCTGTATCACCCATAAATATTTTAGCTGGAGACCAATTGTAATATAAAAAACCAAGCAGAGATCCCAACATTATAATACATAAAGATGCATAACTCCAATAACCATTTACACTAAACCAAATCCCTAAAATTAAAGATAACAATGTTGCAATTGATCCAGCCAGTCCATCAATTCCATCTATTAAATTAAACGCATTTATTAAAATAACAATAACAAAAACAGTCAAAGGATATGAAAACCATTCTGGAAATTTACCCAATCCGAAAAAGTCTAATGAATACATAGATTCAATTCTCACATTACACAAGCTTACAACCAACAATACAGCCACAACTTGTAATAATAATTTTTTCAATGAATCAATGGGTAACAAGTCATCCCTTAGACCTGTAAAAAATAGTAACGTTATCGAAACATAAAAATAATTGATCCCTTGTATTTCTGATGTTTCTACACAAAAAAGAGCTAATAAAATAAAACTAAAAAAAACACCTATACCTCCCATACTAGGAGTTTGAGTAACATGAATTTTTCTGCCTCCAGGGGCGTCAAAAATTTTTTTCCCTAAAACAACACGAATTATTTCTGGGATAACTAAAATTACTCCTACAAAAGAGGCAATTAAAAGTAGTAATAAAGAAAGGTATTGGTTACTCAAAATAGATAATTTTTGGACAAATATAAACTGATTTAAAGAATACATATAAAAAAATAAAGCAAAGTAAGTTATCGAATAAAAAATTGTTTGATTTTAGAGACATTTTTATTCAATATAGCATCAAATCCTCCAGCTTTGTTACTTTTTATGACAGAATAATCTTCCTTCGTTTTATGTATTATATTTTTAATACTTCTATTTGAAGCTCCTCCAATTCTCATTTTAGTAAACACTTCATTTAAATATTTAAATTTTAATGTATCATCTTTAAAAATTCGAACCATAAAATCATAATCTGCTGCTATCTTATATTTCAAATTAAAGTTACCATGCTTTTGATATACTTGTTTTTTTAAAAATAAAGTGGGATGGGCTGGCATCCATCCTTTTTTTAGTAATGTTGGATAAAAATCACAGCTTTTCCAAACTCTAATAATATTATTAATATTATCCTTGTCTACATAATCTAAATCCCCATAAACTCCATCAACTTCTTTATCTTTAAAAACACTTATAATATTTGAAAAAATACTTTTTGAAGCTAAAAAATCATCCGAATGTACAAAACCTACTATATCGCCAGTTGCTAAATGTACTCCTTTATTCAAAGCATCATAAATTCCATTATCCTTTTCAGAAACAATTCTTACATTCGAATTTTTTGATGCTGTCTGTTTTACTTTAGATAAAGTATCATCTGTAGATGCCCCATCAATAATAAGGTATTCAATATTTTTATAGTCCTGTGACAATACTGAATTCATACAATCTTCAATAAAACGACTACTGTTATAAGTTGCAGTTATTATTGTTAATTTTAGCCCCATAAATATTTAATTTAATACAATATTAAGTAAATGCCTTATATTTTTGATATTATAAACTAACTAATTTTAGTTACATCATAATCAAACTCTTTTTTAAAATACTTTATTAAAGCTTCTTTATCTTTTCCTACTTTAAAATAAGCTTCATAAATTTTAGCATCAACCAAAAAACGATACCAAAAACATTGTAGTATATTCCAAACAAAACCTCGTTTACCTTCTAAAATACCACCTTGGATAAAATAGCGTATAAACCAAAACAAAAATGGTCTAATAAATAAAGGCAACTTAAGGTAGCGCTGCTTCAACCATCTTCTTCTTTCTTCTGATGTTCCTAAAAAATTAGATTTTAATACCTCAGAATTGGTAAAATTATATAGCTTATCTAAAATATCTATAGCTTCACGAGTTGCATACTTATTATGTTTTTGTGTCCACCAAGTTAAACTTTTTAAATTATGATCAATTAAATCTCCTCCTATTTCAATTGTCTCTCCTTCAACAAGTACCATACGTTCATCCATCCAGCGTTGTTCGCAAAAAGCTTTTCCGTTTCGCCATATTCGTAAATGTTTTATAGGATACATTCCTCCTTTTTTTAAAGGCAAATCCATAAAATACATTAATCTACTAATACGGATACCATTAATATCTTCTGCTACTTCATTTAATTTAGCAAGCTCATTTTGTAAAGTCTCTGTTATATATTCATCTGCATCTACACGAATAACCCATTCTGTATTTATAGAAATATGTTCAATCGCCCAATTTAATTGATTTGCTTGACTTCTAAACTCATGTTGATAAAAACGAGCCTGAAATTTATCTGAAATTTCCTCCGTTTTATCTATTGAAAAAGAATCTACGACAATAATTTCTTTGCATATTTTTTTCAATGAATTTAAACAACGCTCTAAATGTAATTGTTCATTATAAGTTAAAATAATTGCTGTTAATGATAAACTATCCATTTATTTCTCGTTTCTTAATAAATTTAGCTGGGTTACCCCCTACTATTGTCCAAGCTTCAACATTTTTATAAACTGATGCAGTAGCGCCAACTACTGCTCCTTGACCTATTTCAACCCCCATACCTATAAAAACTGAAGCTCCGATCCAAGCTTGATCTCTGATTATTATTGGAGCTGTAATTAGTGGATTATTTGACTTAGTAACATCGTGTGATGCTGAACACAAATACGTTTTTTGAGATACTGTGGTATGAGCACCAATGCTAATTTTTGCAACATTGTAACAATCCACTTCTGGCGCTAAACAAGCATAGGCAGCCATTTTCAAATTCCACGGCATATATATTTTTACAGATGAATACACCACTGACTTAGTATGTAATTTTGCTCCAAATAAACGTAATAAAAATAATTTCCACTGATTTAGCACTCGTCTTGGAATTGGTCTAGCAAAACAAAACCATACTAACTGAAACAACAAACGTACTATTTGTTGTTTTTTTGTGATTACATTATCGTAGTTTGATAAATCTACTTCAGCCATTTAATCTAATTTTACAAAATTAGGTTTAGATAATTTCTCATTTACAAAGCATGTCAAACCCATAACCTAACTCAGATGAAGGTTTTTTAAGCATTTTTTTATGTAATTCTTTTTCTTCTTCATTTGTAAATCTGTCTCTTATTTTTTTTGCAGGAACACCTCCATATATAGAAAATGGTTCAACATCTTTAGTTACAACCGATCCCATTGCGATTATCGATCCATCTCCTATTTTCACTCCTGTTAATATTTTACTATATGCACCTATCCAAACATCTGATCCAATCAGTGTCTTCTCCAAAATTCCTCTACCAGAAAAAATTATTGGTACACCTGCTTTTTCATATTGATGATCACCGCCTATAATACTAACATTATTTGCTAACATTGTATAGGCTCCAATACTTACTTTAGGATATATTATACAATTTGGGCCTATATAAGAATACTCTTTTGCAATAAGATCAGAAGCTATCTTTGATCTACCTCCTAAATAAAAACTAGCATCTACATGCTTTAAATTATATCGTTTACGAAGAATAATCATTTTTGATTTTCTAAATAATTTCCTAAATTTATTTTTCATTTAAAACTTTATTTATTACCTCTAATTGAAAACTTGGATTATAAAACGTATCAATTTTATCAAAACAATTTTGTCTAATTTCCTCTCTTTTATTATTGGATTTTTCAAACCAATTTGATATTGATTTTATCAATGAATTAACATTGCCCTTTTCAAAAAAACAACCAGTAACAGATTCTTCTATCGCTTCAAATTCAGGCATTTGACTTGAAAAAGAATTATGCGTGAGTACAGGTGTACCATAAACCATAGTATGCATTGCAGTTAAACCAACATTTCCAGGAGACACACACAAATCAGCGTTATAAACTAAACTCCCTATTTGTTCTTCATTGTATGATGCTCCATAAAACCAAACATTATTTATCAAATCTTCTCTAATTGCTTTAGTTTTTAAAGTATCGAATTCATCACCTTCACCAACAAAAACTACATTATACAACTCTCCTTTTTGCTTTAGTTTTTTTTGTGCATCAAGTAAGATATCCAATTTTTTTACCTTAGTTAATCTACCTATGAAAATTAATGTAGGAAAATCATTATTAAATTTATTTTTAAATACACTACTTATTTTAAGTGATTTCCTAACAAAAAATTGTTTTTCATAATCCAAGGAGTTGTAAATAACATGTAATTTATTTAAATCAAAACCTTCCTTTATCATTAGCTCTTTAGCATAATTCCCATAAAGAAAAATACCATTACTTGAATTAAAAAATATTTTCTTTATGACCGTTTTTATAATCCCTTCATTTCCATACCATCCATGAGTCCATAAGTATATTCTCTTTTTAGAAAAAAAACATAGAAATAATATAATCCATGTTGATATACAATAATATTCTCCCAAAAAAATATATTTATTATAGGGCTTAAAAAAAGTAGAAATTGCACCTTTTTGATAATAAATATTAGAAAATATTTTGATATTTCTTAATTCTTTCTTAAAATTAATCAATTCAGAATAATCTATTTTTTTAACATTACTCATTTTATCACCAAAATAAAAGTCTAAATTTAAAGATCTATCTAAAAGTCTAAACACTCCAATTCTATAGTGTTGGGCAAAATTATACACACAACAAATCTTATTCATTTTAAATCGATTAAAATTACATTAACTGACATTCGTTATCTATTCTAGAAATTAAATATCCCACAAAAACCCATAATAAAAAATTCTTAGAACCTGGTCCAATAGGTGCTTGTTCCTCAAATAAACTATTAAAAAAATATGCCAAAGAAAAAATTAAAAAAACTGTATAAATTACATCCTTTTTAGATTTAGTATACAGATAATAAATCGGGGAAATAACAATGTAAAAAACAAAAATGCCACCACCAATTAAACCGTAATCTAATAAAACCGAAAGAGGAAAACTTTCACTAAAAATATATCCATTGCCTAGTAGCATATTATTAGAAAATAATTCAGGGAACCTAGAATATATATTAAATCTACCTGAACTTACATCATTTATATCATTAGAATCTCTTCCTGCTAATATAATGCTATTAATTATGATATCTCTAATATCAGTATTTATCAATAATATTAATAATATTAAGGTTGATGTAATTAAAACTACATTCTTTAACTTTTTAAATCCTTCTTGTTTAAATAAAATAAACATAACAAAAATAAAAGCTAAAATAGTAGCTCTACTTTTCAATACCATAAGTATAGCAAAACTTGAAATCAAAAAAAACAGTTTAAAATAATTCCAATATTTAGATTCATTTTTAAACATAAAAAAAACAATTACAAATGTGCTAAATATAATTTGCGAAATAGAATTTTTTGCTGAATACGCATAAACTCTTGATGTTATATCAAAATTTTGATAAAATGAATGAAAGTATACAGTTACCACCAATAAAAATCCTCCAATTAAAGATATCCAGCTCACTTTATTTATAAATTCTTTTTCTGTTATATATTTTGATACTTGAAATGACAAATAAAGCACTAAAAATGACTTCAATAAATTAAAGAAATGTGGCGAATTCAAATACATTTTTTCGCTAATACCATTTAAAACGAACAAATAACTTCCTAAAATAAAAATCAGTATAATTAAACTATTAATAAGTTTATTGGAAGAGACTGAGCCCATGAAAAAAAAACTTACTAAAAGTATCCCCCAAAATGATAAAAAAACACTACTTAAACCTAAAGCTAATACTTGAGGAATTTGTGATATTAATGTAAAAGCTAATGTCGCAAAAAATAGTGTGCTTAAATTTTTATTCTTGGCTATCATACTTTTTTAATATATCCATAAGTAATCATCATTATTAAAAAAAAAAATAAATTCATAATAAGTATACTTAATCCTAAATTGTAGGAAACTTGATTTCCTGATCTATTTAGCAAAATAAAAACTCCTATAATTCCACCATCTCTTAATAACCTAAAACAAAACATCAACCAATTTTTATCTTTACTCATATAAGCTTGTGAATATACATTACTCAAACTCATAAAAATTGTAGCTGTTGATACTACTAACAAAACACTTTTCATATTAGAATATGTATCTCCATAAAATTCTATTATGAATGACGAAAAAATATAAATCAAACCTACAGGTAGTATTGTTACTATTAAATTTATTAATAAAGTACGTTTTAAAATCTTGTCATGATTTTTTTCATCATTTGTATTTTCTGACAAGTGAGTTAAAATAACATTTCTAAGGATTCCTGGAATAAATAAAATAATAAATGCCCACTGAAATGCTGCTTGATAAACCCCCACTTCTCCATACCCTCCATACTTTAAAAGTAAAACAAGATTTAACCATGATGCTATTGAAAAAGTTGCTTCTTGTAATGAAATAGGTAAGGTAAATTTAATTATATCATACTTTTCTTTTTTGGTTAGTTCATCACTATTTTGAGATGGAGTTATTTTTTTTAACAAAATAAAGTTTAATAACCAATTAAATATTTGGGTCAGTAACAAACTAATTAATGCTCCCCATATTGAAAAAAAGAATGTTAAAAGCACACTAGAAATAAACGCAAAAAAACCAATATATAAATTAATCTTTGCCATTTCTTTAAAAGCCTTATATCCAGATAACATTCCTACTTGTATTATAGTAAGCGTATTAAAGACAACCCAAATTGATAATAATTTAAAATATTTACTTAGGTCTGAATTCCCTGAGATTTTTAATGAAATAAATTCAGATAAAAAAAACACAAATACAGAAACTATAAAACCTAATAAAGCAGTAAAGTTTATTGTAAAATTAAACAAGCTTCTTAATTTATGAGGTGCATTCAATTTAAAGTCAGAAATAAACTTTGTTGATGTGTACCCTAAACCTAATGAAGTAAATATCGCTATACTTGTTAAAGTTCCTTTAACTGTACCAAACTGTCCAAATAAATCTTTTTCTAAAAACCTTGCGACAAGCATAACCCCAAAAATAGACATTCCTTTGGAGGTTATATTTCCTAGTATAGCCCAGATGGAATCAACAGCAAAACTATTTCCTTTAATTTTACCTACTATATTTACTATTTTTGATTTAATCAAAATTGAACTCATTTTTTAAAAAATAACATATATATATTTTAAAGTATTTCAAAAAAATTAAATAATCACTCAAAATAATTTAAGGTAACATAACCCCCATCTTTCAAGTACTGATCTTTCTTCATTAATTTCACATCACTTTGCATCATATCCTTTACTAAGGATTGTAAATCATGTTCTGGTATCCATCCTAATTTTTCATTTGCTTTTGTAGGGTCTCCTATTAATAAATCAACCTCGGTTGGTCTAAAATATTTTGGATCTACAGCTAATACTTCTTTCCCTAGTTCTAATTGATATTCTGGATTTGTACATGCTTTTACATAAGCTTTTTCTTCAACTCCTTCTCCTTTGAATTCTAATTCAATTCCAACTTCTGCAAAACTCATTCGTACAAAATCTCGTACCGTAGTTGTTTTTCCTGTAGCAATTACCCAATCCTCTGCTTCTTCTGCTTGTAATATCATCCACATCATACGTACGTAATCCTTGGCATGCCCCCAATCGCGCTTAGCATCTAAATTCCCTAAATAAAATTTATCTTGTAATCCTAAAGCTATTCGCGAGGTAGCTCTGGTTATTTTTCGCGTTACAAAGGTTTCCCCTCTCAATGGTGATTCATGATTGAACAAAATACCATTACAGGTATACATACCATAGGCTTCTCTGTAATTTACTGTAATCCAATACGCATACATTTTTGCTACTGCGTATGGCGAACGCGGGTAAAATGGAGTCGTTTCTGACTGAGGCACCTCTTGTACTTTTCCATACAATTCCGAAGTTGAGGCTTGATAAATACGTGTCTTTTTTTCTAAGCCTAATAAACGAACAGCATCTAATATTCGAAGAGTTCCCAAACCATCTGCATTTCCTGTATATTCTGGTGTTTCAAAAGATACATGTACATGACTCATTGCTGCCAAATTATAAATTTCATCTGGCTGAATTTCTTTTATTAAACGAGTAATATTGGTACTATCGGTCATATCTCCATAATGCAAAAAGAAGTTTTGATTATCTACATGAGGATCTTGATATAAATGATCTATACGATCTGTGTTAAACAATGAGGTTCTTCGCTTCATCCCATGTACTTGATAGCCCTTTTTTAATAAAAACTCACTTAAATAAGCGCCATCTTGACCAGTTACTCCTGTTATTAATGCTACTTTCATTTACTTTTTATTTCGTTGTATTTTTATTCTGTATTTAAAATAAAATTTACATTTTCACTTCTTTTATCTCTTCTATATTTTCTAAAAACCATGTATAGGTTTTTGCTATTCCCGAGGCTAAATCCACTTGGTGTTTCCAACCTAATTCATGCATTTTTGATATATCCATTAATTTTCGTGGGGTACCATCGGGTTTTGAACTATCCCAATTAATAATTCCTGTATGACCTACTACTTTTTGTATCGTTTCTGCTAACTCTTTTATTGTTAGATCTTTTCCTGTACCAATATTATATAAATGTTCTGGCAATTTATTTTCTAAAGCAAATACTACTGCTCCAGCCATATCATCTACAAATAAAAACTCGCGCATTGGCGTACCACTACCCCATAAATTAACCGGAGCATGGTTGCTCAATTTTGCTTCATGAAACTTTCGTATCATCGCTGGCAAAACATGTGAAGTTTTTAAATCAAAATTATCATGAGTTCCATACAGATTTGTAGGCATTAAGCTTACATAATCTTTATTAAATTGCTTACGTATAGCCTCGCAGGATTTTACTCCCGATATTTTTGCTATGGCATACCATTCATTGGTAGGTTCTAATGAATCTGTCAATAAATAGTCTTCTTTTAAAGGCTGAGGAGCCAATTTTGGATAAATACATGAGCTTCCTAAAAAAATAAACTTTTCTACATTTGCCTGTAAAGCACTATCTATTAGGTTATTTTGTATTTGCATATTTTCCATTAAAAACTGGTATGGAAAATCATTATTGGCTAATATACCTCCAACACGAGCTGCCGCATCTATAACTACATCGGGTTGCTCTTTTTCAAAAAAGGATTTTACCTCACTTTGATTTCGTAAATCAAGTTCCTTACTTGTCTTTCCTATTAAATTAGTATAACCTATAGCTGATAATTGACGCCAGATAGCACTACCTACCATGCCGCGATGACCTGCTATATATATTTTTGATTCCTTTACTATCATATTAATCTAACAATCTTGAATCTACCCGATCCAATGCATTATATAATTTTTTAACCTGTTGCGCCTTTTCTTTCTGCAAAATTAAATTTGCATCCTTTGTATGGACAAAAATAGTGTCTTTCAACCCTAAAAAAGCGGTATATACATCACTGCCTATAACCATATTGCCATTCTCATCGATAGAGTGACCTATTGATTTTAAGTAATCATATATCGATTCAAATGAGCCTAAATCTGACCATTCAAAAGCTCCTGGAACTACTTTTATTTTTTTACTACGCTCCATTACTGCATAGTCAATACTAATTGATGGTATTTTTTTTGAATCTTCAATACTCATTTTACCATCTATTGAATTTTCCCAAGCTTTTTTAGATGCTTCATACACTTCTGGCTCAAATTTCTTTAATTCCTCTAATAACACCGAGGCTTTAAAACAAAACATCCCACTATTCCATAAAAAATTTCCTTGTTCTATAAAATATTCTGCGGTCTCTTTATTTGGCTTTTCTCGAAATGAAAGCACATCATTGCCTTCAAACTCTATATACCCATAACCTGTTTCTGGTTTTGTTGGATTAATACCAAAAGTTACAATGTTACCTTGTTCTGCTAATTGAATCGCATTTTTCATTGCCAATTCATATAATTCGTCATTCTGAATAATATGATCAGAAGGCGTAACTACTAATACGGCATCTTTTGATGTTGCAAAAGCTGCAAAAGCAATTGCTGCGGCCGTATTTCGTGGTGTTGCTTCTATAATATTTAATGGAGTAACCCCTAATGAATTTACTACTTCATTACTCAAATGATAATTATCAATATTTCCTACAACCACGACGTCATTAGCTATTTGCAAGTTTCTCTTAATAGTCATTTCAAAAAGAGATTTCCCTTTAAACAACTTTATGTATTGTTTTGGGGTACTTTTTCTTGACAAAGGCCAAAGTCTACTTCCTACTCCTCCGGTAAGAATAACGTGTTTTACTGTTTTATCTGAACTCACTTTACTATAATTATTTACCGATTCCTATACTATATACCTTAAAACCTATGGCCTCTAACTTTGGTACATCTAACAAATTCCTTCCATCAAATACAAAGGCTGGTTTTTGCATATGGTCATATATTTTTTGCCAATCGTAGGTTTTAAATTCGTCCCATTCCGTCATAACGGCTATCGCATGTGCTCCCTTACAAGATTCATATGGATCTGCAACTACGTTTACCAATGATTCATTTTCCTCTGATGATCGTGTTTCTAAATAATCTAAATCTGTATATATTTTTGATGATGATACTTTTGGATCATAAACACGAACTTGAGCTCTTTCATTCAACAACTCATCACATACATAAATAGCTGCTGACTCTCGTGTATCGTTGGTATCTTTTTTAAAGGCCCAACCTAACATGGCAATCTCTTTTCCTGAAACTGTATTGTAAAGTGTTTTTACAATATTTGCTGCAAAACGACGCTTTTGGTGATCATTCATTATAATTACTTGCTCCCAATAATCGGCTACTTCTGTTAACCCATATGATTTTGATATATACACTAAATTTAATATATCTTTCTGAAAACAAGACCCTCCAAAGCCTACTGATGCTTTTAAAAACTTTGGCCCAATTCGCGAATCTGTTCCAATAGCTCTAGACACTTCATTTATATCTGCCCCTGTATGTTCACACAACTCTGAAAGTGCATTTACTGATGAAACCCGCTGTGCTAAAAACGCATTGGCTGTCAACTTTGACAATTCCGATGACCATACATTTGTCGTTAATATATTTTTTGCAGGCACCCAATTAGCGTATACATCTACTAATGCTTGTATCGCTTTTTGTCCTTCGGTAGTTTCACTCCCTCCTATTAAAACTCTATCCGGAGTCATTAAATCATTAACCGCTGTTCCCTCTGCTAAAAACTCTG
>CANLCT010000011.1 GCA_947489195.1 uncultured Aquimarina sp. | reverse complement strand
TGAAGATATTCATAACTGATTTTTACTCTAAAATAAGGCTTTTTATACAATTATGGATAATTACGGATATTCAAAATCTTTTTTATCATAAAGCCAAATCAAAAGATTTGGCGACCTAGCAAACAAACACAGACTTTTTGAATTAACACAAACCAGCCCTATTTGCTATATATAGTGTTGAACTAACCCTCCTTAGCAGTCGTGAGCTTTTTACTACCTTGAAAGCCTATCGGCAAGACGAATGCTTTATGTGTTGTATAGGCTTTTTCTATTCAAATATCTAATTCACGAAATAAATCTTTTTTATTTTTTTATTCTCAATATAATAAATAGCAACAGCTTCAATAATTTTTTCTCCAAATTGAACACGCTCCTTATCTATAATGGTATTTCCTTGAACTATTCTATTTATCAGCTCACAATGAAGATTTGGTGTGTTTTCAAAAATTTCAGAATATACTTTTCTCATTGCATCTTTACCTTTAAAAGCTAATTTGTTAGTAGAGTGAATATAAGCCTCAACATCATCATCATAGGGTTCTAAAAAGGATTCAATATTTCTTGAGTTATAAGCTTTTAATTGTTTTTTTACTAAATCAATAGGTAAATCAGATAATAAATGAGTTGTATCCAATTTATTTTCTACATCAATATTATTATTTTGTGCTGTAAGAGAAAAATAAGAGATTATTACTATTACAGTTAAATGATACTTATTCATAATTCTTGTTATTTTCGCTTATACCTAACATAGGTATATATCCACATTAGTGTAAATGTTGGTATAATATCAATACCAGGTATTGCCTCTTCAATAAAAGTAATAATACCTGCAATCTTCCCTTCTTTACCTTTATATAATTTAGTCATTAACCAATACGAAATTGGTGCCCAAATGGCATCACTAGCTTCACCAATTCCAGGAAATAAATACGATAGCATTCCAACACCATCCAATAAAAGACCGATAAGTAGTAGTGTATATTTATTCATAAAGTTTTATTTTATGAATTGCAAAGGTTGTTCCAAAATTCATTTTACTTTAAAAACTCTTTAAAATAAGTGTTTAATTTAGTTACTTTAGGATTAATAACGGCTTGACAAAAGGCTTGCTCCCCATTCAAATTAAAATAATTATTATGATAATCTTCGGCTGGGTAAAAATTTTCAAATTTATTTATCTCGGTCACTACAGGCGATTCAAATACTTTTTGTTCGGTTAACACTGCTATAAAATTATTGGCAGATTCCTTTTGTTCTTCAGATGTATAAAAAATAGCACTACGATAATGTGTCCCTTTATCGGCTCCTTGTCTGTTTAATGTTGTTGGATCATGCGTAGCAAAAAAAACTTCCAATAAGTTTTGATATGAAATTACTGACGAATCAAAAATAACCTCAACTGACTCGGCATGCCCAGTACGTTCTGTAATAACTTCTTTATAAGCTGGATTTTTAATAGTTCCACCCGAAAAACCGGAACGAACTGAAATTACTCCTTTTATACGCTGAAAAACAGCTTCGGTACACCAAAAACAACCTCCTGCGAATATTGCCTTTTCACTCATAATTTATTATTATTAAAATTTAATATAAAGTTAGGGGTAATCATCATAAAAGTGATCATTTACACTACTTAAATATTCCATAAAATTGTATTTTCACAACATGATTAAAGCTGAAAACATACGCAAGCATTATGGAAAGTTAGAGGTGCTAAAAGGAGTCGATTTACATATTAAACAAGGTGAGATTATTTCAATTGTAGGGGCTTCTGGGGCTGGTAAAACTACTCTTTTACAAATTTTAGGTTCGCTAGATCCTATGGATAAAAACCCAACTAGCAAATTAACTATCAATAATGTAGAAATAAACAAACTAAAAGATAAAGCCCTGGCTAAGTTTAGAAATGAACAATTAGGTTTTATTTTTCAATTTCATCAGTTGTTACCCGAATTTACAGCTTTAGAAAATGTATGTATTCCTGCTTTTATTAAAGGAACATCAAAAAAAGAAGCAGAAACTAAAGCTAAAAAATTATTGGACTTTTTAGGTTTATCGCACAGATATGATCATAAACCAGATGCACTTTCTGGTGGCGAACAACAACGTGTAGCTGTTGCTAGAGCACTTATTAACGATCCAAAAGTAGTATATGCCGATGAGCCCTCGGGAAATTTGGATAGTGAATCTGCCGAAAACTTGCATCAACTCTTTTTTACACTAAGAGACACCTTTGGACAAACCTTTGTAATTGTTACTCATAATAATGAATTTGCTAATATGGCAGACAGAAAATTAGTGATGCGTGATGGTAACTTGGTTTAGGCTTATTAAAGCCTCTAAAAAAAGCAGCACCAAACTACTAAAACAAATACCCTATAAACAAAAAAATCCCTTGAAAAAACTTTCTCAAAAAGCACTTAAAGAATTTTTAGACGAAAAAGCAGCTTTATATGAAACTCCTGAGTTTTTAAACACTGACCCTATACAAGTACCTGCAAAATTTTCTATCCAGGAAGATGCTGAAATCGCTGGTTTTTTAACTGCCACCATTGCTTGGGGTAATCGAAAAAGTATACTAACTAATGCTCATAAACTTATGGATATCATGGGACAAACCCCTCATGATTTTGTAATGAATTATAAAGCTGATAAACAGCTTGAGCTTTTTGAAGGTTTTGTACACAGAACATTTAACCATATTGATTTGGCCTATTTTATTGAAGGATTACAACATTTGTATACTCAATATGAAACTATGGAAAACTATTTTAATCAATTTTCAAGTTTTCCACGAATAAACGATTCTATTACTCATTTTAAACAAGATTTTTTTAGTTTACCTCATCTGCAACGCACTACAAAACATATCAGTGACCCTTCAAAAAATTCGGCTGCAAAACGTATAAACATGTTTTTTAGATGGATGGTTAGGTCTAATAAAAATGGTGTTGATCTTGGATTATGGACTAAAATTAACTCCAATCAACTCTCATGTCCTTTGGATGTACATTCAGGTAATGTAGCTCGTAAATTAGGAATTCTAACACGAAAGCAAAACGATGCTAAAGCCTTGCTAGAATTAGATACGGCTTTAAGAAAAATGGATCCATTTGACCCAGTTAAATATGATTATGCGCTATTTGGATTAGGTGTTTTTGAAAAGTTTTAATCTCTTTATTTAAATAGATGTAAATTAATTTTTTATGAACTATAATTTTAAAACCTAATACAGATTATAAAAGGTTAACTAACAAGTCTTAGCTCTAATAAATAATTGAGTAATGGCATCAAACTTTAGTCCGACAAATAATAAAATAAATATAATGTAACATTTTTCGACTAAATTCGTCTAATTAAACTAATAGGTTTTTCCTATATTTATGAATGCTAAAATAATTTATAGTATTCTTAAAAAATACTTTTAAGTATTATTATCAAATAAGTACCATTGCATGACACTAAAATGTTTTATCTATTTATTTCTTTTTACTGTTTCTTTTGTGAAGGTTTACGCTCAAGATCAAGATACACAACAACAAAAAACATACTCTATTGATTTTAGTGGTCTTAAAGATAAACCAGCTCCAAAAAACGAATCTGAATCTGAATCATCTACAAATTCAAATATAGAAAGTCTTGGATTTTTTATGCAAAATGCCCATTTATCTCAAAATGCTATAAAAGCATTTAATATAAAATCTATTATTGATATTGATAATTTTGGAAAAGAAAAAAAAGACCACCTAAAATTTGGCAAACCTAGTGACACCAAAACATATCTTGATGCTGGTTATGAACCACTAGCGCTAAAAACCGATAGTGTCGATTTCTTTTTTGGTGATATTGATTTAGGAAGTTTTGATACAAACGCAAAATATTTATACATTATTTTAAGAGATTCTGCTGCAATTGATAGAGATGAAGTTAAAGTGATTTTAAATGATAAAACAATTTTTAGAAGAATTATGTTAACAGGACAATTTGTTGATTACAAAATAGCTCTTAATGAAGGATTCAATAAAGTTGAGATTGAAGCTATTAGTAGTGGTACAAGTGAGCCTGTAACATGTCATATGGTAATCGTAGATTCATTAGAACAAAAATTACTAGACAAAAATTTTAATGTTGCCGTGGGCTTTAAAGCCAAATTAATTGTAGTAAAAAAATAACTTAAATATTTCACCTATAAAATACAAAGAGGATCTAGGTTATTTATTAAAAACCTAAATCCTCTACACACTTAAGTTGGTTTTAAATTATTTTAGCTTACTTTTTTGTTCAAAACATTAAAGCAATAAGCGTAATCAAACCAATTAGATCAAAAATGATGTATAAATATCAATTTTGTTTATGATTTGTTTAACCAAATATACTAAAAATTAATCACTTATACATAAAGTATATACCATAATACGCGTATTGAAAATGCTATTAAAACTAATCCTGTCCCTCTAAAAATAAAAAATAAGCGTTTATCTGTAAGGTATTTTTTAAGTTTTTTAGATAATATCACCTTAAACAAATCAGTAACTAAAATACCTAATAACACTGCTGTTAGAAACCAAATTAATTGACTATTTAATAGGTATTTACTTTTACCATAATTAAATACACTTACCCAAACTACAAATACAAAAGGATTAAAAAAATTAATACTAAAACCTTTAATAAAAAAACCACTTAAGTTATTTATTGATCTTGATGGTACAGGTGATAAATTAACTTGCTTAAACAAATAAAAAAAACCCATAAATAAAAGTATTACACTACTTAATACCCCTAACCAAAATTGATTTTGAGAACTTATAATAAAAGAAGTAAGACCGTAAACACATAAGAATACACAAATAATATCGCTAACAATAATACCTAATGCAACCATTACTCCTGCTTTAATGCCATTTAACAAACTACTGTTAAGTAACAAAAAAAACACTGGACCAATAAAAATGATCATACCTAGCCCAATAATAAAACCTTCGATTAATACCATTTACTATTATATATAATTCATTTAAGTAATTGCTGTATTTTTTTTAAATTATAAAATAAGCTTATGCAATATAAAGTCAAAACTAATAGTTTAAATTAATGCTTAGATTTAATAAAATCAGATCTACTATGTATTCTTATATTACTTATTTAATTTCTTTATTATTACTTATATCCTGTACTGCGAGTAATATAAATATAATAACGCCTTTACCTAAAAATTTAAAAGAAATTTCAGCTATTGAAATCACAGACGCTTCTAAAACCTTGTGGATGATTGAAGATTCTGGTAATAAAAATATTTTATATGGATTAAATTTAAAAGGGAATATTATTAAGCAAATAACTTTAAGTGGTGTTAAAAATATTGATTGGGAAGATTTAACTAGTGACTCTCAAGGAAATATTTATATTGGTGATTTTGGAAACAATAGTAGTAAACGAAAAAAGTTTTTTATTCATAAAGTTGTAACGCCCGATGTTTCACATACAATAACAACCCCTATAACTACCATATTTGAACTCCCAAAAAAACACAACAAAAAAGACTTTGAAGCTTTCTTTTTATGGAATAGTAATTTTTATCTTTTTAGCAAAGAAGATAAAACAACTTCTATATTTAAAGTTGCTAATCTTCCTGGAAATCAAAAAGCGCAATTCATTGGCAAATTAAATTTAAAAGGAAAAAAAAACCCTATAACTTCTGCTGATATTAGTTCCGATAAAAAAAACATTGTGCTTCTTAATCATAAGAAACTTTGGTCTCTTTCTAATTTTAACGAAGGTGATTTTTCAGATAGTTTAATCCAAGAAATCGACTTGGCTCATTCTTCCCAAAAAGAAGGTATTTGTTTTAAAAATAAAAATACAATTTACATAACTGATGAAAAAACGAATAAAAGTACTGGTAATGTATATGAATTTAAAAGTTTTCAATAGACTTATAAAAAACTATAATGACCTATAATCTTATAATTAAACAAGCAATCTTCTAACACCTGCCCATTTCCTGTATTATGAACTATTAGATTTCTTTTATTGTCTTTTGATTTTTTGTTTACCACAATACCAATATGGGTTAAAGATCCTCCTAAATTCCAACAAACAATATCCCCTGGCAAATAATCTTTTGGATGATTAGTAATTTGTTTTTCTATTCCTTTTCTTTTAAAAAATGTCATTAAATTAGGTACCCTTCTATGATCTATATTTTTATCGGTATGTTTTAATCCCCAGATTTTAGGATACAAATTAAAATTCGCTTTCATATCATTATGAACAAGTTGTTGCAAATCAACACCAACTTTTCGGTAAGCTCTAATAACAACATCTGTACAAACTCCTTTTCCACTAGGTATATCTCCATTAGGGTAGTCTATAGAAAAATAGCTAGGGTCATAAACCACTACTTGCTTTGTTAATTCTAAAGCACAATTTGAAATTTTTAAAGGATTAATCATTGTTTGCGAAAAACAACAATTAGTTATCATTAATAAAAATAGTAGTAGCTTCATTTTATGTCATCAATTAGTGTTTCGTAATGCTCTACTATTGGAAATGGTTCATAATAATGATGAAGTAATTTTTTCCATTTTAAATAAACTTCTGATTCTCGAAAACCCTTGGTATGATCTTCAATAGTTTCCCATTTTACGAGTAAAAGGTATTTGTCAGGGGTTTCAATACATTTTTTTAAAGTATGCGAAATATATCCATCAATAGAACTAATATATTTTTCAGCACTGCAAAAATCTATTTCAAATTGTTTACTCAGGCCTTTTTTAATATTCAAAGTAGCTACTTCTAAAATCATATCCATTTATTTAAAACAAGTCAATACTTTAGAAAAAGAGCTGGACTTAAAACCCAAAACCTAATTTAAAAGCAAATCGAGATCCATCATCGGCAGTAAATAATGAGACATTTCCTACTATCATATCTGCTGCATTAACAAATACACCTCCGCCTAAAGAGTTATTCCATCTTTTTGTTGTGTCATTTGCTACCCAAACTTTACCATAGTCTACACCAGAATACACACCTATTTTAAAAGGAATTAATCTGGTTTTCACTTTAGTTAAATCCCATCGGATATCTGTACTTTGATAAAAAGATCTTTTGCCTGTAAATCGTTGATTTCTGTATCCTCTTAAACTATTATTAGCTCCAATTGTTGCTGCTTGATAAAACTTAAAATCATTACCAAAATTAATATGTGCCCCTAAATTTGTTGCCATAACCAATTTTCCATTAGGTACTAGTCTATAGGTAAATCCTATATTAGGTTTAATATAAGTAAACCCTCTAGGAATCTCTATATTTTGCTTGTAACCTATCTTAAGGTTTACTTGCATTCCCATAGTTGGAAATACTTTATCATTTTTGTTTTCATATTGGTAGTTTCCTTCAATTCCCACAAAACTATCTCTATTATCAACTTTATTGTTTAAGTAAAAATCATTTATAAAACGGTCCTGTGTTTGTTCTACTTCAATCGTTTCAAAACTAATTAGAGTAGTAAACGCTGCACCTGCATCATTTTTCCATATCAATGAAGGTGCTACTTTAAATTTACTAAGTTTTACCCTATTATAATCTAAATCAAATTGATCTTCGTTTTCTACATTTGGATTTTTTGTTTGGTTTCCAAAACCAAAAAAGTTAATACTGTAATTAGGGCTTGTAAATTTTGAAATTATTCCAAAATTCCAATGCCCTATAATATTAGCAAATTCTCCCGTATAATTTAAATCAAAACCTTTAGTTGCAAAATAAAAATCAGCCGAAATATTATGTTTTGATGTATAGGGATTTTGTTCAAATCCATAAAAAGTAAATGTGTTCGAAATTCCTACTCTTACGCCATCGTCTGGATTAAATCCTATAATTGGCAATAACTGGTTTAGGCTATTTTTTGTTTTTTTATAATTATACACATTTATATCATAATCATCGGTCAATTTCTTTTTCCCTTTATTTGTTATGAATTCATTTTTTTTAGATCTATAATCATACATGTGTACTTTTTTACCGTTTTTGATATTAAAAGTATCTTTATTTTGCCCTCCAACTAATCTGACAGGAATATAATGATCTGAATTGCCTTCTACTTCAAAATAATCTGTATCATCTAATCCATAAATCCAAATTTCTTTTGTTTCCTCGCAATTATAAGTTCGATTATGAAAAATTGATCCTCGCTTTCCTTCCTTGTTACGATAACCAATTACTTGTGTTTTCCCCTTAGATAATCTTTTTATAGAAAACCAATCATCTTTATTAGTCCCTTTTATTACTGCAAACCTATTTACATAAGCAAAATAAGCATCTGATATTTGCTGCAAATTGTTAATACGGCCTTGCAATTTCTTTTTTATTTCTTGTATAGTTGTTCTATTTATTTCTTTTGGGAATCTTTTAAATGCTTTTTCAATAATAGCAGTGGTTAAATGAGTCTTAATCCAAGCTACTTGTGCATCCCAATCTTTTTTATTTGATCTGTTTATTAAAGCAACATCTAATGGGTATGATTCTACATTAAACCATTTAGTGCTTTTCAGCTCTTCATCATAACTACTAAGTAAGCGTAATGTTGGAATAATATTCGTTAAAAAACTTAACAAAAAGCCATCATCCATTATAGAAAATGCTTGATCTCTATCACGTGGCACTGGTTTATAAATAGTTTTATCTTCTTGCTTAAATTCTGCCCAACGCCATTGATCTTCATGGCGGTCCCAATCCCCTATTACCATGTCAAACAAACGTGCTTTTATATAAGCTGATTCATCTAATTGATGTTTCTGATTTTTTAATAAATTTTGCAACAAATCATGTGTACTAATTAATTTATTTGAAAATCCAAAACTAGCCTGATCTCCATGACCCGAAGCCGCTCGCTCTTCTATCATATAAAGTGCATTCCCATAATCATTATTAAAAACCCCTAATGCCATTTGTTTTGGCACAAAATATAATTTAGGATTTGTATGGTAAACTCCAATAGCATCTGCAAGTGTTCCTATTGCAAATGGAGCATATGGGTGTGCTCCGGCAAAAACATCATTAAGTAAACGTTCGGGATAAGTATTGTTAAACTGTCCTTCAATATATTTCTCTTTAAAAGCTACTGCTTGTAAATATTGTAATGCTTTTTTATGTAAAGCCCGCATTACATATTCTTTTCCCTCATTATTTTTTAATCGCAATGATTTTGATTGGTGTCCGCCTCCTCTTCTAACAGGTTTTAATCCTCCAAATAACGTATCCATATTTACAGTAGGCACATTTACCCTAACTCCGTAATCATTTCTGTATCGTTTGCCCCAAACAGCTTTATGAAACTTGCTTTTTGAAATTTCTTTTTCGGTATAAATTGACGCCTTTACCTTAGCTGGAAAACTTGAGTTATATCTAATATCTCCAATGGTATCATTTGCAGGCAATACTGTTGTTTGATAAACTAACTCCTCATCGGATACGGTATAAAAACGTACAAATGATGATCCATCTGTAAAAACATCTAATCTGGCATAACCTTGTTTACCTATTGAGAAAAGCCCATTACCTCGCAAGCGTGTAGGACTTTCATTAGCTCCTGCTCCACTTATTATCTGGTGTAAATTATCTTGAATTGTATATTCTAAACTATGTTCATGCCCAGAAACGAAAATAACTTTCTTATTTTCTTGCGCAAGCGTAATGATACGTTTTTTTAATTCAATATAACGTGCTCCAATTTGATCTACATTGGCTACACCACTAGTACTGCGCAATAAATTTTTTAAACTTCCTAAAATAGGAAAAGGCTTCATATGACTTTTAAATGAAAATCTACCTCCATGAGGTCCATAAGAAAACATGGGATGATGCAACGCTATTAAGGTCGTTTTACCTCTAGCTTTTTTTACCAAACCTTCGAACTCACTAAAAAATTGTTCTCTTGTTTTTATATCACAATCATCATTAATTGTAGGGTGTTTATTCCAATTAGTAATATACCAATGAGAATCTACTACAATCAATTCGATATCTGAACCAATTTTAACTCTTTTTAATGGACAGGCATTTTCAGGTAAAAAAGTATGCTTCCCTAAAATGTTTTCTATATATTTTTCTTGTCTCTTTAAACCTTTTATTCCAGAGTACCAATCATGATTTCCTGGTATAAAAATGGTATTCCCTTTAAAGTTTTCAACTGCTTTTGTTTGTACTTTTAATTGGTGCAAGGCAAAATTTCTTGTATTACTTTCTTTTTCAGGAAATCCTTTGGGGTAAATATTATCTCCTAAAAAAATAGCAGTGCTATTTTTATTTGCTTTATCAATATGTTTTTTAAATAATTTTAATGCTTCTGTTTGCGTACCTAATCCCGAATTTCCGGCGTCTCCGATTAAATAAAAAGAATGCAAAACCTCTTTATTAGATGGAAATACAACTTCATTTTTTTTATTTTTTATCTGTAATTTATTAGTAGCACAGGCACTTAACAAAAAGGATACTAAACTAAAGATGAGTACTTGTCTACACCCCATAATGATAGATTAATTAACTATTTTAGTAAAAATAATTCTTTTAGATGAAAAGCTTAATCTTTGAAACCGAAAAATACGTTTCTGAATTATTACAAACAGGTTTACCTCAAACTTTTTTGTACCATAGTTTTAGTCATACTAAAAACGTAGTGAATAGTGTAATTGAAATTTGCGAAGGAGAACAACTTAATGAAACAGACACACAATTAGTTACTTTAGCTGCTTGGCTACATGATGTTGGATACATTAAAGACAAGAAAAATCATGAAAAAGCTAGCGTAATTATTGCCGAAAATCACCTTAAAAATTCTATTTTAAGCGCAGAACAAATAGCTACTATTCTACAGCTTATCCGAGCTACAGAAATGATGCATATTCCTCAAAATAATTTAGAAAAAATTATACGTGATGCCGATTGTGCTCACTTTGGGTCTAAAGATTTTTTTGATCAAAGTGATTTACTAAGAGCAGAATGGGAATTAACCTTAGATAAAAAATTTACAAATATTGAATGGGCAAAAGAAAATATTTATTTCGCAACCAAAACCCACCAATTTTATACTAATTATGCTATTGAAAATTGGTTAAAAAGAAAGCATAAAAATATAATTAAATTAACCCGAGACTTAAAAAAATTAGAGAGCGAGGCTCAAAAAAATTCATTAAAAAAAACGGAACTTTCTTTAAAAAAGGATAAAGCTGTTTTACCTGAACGGGGTATTGAAACTATGTTTCGAGTTACTTTAAGAAATCATATATCACTAAGTGATATTGCAGATACTAAAGCCAATATTTTACTCTCTGTTAATGCTATTATTGTTTCGTTAGTACTGGCTAATTTACTTCCTAAACTAGATAATCCGTCAAATACCCATTTAATTTATCCGACTGTTATTTTTGTTATTTTTACTATAATTACTATGATTCTTTCTGTTCTAGCGACTCGACCTAATGTTACCAGTGGTGAATTTAGTAAGGAGGATGTAAAAAATAAAAAGGTGAATTTACTCTTTTTTGGTAATTTTCATAAAATGAAACTTGCCGAATTTGAATGGGCTATGAATGAATTAATGCATGATAAGGATTACCTGTACGGATCGATGACGAAAGATTTATATTTTTTAGGAAAAGTACTTAACCGAAAATATAAAATTTTAAGAATTACTTATACTTTTTTTATTATTGGTATTATAGCTAGTGCTAGTGCCTTTTCACTTGCTTTTCACTATTATGCTAAATAATGTGAGCTCGACATAATTTTATTCAACTGACAAAATTGTCAATTCGAATAATTTTAGATAGAAAATTGTATCAAAAGAGCAATTTTGATACGAAAAAGACAATTATCGATATAAAATTCTTACTGAATTTCAGTCTAAATCACCTCTTTTTATCATATCAAACTCATGTTAAATAAAACAAAGAGCGTTCCATTATTCAAAATGAAACGCTCTTTGTTATTAAATTATTCTTTGATTAGTTTAATCACTTTTGGTCTGTTTTTAGCATCAATAAGCTTTACAAAATAAACTCCAGCTGATAAATTAGAGATCTGTATTGCATTACTTTTCAGCTCATCTGTAAAATATTCTACCCCTGTAACATCATATATTTTAATAGTATACTCACTATCTATTTCTAAGTCTTGTATGGTTACTAAATCTACTCCTGGATTAGGATATAGTTTTAATTCACTACTAATACTATCTATAATTTTAGCTCCGTTAATGTTTACTAAAGTTAAATTAATTTTATCCAAATTCCATTGCCAAAAATCTGTTCCACTTGCATTAAGCCTTATGGTATTTAAGCCTGCTGATAAACTTAATGTATTTATTGAATTTAAGCTATTATAGCTATCCCAGCTACCTGTATTAGGTATATTATCTGTACCACCAACTATACCGTTAACTAGTACTTGAATTTGAGCATTACCTGCAGGGGTTGCTATGATATATTCTAATCCATAATTTCCTGCAGTTGCAACGTTAACAGTATACTCTACCCAATCCTCAGAATTCACAAAATTAATAACATCACTTAAAGCTGCCACACCTAAACCTGGTCCTCCAAAAACACTATCATCATTCACTCCATTAGTATCTATAAAATCTTCCGCTTCAATAGTTAGCGATGTAGTAATTGGTGCTATAACTGGAGGAGTTATGATGGTACTCGTTTCTCTTTTTAAAGTAACCTTATCTAAATTCCACTGCCATACATTAGTACCCGATGCCGTAATCCTTACAATCTGTTCTCCTTCATTTAAACTTATTGTAGAAGAAGCATTTAATATTTGATAAGTATCCCAACTTCCATTATTTATTACTGTATCACTTGCTAGCGTATTACCATCAATAGCTAATTCTATTGATGCATTATCTGAAGGAGAAGAAATTAAATACTCAATTGAATAATTACCAGCTGTACCTACATTAATAAGATACTCTGCATAGTCTTGACTATTCACATAATTAATACCAATTATTGTAGCGTTAACTCCCAAACCAGGTCCACCAGCACTGGCGTCATTAAATGTTCCATTAGTAGTTCTAAACGTTTCCGCTTCTATTATAATTTCATCTCCAGATGGAATTACCGGAATTGGAATAACTATTGGCTCCTTATCTGCCATAAAAAAAGCTGTTTTATTGGTGTCAATATTGCCTGCTCTTGAAAAATTACCTACCACATATAATTGATTAGCTGTAGTTGTATTATCTAAAACCATATTAGCAACTCGACCATTAACTCCAACTGTATTTTTTCCTAAAGCTTGCCAACCATTAACTGCATTCCATTTAACAATACCATTAACAATAAAATTTTGATTATTAAACGATGCTAAACTAAAAGAACCTCCTACGTATAGATTATCTCCATCATGCGCTAATGTTTCTACTAAATTATCCACTCCGTTACCTACTACATTCCATGTATTATTTGATTTACTCCAACGTGCTAGTCTATTAACTGTTATATTATTACCCGCTAGTGCAAAATTCCCTCCAACAAAAACATCGGTAGTGGTAGCAACTATAGCTTGTACAAATCCACTTGTTCCATTACCTAAACCTGACCACTTTTTAGTTACATCATTCCAAACTGCTATTCTGTTAGCATTTACTCCTCCTGCTGTATCAAAATTACCCCCTATATATAATTCATTAGTTACTGGATCAATTTCCATTGATCTAATTTCATTATTTGTTCCTGGTATATTTGTAGTATTATCTGATAAGGTAGACCATACACTCCCATTCCATTTTGCAATATTTTGAGCTAAACTTCCATTTAAATTTTCAAAAATACCACCAGCATATACATTATTGTTTACATCAATAGCTAATTTAAATACAATGCCATCTATCTCGTTTCCTGTACCAACTGAACTCCATGTAGTACCATTCCATACAGCAATTCCATTGGCAGATACTCCGTCAACCTCTGTAAAAGCACCTGCAATGTAAACTAAATTATTAGCTCCAATTTTTATATCATTAACCGTTCCATTAGTTCCTGCTCCTAATGCACTCCAGCCAGAATTTTCATTATAAACTGCAATATTATTGACATTAATATTATTTCCTACTTGATTAAAATTTCCTCCATGGTAAATAGTTCCATTTGCATCTTTAGCAACAACATTCACAGTACCGTTATTTATTCCTGCTCCTAAATTTTCCCATTCTCCAACACCACTAAGCATATTACCAACTGGAGCAGTTATGCCATCAACTATTTGAAAAACCTGAGCATTTGTTCCATAACTTATAAAATAAAGTTCATTATTAACATCTGTTCCAAATGAAGAAATAAATTGCCCATTGGTTTTAAACAAAAATGTTCTTGTACCACTATTTGTGCTACTATTATAATCCATAGCCCATACACGACCACTAATGTAATCGCCAAAAATATACTTTGAGTTAATATCTGGCGAAGTACTTTTTATAGCCGAACCTCGATATACATAACCTCCAGTTATAGATAAATCATTTTGCGAACGATCATAAAAAAGTACTGGATTTTCAACTGGTCCTGAAATGGGAACATTATTAGATATTGATTCGCCTTCAAAGCGGTTCCATCCATAATTTTTTCCATTTTCAATTAGATTGATTTCTTCAAAAGCTCCTTGACCAACATCGGCTCCCCATAAACGCCCGGTTGGAGTATCAAATGAAAATTTCCAAGTATTTCTTATTCCATATACGTAAATTTCATCTGCTCCAGGTACTCCTAAAAAAGGATTATCAGATGGTATTTCATAATTTCCATTTGGTAAAGCTGGAGTGGTTTCAAGTGGATTGCTTCCATCAACATCTACATCAATACGGCAAATACTACCAAACACATTATTTATGTTTTGTGCATTTCTTTGTGGATCATTACCTCCACCGCCATCGCCAATTGAAATATACAAATAACCATCGGGACCAAAAGCAATTTTACCTCCGTTATGATTACTGTTATTTTGGTTTTTTTCAAATTGAAAAATAACTTCTTCACTTGCTAAATCTGCTACATTAGGATTAGTTGATGAAACTGAAAACCTAGACAAAATCATACGAGGATTAGTACCACTACCTGTGCTGGTATAATAGGTATAGAAATATCCATTATTTTTATAATCTGGATGAAATGCTAAACCTAACAGACCTAACTCTAAACCTGGAGAAAATGATACTTTTGAACTTAAATCAATAAAAGTGGCAACCTCACTTGCGACTAAGCCATTTTTTCGAGGAAATACTTTTATTTCTCCCGATTGTTGAACAACAAACATCCTATCTGTTCCATCACCTGGATGTAATAATTCTACCGGAAATTGAAAAGACACATTAGGAAAGGCTGGTTTGTATGTAATTTGAGCATTAACACTGTAAACAACACCAATACATAAAGTAATGATTTTAAGAATATTTTTTTTCATAGCTACATTTTAAAGCAAAACGAAAAAAAAATATAGCTAGTATTGATAATTAGTTAAAAAACAGTAAAAGAAAGTATGTTCGTACATCTAACATAATCACCTAAAAATAGTGTCCATAATTTTGAAAAAACAAAACTATGACACTATCGTATATAAATGTAAATTACATTTAAAAAAGTCTACGATTATTCATGAATTACCTTCATTAAATCATCGTAGGTACAAAACGACTTATCGGCTTCATTTTTTGTATACAACACACTTACTCGTATAGCTTTTAAACCTGTTACAGCTTGTAGGTCTTCTAATTCAACAATTTCTACATCCGTACCCAAATAATGTTTAGATTGTAAAAATTTTATATATTTTAAATATTCTCTTTCATCTTCCTTATGCGAATACACGATAGTTATTTTACCTTTTTGAGTAAGACGTTCATTGGTCCCTTTTACATAAGCTTTATCTACTCGTTTTTTTACAACTTCGTATCGAGCATTGTAAGTACCGTCAACATCAAACTGTTTTTCGTCCATTCTAAAACTAATAGTCAATGGTGTGTTGAACACTAAAACCATTGAAGCCACATCTAATTTTACCGAAAAATTAGGCTGCATCTGGTAAAAAACATTTTCCATTTCGCACATTACTTGTAATTGCCACAATCTTAGGTTATACAAATACAGTGGATTAAAACTTTCTTCTTTAGTAATCGATTCGCCAATATACATACTGTGCTCTACTCCATCAGTTTTATAACGTTCAAAAAAATGGGGATACATTTTTTGTGCATCAATTTGCTTATTATCTAATAAAGCAGCCATTTTTTTATTCACTAAAGTAATGGTATCATCATAGTTTTTTCTGTGGTTATAATGTAAGTGTAATTCATCATTAATACTTTCAAAGTAATTTTTGATTTGAGTTTCTAAAGCAGGAGACTTCTTCATATGTTTGAAAAGCTTGTTAATACTTTTCTTCAAAAAAG
Organism: uncultured Aquimarina sp.; assembly: GCA_947489195.1. GTDB lineage: Bacteria > Bacteroidota > Bacteroidia > Flavobacteriales > Flavobacteriaceae > Aquimarina. The sequence goes on along the minus strand of CANLCT010000011.1, from coordinate 67,956 downwards.
AAGTTACTTTTCGTTCACTATCAACTTGAAAATTATTTTCTAAATCACTTAAAAAAGTATTTATCTGATATAAATACTGCTCATAAATTGGAAGCGCTTCTAAATCAAAAGCATTAATTAATATCGATTTAGCATCTTGCAATTGCAGTGATAAATCTTGCTGCGTGGCCCAATTACGAGCCTCAGATGATCCTTTAATATCAATTTGACCATATAAAGGATATACATCTTTAAAAACTAATTTATTAAACGAAACTTGATTTCCGTTAAATTGTTGCTTTATGTAGCGTTTAGCTTCATTTTTAAATTTCCAATGAACACTTGGATGTATTGATGTACATTCTTTTTGAATAATTGCTTCAATTAAGTTTTCTTCTTCTTCTTTTGAATGCTCAACTGCCGCTATTATATGCGGCATAACATCAATTAATTTATTAGCATTAATACTATTCAAAACTTTAGATTTACTCGAAACTAATTCTAAAACTCCAAATAACCCATCTTCATTAGCAACTGGTGCTAAAATAGCACTCTTTATTTTTTGTTTATGAAACAATTCAATTTGGGGTATTGTTCCCTCATATTTAGCATACATTTTATCTACATCAGATACAGTAACGTATTTATTCTCTTTTAACAAACGTTTATGACTCCAATCACACAAGCAGGTTTTACATTTTTTTGTATCTGCATTATGTAGTAAAAAACTATTCATTTTTGTACCATAAACACGCTCAAATGTTTGTTCCTCTTGATTGTATATTGAAAATCCGACTTTTAAATCTTTAATATTAAGTAAGGATTGAAAAATTGATTCAAATTGAACAATAAAATTTCCATCCTTCTTTTTATCACTTCCTATTAAATTTGATTTAATATTAGAAATAGATTGATCATCTGTAACATCAAAAATATTAGATATAACAAATCCTTTAAATAAATAACTATTTTCAGGAAATTTCTTTTTCCAAAGCTCTATATTTTCAAAATTATCTAATAATTCATCAAAATCATCTTGTGTAATAGAAATCGCTTTTTCAGTTGGAATAATTTCCATAAAATCTGCATTATACAATATTTTGTAGTAACGTAAAATCCCATTAGCATCTGGTATTTTATAAAAAAATGGTCTTTTTATACTAATATCAAATCCATAACAAAAATTTAAAATAATTGTACATGCAATTATATAGCGATCATTATCTGGAATATTTTCAATAGTTAATTCGAAATCATCACCGGCATCTGCTATTATATTTTTAAAACGTTGCGAAGTATTAAAAATATAATTATGAAAAGGAACAGAAACTGTTTTTATTTCATTTAATGTCAAAACACTACTAAATGCATCTTGCAAAATGAATTTAATTTCTTTTTCGTATTTGTTTAATAATGAAATATCGCTAAAACCTTCTCTCAAAATCGGATAAGGAGCTTGCGCTTCTAAAATTTGTTTCGCTTTTTCTACCGCATAGGCATCACTCCCCTTCGCTATTTCTTCATAGCGTCTCAAGTAACTATCAAAACTCACTTTTAATATAAAAGGAGATTCTATATTGTCATTTAAATACTTCATAACGCTATTTTATTTGATCTAATAGCCAGTAATAAATACAGTTAAACATTTACTAATTTACTAATATTTTTTTTAGAGAAAAAAAGTAAGTATCTACTGACACTTAATTTAACGTTTATTTATCAGTTTTTAGCCTTAAAATTTGTGCAAAAATACAACAAAAAATTGACCGCCGACGTATCTTTGCTACTTCATTAAAAAAGTGATTTAATATGGAGAATTTAGATGCAGCAAGACTTCAAATGGCCTTTACATTGATCTTTCATATTGTATTTGCTTGTATTGGAATGGTGATGCCTTTTTTTATGGTAGTTTCTCATAAAAAATGGCTTAAAACTCGAGATCCTATTTACCTAAAACTCACAAAATCATGGCAAAAAGGCGTTGCTATTTTTTTTGTTACAGGCGCCGTTTCGGGTACTGCTCTTTCCTTTGAGTTAGGCCTACTTTGGCCAGAATTTATGAAGCATGCAGGACCAATTATTGGTATGCCATTTTCATTAGAAGGTGCCGCTTTTTTTGTTGAAGCCATAGCTTTAGGGTTTTATTTATATGGATGGGAAAAAATTAATGAAAAATTTCATTGGTTTACAGGGGTTATTGTCGGTATTTCTGGTGTTGCATCGGGAATTTTAGTAGTATCAGCTAATGGTTGGATGAACGCTCCATCTGGTTTTGATTATATAAATGGTAAATTTTTAAACATTGACCCTATAAAAGCATTATTAAACCCTGCCTGGTTTACCCAGGCATTACATATGACATTAGCTGCTTTTACCGCCACTGGATTTGCTGTTGCAGGTATTCATGCCTATCAAATTCTAAAAAAAAGGAATATTGAATTACACAAAAAGGCTTTTAAAATAGCACTAAGTTTTGCTGCTGTTGCTGCTATTTTACAACCTATTAGCGGAGATATTTCGGCTAAGGATATTGCGAAAAGACAACCTGTTAAATTAGCCGCTATGGAAGCCCATTACCATACCGAAAAAGGAGCTCCTTTATTCATAGGTGGTATTGTTGATAATGAAAAACAAGAAGTTAATTATAAAATTGCTATTCCAAAGGCCTTATCATTTTTAGCTTTTGGTGATTTTGATGCCGAAGTTAAGGGCATAAATGATTTTCCAAAAGATGAGCGTCCTAATGTAGCTATTGTGCACTACGCTTTTCAAACCATGGTAGGACTTGGAACCTTATTGTTATTTGCAGGTATTTTGTTTTTTATTGCGCTTTCACGAAAAAAAGATTGGTTAAACCATCGCAATTTTTGGTTACTCTTTAGCCTACTCGCCCCAGTTGGTTTTATAGCATTAGAGACTGGTTGGATAGTAACCGAAGTAGGAAGACAACCATGGATTATTCATGGTATTATGAAAACTAAAGATGCAGTTACACCAGTTCCTGGTATAGTTTACAGCCTTTACATGTACATTTTTGTATATACAGCACTTACAATAGCAGTTACCTGGCTTATGAACAGACAAATAAAAGCTTTAAACACAAACGATTATTCCATTTAACACCAACTCCTTATGATATATGTTGTTCTATTCTTTTTGGCTTTTTCTTTATTACTTTATGTATTATTAGCTGGTGCTGATTTTGGAGCTGGTATTGTCGAATTATTTTCATCAAAAGAAAATCAAGCAATAACAAAAAAAACAGTCTACAGAGTAATGGGACCAGTTTGGGAAGCGAATCATATTTGGATTATTATCATGATCGTAATTCTTTGGGTAGGATTTCCTTCATTTTATAACATATTGATGGTTTCACTGCATATCCCCTTAACTTTAATGCTTTTAGGAATCACATTAAGAGGAATCGCTTTTGTTTTTAGGCATTACGATGCTTATAAAGATAAATCTCAATTAGTATATGATTGGATGTTTAGAGTTTCGAGCCTAATTACCCCTGTTTTTTTAGGAATGACTTTTGGTGCTTTATTAAGTGGGAAAATAAATATAGCCGACGCTGCCACTCAATATTCATTTAAAGAACTTTATATAGATGCTTGGCTCAATGGATTTTCAATATTGACTGGTTTGTTTTTTACTGCACTTTGCGCTTTTTTATCTGCGATACTTTTAATTGGCGAAGCTGAAATAGAAAGTCGTAAAATCTATGTCAAAAAAGCTTTTATTGCAACCATTGTTGTTGTTTTTGTTGGTTTTATAACTATTAGCTATGGTTTTTATACCAATGTTTTATTTATTGATATTTTTTTACATAATTACATTGCTATTTGTGCTGTAATTTTATCTGGTATTTTACTTTATCCTCTTTGGCTAAGCATAAAAAATGAACGTCGTATATACAGTCGTTTTTTTGCAGGTATTCAAGTAATTTTAATACTTGTTGCTGCTTTAATCCCTATTTTTCCTAATATGTTATTTACTAGTACAGGAAGTATCAGTATTTTTAATGAAGTAGCTCCTGCTAGTGCAATCAATGTTTTAGGCATTTCACTACTTATTGGTGGATCTATTATTTTACCTGGCCTTTTTCATTTATTAAAATCGTTTAAAATGATCAAAATTTTAGAACGTTAAATACTACCATTTAATTTATATAAAAAAAGAGATAGTTTAAAACTTAGTTTTATACTATCTCTTAAAAAAACTTTAAACCAGTTCTTTTACTTTTTTACAAAAAATTATTACCTGTTAATATCTATATTTTTTGCAAATTGTCGTTTCCCTCCAAAAAACACATCAATTCTATGAAATCCTGGGTTTACACCAGTTACATCAACCTCTATTACATTTTCACCTCTTTTAATATTAATAGGTATTCTTCCTAATCTTATAAAACCTCTTTCATTTATTTGGTACGTTGCGTTTGGATCATCGACATTACTATTAATAAATAAAGTAGTTGTTGTAGAAGCAGGATTAGGAGCAATAATTATACTCTGGATAATTTCGTTTGGGTCACCAACTTCAGAAAACTCAGCGGCTCTTAAACTCCATAATTGTCTTCTATTTCCATTTCTTACTATACGCTGTACTAAAGTTCCATTTCTGTCAAATGACAAAGCTTTTCCCGATAATACACTTACAAATCTTAACAAATTACCTGAATTTTGAACACGCCATTGCTGCCCTCTATCTGATGCATTAGGATTTTGCTGTGTTGGTGTTGCATTCGAATTAGCAACATCAATAGCCCTCCCATTTCTCACATTAATTACTTGTACCACCCCATTACTTATTGTAACAAACTTCCATTTTTGAAAATTTTCTATAGTTGGCCTACTAAAACGGTTTCTAACTGCCGTTTCCACTTCAAATAAATCTCCGTTACTTATGCTTGGTGTAAAAACTGTAGTTATTGAACAACAACCAAAAGAACTTTCTCTGGATGTAAATTCTAATGAAGCAAATTCGCCGTTGGCATTATTCACTATATTGTACTGTTGATTTTCATTAAATTGAGCTTTAATAAATGAGCTAAAACTAAAAAAAACAGCAAAAAATATTAGCTGTTTAAAATTGATCTTTTTTTTCATAATAATGATTTTAAATAAAAATGAGTTAATAAAATTGTGTTTAAATTGATATTTAACAATGTACTATATCAAAATGCTATTAAATTTACAAAATCAATAACATAAAACTATTTCAAAATCAGTAAGATTACACTTACAGTAAGTTAATTTTCAGTTAATTAACACAAAAAAACAAACCTATATAATTTCATTTTATGATCTATAAATTTGTAGAACCTCATACTAAAGCACAACTTTTCATAGGTGATAATCAATTGCTAGAACAATACACCTATGAAAAAAGGCTAGATACTTATACTTTTATTAGAACTAAAGAAAATCTTGTTAAGCTAATTATCGACGGTGTTACTGTGCTGCTAGGTCCAAATAAAATTATTTCGCTTACTCCCAATCAACATCTTTTATGTCATCAAATTATTGATGATATAATTATATATCAATTTAATCGCGAATTTTACTGTATTAAAGACCACGACAAAGAAGTAAATTGTATGGGGGTACTCTTTTTTTCGAATACTGTAAATCCTATTATAAGTCTTAGCTCAAAAGAAAATTCTAAATTTGATTCATTACACAATGATATAATAGAAGAAATTAGTATTTCTGATTCCATTCAAGCTGAAATGCTTCGCATACTAATTAAAAACTTTATTATTCGTTCAACTCGTTTATTAAAATCTCAACAAACAAATTCAAACGAAAGTGTACCCAAACAAGACTTATTACGACAATTTAATATCCTTGTAGAAGAGTACTTCAAAACAGAACATCAAGTTTCTTTTTATGCTGATAAACTTTTTAAATCGCCCAAAACCTTATCCAACAACTTCAACCAACTAAACACAAGCCCTTTACAAATTATTCAACAACGTATTATTTTAGAAACTAAACGCTTAATAAATTATTCTGATCAATCTTTTAAAGAAATAGCTTTTCATTTAGGCTATAATGATGCTGCACAACTCAGTAAAATGTTTAAAAAATATGTTGGTATTTCGCCTAGAGACTATAAAAAAGAAACAATCGGGAAAAATTGACATGTTTGCAGGAAAAACATGCTGTTAGTATACTCACAAACTATCGACTTTTGTAATGTAAAATTAATCTAAAATCATTTAAAATTTAAAACATGAAAAAATTAGTAAGTTTAGTAACATTATTTTTTGCATTCACATTAGCAGCATTTGCACAAGACGTTAAAACAGTAACATTAGAGCAAACAAAAGGTGACTTTACTGTAAAGGAATTAAAATTATCTGAAGGTACTTATGTATTTGATATAGTAAATAAAGGTGTTGATCACGAAGTAGGTTTTGTTTTAATTGAAGCTGGAAAAGATGCTTCAAATGCAGAAAACCATATTAAAAATGCTTACGTACAAAAAACTGTTAAAGAAGGTGAAACTCAATCTTCAAAAGAAGTTGAGTTGAAAAAAGGAAAGTATACTTACTTTTGCCCTTTAAACCCTACTCCACAATATACAATTATTGTTGAATAGTTATAACAGCTAATTAAGCTCAAAAAAGGTTCGATGTAATTTTATGCATCGAACCTTTATTTTTTGATACAAACCTACATTAAAATCATTTGTACTGATTTATAAGTCATTTGTTATTTCGTTTCATTGTATTTGATAGTATATTCACTCTACAATTAAAATGAATAAGCATTCCAATTAACAATGACTCACTATATAAAACTTCTTTTTTTATTAGCTTTTTTTTTAATCAGCTGTAATAAACAGAAAAAACAAACAGAGGTAACTCAACCAAACATTCTTTTCATATTTACTGATGATCAAACTTATTCTTCCATTCATTCTTTAGGAAATAATGAAATTATAACTCCTAATTTAGACAAACTAGTCGCTAAAGGAACTACGTTTACACATGCCTATAATATGGGATCTTGGAGTGGAGCTGTATGTGCTGCTTCAAGAGCTATGATGATCTCGGGTCGCTCGGTTTGGCATGCTAATCAATTTAGACAACACTGGAAAAAAGGAGATTCGATAAGTAAAACCTGGGGAAAGTTAATGCAATCTGCCGGCTATAATACCTATATGACAGGAAAATGGCATGTAGATGCACCTGCATCAAAAGTATTTCAAAAAGTTATACATGAACGTCCGGGAATGCCAAGAGATGCCTGGAACCACTCTAAAATGGTCGCTAAATTTGATTCCATTTCAAAAATACCTAACGCAAAAAGTGCTTCTATTATGCCTATTGGTTACAACAGACCTTTGAGTATAAATGACACCACTTGGACACCTACAAATACATCTTTTGGTGGATTCTGGAAAGGTGGTAAACATTGGAGCGAAGTACTTTCTGATGATGCTTCTACGTTTTTAAGCATAGCATCAAAAAAAGAACAACCCTTTTTTATGTATCTAGCCTTTAATGCACCACATGATCCTCGTCAAGCACCTAAAAAATATCAAGACATGTATAATTTGGACAACATTAGTTTACCTAAGAGTTGGCTTCCAGAATATCCCGATAGGCATCAAATAGCTAATGGTGATAATTTACGTGATGAAGCTCTAGCTCCTTTTCCCAGAACCGAATATGCTTCCAAAGTACATATTAAAGAATACTATGCAAGTATAACTCATTTAGATGCACAAATTGGTAAAATTCTAGAAGCATTAAAAGCCACAGGAAAAGACAAAAACACTTATATCATTTTTACAGCCGATCATGGTTTAGCAATGGGTAGACATGGTTTATTAGGTAAACAAAACCTATATGACCATAGTATACGTCCACCATTAATTATTGCGGGACCCGATATTCCTAAAAATAAAAAAGTTAATGCAGATGTATACCTTCAAGATGTAATGGCGACTAGTTTAGAATTAGCAGGCATTCAAAAACCTGAATATGTATTTTTTAATAGCTTTAAAAAAATAGCTCAAGGCAATCAGCAACAAAGTAATTACAAAAGTATTTACGGCGCTTACCTTACCGTACAACGTATGATTCGAAAAAATGGGTTTAAACTATTGGTATACCCTAAAGCAAAAAAAATAAAACTTTTTGATTTAAATAATGATCCCGAAGAAATGAATAATCTATCACTAAACATTGATTATATCCCTAAAATTTCTTCCTTATTCAAGGATCTAAAAGAACTACAATTACAAATGAACGATACTTTAGATATTCATCAACTAAATTATTACCAATAAAATTTTACTCAAAACTTTAATTAACTCAGACAAAAACATACCATGGGCCTAAAAAACACCCTACTCTATTTATTATTAAGTATTTTTTGTTTTGCCTGTGGGCAGAAGATTAAAACGACAAAAAGTTATCATAAAATAATAAATAACGACTGGAAATTTATTGAAGCCGATATAACTGCTGCTCAAAAAACGGAATATGATGATTCAGAATGGAAAACTGTAAATTTACCACATGATTGGAGTATTTCTGGAGCTTTTTCAAAAAACAATCCATCATTTTCGCGAGGGGCTTGGTTGCCTGCTGGAATAGCTTATTATCGTAAAAAAATTGATCTTTCTGGTATTAAAAAAAATCAAAAGGTTTTTATACATTTTGAAGGAGCATACCGAAATGCTGAAGTATGGATTAATGGAAATCATTTAGGTAAACGCCCTTTTGGTTATATTCCTTTTGAATATGAACTTACTCCATTTATTAACTTTGATCAAAAAAATATAATAACCGTTAAACTTGATAATTCCGAACAGCCAGGTTCTCGGTGGTATTCTGGTAACGGAATTTATCGAAATGTACATTTAATTGTTAAAAACGAAACTTATATTCCTACATGGGGTGTGCAAATCACTACTCCTAAAGTAACTAAAAAGAGTGCTGATGTTTTAGTACAAACAACGTTTAAAAATACTTCGGCAAAAGCCATAAATGCCTCTTACAAGGTGGACCTTTTAAACTCTAAAAACGATGTCATTGTTTCTAATAAAAAGGACATTTCAATAGCTGCTAATGTTTCAAAAAAAGAAGAGCTCCTGCTAAATATTCAAAATCCATCATTATGGGATATTGATACTCCTCATTTATATACTACTAAAATTTCATTACTTATAAATAATAAAGTTATTGATATTAAAAAAGTAAATACAGGAATCAGAAGTATGGAATATTCTTCTGAAAAGGGATTTATTCTTAATGGAAAATCAATAAAACTTAAAGGTGTTTGCTTACATCATGGTGGTGGTCCTTTAGGAGCAGCTACTAGAAAAACCACTTATGAACGTCAATTAAGAATTTTAAAAGAAATGGGTACAAATGCTGTGCGTACTGCTCACAATCCATTTGCACCCGAATTTTTAGATGCTTGTGATACAATGGGTATACTGGTAATGAACGAGGCTTTTGACGAATGGGAAGTGGTTAAAGAACCAGCCACTTTTAGAAAAAACGGCGAAAAAATTCGTATTCCTGTCACTTATTATGCCCATCTATTTAAAAAATGGAGTGATAAAGACTTAAGTGACTTTGTACTCAGAGACCGTAATCACCCAAGTATTTTTATGTGGAGTGTTGGTAATGAGATCCATCAAATGAAAGAAAAATCGGGAATTGAAATTGCCAAGCGTTTGGTAAATGTGGTGCATAAATACGATGATCGACCAGTAACTTGTGGTGTAAATGGATACGGTTGGGATGCTTGGCCTATAAATGAAACTGTGAATGAAATGGATGTTCCGGGGTATAACTATGCTGATCCCGAAGATTATGATTTGGAACACAAAAATTTCCCTAACCGTAAAATGATTGTTACCGAACATACTTCGGCACAAATGATTACTAACCGTGGTGAATACTATCCTTTTTTGAATAGAGAACAAGCTTTACAAGCAGATTTGCCTATTGAACATAAAGACACTCATAAATTTTTAAAAAATAGAGACTTTTATAACGTGGGAATGAAAGCTTGGTTAGCTGTAAACGAACGCCCTTATATTATGGGTGAATTCATATGGACAGGTTGGGATTATTTAGGAGAAACCATTCCTTACCCTTGGCCGGCACGCTCCTCTACTTTTGGGGTAATTGATTTGGCTGGTTTTCCTAAAGATGGGTTTTATTACTACCAATCGCAATGGAGTACAAAACCTATATTGCATATATTTCCTCATTGGAATTGGAAAGGTCACGAAGGTGAAAAAATAATCATTAATGCTTTTTCTAATGCTCAAAAAGTGGAATTATTTGTAAATGGTGTTTCATTAGGAAGAAAGCAAAACAACATGAATTCAAGTGAATTACTAGCATGGGAAGCCACTTATAAACCCGGAGAGCTAAAAGCTATAGCCTATACTAATGGAAAAATTATTCAAACCGAAATTATCAACACCTCATTAGAACCAAATAAAGCTGATTTAAAAGTTACTGATTCTAATGATATCACTTACGTGGAAGTAACCATAAAAGATAAAAACAATCATTTTGTTCCAACCGCTCAATGTTTACTGAATTTTGAAACTCAAAACGCAACAATCATTGGTGTTGGAAACGGTAATAATAAAAGCTTAGAACCTTTTGTTGCAAACTATAGAAAAGCTTACAATGGAAAATGTATTGTTATTTTAGAAAAACTAGACAGGAATAAAAATGCTGTATTAAAAGTAACTTCCACAGAATTTAAAGGAGCTAATGAAGTTACTTTTTAAACTCTTTAAAACGAAATTAGTTTAACTATAAATTATTTTTTAGGCTGTTTTCTGAATGAAACTACTTCAGAAAGTAGTTTCCCTTTTTCTAAATCAAAAATTGGATGTTTGGAACTTCCAATAATTTGCGAACCATAAATACCACTATGTCCCGAAAATAGATAGGCCACAAAGCAAGCTAAAGCCACATATTGACCTGTTTCCATTCCAAACAATTCTATTCCCATTAATGTACATGCAATAGGAGTATTAGTTGCTCCAGCAAAAACGGCTACAAAGCCCATTGCTGCTAATAAATCCATAGGTAACGGTAACATCCAAACTAATGCATTACCTAAAGCTGCTCCAACAAAAAATAATGGGGTTACCTCTCCCCCTTTAAATCCAGCACCTAAAGTAAAAGTTGTAAATAGTAATTTTAGCAAAAAATCATAAGGAGGAATAGCTTGACTAAAAGATTCCACAATTACCGGAACCCCTAAACCAATATACCGTGTTGTTCCCATTAAAAAAACTACTAAAGCAATGACAATTCCGCCAATTACTGGACGTAAAGGAGGATAATTGAACTTTTTAAATTGCGTACTCCAAAAATGGGTCCCTTTCGAAAATAAACGAGCTACAATACCAAAACAGATACCAGCTATACATGCTAAAGCAATATTTAACAATGACATATTGGGAACATTACTTACAATATATTCTGTATGTGTGCCTCCAAAATAACGACAAGCTTGATCAGCTATAATCGCCACTAAAATACTAGGCACTAAACTTTCAAAACGTACACGACCTATTAACAATACTTCTAAAGCAAAAATAGCGCCCGCCAATGGGGTTCCAAAAACAGCAGCAAAACCTGCGCTAATTCCCATGATCAATAAAATCTTTCGATCCAATGAATTTATAGATATAAACCTTGACAATTGATCGGCAATAGCTCCTCCCATTTGTACAGCTGTACCTTCACGCCCTGCAGAACCTCCAAATAAATGAGTTCCTAAAGTTCCTAATAATACTAAAGGTGCCATTTTAAAAGGGATTATTTTATCAGGTTTATGATATTCATCTAATAACTGATTATTTCCACGGACTACACTTTTTCCCCAATAATAATATGAAGCACCAATTAAAAAACCCGCAACAGGTAATAACCATATTATTTGAGTATGTGTCTCTCTGTAATTAGTACACCAATCTAAACTGATTAAAAAAAATGCCGATGCACCTCCTACAGCAATACCTACAATTAATGCTATGAATAACCATTTAAATAAATATGCTAAAATGGCTGGGTATTGTAGTCCTTTAATTGTGTTTAATAGCATAGTTCTCTTTGTATGGGGACAAATATACTAGAATAGTTTTATTTGATCTTAGCACAAAAAAACAGGTTTATGATAAATTCACTAGCCTGTTTTTTATAGAACTAGATAATATTTAATTTTATTTTGAGTGCTTAATATTATTGAAAATAAATTTTAGCAGGTGCAACTCCAACTGTAACAGGTGTTCCCCATTTTTTCTCATTTAAATTGTAAGTATTTAATGTTCCTCCACTAGCAAAATCTTTTGCATCAACAACATAAATAACTCCTTCTTTTATTGCCATCCCATTAATAGCTCCTTCAGTAATTGCTGTTGTTGGTAATGTTGTTTCTGTTACTGCTAATTCAAAAATTTCATTACTTACCGTGTAATAAATATTTCCATTTTCAAATACCATTTGACTTGTGTGCTGCCCTAAAGGAAATTCTATACTTGATGTTATTTCATCTGTTCTAGTGTCAATTTTAATTAACCCTCCTATACTCTCCCCTTCAGGTCTCCAAACTGGTGTACCCTCACAAGAAACCCATAAATCATCACCTACTAAAACCATTTCATCTGGCAAAAATAAAGTCTCTATTTCTTTTACGTTACTAGTACTTAAATCGATAACAGAAACTCTGTTATTGATTCCAAAACCACCTTTGTGAGAAACATATAATTTATTTCCTTTAATAACTGATTGTTCAGGTCCTTCTGCAACAGCAATAGTGTTTTCTACTACATTTGAAGTTAAATCAACTACTGCAACAAAATCATCAGTTGCTAATGATGTATCTCCCCAATTTGTTACATAACCTTTACCATTAGCAAAAGCAATATAACGAGGTGTTTTTAATTTTTCTGTAATTGTTGCTTGCTTTACAAAACTCACTTTATCAACAACAGTAATTGTATTTTGGTTATCAACCACTATATATGCTTTATCACCATTAAATCCGATTGATTGTTGAAAAACACCTAATTCTTCTCCATTTACTGTATCGTAAAATTTATTATTTACTGTTTTTAAATCTAAAGAGACTACGGATGTAGATCCTGAAACTGATGCTCCTTCATGAGAGACAATAATTCTTTCTTCTGGTATTGATCCTGAATCGATAGATGAGTTATCATCATCAGACTGACAAGAAACAAATAAACTTACTACGGTTACTAAGCTTATTAAAATTCTGGTAATTTTCATTATATTAAAATTTAAGTATTAAACGTATTTGATAATTTCTATTAGGAGCTGGTCTACCTACTGTTAGTTGATACACTTCGTTGTAAATATTGTTAGCCACCAATCCTAAATTATAATTGGTATTTTTATAAGCATATAAATCATAGTTAACACCAACATTAGCAACATCATTTGCTTTTAATTTTTGCGAATGATCTCTTGTTACAAAAAGATCATCATTCCACCTAAATTGATAAAAAGCATTCATTTTTTTATATCTAAAAACTAGATTAGAAGTTATAGATTGTAGAGGCACAAAAATGAGTTGCTTTTTTGTTTCTTGATTTTCAGAAACTGTATAACTATAATTAGATGCCAAAATAATAGCACTTTTCTTCCATTTATATGTATAATCTAATTTAGCTTCTAAACCATAGTTATAAACTTTTGTTACATTAATAGGTGACCATATAGTTGAAGAAATTGGCTCCCACACTATTAAATCTTTTGATTTTATAAAATAACCTGTAATTCCAAAATCTATACCTTTATAGTTAAACTCATTAGAAATTTCAGCTTGAATCGACTTTTCAGGTTGAAGTAAATTATTTCCTATACCACCAGGACCATTCCAATATAAATCATTAAAAGTCGGAGTTCTAAAATTTTTAGACGCATTAAATTTTAAATTATAAAATTTTGAAAAACAATAACTTAAATCAATAGAAAACAAAAAAGGATCATCATTTTCTATATTAGTAGTTGTATTAAAACTTAAAACATCACTGTATGTTTCCTTAACACTATCTTTAAATCCCTTAAAAGAAAAATTATCACTATCATTTATCTCTTGCCTTATATTTAAACCATAATGTAAACGTTTATTAATTTGATGAGAAAATAGTAATGCTATAGAAGCTCTTGTACGCCTTTCAGAAATTATATCACTTCCTTTCCCTCTAATATCTTCATGTTGAAAAACTGATTTTAATTGAATATCATTAGAGAATTTATAGTTTACATCATACTTAAAAATCAAATTTGTTGACTTACCAAAACTAAAATCATCTAATTCTTCTTTATTAGGGAAAAACCGATATTTTTCATATAAATAAGCTAAACTCAGAACAGATGTAAAATTATTTCTAAAATAATTCCATTGAACCATACTTCTTGTATTATTATCTCTGTATGAATCATTTGATGGAGAGAATAAACTTCCTGAAAAATTTCGTTTTCCTGTATATGTATTTTGAAAAAATTTTAAAACATTAGAAGAATTTATGGAGTATCCTAAATTCAAATTAAAATTATAGTTTGAAAATTCTCCATTTTCATTTTTCTTACCTTTTGCTCTTCTTCCTAAATATTTATGATTATTCTTACTATCAATATGATCAACTCCTAAGGATGCATATAGTTTATTAGTCCCATACCTTATTTTATAATTTGTTGAGGTTGTTCTAAAACTTCCTATTGAGGTAATCAAATCTTGTTTAAAATGTTTTTTAAACTTAAACTCTGAATTTAAATGAATACTACCTCCTATTGCTCCACTTCCATAAGCTACACCTCCACCTCCACTTCGAATAACTATATTATCGTAATTTCTAATACTAATAGTATTAAAATCAGTTTGCCCGTTTAATTGCGAATTAATATTTAATCCATTCCAAACCACAGCTGTATGAGAAGCATTTGTCCCTCTAAATGAAGTAGTAGAAGTTCCTCCTATTCCATTTTCTTTTAGATAAATTGTTGAATTCAATCTTAATAATTCAGTCAATGAAGGTTGACTTACTTTTAATATAGAATCGGGTAATGTGGTAACTAAATTTCCTTTTGAATAATCACGTAACTTCACATCACTTAGCCTCACTTCATTTAAGTAATGAATAGAATCATTTTGAGCATTTAATTTTAATCCACAAAAAAATAGCCCAGCTAAAATGGTAATTATATTTTTTTTCATATTTCTTAGACTTTTTACCCGAAAGTCATCGCTTTAAAAAACAAAAGGCAGGTCTCCTGGCTTGTGTATTGTAATTTGTCTTCCCACATAAAAATGCAGTGACTTACTGTAGTAGTAATTACAACCATCCTTAAAAAAGGACAAAACTTACAGTTGCGGGAACAGCTCAGGGATTTAATTATTTTTAATTAGCACCTGATTCCCTTTTAATTATTAAAACTTGAATAGCTTTAACAAACCTTAAATTCGCTGCAAAAATACTCCCAATAATTAGATATAAAAAGATATATCACGAAAACTTTCGTTTCGAATACAACACTCTTAACTTTGTCCTTTTAACAACCTGAAGCACAAACAGTCCAAAAAAAACAAAAATGATCCATTATATTACTGGCGGTGAACGCTCTGGAAAAAGTAGTTTTGCTCAAGAATTAGCTTTAGAATATAGTAATAAACCTATATATATTGCTACTTCGCGTATTTGGGATGCCGATCACCAAAAACGTATTAATAAACATGTATCTGATCGCGATGAACGTTGGACCTCTATTGAAGAAGAAAAACAACTAGCTAATGTTGTAAAACCTAACGATACTTACGTTATTGATTGTGTAACTTTATGGCTCACCAATTTTTTTGTAGATCATAAAAATGAGGTGACTTTGGCTTTAGCCGAAGCTACAAAAGAATTTGACAAACTATTAAACATTGAAGCTAATATTATTATTATTTCTAACGAAATTGGTATGGGAATACATGCCCAAACTGAAATAGGAAGAAAATTCACTGAACTTCAGGGTTGGATGAATCAACATATTGCCAAACATGCCAATAAAGCCACATTTATGGTTTCGGGACTTCCGATGGAGTTGAAATAGAGATATAAATAACCAGGTTGAAGGTTAAAGAAAGTAAATTCAATTTTCAAATTGTACTTAATTTTTTTAAATTATTTTTAAAAATAATTTAAAAAAAAGAAATAAACCTTGATCCTTTTTGGTTCAATCCACAAAACCAACGAATAACTGAAAACCAACAACTGACAACCAATAAAATAATGACCTACTTTAATATAACCGCTGTTGACACTGCTATTACGGAAAAGATTCTTCACAAAATTGATAATAAAACAAAACCAATTGGGGCGCTTGGTGATTTAGAAGGTTTAGCCCTAAAAATTGGAATGATACAACAATCATTAACTCCACAATTAACCAACCCGACAATTTTAGTTTTCGCTGCAGATCATGGAATTGCAAAAGAAAATAAAGTCAACACTTATCCCCAAGAAGTTACAGCACAAATGGTCTATAATTTTTTAAATGGAGGAGCCGCTATTAATGTGTTTTGTAAACAAAACAAACTTGATTTAAAAATAATTGACGCTGGTGTTAATCATGATTTTGGTCCGCTTCATGGGCTTATTGATGCTAAAATTGATTACGGAACCAAAAATGTACTCGAATCCCCTGCTATGAGTATTGATCAATATCACGAAGCCATTGCTAAAGGTGCTGAACTGGTTGAAAGTGAATTTAAAAAAGGTTGTAATATTATCGGTTTTGGTGAAATGGGAATTGGAAACACTTCAGCAGCTGCTTTATTAATGGCTGCCCTTACCAACACTTATATTGAAGAATGTGTAGGTGCTGGAACGGGATTAAATAAAGAACAAATCATAGAAAAAGGAGCAATTCTTGGCAAAGTATTAGACACGCATTTTCCATATACATTACCTGATATTATGGCCACTTTTGGAGGTTTTGAAATTGCCATGATAGCTGGTGGTATTTTAAAAGCTTCAGAATTAAAAATGACCGTACTCATTGATGGTTTTATTGTTACTTCTGCCTTACTATTTGCTAATGCCATGAATGAAAATGTCATGGATTATTGTATTATTTGTCATCAATCTAATGAACAAGGACATGTAAAAATGATTGATTACTTAGAAAAGAAAACAATACTAAATTTAGGCTTGCGATTAGGTGAAGGAACGGGAGTAGCTCTCGCTTATCCTTTGCTTGAAGCTGCTGTAAATTTTTTAAATGAAATGGCTAGTTTTGAAAGTGCGGGCATAAGTAAAAGTAAGTAAATCTATTTAACACTTTACTTTCTGTGAATAACTACACTAAAAAAACCATTTAAAAATCTTTTTTTCCTCGTTCGTATTTGTAATTTAGCCTTCAGAAGTATGAAACAGTTTATAGTATCCGCGCGTAAATACCGTCCGCAACATTTTAAAGATGTTGTAGGGCAACAGGCTATTACTAATACTTTACTTAATGCTATTGATAACAATCATTTAGCACAAGCATTACTTTTTACAGGGCCACGTGGGGTGGGTAAAACGAGTTGCGCACGTATACTTGCCCGTAAAATAAATGCAGATGATACTACAAATGACAATGAAGATTTTGCTTTTAATATATTTGAATTAGATGCCGCTTCGAACAATTCGGTTGATGATATTCGAAGCCTAATTGATCAAGTACGTATTCCACCTCAAGTAGGAAAATATAAGGTATATATTATTGATGAGGTACACATGCTTTCTGCTTCTGCTTTTAATGCTTTTCTTAAAACATTAGAAGAACCTCCGAAACATGCTATTTTCATTCTGGCAACGACAGAAAAGCATAAAATTATACCAACTATTTTATCACGTTGTCAAATTTTTGATTTTAAACGAATCACCGTAGCTGATGCTAAAGCTCATTTAATTGAGATTTGTAAAACCGAAGGTATTACTGCCGATGAAGATGCTTTACAAATTATAGCGCAAAAAGCCGATGGTGCCATGCGAGATGCTTTGTCTATTTTTGATCGTGTTGTAAGTTATTCGGGAAACAATTTGACAAGGCAAGCTGTTACCGAAAATTTAAATGTACTAGACTACGAAACTTATTTTTCGGTTACCGATCAAATCCTAGCTAATGATATCCCTGCTTTAATGATTAGCCTAAATGAAATTATTACTAAAGGTTTCGATTCGCATCATTTTATAGCTGGTTTAGCTTCTCACTTTAGAGATTTACTCGTATGTCAGAACCCTCAAACAATTAATTTACTTGAAGTTAGTCAACAAATTAAGGCTACTTACCACGAACAAGCACAAAAGGCTCCTGCTACTTTTTTAATAGAGGCTATAGAACTTGCCAACACTTGCGATTTACAGTACAAAACTAGTAAAAATCAACGTCTACTTGTTGAACTTTGTTTAATGAAACTGGCTTCAATAACGGCTATTGACGAAAAAAAAAAGGCTCAACTAGTATAGTACCACCATCGTTTTTTAATACTGCTGTTACCAATACACCAACCAATAATACTCAAACAAATACTAGTCAATCTATTACAAATAGTGCCGTTATAGAAACCTCTATAACTCCTAGTGCTCCCATAAAAAAGCCCACTATTCCATCTATTTCTATAGAAAACACTATTGGATCTGCGCTTTCAATTAAAGGAATTCAACAAAAGAAGACTTTAAGTAAAAAAAGAAAAATTATTATTGAAGACCCTAAGGATCTTCCTAAAACTCCTTTTACAGAAGAACAGGCTTTAAAATTATGGAATACCTATGGTAAGCGTATGGATAAAAAAGGAGAGCGCATTATCGGTTCTATGTTTGCCATGAATAAACCAAAATTAGGCGATAATTTTGAATTGATATTAGAGCTGGCAAATGAGACGATGCGTTTAGATGTTGAAAATATACAGACACCGTTATTGGCTTTTATGGGCGAAGAACTAAATAACTATAGTATTCGCTTAAAAATAATTGTAAATGAAGCTGCGGCTGTAAAGCACGCTTTTACACCACAGGATAAATACGATAAACTCAAAGAAAAAAATCCATTGATTGATAAATTAAGAGCTAAATTTGATTTAGACTTATAATACTAAAGCATATGTTAGGATTAAAGCTTCCCACGGACCCTCGCTGGGTAAATATTGTTGAAAAAAATATTGATGAAATTCTGATTGATCATGCTTATTGCGAACTAAAAGCTGCCTCTACTGCTATTTCATTAACAAATAGTTTTCCTGAATACACTGAACTTGTTCAAGAAATGATTGCTCTGGTTAAGGAAGAAATGAGTCATTTTAAGTTAGTACATGATAAATTAGTAGCTAAAGGAATTCCACTTGGGCGAGATCGAAAGGATGATTATGTAATTGAACTCCTTAAATTTTTCCCAAAAGGAGGAAGTAGAACCACACAACTTGTACATCGTTTATTGTATGCAGCACTTATTGAAGCCAGAAGTTGTGAACGATTCAAACTATTATCGGAGCAACTACCTGATCCTCAATTAGCCAAATTTTATAGAGATTTAATGGTTAGCGAAGCTAACCATTACACTATGTTTCTAAACTTTGCACGCCAATACGGTAATCGAGAAGAGGTAGACAAAAAATGGCAAGATTTACTAAAATATGAAGCTTCTATAATGAAATCACTAAGCAAAGATGCAAGTATACATGGATAAGTATCATAATAGAATTTCTAAACAATTTTAAGCTGTTCATTTTATATCTTGATTACATTATTCATAATTTCTCTATGATTTGCAAAAAATACTTTTCATAAATTTTTATTATCCATAACACTATTATAGTCTGAGTTCGACATTATCTTTTTCTTATTTCAAGCTCACGTTACTTTAGTAAGAAACACTATTAAAAAAGGTTCAACTTTAAAAAGTTGAACCCCAGATAATTCTTATTTTCAATAGATTGCCTATACAATCTAATAATAAGGTGATTTACTTTAAAAGTTTACTTCTCAAACTTTTTATTTTTTAACAACTAAACGAAAACCTTCACCATGAATATTTAAAATTTCAACATTTTTATCTTCTTTTAAATATTTTCTAAGTTTTGCTATATATACATCCATACTTCGTGATGTAAAATAATTATCATCTCTCCATATTTTTGTCAAAGCCAATTCTCGAGTCATTAAATCATTTAAATTTAATGCTAACAATCTCAACAAGTCATTTTCTTTTGGAGATAACTTAACAGGATCTTTCTTTTTATATGTTAAAAAACGCAACCTAGAGTTGAAACTAAATTCACCAATTTGAAATTCCACTTGTTTACTTTCAACTTCGGTATCAATAGTTTTGCGCTGCATTATTGCCTTAATTTTCATTAAAAGCACTTCACTATCAAAAGGTTTATTCAAGTAATCATCTGCACCTACTTTATACCCTTTAAGCACATCTTCCTTCATTGCCTTAGCCGTCAAAAATATAATTGGAATATTCTTGTTTTTATCTTTAATTTCTTTTGCCAATGTGAAACCATCTTTATATGGCATCATAACGTCTAAAATACAAAGATTAAAACTATCTCTTTTAAATTTTTCAAAGCCTTCCATTCCATTTTTAGCATGTGTTACCTCATAATTATTGATAGTCAAATAATCTTTTAAAATTGTTCCAAAATTTGGATCGTCTTCAACTAAAAGTATTTTTTTGTTATCACTTTCCATAGTTCTATGATGTTATTAATGGTAATTGAATAATTAATGTAGTCCCTTTACCTTTTGAACTTTTAACTAAAATTTTACCTTGATGATCTTCTATAATTTTTTTTGCATAGCTAAGGCCTAAACCATAACCTTTAACATTATGTACATTACCTGTAGGCATTCTAAAAAAGTTGTCAAATACTTTTTCTCTACAGTATTTACCCATACCAATTCCTTGGTCTGCAACCTTTAATATAATACTATTTTTTGTATTTTCTGTTATAATGTCAATTTTAGGACTATCATTAGTATACTTAATTGCATTATCTAAAATAGTAATAATTACATTTGTTATATGTTCTTCACTTGCAAATATTGATTCTTTAAGTGCTTTTAAATTTGTTTTTATATATCCTTTTTCTGCTTCAACTGCATACTTAACATGATCAATAGCCTTTTCTATTGTTTCATGAAAATTTATGGTTCCCTTACTTATTAACAATTCATTACGCTCAAGATGTGATATACGAAGCACCGTTTCTACCTGATCATGAATTCTATCGTTTTCAAAACGAATCATTTCTAAATATCTTTTCCTCATGTCAGAATCATCTGCTACTTTCTCATTTTTCATAAAGTCTAAAGCTAGGTTTATAGTAGCAATCGGAGTCTTTAACTCATGAGTCATATTATTAATAAAATCTGTTTTTATATCAGAAATTTTTCGTTGATTAATTATTTGTTTATAGGCATAAAAATAAGTTCCTAATATTACTAAGACCAGAAAGGAAGACAATAAAACCATGTAAAGTATTGACGACCATACGAATCGATTTTTTCCTAAAAAATTCACTACCAAGTATAAATTGGTTTTCCCTTCTTCATCTTCAAAAATTGGTGCTTTATACATTCCATTAGATGACACATGAAAATTTTTAGACTTTACAGATGTACTTTTACTATTTTCATTAATACTAAAAACAAAATTTACTTTTACGCCTCTTTTTTCCAATTCGTGTGTTAAAAATTGCTCAACTTCACTTTTATTAATACGTTTATTGATTGGAATTTTACTGGTATATTCTTTAATCAAATTTTGATATAAAAAATATTCATAACTAGCTGTTGTAGCAAGTTGATCTAACCTTTCTTTAGCACCAACATGATGTTTCCATTGTAACTTATTATTACTTGCTAATGAATTGGCTATGCTATCCATTACCGTTTTTATCTCTTGAGTAAGAGGCGCTTTAACTTTTTTGGCATCATTATTAAGTTCAGAATTAACTGACTTAATCAAACAGGCTTCATTATAATTTTTTTTGCTTGTTTTTATACTGTCAATAGCTTTTTTAAGGGGATAAAAATAACGAATAAACTCACGCTCATTAATCTTTTTGGCTACAATACCCAAAGACTCATTGGCATTGAATGAAAAATGCTCTTCATTACTTTGCAAAGAATCACTAATCCAATAACCTTGTACACAGATTATACCTGCCAAAGAGATTGTCATGAGCACTAATAATAAAGTAGAAAAACGTTTATTCATCGCAGTAAAAATATGAATTTAACACCTATAACACCTAGCTTTAACCTAAAGTTAACAACAGTTAACAATTTAAATAAAATCATTTTTTATTGCTAAAAAAAAATTATTTACTTGTTTTTTAACATAATAAGCGTCAATATTCTCAATAATATGAGTAGCAAGTTTTTTCTTTTTTTCGTCACTCCATTGATTATTCATTCTCAATTTCACTTCTTTTTCTGTAATAGCATCTCTATCCATAACCCGTTTTATTCGAATTTCTTCTGGTGCTACAACTAAAATGGTCAGATCGCATTTTTTATCTCCTCCAGTTTCGAATAAAATAGCAGATTCTTTAATTACAAAATCAAATTTTTGAGCTTCATACCATGTTTTAAAATGATTTGCTACTGCTGGATGTACAATAGCATTTAATTTTTTTAATAAAGCTTTATTTTCAAATACTTTATCTGCTATAAATTTTCTATTTAAACTTTCTTCTTGATAGGCCTTGTCTCCAAATAATGAACAAATAGCCTTTTTTACTTCAGCATTGGTATGCATTATTTTTTTGGCTTCTATGTCTGCTATATAAATAGGTACTCCCAAATTTTTAAACAACTGAGCAACATATGTTTTTCCACTACCTATTCCTCCTGTTAAACCTACAATCATATACTCTCACTTATCTAATTACTACATATTGTACTTCTTTCTCCATTAATCTTGCATTATATACAAAACTTGGTACTTTATCCAATTTTAACAATAATGATGAAGTATTTGGTTTTACGTTTATCATATTTGCCGTAACATTAAAATCTAAGGCTGTTAGTTTTGGGTAATCTTTTAATGTTACACTAAAAATTATAGCTACTTCCTTTGGAAATAATTGCACACGTAATCCCTTAGGCACATTTAATAATGTAATAGGTACCTTAAACTCCCCTTCTGTTAATTTATCCACTTCTAAAGCAATAGGTATTTCTTGCTTTTCAAACTTTAAATTCGTGGGTAATTCATTTTTTGACAAATTTAAAAACCCTTTATAATTTGTTTTAATTTCATTTAATTGTAATACTTCGGTTGTAATAAATTTTAATGTATCCAAAATACTTTTAGGACCGGTTACTAAAATTTCTTTGTCTTCAGAAATTATACCATTAATCGACGTATAGCCCGAAGCATATTTTATATCTGAATTAATTTTTATAGGTATTTTTTTATCTTCAAAAACATCATAATAAATATGTAAAGTATCTTTAAAAACATGAGAAACTTCTCCCGTATAACCTAAACTAGATTTTAAAATATTATGCATTTGTTTGCCTGTAAAAAAAGCGTGATTATCGTTTAAGTTATTTGCTTTTCGCAAATCTATATCAATAGTATGGTTAAAAAAAGTATACTTCAACAATTGTAAACCACTACCATTTAAAACCATTTTAATTTCATGATCACTATTGGGCTTTACTACTTTTTGATTTTGTAATTGATTGTAATTAATCATAAAACTAACCTCTTGCGAATAGTTTTTTGAAAATTGGAGCGAAAACCATAAAAAAGCTGTAAAACCAAGAAAAATAAAATACATTTTATAATTCTTATTCTGCTTTTTTTGCTCCGTTTTTTCTTTAGTAGTCATACAAATAATATAAGGCAACAAAATTATTAGTGCATTTTATTTAAAAATTGGTATATGATAAATCCAGAATAGAGATATAATTATAAAATGTAACACTTTAAAAGTTATTAATTAAAATTAGCTCACTCAAATACCAATTAAAAAAATAATTCGGGAAATACTTTTTGAGGCGATTTTTTAAACAACATTATTTTTATATACGACTCCAAAAAACCTTTGCCATACCCATAAAACTGAATACACATTGCCCACACACTCATTAAGGCAATCTTTAAACTCTTGTAGGTAAATAAAGCCTCAAAAAACAACAACAATACATACACACCTAATAAAAATAAGGGCAAATAATATGAGGCTAAAGCTAACAAAAAAGACACTATTACTCCAACACAAAAAAATGTTGGAAACCAGTAAGTAAGTTTTCCTGTACCTTTATGCCAACTATTTAAAATAGGGCGGCATTTACCAAATTTAGTTACCTGAAGTAAAAATTTACTCCATGAAATTCTTCGTTTATGAAAAACTTCTACATTATCATACAAGGCTGTTTCAAAACCCAAATGCCATAAACGCATGCTTAAATCAGGATCTTCTCCAGGGTGGATCTTTCCAAAACCTTCTGATGCCTCAAAAGCTTTTTTTGATAAGCCCATATTAAAACTGCGTGGTTGAAATTTACCTAATTGTTCGCTCCCACCTCTAATACCTCCTGTTGTTAAAAAAGAAGTCATTACACAATTAATGGCTTTTTGCAAATCTGTGAATGAACTATGGGCATTATCCACACCTCCAAAACAATCAACAAATTTAGTATGCAATGATTTCTCGGTTTCTAATAAGTAATTTGAAGGTAAAATTACATCGCTATCCAAAATTAAAAAATAGTCGCCTTTTGCCTTTTTCATCCCAAAATTACGAGAATCACCAGGACCTGTATTAGGTTTATAATAATAGCTAATAGAAAGTTTATTTTTAAATTTTGATATTACACTTTTAGAGGTATCAGTAGACCCATCTTCAATAATAACAATCTCAAATGGTTTTGAATATTCCAATTCTAACATACTATTCAAAAGCTCTAGTATTTCATTAGGACGATTATAAACAGGAACTATGAATGAAAAAAATGGTGACAAATTCAATTTTTGCAGTTATAAGAAGCAAATTTACAATTTTACTTTTGCGACTCCTTTAAATAATTAAAAAAAAATGGAACATTAAATATAACAATTCGTCTATTTGTATGTTATTATGAATTATTTTTGCAAATACCCAACTTATAAAAAATACATAAATTATGAAGAAAATTTGTTTTCTTATTGCTTTTAGCATTGCAACAGTATGTTTTGGACAACAAAACAAGACTGCACTACAATATGTTGGATTTGCCACATTAAAAAATGAAATTAATACCAGCCAAACTATTCAATTAGTCGATGTGCGAACGCAAACAGAGTTTAGTGATGGTTTTATAAATAGAGCTATTAATATTCCTATTGAAAATAAAGAAAAGTTTAAACATGAAGTGCAGCATTTAAATAAAAATAAGCCTATTTATGTTTATTGCCATTCTGGCTATCGTAGTAGGGTTGCCTGCGCTATTCTTAAAGACTTAAATTTTAAACATATATACAATTTTTCTGGAGGTTGGAAATTATGGAGTCAAATGAACTTTCAATAACTTTTATTCATTAAACAGAAATAATATTTACTTTTTAATATATTTTTAACGCTACATAATTAAAAATATATTATTTTGAATATATCACAATATACATTAATATTGAATTTTAATAAATAGTGACTTGCTATGCTTAATAAATTAATGACTAAGTGTAAAGTCTCGCCACTTACTTACATCTATTATGACACTTATTCTGCTATTCCAAAAAAAGACTGGAATGCTGTAATTACCGATAGTGAATATCTTTTTTTTTCAATAGCTTATTTGAAAATCGCAGAACAAACCTTATCAAATAATATCCAATTCAAGTATATTTTATTTTACAAAAAAAACACACCTGTTGCCTTAGCTGTTACTCAGCTTTTTAAATTTAATTCTGATCAATTAAAATTAAATGATTTCCCTTGTAAACTAGGTGATTCCGTTAAAAACAAACTTATTTCAAATATAGAAGTAAGCGTACTTACTTGTGGTAATTTGTTTGCCTGCGGCGAGTATGGTTTTAAATATAATAAAGCTCATGTAACTCCCGAAGTTGCTTTTGAAAGTTTATCCAATGCTTTACGCGAATTGCGTCAGTCCGAAAATGATGACAAGCCTTCTTTTATCTTATTAAAAGAATTTTGGCCCAAATCTTTTACCGAAAGTGATCAAATCAAATCGCATGATTTTCGAGAATTTAAAATTGATGTTAATATGGTACTTCAACTCGATAATTGGTCTAGTTTTGAAGATTATTTAGCCAGTATGCGAACTAAATTTAGAACACGGGTAAAAACTGTTTATAAAAAATCGGGTGCATTGGTTGTCAAAGAATTTTCTGCACAAGATATTGATAACTACAAAAGTGACATTTCTAATTTATATTCCTCTGTGTTAGAAAATTCTGATTTTAAAATAGGGGAACAAAATATTGCTACCTTTCAAAACCTAAAATCCGTGTTTACCAATGAATTTACATTTAAAGGCTATTTTTTTAACGAAAAATTAATTGCTTTTTCAACGGCTTTTCTATTAGATGATATACTCGAAGCTAATCATATAGGAATAGATTATAATTACAATAAATCACATGCAGTATACCAACGCATGTTATATGATTATGTACATGAAGCGATTAATCATAAAGTAATCGAATTAAGATTAGGTAGAACTGCAGAAATTATTAAAAGTACTGTAGGTGCAAAACCTGTTGAGATGAAATTATATGTAAGGCATCGAAATTCCATTTCAAACACATTACTAAAACCCTTGGTTGAATTAATTTCGCCTAGTGATTACGAAATTCGAAATCCTTTTAAAATACAACAAATTTAATGGATTCATTAACTCAAATCGTTTTAGGAGCTGCTGTTGGACAAGCTACTATCGGAAAAAAAGTAGGAAATAAAGCTATACTTTGGGGAGCTATTGCTGGCACAATTCCCGATTTAGATATTATTACTAAACTTTTTACCGACCCTGTAACTGCAAATGAACTACATCGCGGTTTTTCTCATTCCATATTATTTTGCATCATTACTGCCCCTATATTTGGTTGGTTAATTTCAAAATTATACAAGCATAACGAAGCTACTTGGAAAGATTGGGGTAAACTAATGTTTTGGGGCTTATTCACCCATCCTATTCTTGATGCTTTTACTACTTGGGGGACTCAACTTTTTTGGCCGCTACCCTATAAAATATCATTTAAAAATATTTTTGTAATTGATCCTCTTTATACTATTCCTTTTCTAATATGCGTTGTTTGGGCAATGTTTTACAAACGCACTAATCCCAAAAGAAATAAAATTAATAATACGGGTATTATAATTAGTAGTGCATATATCTTAATTACATTAGTCTTTAAATGGTACACTTATGGTGTGTTTAAAAACAACTTGGAAACACAGCAAATTAATTTTCAAGAAATTCAGACCAAGCCGACTCCATTTAACAGTATTTTATGGAACGCTAATGTAAAAACTAATACTGCATTTTTAATTGGAGATTATTCCTTATTTGATGACAAATCACCTATCACATTTAATACCTATCCGAAAAATTATCATTTACTAGGCAAACTTAATAATCACCCATTAATACTAAGACTTATAAAACTGACCGAAGGCTGGTACACCATTGAAAAATCGGGCGAGATTTTCTATTTTAACGACTTACGATTTGGTTTGCTTGATAAAACAGCATCAAGTGATCGATTTGCCTTTAGTTATAAAATATTTTACGATAAAAATGGCAAACTACATGCTGTTGAACGTGAACGAAATATGAAAGAAGTTCCTGATTTATTAAATAATTTATTTCAACGTGTTATAGGTATCAAAAATTAATGTTTATTCTTTTCTATAATCCAACGACTCATAAACTCTGTACTTCGCATACTCTGGTGCCATAAAATTTGCCCAATTATATTAGAATTTCTATGCGCAATGATGCCGTTAGTTAATTCTTCTAGTTTCTCTTTAAATACTTGATAATGTTTTTCAAATAAATAATGAGTGTTTACCAAATCTGGAATACTTTTTTGTGCAGTATTCCATTGATCAACGCTTTTATATAATAAAACTGTTTGTGCCACAAAGTCTTTTACTGAATCAACAATAACACCTGGCCACAATTTATCAAATTGCATTGCTTCGGCTCCAATTGTAGTAGTAATGGTTGGTGTACCGCACTGCATAGCCTTTAATAATTTCCCCTTTTGCCCTGCTCCAAAATACAAAGGGGCTATTAAAAGTCTACTTTTTTGTAATACGGTTTCTATATCTTTAACGTATCCGTGAACTAAAAAGCCTTGCTTTTCATTATGTAATTGATAATTTTTTTCTGTAGCATAAGCACCATAAATATGTAATTTCACATCAGGAAGCTGTTTTGATAGTAATGGCCAAATTTCTCTTTTTAACACTTGTACAGCATGCCAATTAGGATTGTGTAAAAAATTACCTACAAAAACGAGATCTCTTCTATTTTCAAAACTATTAAAGGTGTCTTCCTCTATAAAATCACTTAATAATGGAATATAGTGTAGCAATTGATCTGGAAAATTATATGTAGTTTTTAAAAACTCCATTTCTTTTAACGAAATCATTAAATTTAAATCACACCTATACATACTTGCTAATTCACGCTTGGCATCATCTGTTAGTAATATATCGCCAGTTGTGTTTAATTGTTTTTGTCTCTGTTTTCGTAAAAAGTGAAGATCTTCTGTATCTAAAATACGAATAGCATTTGGACATATTTTTTTTACACGCCAACTAAATTGCTCTTCCACCATAAAGCGATCAAAAAGGACTATATTAGGTTCATATTCTAAAAGAAGTCTATCAAAGGTGGCATCATTTATAGCAACAACAGCTGTATCTATTGATAATTCTGAAAATATTTTATAGTTATCTGGCTGCTGCGCAGCACTAACAAAAAATAATTGATATCCAAAATTCTTAAAAAAATGAATTAGATGTAACATATGCTCCCCTGCTGCTGTAGCATTTGGCTGGGGCCAAACATGACCTATAATGAGTATTTTTTTACTTTTTTGAATCAATTTTTATACTTTTTTGAACACAATGTAGTTAGAAATATAGAACTGATCTTAACTTTTTGTAAATTTCCGATCCCAAATACAGGAATACAATGACTATGAAGAAAATTGCCCTTATACTAAGTTTAGTACTTGTTTTTAGTTGTGGAGATGATAATGATGATTTTATTTTACCCGAAGACACTATAAATATTGATTTTTCTGAAGGAATTACTTTTGGAAGAGCCGCAAAAGCTTGCTCAACGGCTAATTGTATTTCTGTTTTTAAATTAACTGATGAAGGCTTATTTAAGTCAAATAATAATGGTGCGATCCCTGGTGATGGTATCTGGACATTTTTTGAATGTCCTTTTCCTGTAAATGCTACTCAAACATCAATTTCAAATGATGTTAGAAATATTGCTCGAGGAGTTCGCGATATTCCTTCAACAGATATTACAGATGCTGAATTATTCCCAATGGGAGATTTTTTTATTTTGGAATATACAACGCCAGCTGGCCGTAAAACAATTCAATATAGAAATACTGGAAATTTTGTAGATAAAAGAGTGATGAGCTACCTTGAGTTTATTATCGAAACAACCACTTTTTTAGAAAATTTAGATGAAAATCCACCAGCTACATGTTTGTAAATCTCATATAATAACGTGTTAAAGCAACCTTATGTTTATTTTTGAATAATGATAAAGACTAATTGGTTTACCTTTTTTAAACTCATAATTATTCAATGTTTTCTCATGTATAAAATTAAGTTTTTTTACTAGGCTTAAACATTTTTTATTTTCAGATTCAATAAAAGCATTTATTTTTTTTAGTTTAATTATTTGAAATGAATAAGAATCAATTTCTGTCATACATTCTTTTATAATTCCTTTTCCCCAATATTCGGGTAATAACCAAAAACCAATTTCGGCGCTTTTTTGCAATTGATCAATATCATTTAAACCAATAGCTCCATTAAAAAAACCTGATTTTTTTTCACAAATTGCCCACCAAATCCCTGTTTTAGTCTTTTCTAAATTACTATACCACTTCATTTGCTCTTTTGCGGCTTCCAAGCTAGAAAAACTTACTCCATAATATTTGATTACTTTGGGATCGGATAAGCCTTTAAAAACATATTCTAAGTCACTATTTTTTAATTGCCTTAAAACAAATCTATTTGTTACAAAATCGGGAAAAATATTTGAACTAATATATTTACACATTTGCATAAGCCACTATAATTTGTTCAACAGCATCTGGGTTTAGTAATGTCGAAGTATCTCCTAAACTATCAATTTCACCTGAGGCTATTTTACGTAAAATACGACGCATAATTTTTCCACTTCTGGTTTTAGGCAATGCATTTACAAATATTACTTTATCTGGTTTGGCAATTGCTCCTATGGTATTGGCTATTTGCTTTTTTATTTCAGATACTAATTCTGCTCCTCCCTTATAATCATCATGTAAGGTTACATATGCGCATAAAGCTGTTCCTTTTATATCATGTGGAAATCCAACAATTGCTGATTCGGCTACCGCTCTATGCTCATTAATTGCATTTTCGATGGGGGCTGTACCTAAATTATGTCCCGAAACAATTACCACATCATCAACTCTTCCAGTTATTCGGTAATTTCCACTTGCGTCTCGATATGCACCATCACCTGTAAAATAATTTCCTGGAAATTGCGAAAAATATACTTGCCTATAACGTTCATGATCTCCATAAACAGTACGAGCCATTGATGGCCAAGGGTATTGTATAGCTAAGCGCCCTTCAGCTTGTTGGGGTTTTATCTGAATTTTTCCTCCATTTTCATCCATTAATACAGGCTGAATTCCTGGTAAAGGCAAGGTAGCAAATGTAGGTCTTGTAGGTGTTATTCCTGCTAAAGGAGAAATCATAATAGCTCCCGTTTCTGTTTGCCACCAAGTATCTACAATGGGGCAATTTCCTTTTCCAACATAATCATTATACCAATGCCATGCTTCTTCATTAATAGGTTCTCCAACACTACCTAATACTTTTAAACTTGATAAATCATGTTTTTTTACAAAATCTAAAGATTGTTTTGCCAAAGCTCTAATAGCAGTTGGTGCCGTATAAAAATGAGTTACCTTAAGTTTGTTACAAATTTCCCAAAAACGACCATAATCTGGATAACTCGGTACTCCTTCAAACATAACGGTAGTTGCTCCTGCGGCTAGTGGTCCATAAATTATATATGAATGTCCAGTAATCCAACCTATATCGGCTGTGCACCAATACACATCATTCTTATCTAATTGAAATACATTTTGAAATGTAAATGTACTTCCTACCATGTATCCAGCTGTTGTATGCACCATTCCTTTTGGCTTACCCGTAGACCCCGATGTGTATAAAATAAATAATTCATCTTCGGCGTCCATTTCTTCGGCTTCGCATTCTTTAGCTACCTTTTGCAATTCGTCAAACCAAAATTTATCACGGCCTGGTTTCATTGGTGTGGGCTCTACTGTACGTCGATACACGATTACCGTTTCAATACATGGTGTCTGTTTTAAAGCTTCATCACAAATACTTTTTAATGCTACTTGTTTGGTTCCTCTATAAACCTCATTAGCTGTAATTAGCATCTTACATTCTGAATCATTAATTCTACTTGCTATAGCTGTACTTGAAAAACCTGCAAACACTATAGAGTGTATTGCTCCAATTCTAGCACAAGCCAACATAGCAATTGCCAATTCGGGTATCATTGGCATATAAATACACACACGATCTCCTTTTTTTATTCCATTATTTTTTAACACATTGGCAAAATGCGAAACTTTAACATACAATTGCCTGTAGGTTATGTGCCTTGTTTCTTCATCTGGATCGTTAGGTTCCCAAATAATAGCAGTTTTATTTCCTATTGTTTTTAAATGACGATCTAAACAATTTTCTGTAATATTTAATTTACCGCCTTTAAACCATTCCACTTTTGGAATGTTAAAATCATACTCTAATGTAGTTTTCCATTTTTTTTTCCAATAAAACTTATTGGCAATGGCTTCCCAAAAAGCTTCAGGATGGTCTACACTTTGTTGGTACCATTGTTTATATTCTGCAAAACTTTTAATTTGAAGATTGTTAGGAATTTCCATGAATAGCGTACTTTACTAAAACGTTTGTGTTAATTGCTTAAATATCTATAATTTTTAAGACAAAAAAAACTATAAACACTTAAAAATGGTTAAACTATTTGCCAAAAATTTTAAAAATTAAATCGAATAAAAACGTTAGCTGTAGTCCCTAATGATACCGTTTCAAACTCTACTAGCCCCAAAGGATCATCTACAATAAATGGTGTAAATAACGATCTATTTATATCAAGTATATTTTTTTGATTATAAATATTAAAAACAGATAAACCAAATCTAGCATTTTTCGAAGTATCTTTTTTTGATAAATTAATAGAGTAAATTAAAGAAAAATCTAATTTATGGTAATCTGGTACTCTTTTTTCATTGTACGATTCTACAATATTGGTTAATGTTGGATTATCAAAACCAGAAATTTCTATATATGGTGTTCCTGTTCTATATTTCCATCCCAAAGAAAATTGAAAGTTTTTATACTCATAAAAATGTGACCAGGTCAATGAGTGTCTAATATCATTATTAGCATTAAAGGCTTCATTATTATTTATACCATCAAACTGTTGTATATTGGTTGCATAAGTGTATCCTAACCAGGTCGAATATTTTAAAAATTTCTTTTTTATTAAAACATCAACTCCTTTTATAACTCCATTACCTTCTTTCGGGTTTCCGAATAAATTCAATGGTCCAGAGGGGAACAAACTTAAACCAGCTAAGGTTTTGTAATAAGCATCTATATCAACTATCCAACCATTATTTTTAAATAAAACTCCTGCTGAAACCTGCTTACTTTGCACTAATGGAATACTATCTTTTATAGCAGGTAACCAAACTTCATCTTCTTCGCCTAGGTCGTTTCCCGAACTAATATCTATTCTATTAATAGATTGATACTTTATTTCAGCACTTGTTTTTATTCTAATATTTTTTGTTAACTCTTTTTCAGCATACAACCTTGGCTCTAAACGTAATTTTTTAAAAGTTGGAATTTTATTTATTCGAATTCCTAAATCAACATGCGCTACATTGGTTTTATTAAAGTTAAGTTGGCTAAAAAATGAATGGGCCGTTTTTAAATTGTACTTATTAAGAAAATCTCCAAAAAATTCATGTCTAATCTCATGATTTATATTTTTTTTTGAAGCTTCATATCCACTATTAAAATTCAAGTTTTTATGTAACTTTAATTTTGATGTTATTAATGAATTATATTCTTTAATCGTATTTATTCTTTCGACTTGAGATGATGCAAAAAGTACCGGATTAAAACTAGCTCCTAAATAATTTAAATTAAAATTTGAGTGATTAAAATTTAAATTAGTTTCAAAAAAATTGTTCCATTTACTCTGAAAAGATGCAGAAATTCCTAAATTTTCGATTTCTAAATTATCAAAATTGACATCCGTTACTCTAAATCCATCATCCCCTTCAAAAAAGATACTTTCAAAAATATCTTTAAGTTCATTATTGGTGTATAAAATTGTTGATTGGAATTTATGTTTTGATGCTATATCAACTATAATTTTACCAGAATAATCTTCAAAACTTAACTCTTGGCTTTGTTGCAAGTCGGGAGCAGAATTTAAAGCTTCTTTGTTTGTAATAATTCTTGAACTTTGAAATAATCGATTAAAATTATTTTCAAAAATTGCAGGTTCAAAAAAATCAGTAAATGATCTACGTGCAGAAACTATTAAACCTAACTTTTTAAAAACTGGTATTTCAAGTGTAAGGTCACTATTTAAAAAATTAACTCCTATACTCGCCCCAATATTTTCGGGAACTTCATTGGCTAATTCAATATCAATAACCCCCGAAACCCGATCACCATACTTAGCATTAGTCCCATTTTTATAAATAGTTACATTATTGACTAAAGTAGCATTCAAATTAGTTAATGTTCCAAAAAAATGATCAGTATTATACAATTTAATACCATCCCACAAAATCAAATTTTTATCAGGAGTACTTCCACGTATAAACAAATCTGTAGCGTTTTCCGTCGTACTATCAATACCGGGTAACAATTGAACACTTTGTAAAACATCTGGCTCGGCTTGACCAGCTAGAATATCTGCATTTTTAAGATCGAAATTAACGGTTCCATCATTTTTTAATGAAATACCTGTAGACAAATAATCTTTAATAACTACTTCGTTTAAGTTATAAAGCTTTTCTTCTAATAAATAATTGTCACACTTTTTAAAAAATGTTAAAGCGGCTATTTTTTTTGTTTTAGAACCTAGTGAACTAATTTGTATCGTATCATTAATATCGACATCACTTAATTGAAAGTAGCCATTAGTATTACTTGTTGTAAATTGATTTTCATTAGAGCTTTTAATTATGGCTCCTTCAATAGCTTTTTTAAAATTTTCATCTTTTAAATAACCACATACATAAATTTTTTTCAAAGGTTTTATTACAAAAAATCTTTGATCCACTTTATTTATAGTTACATGTAGCTGCCGTTGTAATTCTACTATAATTAATTCTAGTGAATTAAACTTTTTAGATGTATTAATTTCTTCATTTTCAATCCACTCAGGATTATACGAGAATTTAACATTGAATCGTTCTTCTACTAAATTAAGAAATGGAATTATTTTACTTTTAGAAGAATCATCAGAATATAAGTTCGACTGACTAAAACCAATATTACATATAAAGAAAAAAAGTAATACGTAAATTTTCATGGAAAATAATTATACGAAAGACAGAATAATTTTTGATCCTTTTTCTGAAATTGATTCCCCAGGATTGATTTGACAAAAATACTATATTGTTTAACTCGTTTTATGCATTATAAAATCTATTCCGTCTATGATCTACTGCAAATGCTATTGTAAACTGTATTTTTAATTTAATCATAACGATACTATGCTTAAATTAAAAAAATTCTAGTATTTATTATATCATAGCCTCAAAACCAAGTTTTAATACATAAAACAGGTTTTTAAGTTAAACGTATAAAATTAGAAAACCTTACTTTAAAAGCACAAAAAAAACCTGAAAGGTTTTTAAACTAACAGGTTCTTAAATAATTATTAAAAATCTTTAAAACTTTTTCTCAAAATTAATACTTCATATAAAAAGTTTTCTTTTCTAAATATTGTTCAAAACCATATTTACCATCTTCACCACCTGATCCACTTAATTTATAGCCATTATGAAAACCTTGATGTTGCTCTCCATGCCCTCTATTTACATAAATTTCACCACACTCCAGCGCATCATTACAACGCATCATAGTTTGCATATCCTTAGTAAATATCATTGCCGTTAACCCATATTCGGAATCATTCGCATATTCAATTACTTGGTCAAAATCATTAAACTTAATAACTGGTAAAATAGGACCAAATGCTTCTTTATGAACAACAGTCATTTCTTGAGTTACATCAGTAAAAACAGTAGGTTCAAACCAAAAACCTTTTTCAAACTCAGCTCCATCTGGTCGTTTACCTCCATGTGCTAAAGTTGCTCCTTCTTCTAAACTTACCTTTACTAAATCCTCCATATTTTTGAATTCATTAGCATTCACTTTTGGCCCCATTTGAGAACTTCTATCTAGAGGATTACCTACTTTTAGATTTCTTACCTTTTGCATAAATTTTTCCATAAATGCATCGTAGATATCCTCATGAACATACATACGCTCATTACAAGTACATACTTGTCCACAATTATCAAAACGAGATTGGAATGTTGCTTCAGCAGCTATATCCAAGTCGGCATCTGCAAACACTATACTAGGCGCTTTACCGCCCAATTCTAATTGTACATGTGTTAAATTATCTGCTGCTGCTCTAAAAATAGCTTGCCCTGCAGGGGTACTCCCTGTCATGGTTACCATTTTTGTAATTGGATTTTTAACTAATGCATTACCAAGTACTCGACCTGTTCCAGTTACAATGTTTAAAATTCCTTTAGGAATTCCTACTTTTTCTGCCAAATAACCTAATTCTAAAGTAGCTAAAGGAGTTTCTTCTGTAGGTTTAATTACGACAGCATTTCCTGCGACTAAAGCTGGCCCTAATTTTCTTCCTGCCAAAGCAAGAGGGAAATTCCACGCTGTAATTGCTACTACTACTCCTCTTGGAATTTTATGAATATAAATATGTTCATTTTCATTATCTGAAGGTAAAATATCTCCTTCAATATGGCGTGCCCAATCACAAGCATAATCTATAAAAGAAGCACACACATCCACTTCAACTTCAGCAACAGATATAAGTTTTCCTTGTTCTCTGGTTAACAATTCAGATAAATAAGGCTTATTTGCTCTAATTTCAGCAGCTAGCTTCCTCAATAACTCTGCTCTTTTCCTTGCCGGAACTTTTTTCCATTCCTTCTGCGCTTTTTCTGCTACTTTTAAAGCAATTTCAGCATCTGCTTCGCCTCCCATTTCTATAGTAGCCACAACACTTTCGTCAATAGGACTAATAATTTCTAAAGTTTCACCAGTGGTTGATTTTACCCACTCTCCATCAATAAATAACTTATATTCTTTTAATGACATAATATGCTTTTTGGTACGTTTAAAATTCTATTAAGGATTATCTCCTTGTCTAATTTATCTCATTCATCACTCAATATGACTCTGATAAAACTAGTATTATTTTACTATCCTGCAAACTTGCACCCAATATAATAAACTAGAGTTATATACTACAAAACAAAACCTGTAAGATTAGCTATCTTACAGGTTTTATATATCATTTGATTGATTTAATCAAAAAAATTAAAATGTATGGATTAATACTTTACATAGAAAGTTTTCTTTTCTAAATATTGTTCGAAACCATATTTACCATCTTCACCACCAGAACCACTCAATTTGTATCCATTATGGAAACCTTGATGTTGCTCTCCATGACCTCTATTTACATATATTTCGCCACACTCAAGCTCGTCATTACAACGCAAAATTGTAGCCATATCTTTAGTAAATACCATTGCTGCTAAACCATACTCACAATCGTTAGCATAACCAATTACTTGATCAAAGTCTGTAAACTTAATCACTGGTAAAATAGGTCCAAAAGATTCTTCATGAACAATAGTCATATCTTGAGTTACATCAGTTAAAACTGTTGGCTCAAACCAGTGTCCTTTTTCAAATTCAGCTCCTTCTGGTCGTTTACCTCCATGTGCTAAAGTTGCTCCTTCTTCTAAACTTACTTTTACTAAATGCTCCATGTTTTTCAACTCGTTAGCATTTACTTTAGGTCCCATTTGAGTATCTCTATTCAATGGATTACCTACTTTAAAGCTTTTTACTTTATCCATGAATTTCTCCATAAATACATCGTAAATATCCTCATGAACATACATGCGCTCATTACAAGTACATACTTGTCCACAGTTATCAAAACGAGAATTGAATGTTGCATCAACTGCATTATCAATATCTGCATCAGCAAAAACAATACTTGGTGCTTTACCACCTAACTCTAACTGAACGTGAGTTAAATTTTTAGCAGCAGCTTTAAAAATAGATTGTCCTGCAGGTGTACTACCTGTCATGGTAACCATTTTAGTAATTGGATTTTCAACTAAAGCATTTCCTAATACTCTACCTGAACCTGTAACTACGTTTAATAAACCTTTAGGAAGCCCTACTTTTTCTGCAAGGAAACCTAACTCTAATGTTGCCAAAGGAGTTTCTTGAGTTGGCTTAATAACTACTGCATTACCCGCTACTAAAGCAGGTCCTAATTTTCTTCCTGCCAAAGCAAGAGGGAAATTCCACGCTGTAATTGCTACTACTACTCCTCTTGGAATTTTATGAATATAAATATGTTCATTTTCATTATCTGAAGGTAAAATATCACCTTCAATATGACGTGCCCAGTCGCAAGCGTATTCAATAAAAGTAGCAGTAACTTCAACTTCGATTTCTGCTAAAGAGATAATTTTACCTTGCTCTCTAGTCAATAGATCTGCTAAATACGCCTTGTTTGCTCTAATTTCAGCAGCAAACTTTCTCATTAATTCAGCACGCTTCCTTGCTGGAACTTTTTTCCATTCTTTTTGAGCTTTTTCTGCTGCTTCTAATGCTATATTTGCATCTTCTTCAACTCCCATAGCTACTTCACCAACAACACTCTCGTCAATAGGACTTGTAATTTCGGCTGTTTTACCAGTAGTAGAATCTACCCATTCACCGCCTATAAATAATTGATATTTTTTTGCTGACATACAATAAAAATTTTAATACGTTATAAAAAGTTATTTTGGGTTATCTACCCATCCATCCACCGTCTACTAAAGTAATAGAACCGTGCATGTAATCAGATGCTTTTGAACACAAGAACACTACTGGTCCAGCAAAATCAGTTGGCTCTCCCCAACGACCTGCAGGAATACGTGCTAAAATAGAATCGGCACGCTCTGGATTGTTACGTAAAGCTTCAGTATTATCAGTTGCTATGTAACCTGGTGCAATTCCATTTACATTAACTCCTTTACCAGCCCACTCATTAGCAAAAGCCATAATCATTTGACCAATTGCTCCTTTACTTGCTGCATAACCTGGTACAGTAATACCTCCTTGATATGTTAATAATGACGCCGTAAATACAATTTTACCTGAACCACGCTCAATCATATCTTTACCTAACTCACGTGTTAAAATAAATTGTGCATTTTGGTTTACTTCAATTACTTTATCCCACATTTCATCTGGATGTTCAGCTGCTGGAGTTCTTAAAATAGTTCCTGCATTATTCACCAAAATATCAATTTGAGAATGATCTGCTTTTACAGCTTTAATAAAAGTATAAAGTGCTTTTCTATCTGAAAAATCACATTGGTAAGCAGTAAATTTTCTACCTAATGCTGTTACTTCTTTTTCAATGGCACTTCCTTCTAACTCTAATGAAGCCGAAACACCGATAATATCTGCTCCTGCTTCAGCTAAAGCTATAGCCATTCCTTTCCCAATTCCTCGTTTACATCCAGTAACAACCGCTACTTTCCCTTGTAAACTAAAACTATTTAATATACTCATTACAATTTAGTTTAACATTTACAGCAATCCTGATTATAAGTGTTAATTACTGTAAACTTGCTTATTTTAGTTTGTTTATTCAATTTATTAAGAAACAAAAAGTATTAGCACATTTAATGCTAATACTTTTTATTCATTTTTTTATGCTTGACAGTCCATAAGAACTTTCATACCGTCTGGGTTATTATCAATATTTTCAAATACTTGTTGAATATTAGATAAAGGCTGTACATCAGTAATCATTTCTTCGAATGGTAATTCGTTAGTTGTGATTAATGAAATTGCTTTTTCATAATCTTCTTTTTCATAAACACGTGCCCCAATTAATTTTAATTCTTTCCAAAAGAATTTAAATAAATCAACAGGTTTCTTTTCACCGTGTATAGCTACCATAAGGATACGTCCTCTAATACCAGCAACTTCAGTCATAATATCCAACGCTGGTTGTACTCCCGCAACTTCAAAAACTACATCCGCTAAGCGACCTTCAGTTTGTTCTCTTACATAAGAAACCAAGTCTACTTTAATAGGATTAACAGCATCAAAACCTAATTCCTTAGCTTTAGCTATACGATTTTCATTTACTTCAGAAATAATCACATTTGCTCCAGCATCTTTTGCTACCATAGCGACTAATAAACCAATTGGTCCACCTCCTAAAACAACAGCTGTTTCTCCTTTTGTAAGTTCACTTAAACGTACATCATGTGCTGCTACAGATAATGGTTCAATAAGTGCTGCTAATTTTAAATCCGTTTCCTCTTTTAATTTATGTAATGTAAAAGCAGGAACATTCCAATACTGTTGCATTGAACCTGGACTATCAATTCCAATAAACTTCAGCTCTTCACATACGTGATTAAAACCTTTATCAGAAGCTTTTGCTCCTCGATCATCCAATGGACGAACAACTACTTTTTCTCCTTCTGCATATCCTGTAACACCTTCTCCAATAGCATCAATAGTACCAGACATTTCATGTCCAATTGTTAATGGTGCACTTACACGCTTATCCATCATACCATGATAAATATGCACATCGGTACCGCAAACTCCACTGTAAGCTACTTTTATACGAACTTCTCCCGCTTTAGGAGCTTCGATTTCCTTTTCTATTATAGAGAATGTTTTATTCCCTTCGTAAATACTTGCTTTCATTAATTATATAATTACCTAATTTTAGTCTTTCCTTATTTTTTAAAAAATTTAATGATCATACCTAGTATATAATACCTTAAAACATACAAAAAAGTATAGTTTAAAAACATTTAAACTAAAGCATCATAATATTAACCCAGTAATAATGGATTAAAAGATTCCAAAATAAATTATAAACGATATTTTCGGGAACCAAATACAAT
The DNA here is from genome assembly GCA_947489195.1 of uncultured Aquimarina sp. GTDB lineage: Bacteria > Bacteroidota > Bacteroidia > Flavobacteriales > Flavobacteriaceae > Aquimarina. The sequence goes on along the minus strand of CANLCT010000011.1, from coordinate 27,344 downwards.
CAAAACAATGTAAAAAACACTAGTCTCCTAAAAGGAGACTAAAAGTATTATTTTTTTTTCATTTTAATATGTTAATTTTTCATCACTTTATATTGTATAAAAAACACAATTACCTGTTTATCAAATAAAAAAAAATCAAACAACACTAAAACACACCAAAAAAGAAATATCACATTTTTTGAAGCCTTAAAAGTATGAAAAAATACATTGATAAATCTACGTTAACCCTAGTTAATTTAATCTACAAAAAAGTTTCTGTTTAATCTATTCGAATAATTTTTGCGCCAATAGCGCGTAATCGACCATCAATATCTTCGTAACCTCGATCAATTTGTTCTATATTGTGAATTATAGAAGTTCCCTTTGCACTTAAAGCTGCAATTAACAATGATATTCCTGCTCTAATATCGGGCGAAGTCATTGTTGTTGCTTTTAATGAAGATTTAAAATTATGTCCCATTACATTTGCACGGTGTGGATCACATAAAATAATTTTAGCCCCCATGTCAATCAATTTATCTACAAAAAACAATCGACTTTCAAACATTTTTTGATGAATAAGCACTTCTCCTTTTGCCTGAGTAGCTACTACTAGAATAATACTCAATAAATCGGGTGTAAAACCAGGCCATGGTGCATCGCTAATTGTCATAAAAGAACCATCTATAAATGTATCAATCTGATATCCATTTACATGAGCAGGGACATACATGTCATCCCCTTTCTTTTCAATAGTTATTCCTAACTTTCTAAATGTATTTGGAATTTGCCCTAAATTTTCCCAGCTTACATTTTTTATGGTTAGTTCGCTTTTAGTCATAGCTGCCAAACCTACCCACGATCCAATTTCGATCATATCTGGTAAAATTCGATGTTTACAACCTCCTAAATTTTCTACTCCTTCAATAGTTAGCAAATTTGAACCAATTCCTTGAACATTTGCTCCCATTGCAACCATCATTTTACACAATTGTTGCAAATAAGGTTCGCAAGCTGCATTATAAATAGTCGTCTTTCCCTTAGCCAGCACTGCTGCCATTACTATATTTGCGGTACCCGTAACTGAAGCCTCATCAAGTAACATATCGGCACCAACTAAACCATTTGGTGCTTCAACACCATAAAAACGCTCAGATTTATTGAATTTAAACTCTGCACCAAGGCTTATAAAACCTGTAAAATGCGTATCTAAACGACGTCGACCAATTTTATCCCCTCCTGGAGTTGGAATATATCCTTTTCCAAAACGAGCTAATAACGGACCAACAATCATTATAGAACCTCTAATTCCGCTACCTTCTTTTTTAAATTGATCACTTTCTAAATATTTTAGATTAAGATCATCACTTTGAAATGAATATTTACCTTTTCCTAACTTTTGAATTTTAACTCCTAAATTCTCAAGTATGGTAATTAACTTATTAACATCTCTAATGTCAGGAATATTTTCAATTATGACTTTTTCTGGAGTAAGTAATACGGCACACAAAATTTGCAATGCTTCATTTTTAGCTCCTTGTGGTGTTATTTCCCCTTTAAGCGAATGTCCACCTTCAATTTGAAATGTTCCCATGTAAATATGTTAGTTGTTGTTATATTATTAGTTACGTCTTTTTTTGTAATTATTGTTATTATTGGAGCGATATTTTTTTCCGTTGTTATTGTTGCTGTTGTTATTGCTATATCGCTTTTTAGTCTTCATCAAACTCATTGAATTTGACAAATCTTCGTCACTGTTTTGTAGATCTATTTGACCATCACTTAATTCAAATAAATGCTTAAAAATCACATCATCTTCAACGGTATCTTTATTCCAATTTAAAAAACATTTTTTCATGTGATTTGCAATCGTAAAAATCAATGCTTCTTTCAAATCTCCATCTTCCCAACTATTAGCCACATTGATCATTCTTATTATATTGTTTCCGTAAAAACGATATTTAGGATGATTTTGAGGATATTCTAAAGGTTCGGGCCTTTGCATTAATTCTTCCTGTGTTAATACTGGATATGGTGCATCAACGTCTAGTCTAAATTTACTAATAATAAACAACTGATCCCATAGCTTGTGTTGAAAATCTGCAACATCACGTAAATGTGGTTGCATATTACCCATTACACCAATAATAGCTTTTGCAACTTTATTGCGCTCTTCCCTATCCTCTGTGGCAATGGCATGATCAATCATTTTTTGAATGTGGCGTCCATATTCGGGAATAACGAGCTGTTCACGCTCGGTGTTGTACTCTAAATTTTGTGTATGCATATACTTATGTGTGAAGTGAGTTATGCTTGTTTATCGAAGAAACTATAGTAAGCATCTCTATTTTCAATGTGCAAAATAGTAAAAAAAATATGAATTACACCAATATATAACAAAAATGATTACATCGATATTTTAGGCATAAAAGAGACCATTATCAAAAAAATTATAATCATTTATAATGATATTACTCCTTTTATTTTTTTGGTTACCTCTTTATATTTACCAATAACAGCATCAGGATTTTTAAGCTTTATTTTTATGGAATAACTCTGATACTTCCCTGTTTTTGATTTTTTTGAAGAAATAACAGCTCCTTGATTATCAAAAATAGCTAACAACTCTTTTGATTGATCTGGTTCAACAGGAATAATAAATTTATATAAGTAAACATTTGGCCATAAGCTTGTTTGAATCAATTGATCTTTTAGCTTAGCATAAAATTCATCAGAATTGGTTTCTTTACTCATATTTAAAAATTAGAATTTATAGTTCGATTTTTTTCAAACTTTAGGGGACAAAAATAATTTTTTCAAATTTACTTATCAATAGCCCCCAATACACGTTGCATAAAAGTATTTAAGGCTTCTTTTTGCGAAACACCTTCATTGATCATTTTTTTTACCTCAAGTGCTCCATACATATTTGAGATCAACTCTCCGATAACATCTAATTCTTGATCTTTCAAAGATGACACTTCCGTTAAGCTTTCTAAAGTTTCTATAGTTTCAACAACAAAGTCTTCGTCGTTTTCTTCAATAAATGAAGTTAGGTGTTTAATTATTGGTAGCTTCATCAACTAATTCCTTTAATGATTCAAATTTATTTGTTTGTACTTGACTTAAAAAAGTTCCTTTCTTAAAAGCTGCAAACGTTGGCAAATTATCTACGTTAGCTAATTTTCTTGATTCAGGAAACTTTTCAGCATCAACAATCACAAAAGGCACCTCACCGTGTTCTGTCGAAAGTTTTTTAAATTTAGGTTTCATTATACGACAATTACCACACCATGTTGCCGAATATTGCACTAAAACAGTATCATTATCAGCTACAATTTCGTTTAAATTATCGCTATTTAATTCTTGTAACATATTTTATTTTTTTGGGAATAATAAATTAGTACCATCCAAGCTTATAAATGGCTATAATTTTACAATTGATCAATTGAATCAAAGTAAATTTAGTTTCTCGTTCCGAAACGAATCGGAACGAGATAGTAGTTTCAAATACTTAATTATATTTAGTGTGAAGCTAAATATTCAGCAGTTCCCTTTGCGTTAGGCGACATTGCTTCTTTACCTTCTTCCCAGTTTGCTGGACAAACCTCGCCGTGTTTTTGTACGTGAGCATAAGCATCAATTAAACGCAAAAATTCAGCCACATTACGCCCTACAGGCATATGGTTTACACCTTCATGAAATACAGTACCTTCTTCGTCAATTAAATAAGTTGCTCTGTAAGTTACATTATCTCCATCAACTAAAACCGTTCCTGTTTCTTCATTATAACGCTCATTAGTTACATCTAAAATACCTAATTGACTAGATAAATTACGATTACTATCTGCTAATATTGGATAAGTAACCCCTTCAATACCTCCGTTATCTTTTGCTGTATTTAACCAAGCAAAGTGCACTTCAGGTGTATCGCATGATGCTCCAATTACTAAAGTATTTCTTTTTTCAAACTCTCCTAAAGCTTCTTGAAAAGCGTGTAATTCTGTTGGACAAACAAATGTAAAGTCTTTTGGATACCAAAATAAAAGTACTTTTTTACCTTTATTTTTAGCCTCTTCAAGTACGTTAATTTTGAACGTGTCACCCATATCGTTCATTGCGTCAACGTCTAAATTTGGGAATTGTTTTCCTACAAATGCCATATTTTTAATTTTTAAATGTATGATTATTTAACTTTCTTTGGCAAATATAAACCGAAGATTGGTTCAAAAATCGTATTTTGAATTCAAAATTGCTATAAACCCATAAGTTTTAATTATCATTAATATACCCAAAATATTGAATAGATCTATAAAAAAAGCTTTAAGTGTTTTATTATCAGTCTTTTTGTCTTTTTTTATTTATGCTAACGAAGATCAAAACAAAGAGACTACAGAACCTACTATGTCCATTCAGGAATTGAATGAAAGCATCTTGAAAGCTGCAAATCTTCAAAAAAATAATGAATACTATCAAGCTATGGAATTGGCCCAAGATGCTAAAGTAGTTGCCATGTATTATGACGACTCTGCTGCATTAGCCAAAATTTATGACATTATAGGGTATAGCTATAAAGTTAATGGTGAATTAAATAAGGCTTTTGAAAATTATACAAAAGCAGTAATTCATGCACGTCTTTCTTCAAACTTTGAATTAGTTCACAATGTATATTACAGCTTAGCCGAACTTACTAGCTTGCAAAAAAGACCTATTGAAGAAAGTATAAACTATTATAAAAAAATTGATAAATACGCAACGCTAACAAATGATTCTATTGAAATATTAACTGCAAATAATAAAATTGCTCAACTTTATCTATTAAATAAAATTGCTGATAGCCTAGTTACCCCCTACTTGGACAAGTCCACTCAATATAGCTCTTACCAGGTCAGCCCTAATGAAAGCGTCCGTTTAAATTATTTATGGGCCTATTATTACATCCAAAATGGAGAATATTCGGAAGCAGATAATTTTTTAGAAAACATTACTTATGAAGGCTTAAAAAAAGATCAGAATAATGAATTCAGTGAAATTTATAAAATAAGCTCATTAATAAATTTTGAGAAGGGTAATTTTCAAGATGCCTACCATGACTTACAAAAATACGAACAATTAGAAAAACAAAAATTAAGCAGAGAAAAACTCAAAGAAGTTACCATTGCCAATGCCAAATTTGAAGTGGATAATTACAAACTAAATTTAGAACAAATAAAAGGTGATATTCGCGAAAAAGAAACTCAATTAACACAATGGAAAACTAGTATTTTTTTAGGAAGTGCTGTGTTAATCATCAGTTTAGCCTTTCTAATAAGCTCAATTAGAAACAATTATGTACGAAAAAAACTTAACAATAATTTACTTGAAAAAAATCAAGAATTACTAGAAGCTAAAGAAACTGCCGAACAGGTTTCTCGACTTAAATCTCAATTTGTTTCCACTGTTAGTCATGAACTTAGAACTCCCTTATATGGGGTTATTGGATTAACTCAGTTATTACGAGAAAACCCTGATAGCGAGAGTAGAAAAGAATATCTAGATTCATTAAAATTTTCTGGCGATTATTTACTTGCCCTAATAAATGATGTATTGCAATTAAGTAAAATTGAAACCAAAGAAATTGTTGTTGAAGATGCTCCTTTTAATTTAAAAATATTGATTGATAGTATTGTAAAATCCCTACATAACAAACGCCATAAGAACAACAATAAAGTACATGTTGAGATTGACCCTTTTATTGATGAAATTATTGTGGGAGATTCTGTTAGGCTCTCACAAATTATCATAAACCTTGTAGGAAACTCCTTGAAATTTACCTCGAATGGTAATGTTTGGATTAAAATACAAAAAGCAAAAGAAACACCTGATTTATATGATTTACGCTTTGTAATTAAAGATGACGGTATAGGTATACCAAAAGATAAACAGAAAACTATTTTTGAAAACTTTGAACAAGTTAAAAACACAAATTCAGAATATCAAGGAACTGGTTTAGGCTTATCAATTGTAAAAAAATTAATTGATATTTATAATAGTGAAATCACTGTTGAAAGTGAAGTTGAAAAAGGTGCCGAATTTAAATTTATAATACCAATCAAACGCACAGAGCAAAAACAGTTAGACAACGAAAATACTGCCGATGATAAATATATTGAAATCGGTACCACTACTAAACTCGATATTCTTATTGTTGATGACAATAAAATAAACCAAATTGTTACTAAAAATATCCTCGACAAAAAAGGATACACTACCACTATATGCGATAACGGCATACAAGCCATTGAGAAAGCAAAAGAACATAAATACGACTTAATACTCATGGACGTAAATATGCCAGGTATGGGAGGCTTAGAAGCTACTCAAAATATTCGAAAATTTGATGTACACACTCCAATTATAGCACTTACTGCCGTAGAAGAAAAAGAAATGATCGATGAAGCTTTTGCTGCAGGAATGAATGATCTTATAGTTAAACCATACGATACGCACAACTTCTACCAAACTATTATAAAAAACATTAAAAAACCTAGTATAGCTAGTTAATAAAAAAATCATGAAATTAGACATTTTAGCTGTTGGAGCACACCCCGATGATATTGAATTGAGTTGTGCAGGCACCTTAGCTAAGGAAATTGCTGCGGGCAAAAAAGTTGGCGTATTAGACCTAACTCGAGGTGAATTAGGTTCTAGGGGTTCTGCAGAAATTAGAGACCTGGAGGCTGCTGAATCTTCAAAAATTTTAGGCTTACATATACGCGAAAATCTTGGTTTTAGAGATGGCTTTTTTATAAATGATGAATACCATCAAAAAGAAATTATAAAAATAATACGCAAATTTCAACCAGAAATTGTGCTATGCAATGCCATTGATGATCGACATATTGACCATGGAAAAGGAAGTAAACTCACCTCCGATGCTTGTTTTTTGTCTGGCTTACGCAGAATTGAAACTAAACTTAATGGAGTTAATCAAAAAGAGTGGAGACCTAAGCATGTGTATCATTACATACAGTGGAAAGAAATTGAGCCAGACTTTGTCGTAGATATTACGGGTTTTAATGATATAAAAATGGAATCAGTACGTGCTTATAAAACTCAATTTTTTAATGACAAGAGCAATCCAAACGAGCCACAAACACCTATTTCCAATAAAAATTTTTACGACAGTGTAATTTACCGTGCTAGAAACCTAGGACGCTTAATTGGAGTGGATTATGCCGAAGGATACACTACCGAACGCTACGTGGCTGTTGATTCTATTACAGATTTAATTTAAAAAAGTTACTTTTTGTTTTGTAGATATACAAAGAGTAAGTATCTTTGCACCCGAATTAAATGGTGGTTGTAGCTCAGTTGGTTAGAGCATTGGTTTGTGGTACCAAGGGTCGCGGGTTCGAATCCCGTCTTCCACCCTATTTTTTTTTAAAACCTCTTGTTGAACAGGAGGTTTTTTTTATACAAATATGAAGGATAATGTCTACGCTTTTTCTTCAAAAAAACATTGAAAAACAAAAAAAGGGAATCAAAATTATTAGTTTTGATTCCCTTTTTTCTGTTTGTAATTAAATTTACAAGCTTTATGCCATTACTTCTAAAAAAATAAAATGAGCATAAAAATAATTTTCTATCATTCAACTATTGCTTTACAACAGATTTATAACTTTCAGAATTACCATTTTTAATCTTCAAATAATAAATACCATTTGATAATTCACTTAATGAAATTTGATCTTTGTCCTTTTCTAATTGATCAGTTTTTACTAAACTTCCACTATTGTCATACACACTAACAGTAGCTTTATCCTTTAAATCCACTAAATATATATTCAATTCATCGGCTGTAGGGTTAGGGAAAACCGTGGCTAACTCCTCGGGATTAATAACATCAAAAGTACTTAATGTTGAATCTTCGACTAATTTAAACGTATGTACCCAATCCACACGCATTGTATTAACTTTGTCTTTGTTAGAATCTGTTAAATGAGATCTTACTGCCTCTCCTCCTAAAAAGTTCTCATTATCAGTCCATAAATCCCAAATAAGCTCTTGTTCTAATGTAAAAATGCGATCTTCAAAAAACTGTCCATTATTGTGTTGCCCTACAACAACACTTCCTGCCTCTTCACCATCTAAATAAAATGTTATGTTTCTTTCATCTTTCCACCAAACACCTACAGTATGAAAAGTTTCGTTCCAAGGGATTCCCTTTTTAGGATTAGCATTTGACAACCATCTATTATCATAATCTCCTTTATTTCTTATAGTATTGGCCTCACCTCCTCGAACTTGAAAATATTGAGAATTCATTTGCCATGGAAAATTTGGTTGGCATCCACAACTTGGTCTAGAGTTATTTTCAATAACATCAATTTCATCTCTATTATTAATGTCTCCATTATTCAACCAAAATGTATTATAAGCAGAAATGTGTGCCGTTTTAACACTACACTCTGTATACATCGGATATTTAATTGCTGCTTTAGAATATACTCTTGAACTTTGAAACCATAACGGATCTGGTCCAGCCGTTGCCTTAATCCACAAATAACCATCTGATACACCCGAATTTTGGGCAATCATTTTTGTTGGTGTATTTGGGTAGTCCCATAATATTTTCTCCCACTTATTATCGTCAAAGTTACCGTTAAACTCATCTGTCATTGCCGGTACCACTTCCCATTTCATACCATTTGGGGGTATAGGTTGTGCTATAATTCCATGTAATGCAAATACTAATAGTAGTGCAGTAAAAAAATTTAAATTAATTTTCATTAGTGTTTAGTTTTAGTTTTTTATAATTATCAAGCTATAAAGTACACATATAGTAACGTTTAGAACCCTTATAGATTGGCTTATTGCACTTAAAAAAAACACTAATTCTGCATAATTATTATTTTAATAACAAGATCCTATTTTTACAAATAATTCTTTTTAATTTATATAATTATTTTATCAATTATGCATCAATTTTTAGCATATTAATATGAATATACTTGTTTACTACCTTTAATATAGAACTATTTAATCATCAAAAATTAAATCTTAAAAAAACATTAGGTGTAAATCCTAATGATTCGGTATCAAATCTTATCGGATCTGGACTTAGAGCGAGTTCTAATTCTGGTGAAGCTATAAATCTTGAAAATTGTGTATTCAATATATTTTTACGGTTGTATATATTTTGCAGCGCAACACCTATTTTCATACTTTTTCGTTGATCTCTTTTTGATAATCTAGTTGTATAATTAACAGAAAAATCTAAACGATGATAATCTGGTGTTCTTTCTCCGTTTAGTATATCAAAACTATTTGATTTGAGTGGATCTCTAATCAACTCTTTAATCAAAGTAAAAGGAGTCCCTGTTCTATACTTCCAACCTAAAGAGAATTGAAACTTTTTCCATTGTAAAAAATGCGACCAAGTTAAAGAATGTCTAATATCATTATTAGAATTAAATGTTCTGTTGTTATTAATATTTTCAAACTTTTCTTTATTAGTAGCATATGTATAACCAAGCCAAGTAGTATAATTTCTAACTTTTTTCTTTACAAGAAAATCAATCCCTTTTATGGTGCCTTCTCCTTCTTCTGGTACATTACTAAATCTATTGTGAGACATAGGTGGAAAAGTAATTAACCCTTCTGATTTTTTATAATAAGTTTCAATATCTACTACCCAATTATTTTTTTCAAACACGGCTCCTAAAGAAACTTGTTTGGTTTTTAACAAGGGAATAGCATCTTGAATAGAAGGCAGCCAAACTTCGTTTTCTTCTCCTGTATCAAAACCTGATAAAATTTTTATTCTATTTATAGATTGGTGCCTAATTTCGGCACTAGCTCTTACCCTAAAATTTTTATGTGTTTTTTTTTCAATATTCAATCGAGGCTCCCATTTGACTTGATCAAAATTAGCAAACTTAGTAAGCCTTACTCCTAAATTTACATTAGCAATGGCTACTTTATTAAAATTAATTTGATTGTAAATAGAATGTGTAGGCTTGTTTTTTTGATCTGAATCTAAAACTGGCAGAATTATTCCAATAATTAAATTCGATTTTACTCGCGTATTTAATAGTTCATAGCCCGACAAGATATTCCAATATTTGGATAAACTATAATTAATATTAAAATTAGAGGTGAGTTCTTTAATTTTATTACTTCTTTCCAAATCAAATGGAAACCCAAAAGTTCGATCAAAATTAAAACTCAAATATTCTAAATCATAATCAGAATATTTTACTTCCAAATTTGTATTCAATTTATCATTCCATTGACTTGTATAAATAAACGATGCGCCTAAATTACTTATTTTTAAAATATCAAAAAAAGTAGTGCCAAAACCACCAAAGGCATCTTCTCCAAAAAAACTTACTTCATCTGTGAATTTATTATTGGTAAAAAGAAACGTACCCGAAAATTTATGCTTTTCGTTTAAATCATAAATTAATTTAGCAGAATGATCTTCAAAAATTAAAGTCTGTTCATTCTTAAAACTTGGATCAATTCTAAAAACTTGTCTGGTTATATTTACTCTCGAATTTTGAAAAATCCGATTAAAATTATTATCAAATATTTCGGAATTATAAAAATCAGTAAATGACCTTCGCGAAGAAATAAAAAAGCCCAACCTTTTAGTTATTGGTAATTTTAACAAAAAATCACTATTTAGCAAATTTATCCCTAAACTTGATTCTATTTTTTTAGGAACTTCTTTATCTAAACTAATATCAATAATTCCTGAAACCCGATCGCCATACTTAGCACTCACACCACTTTTATGTATAGACACATTATTTACCAATGAAGCATTTAAATTGGTTAATGTTCCAAAAAAATGATCTGTATTATATAATTTTATGCCATCCCAAAGAATCAAGTTTTTATCGGGACTACTCCCTCTTATGATTAAATCGGCCGCATTTTCGGTTGTATTATCTACTCCTGGTAGCACCTGAACGGTTTGCAAAATATCGGGTTCAGCTTGACCTGCTAGAATATCTGGTTTCTTTAAATCAAAATCTACTATCCCCCCATTTTTTAATGAAATACTTGAAGAAAGGTACTCTTTAACAACCACTTCATTTAAAGCATAAAATTTTTCTTCTAAAAAAAAATCCTCACACTTTTTAAAAAAACTTTTAGCTGGTATTCTTTTTGTTTTATAGCCAAATGAGCTAATTTCAATGGTGTCATTTTTATCGATATCGCTTAATTGAAAATAGCCTTCGTTAGTTGTTATGTCCATTTTTTTACGGCTTAAGTTACTTACTGTAGCTCCAGAAAAAGGTGTTAAATTTTTTTCTTTTAAATAGCCGCAAACATATAATTTATTAATTGGTTTTAATGTAAAATACCTATCATCTAGTTTATTAAATAAAAAATGTAACTGACGCTCTAATGTCACTATTACTTCACTTAAAGAAGGCTTTTCTAAAGAAAAATCTACCTTTACCCCCTTAATCCACTCTGGATTATATGAAAATTTAATACTAAAATCTTCTTCTATTTGATTTAAAACGGACTCTAGTTCTACATTAATATAATTATATGTATTTAAGTTATGTTGGGCATAACTAAATTTCAAAATCAAAAAAAATAAAATTGATAGCTTTTTTATCATAAATTATAAAAAGAAACTCATAGCTCCCTTAATTAATGTTGTAATTCAGAATTTATGTTACTTCATCATTCTTCATTTAAAAAGTTTTTTATTCTTCTTAAATTTTAAGAATAATTAACATATTTCAATCTTACAACTTCATCTTATTACATCTTATTGTTTTTTTTAAAAATTTATTTATCAAAAATTTACAATAAGTATTATTATCGACAATTATATATAACCAGAAATGTTAGCATTATACCCCTGGTTAATGCTAACATTTATAGTCTAAATTAAGTTCAACTATTCAATATCGAGAATTACAGAATTATTATTTGTTAATTCATAATTTATATCTAAGGATTCAAAAACAATTTTTAAGGCCTTATCAAGGTCTGAATGAGTGAAAACTCCTGTAAATCGTAGTGAATCATTTACTTTAGAACTTTCAATTTTTATATCATATTGATTTTCTAAGGCTTTAATAACTTGTTTAATTGGCGAATTGTAAAAAGCACTTTCTTGAGTAATCCACAATGGCTGCAATTCATTAAATTTCCACTGATCGATTTTTTTATTAAATATCCTAACCGCTTCGCCCTTTTTTATGATTTTTGAAATAGCATCCTGTTCAACTTTAACAACTCCTTCAAAGCAATCCACCTGAAATATTGATGATTTTTTATTTGAATTCACATTAAATTGGGTCCCCAAAACACTAACACTACCCGTTTTTGTTAAAACCGTAAATTTGGAACCTTTAATTACTTTAAAAAAAGCTTCTCCTTCCAAATAAAGTTCTCTTTTTGATTCCCATTTTTTATTATCATATGTTATGTGAGAATTTGCATTTAAGATTACTTCTGAATTATCAGGTAATGTAAAACTTATTTTTTCTCCATAATCAGAAGTATAACTTATATCATTATTATAAAAAATAGTAAAACCAAAAATCAATATTACAGATGCAGCAACGGCATATAGCCATTTAGGAATCATTGATATAACTTTAGTTGATTGACTTGAATTCTGATTTTCTATTCTCGTTTTTAACTTAGCATATAATGCATCACTATTATAAGCTGGAACATCTAATTTTTCAACTCCATTTAATATATCTTGATATAATTTATTTTCCTTGTCAGATTCAAATGCTTTTTTATCAGTTTCTGATAAATCACCACTTGCCCATTTTGCTAAAAAATCTTCCATTTGATTTATCTTTTAAATATTAAATATTAGCACCTAATTTTTCTTTTAATTCCTTTAATGCCAAATGCATCCTACGCTCAACTCCTTTTTGAGAAATCCCAACTATTTCAGCTATTTCTTTGTAGGTTTTTTTTTCTTTTCGACTTAATAAAAAAACTTCTCTTTCTTTATCTGAAAGCTCACTTATACATTTACTTAGTTTTTTCAAAAACTCTTTTTCTTCTAAAATATATTCTGGACTTTCATAATCGCAATCTTTTCTATCTTCATTTTTATTATACTGCAAAACTACTTTTTGATGTCTAACACTATTAAAAAATGAATTTTGAGCGACTTTCATTACAAATGATTTTGCTTTATCAAAAGGAATCTTTTTACAATTATTCCATAATTTCACAAAAGCATCTTGAGTTAAATCTTCAGCTTGATCAATATCACCACATTTGTAATAAATGAAATTTCTTATAATTCTTGAATTTTGTTCAAAAATATTTTTAAAAACTTTTTCTTCACAAACTGACATATTACTAATACTCATTAATTTGTTTTTTATTAATCTAAACGACAATTACTTCAAAAAATAATTCACTTCATTTATATAACAACACTTTAAACAGGATGTACCCTATTGTTAAATTTAAATTTTATTAAAAATAAACTCTTCATTTGTTGCCACTTGCTTAAAATACAACTTACTTTTATCAGCACTTAATCTTAAAGTAAATGTAGAAAATGTTCCCTCTTTAACTTCTACTTTAAAAGCACCTCTACTACTTTCAATTACAGTGTAATCTTCAGATAATGCGTTATCAACAAACAATTCAAGCACCCTCATCGATTTAAATTCAATAATATTAAGATTTGTTCCTAACCCTGCTAAAGGAGGTATAATATCATTTATTAACTGTTCTCTTGTTGGCGAAGGGAATAACAAATCATCTCCATTAAATGCACTAATTGATGTGGAATTAGAATTCTCTCTTTTTTGATCAACTTTCCATCTCCCCATAACATCAAGTAAATTAAACACTAAAGTACGCTCATCTAGATCTGTAACAACCTCCTCTTCAGGAGTTTCTTCACTTGGCTCCTCTTCTTCAGGAGTTTCCTCACTTGGCACTTCCTCTTCAGGAGTTTCCTCACTCGGCACTTCCTCTTCAGGAGTTTCTTCACTTGGAACTTCCTCTTCTGGGGTTTCCTCACTTGGCTCCTCTTCTTCAGGAGTTTCTTCACTTGGCACTTCCTCTTCTGGGGTTTCCTCACTTGGCTCCTCTTCTTCAGGAGTTTCTTCACTTGGCTCCTCTTCTGGAGTTTCTTCACTTGGCTCCTCCTCTTCAGGAGTTTCCTCACTTGGCTCCTCTTCTTCAGGAGTTTCTTCACTCGGAACTTCCTCTTCTGGGGCTTCCTCACTTGGCTCCTCCTCTTCAGGGGTTTCCTCACTTGGCTCCTCCTCTTCAGGGGTTTCCTCACTTGGCTCCTCTTCTTCAGGAGTTTCCTCACTTGGAACTTCCTCTTCTGGGGTTTCCTCACTTGGCTCCTCTTCTTCAGGAGTTTCCTCACTTGGCTCCTCTTCTTCAGGAGTTTCCTCACTTGGCACTTCCTCTTCCTCTATTATCTTTTCTAAAACATAAATAATAGGATTGATTCTATTAAAAACCTGACCTATTATGAGTAAACCTTCCTTACTAATAAAAAAAACAACTTTCGAATTTGTTATTCTTTCATCAAGACTTTGTTCTCCTAAATCAACATTAAACAAACCATTAACTTTATTTTCTCCTTTTTTAAAAGACTCAAAGTTAAACTCGTATAACGGCTCTTCATTAATATCATTAAACAATCCCAAACTGTTATCTTTAAAGATAATCCCCGTAGTTTTTTTCAAATCTAAATTAGCAGCTGGAAAAAAAAATCTTAGTGTATTAATCGAATCTTCTTCTATATAGTTTTCCTCGCTTCTAAGTATTAATCCAATGACGTTCCACTTGCCATTAACACTTTCCACATCAGATACTAAAAAAGATTCTAATGATTCCTCTTCTTCTTCATTTAATTCATTAATAGCTCTTATTTTAGAATTTCTAATTTCATCAATAAAATTTTCCACTCCCTGCTCAGGTGTTATTACTAAACTTGCTCTTAATCGTTCTATATCGTCATCATCTCTACAAGAAATAAGAAAAAGCCCCACAATAAATAATACCTTTAAAAAAGTATATTTTTTCATATATAATTAATCTTTATCAGCCATTTATTATAACAACACTAAAATACCCGAATACCCTATTATTTTTTTACTATTTTTTATATGGTCAAAATACAACAGATCGATACTCTTTTGTTTTTTTAATTGAAAGCAATTAAACCTTTTAATTCTTTTTAAGTCTAATAATTAAATGTTAAACAAATATACTTGAAAACTGAAATAAAACTTATAGCCGCTTTAAAAGATATAAAGCAAAAAGACATTGCTTTTAAAATGCTACTTGATATGTATCAAAAGTGTTTGTATTGGCATATAAGAAAGATGGTTTTAATACATGAAGATGCAAATGATGTATTACAAAATACATTTTTAAAAATTTATAAAAACATAACTAAATTTAATGGAAATAGTTCTATTAAAACTTGGATGTATCGTATTGCATACAATGAGTCTATCGATTTTTTAAAAGAAAAACAAAAGCATTTAAAATTAAACTCGGAAGAGACTAATACCAAAATCTTAGAAGAACTTAAAGAAGATATTTATTTTGAAGGAGATCAAATTCAGTTTAAATTACAAGAAGCCCTAATGCAGCTTCCTGAAAAGCAAAAACAAGTTTTTGTAATGAGGTATTATGATGATTTAAAATTTAAAGAAATTTCAGAAATTACTGGAACAACCGAAGGATCTTTAAAAGCTTCGTACCATCATGCCGTTAAAAAAATTGAACGTTTTTTAATCCAATAATGCTAGTATAAAAATTATGAACAAGAATAAGATAAATACCAATAATAAAGATGGCTTTTTACTACCCAATTCTTATTTTGAAAATTTTCAGTATAATGTTTTAGAACAAATAAATGCCGAAAAAACTGATGATAAACACCGCGATTTAGGCTTTGAAATTCCTGAAAATTATCATAAAAACAACAAACAAAATCTAATTACAACACTTGAATTTAAAGATAATACCGTAGTTCCCTTATTATCAAAAAAAATAAAATATACATTTTATGCAGTAGCTGCGTCTTTCCTACTTTTCTTTATTTTCCTCAATATAAATAAAAACAGTGTCCCTACAACTAACATTGTTTCTACTACTATTGATACGACTAACGTTATTAAACAAAAAATACGAGAACAATTTAAAATTACTGAAAAAGACGTTAAAATGTTGGCTCTTTTTGTTGACGATGAAGAAATTGACGAATATCTTGATGAATTATTAATTGAAGATCTTGCTTTTGAACAGCAAGAATAAGCAAACACCTATTGCTCTGCATACACTTTATATAATAAAAATTTTTAATTTCCATAAATAACATTAAGTATAACGCTATTTCAGGACGAGACATATTTTAAAGAAAAAAGCCTTCATAAATGAAGGCTTTTTCTTTAAAATATAAACTACTTATCTAGTAGCAATAATTAATTCTAGTTATTGATCAAACGGAATTCAGTTCTTCTGTTTGCAGCGTGTTCACGCTCAGTACATGAAACTCCATCAGCACATCTATTCTTAAGTCTACGTTCTCCATAACCATTTGCTACTAAACGGCTATTATTTACACCTTTAGAAATCAAATAGTTTACTACTGACTGTGCTCTTCTTTCTGATAAAGCTTGGTTATTTGAAGCACCACCTCTTGAATCAGTATGAGATGCAATTTCCATTTTAGCTCCTTGGTTATTAGCCAAAACAGGTAATAAACGAGTATCAATTAAGTTTTTAGCCGTTGAAGTTAATGTTGCTGATCCCGTATTCCAATTAATAGGTAATGCAGAATACTCCACTAATTTACAGTCAACTTCTTTCCAAGTCGTTAACCCTCCTTTTTGCTTTAACACTTCTTTTGAAACCGTTTTAAAAGTTGCAGGAATAACATCTTCTGTAGTAACTGCATCCTTATCTAAAACTGTTTTTGTAATATTTGCATATTCTGCAGGAATTGTAATTTCTTCTACTCTAGCTGGAGAAGCAACAACTCTTTTTGTATATGACCCATCTCTAGAAGCTATTGGAGTTCTAACAACAGAAGCATCATTTGCTAAAGTACGCACAGAAACTGTAGTATATTCAGCTGGATATCCTTTATAACACCAGTAACGACAATCATCTGGGTTACTAGAAGCACAATCAGGTGCCGGAGCTCCTAATTCCCACTGCGCATAGGCAGATTTTATTTCAATTGTTTCTGAGCTATTTCCAAAAGATGCTGGTGTAACTGCTAATGTAGATCCTCCTTGTTTTTTTACATAAGTTACTGTTTCTGTTTTATAAGTTGCAGGAACTACTTTTAACTGCTTACTAGCTTCCTTTACTAAAACATTTTCAGTTACTGTTTTATAAGTTGCAGGGATCACTTTCAACTTTTTATAAGCTGGAGTAATTTGTACTTGTACCGTTTGCGTCTCGTATATGTCAGGAGTTGTACAACGTACATAACATTTTCCTGGTTCTGGGTTAGCTGGTAAATCTTGTGCTTGAGCAACCATCCCAGTAGCTAATGCTACCATTGTAAAAATAATTTTTTTCATTGTAATAGAATTTATTAGTGTTGTATTAGGTTATCTAAGTTACAAAAAACATACTTTTTTTGTTAAACTTTAGCATCCAATTTGAGTTTTTACCCTTTTTTTCGTTAAAATACATTTTAACACGCTAAAGTACACTAAAAAACACATTTAAAAATGTAAGTATTTAAAAATAAGCACATTAATTTTAACACCCACACTCCTAATGCACTCCTTAAACAGTCAAAATTTCCCTAAATTCTTAACTAATTAATTATTTGCTAAATAATTTGAAAATGTTAAATTTGAATAATGTTCTATATTGAAAAAGACGAAAATAATAATTATGTTTTTCACTTAAAAAGTGATGACAGGCATACCATTGCTTCAAGCAAACCATATTCAAAAATTTCTGAAATAAAGGAAGAAATAAATTACATTGCGCAAAACACTAATCTTGATCGGATTTACGAGCGCAAAACAAACAAAAATGGTCAATTCTACTTTAATATATTAGATCAAGGTTTACAAACTGCTGCAGCTAGCCAATTATACAACTCTAAAGTTGGATTAGAAAATGGTATAAAAGCTGCTAAAGAATTTGCAAAACAGCATCAAATTAAAAAAGTGTTTTAATTAGGTTAGCTCAATTGTATTTGTATTTTTGCTACAGTAATTTACCACTACTCTTATGACAAATCAAGATACTATTTTAGATCTTAGAAATCGCCTGGTTGCGTTAAGGAGGTATCTTTGACGTTGATGCCAAAAACATAGAAATCTCTAATCAAGAAGAAAAAACTTTTTCTCCAGATTTTTGGAATAACCCAAAAGAAGCTGAAGCACACATGCGTGTCCTTAATAGTTTAAAAAAATGGGTGAAGGATTATGAAAAAAGCGAGCAACTTTTAGAAGATTTAGAAGTCCTCTTTGAATTTTTTAAAGAAGGAGATTCCACTGAAGAGGAACTTAATGAACAAGCAAAATTAGCTTCTAGTCATATTGAAGACTTAGAGTTTAGAAATATGCTTAGCGAAGAAGGTGATAACCTTGGAGCTGTTTTGCAAATTACCGCTGGTGCCGGTGGTACCGAAAGCTGTGATTGGGCACAAATGCTTATGCGCATGTATGTTATGTATTGCGAAAAACAAGGTTTCCCTATTAAAGAACTCAACTTTCAGCAAGGAGATGTTGCCGGTATAAAAACAGTAACTTTAGAAATTGATGGCGAATTTGCCTTTGGGTGGCTTAAAGGTGAAAATGGAGTACATCGTTTAGTGCGTATTTCTCCTTTTGATAGTAACGCAAAACGGCATACATCATTTGCTTCTGTATACGTATATCCTTTAGCCGATGACTCTATTGAAATTGATATCAATCCTTCAGAAATTTCGTGGGAAACCATGCGATCCTCTGGTGCTGGTGGTCAAAATGTAAATAAAGTTGAAACTGCTGTTCGTTTACGTCACCACCCATCAGGTATCGTTATTGAAAATTCTGAAACACGTTCTCAATTAGACAATAAAACTAAGGCCATGCAATTACTTAAATCTCAATTATACGAAATTGAGCTTAAGAAAAAACAAGCCATGCGAGATGAAATTGAAGCCTCAAAAATGAAAATTGAGTGGGGATCTCAAATCAGAAACTACGTTATGCATCCTTATAAATTAGTGAAAGATGTTCGTACTGCCGAAGAAACTGGGAATGTTGATGCCGTAATGAATGGTGCTATTGATCCATTTTTAAAAGCCTTTTTAATGGCCACTGGCCAAAAAGATACAGAAGAAACACTCTAATACGATTTACTAACAAAGAATCAAAATAAAAAGAACAGCTCCAAATTTAAAACGCATTATTTTAAATTTGGAGCTGTTCTTTGTTACAGTTACTTTTTTGTAGATCAATTACCAATTCTAGATTCAATAACTGACTCAATATTGTTTGGAATATTTTCTAACAAATCATAGCCTGTTAAAGCTTCTATAGCATTTACTGAAGTTCTAAAACTTCTCCAATTTGTACTTATCCCTTGATTGTTAGGTACATTAATCGCAATAACTCTAGTTGAAGTAGTCACCCTATTTATATCATTAGATCCATTTGGTAAAATAACTGCCACCTTCCAAAAGGAATCTGGAACTGTAATGGTACCGTTATTAATAGTATTTCTAAATCCATTTTTACCAACTCCACCTCTTCCAACTACACCTGCTATAATATGAATCTCATTACCATTCGCCGCTAACGAGCGTAAATAAATTTCAAAATCATTCCAAGATTTTTGATTATTATCAGCTGCTTGCGGAGCTATATTTGTTGTTAAAAAAGTATTCGAATTTTCTGAATTACTGCCTGTTCTATCACCAGAAGGACATAAATGACCTCTGTCAAAACCTGATCCTCTATAATTTTGATCCATTACTTTAAAAAAATTGTTTGGCAATAACGACTCCTCTCTAAAACAATTACACCTTCTGCCTCTCCCCATCCATGCCTCACTTAAATGCCAACTAACCCAATTGGCTGTACCCCTACTATTGTTATACGATAAAGTATATTGGTTTCGAGATAAGAAATAATTGTTCTCATTTGAATTATTTGCATTCGAAGGGTTTCCAAAAGTTAAATTACTATCTCTATTTGCTTGTCCTGATACTGGTGCTCTCCCAGTATCATCACCCCCTGTAATTATTTCTATATTATCAATATTGATTCTATTGGAACCACCTCCTGTTTTATAAATACCAAAACGTATTGCTCTTGAATCATTTATATTAATAGTTGTTGTATTTAATGATGTAGACTTTGTGGTAATGTCATTCCCCATAAAACTCCAATCTCTTCCATTATTAAATGATACAATAAGTCGCCATGTCGAATTTTCATCACCACCAAATTTAGCATGTCGAATTCGAATTGCACTTGCTCCATTATCCATATTAAAAGACATTATCGCATAACCACCATTCCTAATTCTTAATGATTTTGACCCAAATTTTCTATCCGAAGATGAATTACCTATTAAAGCATCACTCAAAAACCAGTCTCCAGACAATAAATTAATTTCACCATCTGAATAATTTGATTTATTACACTTTTCAAAAGTTTCTGTAAAGCCTAATCTCTTTTCGCCAAAATTATGGTCATGAGGTCCTTGATTATCAAAATGTAATACTTCTGCTTGTATATCATTAATGATTGATATTCCCGAAATATTTTCTTTTTCAATAGATTTACCCACCTCTTCTGTACTACAACTAACTATTAAAAAAAAGAGAATTGCTATAGTTTTTAAATGTTTTAAGTTCACTAATTTCATGTTAAAATGATTTTAAATTATCTGTGTAAAATTAAATCTCAAGTTTTTCATAACTGTTAATCGCAGACTATACAATCATTAAAAATACACTATCCAAATGTCGATAAATATTAATGATTATTAAGTTAAGGTTATTATAACAAACTACCTTTTTGTATTTTCGTTTTCTCAAATTTATTACTATGGATTTAACATTCAATAAAAACGAAGATCATAACCGTCAATTAGCTTCTGCACTAAGAAAAAACCTTGTCAGAGTCGCTTTAGGAGGAGGTGTTAAACGTATTGAAAAATTACATAGTAAAGGTAAAATGACCGCTCGAGAGCGTATTGATTATTTACTTGACAAAAACACTAATTGTATTGAAATTGGTGCTTTTGCAGGTGATAATATGTATCAAGAACATGGGGGGTGTCCCAGTGGTGGTGTTATTGCTAAAATTGGATATATTAAAGGCAAACAATGTATTGTTTTGGCCAATGATGCTACTGTAAAAGCTGGTGCTTGGTTTCCTATTACCGCTAAAAAAAATCTACGTGCCCAAGAAATTGCTATGGAAAATAGGCTACCAATTATCTACTTAGTTGATAGTGCCGGAGCTTACCTTCCATTACAAGATGAAGTTTTTCCTGATAAAGAACATTTTGGCCGTATTTTTAGAAATAATGCACAAATGAGCAGTATGGGAATTACCCAAATTGCAGCAGTTATGGGGAGTTGTGTGGCGGGTGGTGCCTACTTACCAATTATGAGTGATGAAGCTTTAATTGTAGATAAAACAGGGAGTATTTTCCTTGCGGGAAGTTATTTAGTTAAAGCTGCCATTGGAGAAGAAATTGACAATGAAACTTTAGGTGGTGCTACCACACATTGTGAAATTTCGGGGGTAACAGACTACAAAGCAAAAGATGATAAAGATTGTCTAGATAAAATAAAAAATATTGTTTCTAAAATTGGAGATTATGATAAAGCTGGATTTAATCGCTCTACCATAGAAAAACCTAAGGAAAATGAAGATGACATTTTTGGTTTACTTCCTAAAGAACGAAATAAACCTTATGATATGCTTCCAATTATTGAGCGTTTAGTTGACAATTCTGAATTTGAACAATACAAAGCCGATTATGGAAAAACCTTACTTACGGGTTATGCCCGAATTGATGGTTGGGCCGTAGGTATTATTGCTAATCAACGCTTAGTAACCAAAAATGCAAAAGGCGAAATGCAAGTTGGCGGAGTAATTTATTCGGAGTCGGCCGATAAAGCTGCTCGATTTATTGCCAATTGTAATCAAAAGAAAATACCTTTAGTTTTTTTACAAGATGTTACTGGTTTTATGGTAGGGAGTAAAAGTGAACATGGAGGTATTATAAAAGATGGAGCTAAAATGGTAAGTGCTATGGCAAATAGTGTTGTCCCAAAATTTACTGTTATCATAGGTAATTCATACGGAGCCGGTAATTATGCCATGTGTGGTAAAGCATACGACCCCCGATTAATAATTGCATGGCCAAGTGCTGAACTTGCCGTAATGGGAGGTGCACAAGCGGCCAAGGTTTTATTGCAAATTGAAAAAGCGTCACTCAAAGCCAAAGGTGAAAAAATTACTGAAGCCAAAGAAAGAGAATTATTTAATCAAATAAAATCTCGTTATGACAAGCAAACTTCTCCTTATTATGCTGCTGCTCGCTTATGGACAGATGCTATTATTAATCCTTTAGAAACTCGAAAATGGATTAGTATGGGGATTGAAGCAGCCAATCAAGCTCCTATCGAGAAACCTTTTAATATTGGTATTGTTCAAGTATAATATTTTGACATCTTATTTATATACTTCTAATGCAGTATTCAAAATTTGCTGAATCTTTTGTTTGGGTATATCTTTTAATGGATCGATAGTTAAAGATTTCATTCTTTTACGGTTTCCAGTTTCTAATTCTGGATAATCTAAATATTTGCCTTCTACAAAAAGAATATAGGGAATTCCTGTTTTTTTAGTTATAGTTAAAAAGCAGAACATTTTATTCTTAAAACTAAAACAAGGAATTCCCCATTTTAATGTTTCAGTGATACCTATAGCTTGATTAAGTATAATTTCCCTTAAACTTAATAAACAAGCTTTATTTGGTTCTTTTCTAGTAAAATAATAAGTATCTACCTGTTTCATTTGACATACACTTAATTGATAGCTACAAAAATATCAACTTCTGCCTCATTTATATTTTTTGATCGCTCATCATAAATTTCAAAATCTACCGAATAAGCTCTGTTTAAATCAGACTGCCATATTTTTAACCATTCATTAATCACTAAGTTTTGAGTAAGATCTCCTTGGGCAGTAATTTTAGTATACGCTCCTCCTTCAAATGATTTACCAATTAGTCCACTAGGAATAACGTCCAAATTAGCTACTTTACATCCTAACATAGCTAAATAAGGTTGTGAATGATCACCTGCATAATCTGTATACAAGGAATAAATCGTGTCATCAATTTTATTCGGAATCTGGTTGATGATAGCCTCTTCCATAAATTGTTTCCATAGTTCAGGAATATGTTTTGCCGCCTGACCGTTTTTATTTGTTGTTTTAACAGCAATTCCAATAATTTTAAAAGGAGCAATGTTTGTTTTTTTCATTGTTTTAAGTTTTTGTTTACTGCAAAGTTAATCTGGCATTATGTCAAAGGTATGTCAGGGGTATGCCACTTTTTTTTACATTCCTGCATATACTGCTGAAAAGTAATTTTGTGCGGTTCAAAATGCTTATTTAAAACTGTTAAGGTTTGAATACAATCCAACCGAAAGGATCTAAATTCTTTTTTAGAGCGACAAAAGGCAATCAAAATCCAATTATTTTGGGTGGTATATAAAGCAAAAGGTTCTATTTCGCGTTGCGAATATTCTTTTTTTAAAGAAACATATTCAATAGAAATAAGCTGGTAGTTCGCTATTGTTGATTGAATTTTAATTAGGTGATTACTGCTTTTATCTCCTTCAATATTATTCCGCATTTGTATTCTACTAGCAAGTAATGCTGTTTTTTCTTTTTGCGAATACTTTAAGGTTGCTTTTATTTTGGTTACAGCACTTTCATAAGAGTTCACCAAAGATGAATCTTTGTTCTGTTTTATTAAATATTCAGCTGTTAATAAGGCATTAGCTTCTTCTTGTGTAAACATTACGGGAGGGAGTGTATAGCCTTCCATAATGGTATAGCCCTTGCCCTCTTCGGTAATAATAGGAACTCCAGATTGTTCTAAAGTTCGGATATCCCGATACACCGTTCTTATACTTACACCATGCTTTTCAGCAATTGCTCTGGCTGTAACTATTCGTTTTGACTGTAATTGAGTCAAAATTGCTGTCAATCGCGTCAGTCTTGGTTTATCATTTGCCATTTTATATTCTTAACTAGAACGCCTAATGAGGATTGAACGACTAGACTCAAAAATATTCTTTTAAAAATTGCATTCAAAATTTTCTGGCTTCCAAATAATTTTCCCTTCATTAAGTGAATTAATAGCTAACTTTAGTGTTCCATAACTCCCAATAATTTCACCAGAACAATCTTTAACTAAAAAAACTGAATTTATTAATGGATGACAGTTAGCAAAAATAAAAACTGAATCTCCTTTATATTCAGTTTGAACTATATAAAAATACTTAGCCTCATCTGGATTTTCTTCTAAAAGTTTAATTTCAGCTACTAGCCAATCTAGATTTTTAGTTGGATTTTCAACAGAACATACTTGCTTTCTTTTTGATATTTCTACAATTTCATTCTCTAGGTTTTCATCATCACTATCACATGACAACATTGTATTTAATAAAAAACAAATACATAAAACTTTAACTAAAAAAATGGGCTTCATCATTTATAAAAGTTACATTCATAAAATAGATGCACTGTTTTTACAAAGGTTGCTTGTATAATTAATTTTTATCTGCTAACATGGGTACAAATCTAAACTCACCAAACTCTTGCTTTTGAAATGTTTTTTCGTCTGTTCTAATATATAAATGCATAATCTGCGGATCATTACCTACAGGAATTACCAAGCGACCACCGATAGCTACTTGACTTAACAAAGCTTTAGGCACAAATGGCGCTCCAGCAGTAACAATTATGGATTGAAAAGGGGCTTCTTCGGGCAATCCCTTGTAACCATCACCAAAAATCAAACGCTTAGGTCGATAATTTAATTTAGGAAGTAATTTTTGAGTGCTTTTAAATAACTCTTGCTGTCTTTCAATAGAATATACTTTAGCTCCTAACCTACATAAAACAGCAGTTTGGTAGCCCGAACCAGTACCAATTTCCAATACCTTATCCCCTTTTTTAACCTGCATTAATTCTGTTTGAAAAGCCACCGTAAACGGGTGCGAAATAGTTTGCGAAGCGCCAATAGGAAAGGCCTTATCCTGATAGGCGTGATTTTCAAAAGAGGAATCCAAAAACAAATGCCTTGGTATACTGTTTATTGCCGATAAAACGGCACTATCTTTTATCCCTTTTTTTATAAGCGTTTCCACTAATAATTTTCGTTTTCCTTGGTGTTTGGGTAGATCTTTATGGAGCATAAATATATTTTATAAGGTAAAAATAAACTATTACACTATTTTTTATACTTCTAAATTTAAATAAAGCCGCTTTATATCCTATTTTTGTTTTAACAATATCAAAAATCAGTTTTAAATAACTGACAACCTATAATTTTGATTTTAAAACAATTTTTGATAATCAAATTCCACCATGTGGGTTAAAACATCAATGTATGCTTAAAGCAGGAGTTCTGGGAGCGGGACACTTAGGAAAAATTCACCTTCGATTATTAGCTCAATCTAAAAATTATGAACTAGTAGGTTTTTATGATGCCGATGAAATTCATGCACAACAAATTGTTAAAGAATTTGGGTATACCTATTTCGACTCTATTAGTAAACTTATTGAAGCTGTAGATGTTGTTGATATAGTAACCCCTACTTTTGCTCATTTTGAAACCGCCAAAAAAGCCATTGAAAGTGGTAAACATGTGTTTATTGAAAAACCCATTACAAATACTGTCGCTGAGGCGGAAGAATTAATCGAACTTTCACAAAAACACCATGTAAAAGGACAAGTAGGCCATGTAGAACGTTTTAATCCAGCTTTTACAGCTGTAAAAAACAAGGTAAATAACCCTATGTTTATTGAAACACATCGTTTAGCCGAATTTAATCCACGAGGTACCGATGTTCCTGTAGTATTGGATTTAATGATCCATGATATTGATGCTATTTTAAGTGTTATTGATTCTGATGTAAAAAGTGTAACAGCCAGTGGTGTAGCTGTAATTAGTGAAACCCCCGATATTGCCAATGCCCGCATTGAATTTCAAAATGGTTGTGTTGCCAATTTAACGGCAAGTCGCATTTCATTAAAAAATATGCGTAAAACACGTTTTTTTCAAAAAGATGCTTACATATCAGTTGACTTTTTTGAAAAGAAATGTGAAGTTGTCAAAATGAAAGATGCTCCTGAAAATCCTGGTGAATTTGATATGATTTTACAAAATGCTGAAGGTATTCAAAAACAAATTTATTTTGAAAACCCCGAAATTGGTAGTAATAATGCTATTTTGGATGAGCTGGATGCTTTTGCTACTGCTATAAATAATGATACTACACCAATTGTGAGTTTGGAACAAGCGACCGCTGCTTTAAAAGTAGCTTTAGCCGTTATTGAAGATTTTTCTGTATAGTTTATATGAGTACTACCATTTCAAAAAATATTACTGAGTTAAAACAACAACTCCCAGAGCAAGTTACTTTGGTTGCCGTTTCAAAAACTAAACCCACTGAAGACTTACAAGAAGCCTATAATGCTGGACAACGCATTTTTGGTGAAAATAAAATTCAGGAAATGGCCCAAAAATGGGAAACACTACCTAAAGATATTGAATGGCATATGATTGGTCATGTACAGACGAATAAAGTCAAATACATGGCGCCCTTTGTACATTTGATTCATGCCGTGGATAGTTTTAAGTTGCTTAAAGAAATTAACAAACAGGCTTTAAAAAACAATCGTGTTATACACTGTTTGTTACAACTTAAAATTGCAGAAGAAGATTCAAAATTTGGTCTTTCATTAGAAGCTCTAAATAATATATTGAATCACAAGGAATTAAATGAGTTTAATAATATTGTGATCACTGGATTTATGGGAATGGCTAGTTTCACTTCCGACGAAAGTCAACTTAAAGAAGAATTCAACTATTTAAAAACACAGTTTAGCGCAATAAAACAACAAAAACAAGCATCGAATGTACAACTCAAAACACTATCGATGGGAATGAGTGGTGATTATCAAATTGCTATTGCTTGCGGTAGCACTATGATTAGAGTAGGAAGTGCTATTTTTGGAGCAAGGAATTATAAAAAGTTAGAAGTTAGAAGTTAGAAGTTAGAAGTTAGAAGTTAGAAGTTAGAAGTTAGAAGTTAGAAGTTAGAAGTTAGAAGTTAG
>CANLCT010000010.1 GCA_947489195.1 uncultured Aquimarina sp. | reverse complement strand
ATTTTTGAACCTGAAGGTTTTTCTTTTATCTGTAAACTTTCCACAAGAGAATCCCAAGGAATAGATACATAGATTTTTCCCAAATCACTTTCTAAAAAGCGGCTATAAAAGGAAGATAAATTTTCTCGTGCAGATAAAAACGAAAATTCATGCTGAAAGTCACTAATTCTTTGTATTTTCATAATTAACGATAAGTAAAACCCCGTTTTTAGCTCCTAATAGCTGTTTTCGGGGTTTTTATTTACATTAATTTACGAAAAAAACCTAGTATTTACAAGGGTTTTGAGTATTCTGAATGGGCCTAAATAGTATAAAAAAATCGAGTAAGCATTATGCTTACTCGATTCATATAAACTAAATTTAAAAAAGAACTAAAAACAGTATTTATTTTCGGCAGTAACTTTGTCGGCAATTATATTTCTTAAAGCAACAACGTTTGGCATATTTTGATATTTTGTAAAACGCTTTAAGCCCATTAGCATCATGCGTTGTTCATCACCTTCCGCAAAACTAGCAATGGCTTCTTTAGCTTTACTAGTAATATCTTCAATAGCATTAAATAAATACAATTGAGTCATCGCAATTTGAGCTTTTTGCTCAGCTTCACTTGTTCGTTTTACATTTTTTTCGGTTCTTAAAATAGCAGATTCTGTCATGTATATTTCGATCAAAATATCACTAGCTGCAAGTAGTAATTGCTGGTGTTCTTCTAATTGAGGGCCAAATTTTTGAACGGCACTACCAGCAACCATTAAGAATACCTTTTTCAGTTTTGCAAGAATGGCTTTTTCTTCAGATAGGACTTCGGAGTAATCAGGAGTATCAAATGAAGGGATACCAGTTAACTCATCGGCAACAGCCATAGCAGGTGCTAATAAATCTACATGACCTTTCATTGCTTTTTTAACGAGCATACCTACACAAAGCATACGGTTAATTTCATTAGTTCCTTCGTAAATACGCGATATACGGGCATCCCTCCAAGCAGATTCCATTGGTGTATCGGCAGAGAATCCCATCCCTCCATATATTTGAATTCCTTCATCAGCACAGTTTTGTACATCTTCAGAAACAGCTACTTTTAGTATCGAGCACTCAATGGCATATTCTTCAACACCTTTTAATTCTGCTTCTTGGTGTGAATTTCCTGAAGCTTCTCGAAGCGCTATACGATCTTCGATGTTTTTAGCCGCTCTATAAGATGCTGATTCACCTACGTAACAATTGGTAGCCATTTCAGCTAATTTTTTACGAATAGCTCCAAACTGAACTATAGGTGTTTTAAATTGTACTCTTTCGGTAGCATAATTAACTCCACTTGTAATTACCCTACGTTGTGCATCTAAACAAGCAGCAGCTAGTTTAATTCGACCAACGTTTAAAGCATTCATAGCAATTTTAAATCCATTCCCTCTTTCCGAAAGCATATTTTCGGCAGGGACCTTAGTGTCACTAAAAAATACTTGACGAGTAGAAGAGGAGTGAATTCCTAATTTATGCTCTTCTTCACCCATTGTAATACCGTTACTAGGATCATTTTCAACAATAAATCCAGTAATATTTTTATCATCTTCAATACGTGCAAAAACTATGAATACATTACAGAAGCCTGCGTTTGAAATCCACATTTTTTGACCTGTAATACTATATGATTTACCATCATCACTTAACACCGCTTTTGTTTTACCACTATTGGCATCAGACCCTGCTCCAGGTTCTGTTAAACAATAGGCGCCAAACCATTCGCCAGTAGCCAATTTTGGCACGTATTTTTGACGTTGTTCTTCGGTTCCATATAATGTAATGGGCATAGTTCCAATACCTGTATGCGCACCAAAGGCGGTACCTAAAGATCCAGTAGCTCCAGATATATAGTCACAGACTAACATTGTTGATACAAAGCCCATTCCAAGTCCATCATATTTTTCTGGTACGGCAATACCTAAAAAGCCAAGCTCGCCTGCTTTACGCATTACTTCTTCGGTAAATGCATAATCCTTTTTTTCAAAACGTTCTTTATTTGGCCAAACTTCACGATCTACAAATTCTGTGACCGCTTCTTTCATCATTTTTTGTTCCTCCGAAAAATCTTCAGGAGTAAATACATCTTCACATTTTGTTTCTTTAACAAGGAATTGTCCTCCTCGTAATATGTCTTTTTCTGTTGTTTCCATTTTTTTAATTTTTTTGACTTAAGATTAAAAAGACTTATGACATAAGATTTTAATCAAAAAAATATTAATTATTATAGTTTTATAAGTCTTAAGTCAACTAGTCTTAAGTCCTATATCATAAATTTTAGTTCAAAAACTCAAATATCCCACAAGCGCCTTGTCCAGTACCTACACACATAGTTACTGCACCATATTTTCCTTGCATGTTTTGTTTACGCATTTCATCGAATAACTGTACCGATAATTTTGCTCCAGTACAGCCAAGGGGATGCCCTAACGCAATGGCACCACCATTTACGTTTACAATATCTTTATTAAGCCCTAGTTCTCTAACCACAGCTAAAGATTGAGAGGCAAAGGCTTCGTTTAATTCAATTAATGATAAATCATCTTGTTTTAAGCCAGCTTGTTTTAATGCTTTTGGAATCGCTTTTACGGGACCAATTCCCATAATACGAGGTTCTACCCCAGCAGCTGCGTAGTTAACTAAACGAGCAATAGGTTCAAGGTTAAGTTCCTTAACCATGTCTTCGCTCATTACCATTACAAATGCAGCTCCATCACTCATTTGTGATGAATTACCAGCAGTAACACTTCCGCCTTGAGCGAAAACTGGACGTAATTTAGCAAGAACTTCCAAACTAGTTCCTTTACGAGGTCCTTCATCTTTAGTTACCGTATAGGATTTGGTAGCTTTTTTACCGTTTTCATCCACATATACCTGTTCCACATTAATAGGAACAATTTGATCTTGAAAGCGATTTTCAGCCTGGGCCTTTAAGGCTTTCATGTGTGAGTTATAGGCAAATTCATCTTGATCTTCACGAGATACCTTGAATTGATTAGCTACAGCTTCGGCAGTATTTCCCATTCCCCAGTAATAGTCTTCATGACCCGATTGTGCAATGTCATAATTCAATTCAGGTTTATTTCCTGTCATAGGAACAGAGCTCATGCTTTCGGCTCCACCGGCAATAATACAATCGGCCATTCCAGACTGAATTTTGGCAGTGGCAATACCAATAGTTTCAATTCCAGAAGAGCAAAAACGATTTACCGTAACACCAGGTACATCAATAATATCTAATCCCATTAAAGAGATTAACCGGGCCATATTTAATCCCTGGGAACCTTCGGGCATGGCATTACCAACAATAACATCATCAATACGTTTTTTGTCTAATTGAGGTAATTCTTTCATCATGTGTTGAATGGTTTCTGCGGCCAATTCATCACTTCGCTTAAATCGGAACACTCCTTTTGGAGCTTTTCCAACCGCTGTTCTGTATGCTTTTACTATATATGCTTGTTTCATTTTTCATTTTTTTGACTTAGGACATTAAGACTTATGACCTATGATTATTTTAAGTTTTCCATAAAACGTGTTATCATTCCTTGAATAGCCTGAATTTTGTTCTCTAAATGACTAAAGGTTTCTTTTGAAATATAATTTACTTCATAAGAAATTATCAATTGTGTTTCCCATTCAAAGGCAGATCCTAGAGCTGTTTCTAGGTATTGTAAAAAATGTTTATTTGTTCCTTTACTCGTACCCTCTGCTATGTTTGAAGGAATAGAAATAGAACAACGTTGAATTTGACTAATTAACGAATAGGTTTCAGACTTAGGAAATGTTCTTGTTATTGAATAAGTTTCTTTAACGAATTCAATTCCTTCTTTCCAAATAGTTAGCTTTCTAAAATTATGATTAGCAGCCATAGTTATTATTATATATTGTCTTAGATCTTATGTCAAAAAGTCTTATGTCAAATAATTTTAATTTCTCAATGGTTTTCCTCGTTTTAACATGTGTTCAATACGTTCTAATGTTTTACGTTCGGTACATAGACTCAAAAAAGCCTCGCGTTCCAAATCCAATAAATATTGCTCGCTAACCAAAGTAGGTTCTGATAAATCACCACCAGCCATTACATAGGCTAACTTGTTAGCAATCTTTTTATCGTGTTCGCTAATATATTTACTAGCCTCCATGGAATCAGTTCCTACTAAAAACATACCTAAAGCTTGTTTACCAAGTACTTTTACGTCTTTTCGTTTTACAGGTTGTGTGTAGCCTTGCTCAGCTAATAATTTTGCATAAGATTTAGCTACTCCAATTTGACGGTCTTTATTAACCACAACAATATCTTTTCCTTTTTGAAGGATTCCTATATCATAAGCTTCATATGCAGAAGTAGAAACTTTTGCCATTCCGATAGTTAAAAAGTGTTCTTGTAAAACATTTAATTCTACATCTCCTTTTTGGAAATTATCACTTGCTCGAAGTGCCATTTCTTTGGAGCCTCCACCACCAGGAATTACACCAACACCAAACTCAACCAGACCAATATAAGTTTCTGCAGCAGCAACTACTTTATCTGCATGTAAGGATAGTTCGCAACCACCACCTAATGCCATTCCGTGTGGAGCTGCAATTGTTGGAATAGAAGAATAACGCATACGCATCATGGTATCTTGGAAATATTTGACAGCCATATTAAGCTCATCATATTCCTGTTCCACAGCCATCATAAAAATCATTCCAATATTGGCACCAACCGAAAAATTAGCAGCTTGATTTCCAACAACCAATCCTTGAAAATCTTTTTCAGCAATATCAATAGCCTTATTTAAACCAGCCAAAACATCACCGCCAATGGTGTTCATTTTAGATTGGAATTCTACATTTAAAATACCATCACCAATATCTTCAACAACTACACCAGAGTTTTTAAACACTTCATTTGATTTTCGGATGTTATCTAAAATAATAAATGAATCTTGCCCTGGTTTTTTAGTTTGTGTTTTTGAAGGAATGTCATAAAAATAAGTAGCACCTTCCTTTACAGAGTAAAATGTATCGCTTCCGCTAGAAATCATATCGGTAACCCAATCAGCTACTTCTAAACCTTCGGCTTTAATAAATTCTAGTCCCTTTTTTATACCTACTGCATCCCAAATTTGGAAAGGACCATGTTCCCATCCAAAACCAGCTTTCATGGCATCGTCGATTTTGTATGGAGCATCGGTTATTTCAGGAATTCTAAAGGAAACATATGAAAATAATGCAGCGAAACTTTTACGATAAAATTCACCGGCTTTATCTTTCCCTGCTACTAAAACTTTAAAACGATCGATTACTTTGTCAATCGATTTTGTCATTTCTAAAGTAGGGAAGGAGGCACGTTTTTTACCTCTGTATTCTAAAGTATCTAGGTCTAGTGAAAGGATTTCTGTTTTTCCTTCAGGAGTTTTTGTTTTTTTATAAAAACCTTGTCCGGTTTTGCTTCCTAACCATTTGTTTTCCATCATTTTTGTGATGAAATCGGGAAGTTTGAATAAGTCGTGTTGCTCATCATTAGGACAATTATCAAAAATACCATTGGCTACATGTACTAAGGTATCTAAGCCAACCACATCAACAGTACGGAACGTAGCAGATTTTGGACGACCAATTACGGGGCCAGTTAATTTATCAACCTCTTCAATAGTTAAGCCTAAATCTTTAACTGCATGAAACAAACTTTGGATACTAAAAATTCCAATTCTATTTCCTATAAAGGCAGGAGTATCTTTCGCTACTACTGAAGTTTTTCCCAAAAATTTGTCTCCATACCCATTAAGGAAATCTAATACAGATTGATCTGTTTTTGGTCCAGGAATAATTTCAAATAACTTTAAGTAACGTGCGGGGTTAAAAAAGTGTGTTCCACAAAAGTGTTTTTGGAAATCTTCACTACGGCCTTCGCTCATAAATTTAATAGGAATACCCGAGGTGTTACTTGTAATTAGCGTTCCTTTTTTACGATGTGCGTCTAGTTTTTCAAAAACTATTTTTTTAATATCTAAACGCTCTACAACTACTTCGATAATCCAATCAACTTCATTAACCTTAGCAATATCATCTTCAATATTTCCTGTGGTAATGCGCTTAGCAAAATTTTGATGGTATATTGGAGATGGTTTTGATTTTAAAGCAGTGGTTAAGGCAGTGTTCACTAACCTATTTCTGACTACTTTGTCTTCAAGAGTTAAGCCCTTGGCTTTTTCTTTTTCGTCTAATTCTTTAGGAACAATATCTAGTAACAAAACTTCCACTCCAATATTAGCAAAGTGGCAAGCAATACCAGAACCCATAATCCCCGAACCAATGACGGCTATTTTATTTATATTTCTTTTCATGTGTAACTAATTCTGTTTTAAAGCTATTATATTGGATACCTTTCTATTTTAACGATTAACTTATAGCATCCTAAAAAATTGACTAAGTGTTTCATTGAAATGATTTTAATTAGTGATTATTTTGAGTTATAAATTTTTTTGTTTGATATTAAATCATTTATCGCATGGAAAACTTCAATAAATGTATCGAGCTTATCGCTAGGTATGGTGTCTTTTACGGCATTGTCAAATTTAAATACGACCTCTTTTGAAAATTCTCTCATTTCTACACCAAAATCAGTTAAGCAAATAAGAACACTTCGTCCATCTTCTGGGTTTTTTTTACGAGTAATTAAGCCTTTTTCTTCCATAGTTTTAAGCGTTCTAGAAAGACTTGTGGCTTCCATACCCATTTTGGGTCCTAATGAGGTTGAAGGAGTGCCATTTTCTGGATCAATATTTAATAAAGCAAACCCTGTAGCCATAGTACTTCCTTTTTTTCCAGCTTCTTCATTATACATTTTTACTACTGCCATCCAAGTTGAGCGTAATAAATAGTCTATGGTAAGTTCTCTCATTTATTTTTATGTGTTTTTTGACCACAAATTGTATTTAAATAAATAATTACAAGTCATAGTATTTACGTAAATATAAAAAAAATTACTATGCATGCATAGTAAAAATAATTTTATTTATAAAAACCTTCATCAATTTAGGTAATATATATGAAAACAAAAAAAAACTCTCCTAATTAAGGAGAGTTTGATAATAATTTAAGACTTATATAACATTATAGGTAAATTATATTAGCTATTTATAATAAAAATTATATGTATGTTGCTAATAGTGTATTGATTAACCGTAAATTTTAGTGTATAAATCTTTGTGTAATTCTTTAATAATTTTACGTCTTAATTTAAAAGTAGGAGTTAGATGACTAGAATCAACACTCCATTCAATAGGCGTTAATTCAAAACGTTTTATTTGTTCCCATTTACCAAATTTAGCATTGTATTTATCTACTTCTTCTTTTATGCGTCGTTCAACTTCTTGATTTTGGCAAATGTCATTTAGACTAGTGCCAATATTAATATTTTTTATTTTAGCCCAATCTTTAAGGTAAGCAAAGTTTGGTTGTATAAAAGCTGCGGGCATTTTTTCTCCTTCACCAATAACCATTAATTGTTCGATAAAAGGAGATTGTTTCATGCTGTTTTCAACAACTTGTGGAGCTACATATTTACCACCAGAGGTTTTAAACATTTCCTTTTTACGATCTGTAATTTTCAAAAAGCCTTCGCTATCAATTTCGCCAATATCACCTGTGTGGAATTTACCATCACGTATTTCTTCAGCTGTTTTTTCAGGGTTTTTATAATACCCCATCATTACACTAACACCTTCAACCAATATTTCTCCATCTTCGGCTATAGTGACTTTGGTTTCATCTAAAACTTTACCTACTGTGCCAATTTTGAAACCATTATCGCGTATATCATTTACTGAAATTACTGGAGAAGTTTCAGTAAGGCCATAACCCTCCATAACATTTATTCCGGCAGCATTAAATACGCGTGCAAGGCGCGATTGCAAAGCAGCACTACCCGAAGCTATAATTTTTAAGTTGCCACCAAGTCCTTCCTGCCACTTGCTAAATATAAGTTTACGAGCAATACTTAATTTGAATTCATACCAAGCTCCATTTTGTCCATAAGGTTCATAAATTAAACCTAAATCAATAGCCCAAAAGAAGAGCTTCTTTTTAATTCCAGTTAATGCAGTTCCTTTGGCATAAATTTTATCGTAAACTTTTTCGAGCAAACGAGGTACAGCTGTCATTACATCAGGTTTAATTTCCTTTAAGTTATCACTTATGGCTTCAATTGATTCTGCAAAGTAGATGGAAATTGATCTGTATTGATATAGATAAAGCAACATGCGTTCATAAACGTGACATACAGGTAAAAAACTTAATGCTTTTGCATTTCCTTCATCTATATCAAAGCGCTTAGAGCTGTTAATTGCATTACGAACAATATTGCGATGACTTAACATCACTCCTTTTGGTCTTCCGGTAGTACCAGAAGTATATATAAGGGTGGCTAAATCATTTTCATTTATACTGTCCATTAAAGCTTGAACTTCATGTTGATTACTATCGTCTTTACCCAATTCTAAAATGTCATTCCAACTGCTACAACCAGAAATGTCGTCATAAGAATATACTCCTTTAAGGCTTGGGACTTGATCTTTAATGCTTAATACTTTTTTGTAAACTTCATCATCAGAAACAAAAACATATTTGGATTCGGAATGATTAAGCACATATTGATAATCTTCTTCAGAAATGGTTGGGTAAATGGGGACATCTTGGGCTCCAATTTGTAAAATACCTATATCTGTAATATTCCATTCTGTTCTATTATTGGTAGAAATAATAGCAATTTTGTCATTAGGTTGCACACCTAACTTGAGCAAACCTCTACTAATTTGATTGGCTTTGTTAATATATTCTTGTGTGGATGTTTCTTTCCAAGTTCCATTTGTTTTTGTAACCAATGCATTGGATAAATTGCCCTTAGCTAATTGGTAATAAGGGAAATCAAATAATCTTTTAACTTCTGTCATGGTAAATTTATGCTATATCTGTGGAGTTTATTCTTAAATATAATTAAAAAGTAGCTAATAATTGTTTCTTTTTGAAATATACTTAAATTTTGTTCAATTTAGATAATAATAAAAATGATTGAAAAATTACCCAAATAAGGATTTGATTCTATGGCTCACAATTACGATACTCTGGGAGAATATTTAGTAATTTTTGATTCGGTATTTGATGGTGTAATTTCATTTTTTAGCTAGTAATGTTTTAAATTTTTCTACGACTGGTATAATGCATAGTAAAGAAGCTGTAGTTTCAATATTAATATCTAAAAATGACTTGAATTAGATGTTTTTTGATAGATGATGTATTGATGAAATTGTACAAATACAATATTGAGTGCATTTAAATTTGATAAAAAAGTTAGGGTAAATGAGTTGTAATTTGTTACATAAATAACTTGTTTGCATTATTACTTTTTTTTAGTTAAAAAATTAGCAATTATATTTCATACCTAAAATTGCTATAAGGCCGTCCATTTATTAGTGTTTTTGGGCGGTTTTTTATTAAAATAAAAAATTAAAACAGGTTTAATTCGTGAATTTATTGATAAAAGTTTGTCTAATTAAAGTTTGTACTCCGATAGAATTGGCATACTATCATTAACTTTTATTAGGGGGTTTTACAGTAATTATTTTTTTTAAAAAATAGAATAGGGTAATCATTAATTAGAGTGTTGTTATTAAAATAATACACAAAACTCATAATTATGAAAAAACATTTATTAAAACTATTTTTATTTTTATCAAGCACTCTAATAGCACAAAGAAATCCAGATGCTTTTATATTTAAGTACAGTATAACCGAAGCAAATGAAGCAGTTGCATTTAACATTGGTGATCCAACAAAAGTTTTTGATTATAATGTAGACTGGGGCGATGGAACAACGAATGATAATTTAACAGATGCTGCAAATCACACCTATACCATTCCTGGCGAATATGAAGTGTCAATTACCGGAATATTTCCAACATTAACATTTTTTTTAAATCCAATAGTTTCCATTGAGCAATGGGGTACAAATGAATGGGAATCATGTGCTAGAATGTTTCATTTTAACAGTGAATTAACATCTATAAATGCTACAGATATTCCCAATTTTTCTCCTAATACAAGTTTAGAATTGATGTTTGCCAATTGTGATCAATTTGATGCAGATATAAATAATTGGAATGTTAGTAATGTAACTAATATGACAAGTATGTTTTTGAATGCTTTTAAGTTTAACAGTCCTTTAAATGATTGGAATGTTAGTAATGTAACTTTAATGTCGGCTATGTTTAATAATGCAGAGGCATTTAATCAACCACTTAACGATTGGAATGTTAGTAATGTGACGGATATGACATCAATGTTTGAAAAAGCCGAAAGTTTTAACCGTCCAATAAATGATTGGACTGTGAGTAAAGTAAAAGGTATGCAACGCATGTTTTCTGAGGCTACAAAGTTCAATCAACCATTAAATAATTGGGATGTAAGTGAAGTAATTAGTATGTTGGGAATGTTTAACAGAGCAAGTACCTTTAATCAAAATATTAATAATTGGATAACAAGCTCTTTAACAAATACAACGGATATGTTTAATACAGCAGTAGCTTTTGATCAGCCATTAGACAATTGGAATATGAGTAAGGTTAAAGATATGGGTGGAATGTTTTTAGGAGCAACAGTTTTTAATCAAAATATAAATAGCTGGGATACTAGTAGTTTAGAATCTGTTACGGCACTTTTTGAAAATGCCATAACTTTTAATCAACCATTGGATAATTGGGATTTAAGTAATATTAATGGTCAGGAAGCTTATCAATTTGTATTTTCTGGAGCTACATCATTTGATCAACCTTTGGAAAATTGGTATCCTAGACAGGGTAGCGATATATTAAGTATGTTTGCTTTTTTAGATAATTCTGGTATATCTAGTGAAAATTATACAAAAACATTAAATGCATGGGCTAGAGCAATTGATATTTTAGAAGGAGATAGTTTGGATGTTTTTAGTTTAGGAGCTGAAAATGTAGATTACTGTGACGAAGCTTTAGTAGCGATAAATATTTTAGAAAATGATTTAAATTGGAGACTAAATCATAGGGGTATAGATCCAGATTGTACTGGAGCAACCTTAAGTACAGTAGACTTTGATACTATTAGAGCAAACGAAAATGTGATGTATTTTAACTATAATACAAGCGCTTTAGATATTACAACTAAAGATAATGCGAATTTAAAAGTATATGATTTGTTAGGGAGAGAAGTAATGAGTACTAAAATCAAAAGAGGGGAAACTTCACAAAATTTGAATGAATTACAACCTTCAATTTATATAGCAAAACTTGAAAACGAAGTTATAGGACAAAATAAAATTTTGAAAGTAATTTTAAATTAACTAGCTGGATAGTTTAGAGTATTAAGAATAATGCTTACAAAATTGTAATAGCAAAAGACCGTCTAAAGTAATTTAGGCGGTTTTTTTTATGAATTTGTAAGAATTTCTGGATTATTATTGGAGTAGTTAAATTTTTAGACCATATATTGTGCTCTTTACCGTAATTTAAATTTAATTATTTTAGGTTTTTATCTTGAAAATAAATGTATAGATTATTCATAAAAAGGAGTATAGATTTTTTTGGAGCATTACTTTTAATAGTAATTATTTCCCCTTTGTTTCTTATACTAACTTTACTACTGGCTATAGCAAATAAAGGAACTCCATTTTTTGTTCAAAAAAGACCGGGTAAGAATGAACATGTTTTTAAAATCCTTAAATTTAAAACAATGAATGATTTAAAGGATGAAAAAGGGGTGTTGTTGCCAGATGCTAAACGATTAACTAAGGTTGGAAGTATTGTAAGGAAAACATCTTTAGATGAAATTCCACAGTTATTAAACGTATTAAAAGGTGAAATGAGTTTTATAGGCCCCAGACCATTATTAATAAGATATTTACCTTATTATACCAAAGAAGAAAAAAAAAGACATTTGATAAGGCCAGGTATTACTGGTTTGGCACAAGTTTCGGGCAGGAATTTATTGCATTGGGAAGACCGTTTGAAAAAGGATGTTTATTACATTGAAAATTTATCAATAGTATTAGATGTTAAAATTATTTTTAAAACTATAAGTAATGTATTATCATCAAAAGATATAGTTATTGATCCAAGTTCAACATTACAAGATTTAGATGAATACAGAAAACAAAAAAATTAATTGGGCAATTTTGGTTACGGGTTGGGGGCGTAATGCTAAAGATACTTTAGAGGCTTACCAAAAAGGGATGCTTAAAAAAAGTAGTATTTCACTAGTGGTCTATGAATCTGAACCTTGTGGTGCTGCAGAAAAAGCTGCGGAATTAGGTGTGGAAACACTACAATTAAAAAAGGATGATTTCCCTAATTTAATAGCTTACCAAAATAAACTAATTACAGAATTAAAAATTAGAAGGATAGATTATGTATTTATGTTAAATTATAAATATGTAATTAAACAAGAAATGCTTCAGGCTTTTCCTAATAAAATAATTAATATTCATCCTTCGCTTTTTCCTAGCTTTTTAGGAACAAAAACAGCGATACAAGATGCATTAGCTTATGGGGTAAAAATCACAGGTATTACCACTCATATTATTGATGATAAACTTGATGAAGGAATTATTTTAGCCCAAAAAGCGATAAAGATTAAAGAAGGTGATGATTTTGATAGTTTGTATCCTAAGTTTGCAAAAAAAGGAAAAAAAATTGTTTTAGAAACAATTGAAATTATTGAAAATTTATCGGTTAAAAAATTACCTGTAAAAATATAAACAGCAAGTTAATTAGTTGAAGTTATTTTTTACTAAAAAGACAAAATGAGTAAAGATTTACGAATCGAACCTGTTACTAAAGCTAAATTGAGGGAAGCTATAGAAAAAAACACCTATTGGAGCACTGCAACTGTTCCTATACCTAAAAGTAAAGCGATTTGGTTGCTTTCAAATCCGAGAATTGAAGAAGAAGATTATTGCGGAGTATTTGGGTTTGAAGGGGATAAAATGGTCGCATTTATATACATGTTTCCCGATTTATTTAATTTAGGAAAGCGAATTGAAAAGATTTATTGGGAACTCCTATGGTGGGTAAATGATGATTATAAAAATACGGTTTTAGGAACTTATATTTTTAATGAAGCTTTAAATTTAGCGAATAAAAGAGTAATCGTTAAATCTTATGCCGAGGGAGTGAATGATTTTTATCAGAAACAACCTTTTAAACTTATAGAAGCAAGGTTACGCTATACTATTTTTTTTAGTTTAGATACTGCTATTTTAACAGCCCGATTTAAATTTTTGAAGCACTTAAAGTTTTTTTTAAATATTGGCGATAAATTAGTGGGAGCAATTATCAATAAGTTAAATACAGCCAGAGTTAAAAGAAGAACCTCAAACTTATCATATTATTATCTGAATAAGTTAGATCAACAAACCTGGGAATTTATTAAGCCTTTATGTAAAAAGGACTTAGTGCATAAAACAAAAGCATATATTGATTGGCAATTAGATAATGCACAATATACGCAAGCTCCAATTGCTAAAAAATTTCCTCAAAGCTCTTTACAAGTTGGGATAGGTCATAATATTCATATTCATAATGTAAAAATTGTACGCAATAATGAGGTTATTTGCTTTTTATCATATATTGTAAACCATAAAGAATTTAATATAAAATATTTTTTACCACAAAACGACAGCAATTTTATGACTTGTGTTGATGCAGTAATAGCGCATTTTATACAATCGAAAACTAACTTTATTTTTACAGATGATGCAAAATTAGCAGAAGGTATAAATAAGCGATTTGTATCGGTATTTACATATAAAATAGAAAAGAAAGCTTTAGCACATAATTCAATTGAATTTGAAGATAAAGCATTAAAAATATATAATAGAGATGGACATTTTTACTAACTAAAATAATGAAATTTGTAAATAAACTACACGAATCAATAACTAAACATTCTGCTTTAAATGCATTTTATATTGAAGATACTTTTTATAGCTATAAAACATTTTTAGAAGTAATTAATACTATTCGTTTTGCTATTAGGAGTAGCGTTAACGAAACCGAAAAGATGGTAGGTTTAGTTACCAATAATGATATTGAAACCTACGCAAGTATTTTAGCTTTGTGGTTCGAAGGTAAAGCTTATGTTCCTGTTAACCCGAAAGTGCCAAAGGAACGAAATATACAAGTGTTTGAGCTAACCAACATTAAGCATGTAATTGATTCGTCTAATAGCACCTCTTTTTCTGAATTTAATGTAATACATTCAAAAAAATTAAAGCCTTATTTAGATAATGCTCCCTTGAGTAATATTGCTGCAAATGAATTAGCATACATTTTGTTTACTTCGGGCACAACAGGTTTGCCTAAAGGAGTGCCCATTACATTTAATAATGTAAATGCATTAGTTAATGCTGTTGATAGTGAACCAGAATTTAACTTGATAACATCAGACAAATGTTTACAGATGTTTGAATTAACCTTTGATTTTTCTGTAGTTACTTATTTATTTCCATTATTATCAGGTTCCTGTATATACACTATTCCAAAAGGAGCAATTAAGTATTTTTATATATTCAAATTAATTAATGAGCAAAAGTTAACCGTATTAACTATGGTGCCTTCAATAATTAATTATTTAAGACCTTATTTTGCAGAAATTAATGCGCCAGATGTTAGGTACTGTAGCTTTGGAGGTGGCGCCTTACATAGTGATATAGCAATGGAATGGAGTAATTGTATACCCAATTGTAAAATTTTTAATTATTACGGTCCAACTGAGTTTACAGTTTACAGTGGCTTTTATCCATATCATAAAGAGTTACGTACAAAAAATAATAATGGAATAGTTGCTATTGGGAAACCGCAAAAAGGAACGTCATATTTGTTAGTCAATGAAAATAATGAAGAAGTTGAAGTAGGTGTCACCGGAGAGTTGTGCTTAGGTGGTGCACAGGTTACTCCCGGTTATTGGAAAAACCCTAAAAAAAATGCATTAAGTTTCTTTTTTAGAAAAGAACAGGAAAAAGAAGTAAGATATTATAAAACTGGAGATCTTTGTTTTAAAGATAACGAAGGTGATTTTTTATATGTAGGAAGATCAGATTTTCAAGTAAAAATAAGAGGGTATCGAGTTGAATTGGCAGAAATAGAATATCATGCTAAATCGAAGTGTGAAAAAAAAGTGAATATTGTAGCTTTGGATATTCTTAATAAATTAGGAAATTTAGAGTTGGGTTTAGCTATTGAGTCTGATACATTTGATACCACTTTAATGTTTGATCATATGAGATCTCAAATGCCAGATTATATGATTCCAAATCATGTAAGGTTTATAAAAGAGTTTCCGCACAGTATCAATGGAAAAATTAATAGGAAAGAGTTGAAATCATATTTTATAATTGATAAATAAAAATGAATAAAGAAGAAATTTTTGAGGTAATAAAAAGAGCTCTAGTATGTGTTTTAGAGCATGAAAATTTTCAGTTAAATGAAAAAACAACGGCTCATGATATAGACGGATGGGAGTCTGTAACTCATATGATGATTATTTCGGAAATAGAGAATGAGCTTGGAATTAAATTTAAATTAATGGACTTGATGAATATGAATAATGTAGGAGATTTGGTTGTTATGATAAAATCTGAATTTAATTAATTGATTAATAGTTGTTTTTGTAAATTGAAACAGATATTAATGTATCCTAATTTTATTTATTTATAAATAAAATTGTGTATTTCAAACTATTTTTATGTAGTTTAACGATCTCTAAATAGAATAACTACAATATGTATAATCCATTTTTTAAAAGAGTTTTAGACTTTATTTTTTCGCTCATAGGCTTTCTAACATTATTGCCAATGATTGTAGTTTTAATATTTATTTTGCTTTTTGTGAATAAAGGAAAACCGTTCTTTTTTCAACAACGACCCGGTAAAAATGAGAAACCTTTTAATATCATTAAATTCAAAACAATGGTCGATGTGGATTCGCAAAAGGATGATGAAGTCCATAATCTTTCAAGAGTTACCAAGGTAGGAGCGTTCATTCGTAAATATTCGCTTGACGAAGTGCTACAGCTGGTAAATGTTTTAAAAGGAGATATGAGTTTAGTCGGCCCACGTCCATTGTTAATGGAATATTTGCCACTATACAATGAAATTCAAAGTAAAAGACATCATATTAGACCAGGTATTACTGGTTGGGCTCAAGTAAAAGGTAGGAATTCAATTGTTTGGAAAAAAAAGTTTGAGTACGATGTTTGGTATGTCGAAAATTTGAGTTTTATACTTGATGTAAAAATTTTGATCTTAACAATAAAGAAAGTTTTTATTAAAGAAGGAGTAAACTCTGATGAAAATCTTACCATGGAGGTTTGGAAAGGAAATGTATAATTTTTTTTAGAAAGCTTTGCTATAAAATGTTTAACCAACACGCTATAATCTATTGAATCATAATTACAAATTATCAGTTTATAAAATTGGAGATGTCGATAGTGCTAAAAAGTATGAAATTCTTTTAAAGCATAAATGGGGGAGTAATGTATACTATTCCAAAGCTCATATGGAATACTTTTTAGATGTATCACATGAGTTAATGTATTTTTTGTTTGAAAAAGAAAATAGTGTTAAAGTGTTGATGCCTTTTGTTTTACGAAATATTGATTTAAGCGATAATACTACAACTTATTTTGATGTAATTAGTCCATACGGTTATAATGGTCCTTTATTGTGTGATTCAATAGAGGAGTCTGAAATTGTATTATTTTGGCAAAATGTTGATCAGTGGTATAAAAATAATAATGTAATTGCTGAATTTATTCGTTTTAGTTTAAATGATAATCAAAAACAATATTCGGGTAAACTAATAGCATCGTTAATTAATATAAAAGGAATTCTTTTAGATAATTTTGATGATCAATGGACTTCTTTTTTGCCTAAAGTAAGAAACAATTATAGAAAAGCAGTAAAATTTGAATTAGAGTTTAAAGTATTTGAAAACGAAAATCTGAATTCTGATATTATAGGAGTTTTTTATAAGATTTATACAAAAACAATGAATCGTAATAACGCAGGGAGTCTTTATTTTTTTTCTAAATCATATTTTGAAAAACTGATTGCTTCAAATGCAAATAATTTTTCAATTGCTGTTGCTTATTATGAAAATACACCTGTTTCAGTGGAGTTGAATATTCATCATGAAAAAACAATGTATGCTTTTTTAGGAGGGACAGATTCAGATTATTTTAGTCAAAGACCAAATGATTTTTTACGAGTAAAACTTATTGATTGGGCTATAAAAAAACAGAAGAAGTATTATGTATTAGGTGGGGGTATAAAAAATGGAGATGGTTTGTACAAAAGTAAAAGAGCTTTTTTTCCAAAGAATGAAGAGTATATATTTTACACAGGTAGAAAAATCATAAATCAAAAAAAATATGAAGCCTTTAGTTTACATGTAAATAAAAATTATTTAGAAATAAAAGATACAGCTTTTGTTGATGATTTTTTTCCATATTACCGAATTGATAATTAGGAGGTGTAGGAAATAGGTTTGATATTTGTAGCAAAATTCATTGATA
The DNA here is from genome assembly GCA_947489195.1 of uncultured Aquimarina sp. Classification (GTDB taxonomy): domain Bacteria; phylum Bacteroidota; class Bacteroidia; order Flavobacteriales; family Flavobacteriaceae; genus Aquimarina. Next base: position 72,638 of record CANLCT010000010.1, on the reverse strand, counting down.
AAAGTATTATAAATTTTATATGTCCATCGCAAAATTTAAGACAGTAACTGAAAAAAAAGAATGGCAAGGGGTGTTAGATGCTATCGAACAATATGATTTTTATCATACTTACGATTATCATCATTTGTCAAAATCAGATGGTGAAGATCCTATTTTGGTAGTATATGAGGAAGATGATGTTTTAATTGGGTTACCATTTTTGATTAGAAAAATTTTTGATACCAATTACTACGATATTACATCAGTCTATGGATATGCAGGACCATTACAAAAAAATATAGAACAAAATTTTGATAATCATAATTTTGTAAATAAAATAAATACTTATTTTAAAGAAAATAATATTGTTTCAGTATTTACTCGCTTAAACCCTTTTATAACTTTTCAAGAAAAAGTGTTGGCTAATTTAGGCGAAATAGTAACGCTGAGTAATATTGTGAATATAGATATTACTAAAGCTTTAGAAGACCAACGTGTGATTTTTTCTAAAACCACTAAAAGATATATTAATAAAGCGCGAAAACTATGTACAGTTAAAGTAGGAGGGACACCTGAGGATATGGAAATTTTTAGAGATTTATATTATGAAAATATGGATCGAGTAAAAGCAAAAAAATCATATTATTTCGATCAAAATTATTTCAATCGATTTGTGAATAGTGATGATTTTGAAACCGATGTGTTATTTGCAGTTTTAAAAGATACAGATGAGATTATTTCTGCAGCCATGATGGTGAAAACAAATAACATTATTCAATATCATATATCTGGTACCCGAAACAAGTATTTAAATTTAACTCCAATTCGTTTATTGATTGACGAAATGAGAATTCAAGGAACAGAGAAAAACTATGCTTTTTTTAATTTAGGAGGAGGATTGGGGAGTTCCGAAGATTCGTTATTTAATTTTAAAGCTTCTTTTTCAAAAGACTTGAAAGAATTTAAAATTTGGCGTTATATAGTCAACCAATCAGTTTACGATCACTTAGTAGAAAAATTTGCAGCTATTGATGGAAATCAAAGTTTTTTTCCTCTTTACAGAAACAATAGTTGATTCTTAGAAATTTAATATTACAAATAAATTAATTCCTGAATAGTTTGTTTTTATTTTGTCGATTAAAACTGCTTTTAATCTTTTTTTGTTTTTAATTTAAATTATATTGTTGTTATAAATTACGATGTATCACTATATTTTTATATTAACAAAATAATAGAAACTTTTTTTGTTCAACCTTTTGTGTTTAAAAGTGTTAGTGTTTGTTTGTTTAAGTGTCTGAAAAATAGATTATTACATAATTTAATTTAATTTATTTTTGTTTTTTATGTGTTTTTATTGAATATAAATCACTTTTTTAACATAAATATCGATTATCGTCAGTTTAAAAGTTTTTTGAGTTATTCAACGAATTTTTTATGTAGTCTAGCTAAAAAGTTTAGATTTTTATGTGTTGAATGAAATATTAAACTACTTTTGCATAAGAAATTAAGTTTTTATATTGTTGAACCAACTTGTAATATTATACTTATGATTTTTATTTTTTTATTTTCTTATTCAAAGGCATTTTTTATAAATGAAGTAAAAACTAATAATTTTTAATTCGTGCCAAAATCCCACTACACCCCCTTAGTAGAGATATTATAATTTAAAACAAATGACAATAAGTAGTTGTGTCTTGTTTTAATTAATAAATAGAAAATTCATCTATGAATAATGTTATGTGCAAAAAAGTATGGCTTTCATCTCCTCACATGGGCGGGGCAGAGCAAAGCTTTATAAAAGAGGCTTTTGAAACTAACTGGGTAGCGCCTTTAGGACCAAATGTTAATGGGTTCGAGTCAGATATTCAAGAGTATTTACAGGACGATAATAAGTATGTAGCAACCTTAATTTCTGGAACAGCAGCACTACATTTAGGCCTAAAACTATTAGGAGTTACTCAAGGAGATGAAGTATTATGTCAAAGTATGACATTTGCGGCATCTGCAAATCCAATTACTTACTTAGGTGCTTCTCCTATTTTTATTGATAGTGAAAGAAGGACATGGAATATATGTGCAGAACAACTCGAAATTGCTATAAAAGACAGATTAGCTAAAGGGAAAAAACCAAAAGCAATAGTTACCGTACATTTATACGGAATGCCTTATGAAATTGATGAAGTACATAAGATCGCAAGGCAATATGGAATACCAATACTAGAAGATAGTGCAGAAGCATTAGGAAGTTCTTATAAAGGTTTTAAATGTGGAACTTTTGGCGATATGTCAATATTGTCATTTAACGGAAATAAGATAATAACTACTTCTGGAGGAGGTGCTTTAATAGCTCCATCTAAAGAGTTAAAGGATAAAGCTGTTTTTTTGGCAACTCAAGCTAAAGATAATGAGCCTCATTATCAGCATTCCGAAATCGGTTTTAATTATAGAATGAGTAATATAGTTGCAGGTATTGGAAGAGGCCAGATGCAAGTGTTAGATGCTCATGTTAATAATAGAAGAAATAATTACACTTTTTATAAACAGCATTTAAGTGAATTTTCTGAAATAAAATTTTTAGAAGAACCCGTAGGGAGTTTTTCTAACAGATGGTTAACATGTATTGAAACTAGTTCGTTTGATTTAAGGGAAAAGATAAGATTAGCTCTAGCTGATAATAATATTGAGTCAAGACCATTATGGAAGCCTATGCATAGCCAGCCAGTTTTTAAAAATGCAATAGCTTATGTTAATGGAGTTTCAGATGCACTTTTTGAAAGAGGGCTTTGCTTACCAAGTGGTTCAAATCTTGAACAAGATGATTTAGATAGAGTTGTGTCAATAATTAAAAAGGTATTGAAATGATAAAAAGTTTTTTACTTAAAAATTTAGATAAACATGCTTCTCAGTGGCTAGTATTATCAATTGATATTTTAATTGTAATTGTTAATTTTTTTCTGGCCTACGTTATTAGGTTTGGAATTACTTTTGAAAACAATGAATTTAATTTGTGGTATCAATTACCAGTAATAATTACATTTTCAGCACTTAGTTTTTTATGGATAGGTTCTTATAAAGGAATTATAAGAAAAGCAGGCTTGCAGGATGCTTATAATTTATTCTTATCGGTAAGTGTTTTATTGGCAATGTGCAGTGTTTTGGTTTTAGCAAGTAGAATGGCTTTAATACCTAAATCTTTTAATATTCCCATATCTATCATTGATATGCATTATTTGCTTAATATTATTACCTTAATTACAAGTAGAATAGTATTTAAATATTGTTATCATTACGTAAAGTATAAGTTAGGACAATCATCTCGAGTAATGATTTATGGAGCGGGTTATTCAGGAGAAATAACTCTCTCAACTGTAACTAATGATGCTGAAAAGTTTATTACAGTTGTTGGATTCATTGATGATAATGTAAATAAAGTAGGAAAAACTATTAATGGTATAAAAGTATATGATAAAAAATCAGTTGATCAAAAGTTTATTGATAAAAATGAAATAGATGAGGTCATAGTTTCTATTCCTCGAATAGATAAAAAGAGTTTAAGAAAGATAGCCGATTCGCTGATTGACTTGGGGGTTAAAGTAAAAATAGTTCCCGCTTATAGCGATTGGCATGATGGAGAGTTTGACATGTCTCAGATTAAACAAATTCAGATTGAAGATTTGTTAGAAAGGCCTGCAATTGATATATCAAATGAAAGTGTTGTTAATGAAATTAAAAATAAAGTTATTTTAATTACTGGTGCAGCTGGGTCAATTGGAAGTGAAATAGTGAGACAGCTTACTAAACATAAGTATAAACATTTAGTATTAGTAGATCAAGCTGAATCAGCTTTGTATGACTTACAACAAGAATTATTGAGTAAAAATGTAGGTAATTTTACAGCTATTGTTGCTGATATAAGAGAGGCGCAAAGAATGGAATTAGTTTTTGAAGAATATCACCCTCATATGGTTTTTCATGCTGCAGCATATAAGCATGTACCATTAATGGAGAGATATCCAACAGAAGCTATTAAGATAAATATTTTAGGAACCAGAAAATTAGCAGATTTATCATCAAAATATAATGTAAATAAGTTTGTGTTCGTTTCAACAGATAAAGCTGTAAACCCAACAAATGTAATGGGAGCTACAAAACGAGTAGCTGAAATTTATATTAAATGTTTACAAAAAACGAGTAAAACGAAATTTATTACAACTAGGTTTGGTAATGTTTTAGGATCTAATGGTTCGGTGATTCCATTATTTAAAAAGCAAATAGAAAAAGGAGGCCCAATAACCGTTACACACCCAGATGTAACTCGATATTTTATGACAATACCCGAAGCTTCTCAGTTAGTAATTGAAGCAGGAACGATGGGTAATGGAGGTGAAATCTTTATTTTTGATATGGGACAGTCAGTTAAAATAGTAGATTTAGCAAAAAAAATGATTACGCTTTCGGGACTAAATTACCCCGATGATGTAGATATTAAAATTACAGGACTGCGACCAGGAGAAAAATTATATGAAGAATTACTTTGTACTACTGAGAATACATTACCAACTTATCATAAAAAAATAATGATAAGTAAAAGTGACGAAAATGAGTCGTTAGATTTGGTCAAAGATAAAATAGATGATTTATGCATCATGGATTTGTTAAATCAAGATAATTTGGTAGTCGGAAAAATTAAAGAAATTGTTCCAGAGTTTATTTCTAATAACTCTACTTTTGAAAGTATTGATAAGGTTAATAAAAGCAAAAAAACTACCAAGTCAAAAGAAAGTATGATATTTTAATTTATTTAGTATAACTCTTCATAAATAATTATATTTTTGATACTTGAAACTGTTAATATTATTTAAAATTATTTATGAAGTCGTTACGTATATATCATTGTTTTTTTCTTATTTTATTAATATCATCTTGTAAAACTCCTATAGATGTAGCTTATTTTCAAAATGCTAACGATAAAGAAAAGGTTAATTCTATAAACTCTTTTGAACCCTCTTTTAAGGTAGATGATGTTATAAGCATTTCCGTTTCTGCAGCAGATATGGATACTGCTAGGCCTTTTAATTTATCACAAGGCTTTTCTTCTTCAGGTCAAGGCGAAACAACTGTATCACAAAGTTCACAATCACCATCATACCTTATCGATTTTGATGGCAATATTGAGTTTCCTGTTTTAGGAGAGCTAAAAGTATTAGGCTTAACTCGTATACAAGTAAAAGAAATGATACGTGAAAAATTAAAATCTTACATAAACGATCCTATTGTAACAGTTCGATTAAATAATTTTAAAATAACTGTTTTGGGCGAAGTAAGAAATCCAGGTAGTTTTTCAATACCTAATGAAAGAATAACGGTTATTGAGGCTTTAGGTTTAGCAGGAGATTTATCTATTAAGGGAAAAAGGACTAATGTTACAGTAATAAGAGAAAATGGAAAGCAAAAAACTTTTCATAAAATAGATTTAACTTCCAAAGAAATATTTAGTTCAGCAGGTTATTATTTAACACAAAATGATGTGGTTTATGTGGAGCCTAATGAATCAAAAATAAGAGAATCAGAAAATAATGCTACAAAATTAGGAATAATATTTAGTTCTATTGGTGTGCTAATTTCAGTATTGACATTTTTGATTACGGTTCGTCGTTAATGATTATTTATTAGATTGATTTTTTAAATTATGGCATTAGAAAGGGCATCATCTGTTTCGACAAAAAAAGTTATTCGTAAAAAGATAAACATTGGAGAAGAATTATTAAAATACGCTAAGAAATGGTATTTATTTCTTTTTAGTATTCTGTTTTTTGGTGGTTTAGCTTATTTGTACATAAGGTACACAGTCCCTTTATATAATGTTTCGGCCACTTTATCCATATCTCAAGAAGAAAATATTAGTGATTCTGCTTTAGGAGCATTTCAAGACCTAGGAGTGGTGAGTCAAGTTAAAGATGAAATTAGTAGTGAAATTCAAATTATAAAATCGAAAACGTTAATAAACAATGTTGTAAAAAAACTTAAATTAAATATTCAATATTTTTCAAAAGGAAGAATATTAGAAACAGAAAATTATCCAAAATCAATCATTGAAATCAATCTATTATCAGCAGATTCAATTATTGAAAAAAAATCGGCAGCTTTTAATGTATTGATAAATTCAGAAACATCTTTTTCTTTTTTAGATGAAGATGATATTGTACAAACAACACATTCTTTTGGAAAAAAAATACCAACTAGTGTGGGCAATATTATACTCACGCCAAATACACCTGAGTTTAAAACTAGTGTAGGCCATATTATAAAAATAAAAATTACACCAGTAAAAAATATAGTTGAAAGTTATAGAAAAAGATTAGCAATTTATGAATTGTCAAAAGGAACATCAGTAGTAAAAATATCATTAAATGGCCCAAGTAAAGAAAAGGCGAAGGATGTAATAAATTCTTTAATAGATGAGTATAGGATAGCCACAATTGATCATAAAAAAGAAATATCTGACAAAACAGCAAGTTTTATAAAGGAGCGTATAAGTTTGATTAATAAAGACTTAACAAGTGTGGATGATGAAGCAGCAGGTTATAAATCTAAATTTGGTTTAACTAATGATCTTGGTGCTCAAACACAAAGAGTTGCTGAATTTGATTCTCAAAGCGTACAAGCAATAGAAAAAAACAGAACTCAATTACGATTAATTGAGTCTATGCGAGGTTTTATACAAAGTCAAGATGGTATGTATGATCCTATTCCTTCAAATTTAGGATTTGAAGATCTTTCAATTTCTAACTCGGTATCTAGGTATAATGGGTTAATATTACAAAGAAAACGATTACTAAAAACATCCAGTGTTCAAAACCCTGTGGTTGTAAATGTAGATGAACAAATACAAGGTTTAAGACAAGTGCTTTTGGGAGGTTTAAACAGTTTAAAAAGCGCTATTAATATTAAATTGAGTAGCTTAGAAACACAAGAAAAATATTTTAGTGGAAAACTTTATGTGGCGCCAACTAGGCAAAAAGATTTGAGAGTAATTGAAAGAGAGCAAACCATTAAAGAACAGCTGTATTTGTATTTATTACAAAAAAGAGAAGAAGCAGAAATAACAAGTCATATAACAGTTCCTAATTCAAGAATAATAGATAGAGCATCTGCCTTGGGCTCCACTCCTGTTTCACCTAATAAAAAAGCAATTTATGCAGGATCCATTTTTATTGGTTTTATGCTTCCTTTTATGTTTTTGTACTTAAAAGATTTACTAAATACTAAAGTGAGATCTAAAGATGATATAGAAGAGATGTTATCTATACCCATGTTGGGTTCTATTCCTGAAAGTAAGCAGAAAAATAAGATTATTATTGAGGAAAAGAGTAGGACTCCGATATCAGAAGCATTTAGAATTCTTAGATCAAATTTAGACTTTGTAATGGCTGGAGTAAAAAAAGAGAACGGAAAAGTCATTTTTGTTACATCAAGTATATCTGGTGAGGGTAAAACGTTTATATCTTCTAATTTAGCAAAAACATTAGCTATTTATGGTAGTAAAGTAGCTTATGTTGGGGCAGATTTTAGATATCCGAAATTTCATGTTTTTTTAGATTTACCTAAAGGGAAAAAAACTAAAGGTTTTACAAATTATATAATGAATTCTGAATTAAAACCTACTGATGTAATTTATAAAGAAAATACGGAAAACCCAATCGATATCATTCCTTCCGGAGATATTCCTCCTAATCCTTCTGGTCTATTAATTCAACCGAGAGTGCAAGAAATGTTTGCTTATTTAGAAGAAAATTATGATTTTGTTATTGTTGATACAGCTCCATCAACATTAGTAACTGATACATTATTGATAAGTAAACTGGCTGATTTAACAATTTATGTTGTTAGAGAAGGTTACACAGATAAAAGAATTTTAACGTATCCAGAAACTTATTTCGAACAAAAACGACTGCAAAATTTAGCCGTAGTTCTCAATGGCTCTAAACTAAGTGTAGAAAATAATTATGGATATTAATAGTAAGCTTTATTACTAAAAGTGAACTAAAAAAATTATGAATTATATTATATCCGAGCTTTTTAGTTAAAGTTTTTGAAAATTATTTTGAATTTCTAAAAATCAAAGCAGATATAGAAGAGTCATTATCTAGTTTAATTACTTTAACTAATTCTTTTTTTATATTATTTGTTTTTTCACTGTCAGTTTTTAATACAATAACCATTTGTATAATGAAAGTAAATAAAACAACAGAAACTATTTTAGTTGGAAATTTATTTTTCATGGGGTATATGGATTTAGATTATTTCATAAATGTAGGAAAAATAGTTGTTAACAACAAATAAATACGCACTTAATCCTTTATTTTTGTTTTTAAGCAGGTGTTTGTGTAGCGCATTTTGTTTTTTAAATTCTGATACCCTTATTTAATTTGTAGTTTATGAGTTTTTAGTTATTGGTTTATAGATAGCAAATTAACACACATCTATTAGTTTAAAGAAAAAACCTACTTATGGTGTGTGTAATGCAAAATATAATAGCTTAAAAAGCTATAATAATGTAATCATTATTATATTTATAGTTATGAAATTACTTGGATTATCACATATAAAAGAAGCAGATTATTTAACTATAAAAAATCAAAATATTACTTTCTTGGACTTAGTAGAACGTGCTGGAACAGTTGTTTTTAATACGATCCATGAACGTTTACAAGGAGCCCAAGTGCCGATACATATATTTTGTGGTTTAGGAAATAATGGAGGAGATGGTTTGGTTGTAGCTCGTCTTCTAGTAGAGCACGGGTATAATGTAACTACATATATTGTTAATTTTAGCACCAATCGTACTGAAACTTTTCTAGTTAATTATGATCGTTTAAAAGCGATTGATAATGAATGGCCAGTTCAATTAAAAAATGAAGATGAAAAGCCTGTTATTACTGCTAGTGATATGGTTATTGATGCTATTTTTGGAATAGGCTTGAACAGATCAATGGAATCTTGGGTAAAAAAGTTAATAGGCCATATAAATAGCTCTAATGCATTTATATTATCCATTGATATACCTTCAGGGGTGTATGCAGAGAAACCCGTTGAGGATGAAAATTCGGTAATTTATGCTAATGTATGCTTAACGTTTCAAGCTCCTAAATTAATTTTCTTTTTACCAGAAACAGCTAAATATGCTCAGGATGTAGATATTATTGATATAGGTTTGGATACGAACTATTTAAATGAAGTCAATACTAAAATGGAGCTTATTCTTAAAAATGAGGTATTAAGACTTTACCAACCGCGAGAAAAGTTCAGTCATAAAGGAAGCTATGGACATGCTTTATTAATAGGAGGGAGTAAGGGTAAAATGGGAAGTATATTACTGGCCACAAAATCCTGTTTACGTGTTGGTGCTGGTTTAGCAACGGCATTAATACCCGAAAGTGGTTATCAGGTATTGCAGGTAGGCGTGCCCGAAGCTATGGTTATATATAATGATAGTGATGACTATTTAGATGATTTTGATTATGATATAATACCTAATGTAATTTGTTTAGGTGTAGGCTTAGGTACACATAAAAAAACAGTTGAAGCTTTTACTAAGTTTTTAAAACAAAATAATAAGTCTTTAGTAGTGGATGCCGATGGATTAAATATTATTTCAGAAAATAAAATATTTTTATCACATATTCCAAAGCAAACAGTATTTACACCTCATGTAAAAGAATTGGAGCGTTTAATTGGTAAATGGAGCGATGATTTTGATAAGCTGCATAAAACAAAATTATTTTCTAAAAAGTATGATTGTATTGTTGTAATAAAAGGAGCAAATACGATTACTGTATATCACGATGAAATTTATGTTAATACAACAGGCAATCCAGGTATGGCAACAGCAGGTACAGGAGATGTACTAGCTGGTATGATTACAGGATTAATAAGTCAAGGCTATAAAGCTTTACAAGCTTGTGTTTTTGGGGTTTATTTACATGGTAGTGCAGCAGATATAGCTGTTGATAGTTTAGGTTATCAAGCACTTTTAGCATCTGACATTATAAATAATATAGGGAAAGCTTATTTAGAATTATTTAAGCAGCCAGAGCAACAAATAAATACTTAAAAAAATAACCCCCACTTACATTTGTTTTAGTAAGTGGGGGTATATTGTAATAAAGAACTAAATTAGAATTAGTTTTTTTTCTTCTTTTTTTTCTTCTTCTTCTTCTTACCTACGGTAACACCATCGATTGGTTTAGCTTCAGCTGCCATATGTTCGAATACATTTTCTGGATCTGCCCACATTGAAAGCGTATACGTGTAATTAGAATTTTTACTCAATTGAGATGCTCCTTCCCAAATCCAAAGGCTTAAATCAATAGTTTTTGTACCTGCACCAGGTACTTTATGAACAGCATTACCAATTGCTTTTCCATCTTTTTTTATACCTAAATAAATAGTACTTGGTTTAGTAGCTGTATATTTTATTTTATACCCAGGAATGCTTTGTGCTTTAGGGATGCTTTTTTTAGGAGGTGTTGCAAACTCAATACTTTGAGCAAATGTAGCTCCAGATAATAATAAGCTAATAGTTAATACTAAAAATTTAAAAGTCTTTTTCATAATTGAAAATTTAAATTGAGGGTTATTTTTTTACAATAATACATTATTTAATTCAAAAATAATAGTACTATAAGCTTTTAGCAATAACTAAGCCATTTTACTGTTTTGTCAATAAATTTTTTTTATGAAATAATAAATTAAAATATGATTTATGAGTGATTAGCTATTAAATTTTTAGATGCATTTTATTGCAGTTAAAATTAGCTCCTTTTTTTTGATCTAATGGCTGCTTCTAATTGGTCCCATAAAGCTTCAGGAATTTGTTCTAATAAATTCATTTGACCTGCACCTTTAAGCCATTCGCCTCCATCAATAGTAATTACTTCTCCGTTCATATAAGCTGAAAAATCAGATACTAAGTAAGCTGCTAGATTTGAAAGCTCTTGATGTTCTCCAACTCGTTTTAGAGGGACTTTTTTAGCTAAATCGAATTTGCCTCTAATATCTTCGGGTAATAACCTATCCCAAGCACCTTTGGTAGGAAAAGGTCCGGGAGCAATGGCATTAAAACGCATACCGTATTTAGCCCACTCAACAGCTAATGATCTTGTCATAGCTAATACTCCAGCTTTAGCAGTGGCACTAGGAACTACGTAGGCAGAACCTGTCCAAGCATAGGTAGTAACAATATTTAACACACTTGTATTGGTTTGCTTAGTATCAATCCAGTGTTTACCAAAGGTAAGCGTACAGTTTTTGGTTCCTTTTAATACGATATCGATTATTGTATCAAAAGCATTTGCAGAAAGGCGTTCGGTTGGTGAAATAAAATTTCCGGCAGCATTATTGAGTAAAACATCAACTTTTCCGAAGGTTTTTATAGCTTTTTTATGCATGGCTTCTACCTCTTCAATATTTCTTACATCGCAAGCCAAAGCAAGGCATTTACCTCCTGTTTTTGTTTCTAATTCTGTTTTTACACGTTCAAGTTTTTCTATATTACGCGAAGTTATAATTACGTTAGCCCCTAATTCCATGAAGTAAGTAGTCATTGATTTTCCTAGACCACTACCACCGCCTGTTACTACTATAGTTTTTCCTTTTAAAGCGTCGTCACGCAACATTTTAGCGGTATAATTCATTTTTGTTTTTTTGTTGAATTTACAATATAAAAGTGTAGTGGCACAATTTATTTTATTATGAAAATATTTTTGAATAAACTTTAGTAAATAAATAAGCAGTTTTTTCTTCTATTTCTTTACTGCCTGATAAACAATCAATAGGGAATTTTGGAAGCAAAGTTTGGATTTTTAAGAAGGTGTGATATTGATTCTCTTCGATGATTAAAGTGTTAATTTGTGCCATGTTAGCAAAGTTGTAAATTTCGGAAATGGCATTGCCCCCTTCTGCGAAAGCAATAAAATTAAATTTTAAAGCATTAGGTTTTTCATATAAATCATTACATATACAAGCTAATACGGTTCTTAATACTCTAATTGAAATTACATTATTGATAGTGTTTGTAAATGAAAATTTTAAATTAACAATCGGAGTGTTTAGTATAGTTTCTTTTTTAGAAATAATTTGATTGAAAAGTTGGATCATTTCTATTGCTGATAATTTAGAAATATGGTAATGTACTTGATCCGAAAATAAATTAATTGAATTTACTTGAGTTATAAAGTTGTGAGTATAATAACCACGAGTAAAAGGGGGGTAGCCAGCTGCTTGTAGGGTTTCAAGATTAGGCATATCAATTTTAGTATAATTTATAGAAAATTTATCCATTTGAATATAATTTATCCCATATGGGCTTTTCTTGTGGTGCAGTTAAGCGCTTTTTGTTAATAGGTTGCCAAAAAGAGCGTTGTTCTCTAGTTTTAAGAAACGGATATTGTATTGGTGTGTTTTTTGTTATTGGAATTTTTACTGTGAATTGTTTGTTAAACGCTTTTTGTTCAATACTTTCTTTTTCTTTTATTTTTTTTTGAATTATTCCTTTGTGTAATTGATTTGTAAAACCACCACCTTGTTCAATGCTTTTCAATAAAATGAGTGATTTATCGATGAGCTGTTGAGTCAGTTTTTCAATAAAAGTAGCGTCATTAATAATACTATATTCATTTTTTGTTTTTAGTGTTAACTGATGGTTTTGTTCATTAATGAGATCAATTTCTTCTTCAAAATAAATATAGTTTTCAGGATAAGTAGTTATGTAGTTTACACCTCCATATTGACCGATTTGATGTTCAAGGGTCGAGATTTCATGATTTAAATCAGAATCAAAAAGATGAATATTACGTTGACTTTTTTGTTGAATTAACACACAATCAATCACGTTGTTTTGTGATTGGAAATAACTATCTGTAAGTACACGAAGGGCCTTTAATTTGGCAATTTCCATAAAAAAGTCTGTTCCGACAGCAATAGAATAAGTAATGGAATTACATTTTTTTAAAGAAACTTGTTGATCGTATTGTAGTAATTGAGCCAGTGAGTATGCTAATTGCTGTACAGGGGTAGCGCCAGCATCATGAAATAGACTTAGATTTATCATTAAACTTGAAGGTGAATGATCAAGTATATTGTTTAATTGATCAAAATCATGGCTAAAATTACGGTACCAATTTCCTGTTTGTGCAATTTTACCAATGGGGTCACACAAAACTGTGACATTATTATATTTTGAATGGATATATTTTGAAAAATCAACATTTAAAAAATGGGGATTTATAAAAGTTTTGACCGCTATATTTTGTAATAATGCATCCACATTTAAATTAGAATTAAAAACAGAAAAATAGATACAGGTAAAACCAGCTTCAATAGCTTGAACTGCTTTTGTATTAGCTAAAATTTCATTGTTATCAATTATGTGAATACAGGCATTTATTTTTTGAGGAAATTTTGTATAACAATGGTGTTTTAAATCAGATTCTGAATAAAAAGGTAATTGCGGAATGCCATCAGAACTGTTTTTAACAAGTGTATTTTGATAATCTAAACCTTTAAGCTCATATTGAATTTTTTGCTTCCATTGTTTGGCTGTAATTGAAGCAAAGCGCTCAAAAATGATTTCATTCATTTTCATCGACACTATCTTTTTTATATTCAATAATGTAAATATCTTCATTTTCTTTTTTCATGAAGTATTTTTCACGGGCATACTTTTCTAAACCTGTACTGTCTTTTAAAATTGTAATAAGCGCTTCATCTTTGGATATTTCAGTTTGGTAATACTGTTTGTTTTCTTCAAGTACCTTGAGTTCTTTATTTAAGGTGCGATGAATTAGCCATGAATTGGTGTCTAAAAAAAGCATCCAAATTGCAAAGAATAATGCAATAAATAAGTATTTATTACTTATAAATTTAAAATACCTTTTAGTAAAAAACTGTTTTAATTTCAAGACTAAATTTTATTTTTATTGGGTAAAGTTATAGTAATTCCATCGTAATTTTAGAATAATTGTAGGATATTTTTGTTTATAAAGAACAAGCTTTTCATTGGAATAAACCTATTTTTTATTGAAAACGGTTTCATTTTATGTATTACTTTTAAAAAGATAAATTAAAACTGTTTTAATTTAGGTTTATGTAAATTACCAAAAAATCAATATCTCTTCTCGTTTTGGATATAAATATACATATCATGAAAAAGAAAATTTTTATACCTTTTTTAGTATTAATGATATTTCTTTTTTCAAGCTATAGTAATGTAGGGGATAAAAAAGGAATTCAATTTTTTAAAGGAACTTGGGAACAAGCCTTAGAAAAGGCAAAGGAAGAGAAGAAATTTATTTTTTTAGACATTTATGCTAATTGGTGTCCACCATGTAAAAAATTGAAACGAATAAGTTTTAAAGATAAAGCTGTCGGGGAATATTATAATGAAAATTATGTGAGTATTACTGTTGACGGAGAGACACAGGAGGGGAGAGCACTTATCGAAAAGTACGGAGTGCGTTCATATCCTACACTTTTGATTATTGATTATCATGGGAATATGCGTACTAAAATTGTTGGCTTTAAAAGGCCTCAAATTCTTATTAATTTTGGGAAAAGAATTATTCCTTAAACTTATAGTAATATAAACTTAGCAAATAAAATTGTAGTTAGTTAAAAAGAATACTTACTACAGTACCTGTATTTTTAATACTTTTTATGGCTATTTCACCTTTATGTAGTAACATAATTTGTTTACAAAGGCTTAGGCCAATACCACTACCCGTTTTTTTTGTAGTAAAAAATGGAATAAAAACCTGATCTATAATTTCATTAGGAATTCCTTTCCCATTATCGATTACGTAAATAATTGGGTGTCCATCCTTATTTACTTGGGCTTTAATTGTAATTTTTGCATTTTGAATATCTTCGAAAGATTCTGCTGCATTTAAAATTAGATTGATAAGTACTTGTTCAATTAAATAACTATCCATTTCAATTTGAATCCTGTCATTATCAATTTCGAAAACTAATGATATCGATTCACTTTTTAATGAAGGGAGTAGTAATGCTTCTATAGTATTAAATAGTTCCTTTACATATATTTTACTCAAATTGAGCTCTGTTATTTTGCTCAAGCTACGGTAAGTTTTTGCAAATGATAGTAAACCTAAGCTTCTTTTTTTTATACTATTAATACCAATATTTAAATCATCGATATCTAATAAATTTTTATTTGGAGCATTGCTATGTGCTATTATATTAGAGTGTAATGTTTCGGCTAAAGATGAAATAGGAGTGATGGAATTCATTATTTCATGAGTCATTACGCTTAATAATTTTTTCCAAGCCTCAGATTCGGTTCGATTTAAGGTATCATCAATATTTTTTATTACAATTATTTTGACGAGCTCATTTTGTGCTTTAAAAATGGAGCTAGATAATAATAAGCTTGTTTTTTTATTTTCTATAACTACATTAATATTGGTATCATTAGCATGCTGTTCTAAAAAAATAGTATGATAAAGTTGTGGAGCTCTTTTATTAATAAATTGAATGTTTTTTATTGAAGGAATATGTAATTGCTGTTTAAAAGAATCATTAATCCAAAGTACTTCTTTAGATTTTAGATTATAAGCAATTATACCTGTGTCAATAAGGTTTATTATTTTTTTTAAATGCAGGTGTTGAATTTCTCTTTCCTTATGTAATTCTTTAATGGTTTTAGTTACGGTATTAAATTGTTTATGCAACTCTCTAATATCTTTAGGACCGCTATCTTCATTAAAGTGGCAAGAAAAATCGCGGAAGCTAATAGCTTCAAAAAAATCATCAATTTCATTAAGTCGTTTAAAAACAAATCGATAAATATTGTAAAAGCAATATAGCGAAAGTATAATCAAAATGAAGACTACCCAAGTAAGGTGAAGTGTGGTTTTGAAATTAAATATACTTAGGGTGTATGCTAATATTGTAAGCATAAAAAATAAAAATAAAACTCTTAGTGTTAGTGCTAATTTGTATTTTTTATAAATCATATTTATGCAATCTTCTATACAATGCTGTTCGCGTAATTCCTAATTCTTTTGCTGATTTTGAAATATTTCCATTATGCTTTTCGATAGCTTTTAAAATGGTTTTTTTTTCAATAATATCAAGCCTCAACTCGTTTTGTTGTATTGTTACTGCATTTTTTTCTATGGATGAAAATTCCAAATCATTTTTATTTAATATATTATTTTCAGACATAATAACAGCACGTTCAATGGTATATTGAAGTTCGCGAACATTACCTGGGAAATGATATTTCTTTAATTTTTCTATAAAATCGTCTCCTAATTGAAGTTTTGATTTTGAGTACTTTTCAGAATATACTTCAATAAAGTGTTGGGCTAATAGAGTAAGATCTTTACCACGTTCCCTTAGTGGAGGTATAATTAGTGCTACGGTATTAATTCTGTAAATAAGGTCTTTTCTAAATTTGGTTTCATTGGCAAGCAATGATATATCCAAATTTGTAGCACATATGAGTCTAATATTTATAGGAATAGGCGTATTTGCACCTAGTGGTGTCACTTGTCTATTTTGTAAAACAGTAAGTAATTTGGCTTGTTGTTGTAAACTAATATTTCCTATTTCATCTAAAAAAAGTGTACCTCCGTGAGCTGCTTCAAGTCTACCAGTTCTGTTGGTTTTAGCATCTGTAAAAGCTCCTTTAGTGTATCCAAATAGTTCACTTTCAAATAAAGTTTGAGTTAAAGCCCCTACATCAACTTTTATAAAAGCTTTGTTTTTTCGTAAAGAATTATGATGTATGGCTTTTGCAATAAGGTCTTTCCCAGTTCCGTTTTCACCTAAAATTAAAATATTAGCATCTGTTGGTGCGACTTTATTTATTTTGGAAAAAACATCTTTCATAATTGGGCTTTTTCCTATTATTTGAGATTTAGTCTTTAATAAATTAAGTTTATTAGAAGCTTTAGATTTTTTTTTATTGAGTGTTTCTTCAATAGAAGCAATTAATTTATCATTTTTCCATGGTTTTACTAAAAAGTCGGCTGCACCTTCTTTTAAAGATTTGACTGCTAGGTCTATGTCGCTATATGCGGTAATAAGAGTAACGAGTAATTGTTTATCAATGTTTTTAATCTTATTAAGCCAAAAAATACCTTCATTTCCTGTGTTTATAAATCCATTAAAATTCATATCCAGTATAACAATATCAAACTTATTCTGGGTAATTAATGATTCAATATTATTTGGATTTCTTTCGGTAATAACCAATTTAGCCTTAGATTTTAATAAAAGTCTAATAGCGGTTAATACATCAGAGTCATCATCAACTACTAATATGTGGGCATTTTTTAATAGCATAAATACAATATTACAACAATATTAAACCTATCAAAAATTATAAATTAGTAAATATACAGAGTTTAAAAAAGTGTATCATTAACGTACAAAGATGAGTCATTTTCGAACAGGTAAAATGAGTTTTTTTATTGTATAGTGTTGTTTTTCATTGTTTTATTTAAATGGCACGGTAATTATTATACATGTTTAAAATAGATTAAATATGATTGAATTAAAGAATTTAAAAAAATACTATAAAACAGAAGAAGTTAAAACAAAAGCTTTAGACGACCTGTCTTTTAAAGTGTATAAAGGAGATTTTGTAGCTATTATGGGACCTTCTGGTTGTGGTAAATCTACGTTGCTAAACGTATTAGGAATGATTGATGTTTTAGATGGAGGAAATTACATTTTTAATGGAAAAGATGTAACGAATTATAATGAAAGTCAGCGGGCAGATATTCGTAAAGATACTTTAGGTTTTATATTTCAAAGTTTTAATTTAATAGATCAGCTTACAGTTTTTGAAAATGTTGAATTGCCATTAATTTATTTAGGAATTAAAAAAGCAGAACGAAAAGAAAGAGTTCATAAAATATTAGAAAAAATGCAGATAATGCATCGTCGTAAACACTTTCCAAAGCAATTATCAGGAGGGCAACAACAACGGGTTGCCATTGCTAGGGCTGTAATAAATAATCCCAAATTAATATTAGCAGATGAACCTACAGGAAATCTTGATAGCAGTAATGGGAGTGAGGTCATGGAACTTTTAATGGAATTGAATAATCAAGGGACTACAATAGTTATGGTAACTCATAGTGAGCATGATGCAAAATATGCTCATAAAATTATTCGAATGCTTGACGGAAAAAAAGTATTTGAGGATAGGTTGTTTACTCAGTAAAGGCAAAAATAGATACTGTTAATTAGTTCATTACAAACAACTAAAAAAATATAAAATGATTTATAATTATTTCAAAATTGCAATTCGAACATTATTACAAAATAAAAAATTAGCCATAATAAATATCCTTGGCTTAGCTATTGGCTTAGCTGCAGCGGTGTTAATTGTGTTATATGCCAATGTCGAATTTACTTATGATACATTTCATTCTAAAGCAGATGATATTTATAGAGTTGAAAGTGATTTTTATGAAGGAGATGTATTAACTGATGCTTGGCCAAGTGCTTCATTTGGATACGGATCAGCTATGAAAGAACATATTGCTGGAATAAAAAATTTTACAAGATTAGACATTGGTCAAACAGAGCAGATAGTTGGCTACAAAGATGAATATATTCGCGAAAATACGGTGACTTATGCCGATACAACTTTTTTTGAGTTATTTGATTTTAAATTAATAGCAGGTGATCGGTTGACTATGTTAGATAATCCTAATTCGGTTGTGATTTCTCAAAAGGTAGCTTCAAAATTTTTTAAAGAAGAAAACCCTATAGGGAAGATAATGTCTTTTGCAACTAAAGATGAAATTAAAAAATGCGAAGTGACTGGAATTATCGAAGATTTTCCTAAAAATTCGCATATCCAATTTGATTATTTTATTTCGTACAGTAGTTTGCCTGCTTGGAAACAAGATTTTTGGTATTGGCATACGGTATATACTTATGTACAATTAGATAAAAATATTGACCCCGAAACAGTTGAAAAAGCTTTTCCTGCTGTGTCAGAAAAGTACAAAACTAAAGATGCTTTAAAATCAAAAATATGGGGAGTTTCATTAGTTCCTTTGAAAGATATTCATTTGAATAAATGGAAGGAATCTGAAAGAGAAATCAAAGGGAATAAAATAACTTTATATGCTTTGCTATTTGTAGCAATAATTATATTAATTATTGCTTGGAGTAATTATGTGAATATTTCAATAGCACAATCTTATGAGCGAATAACCGAAATAGCAATAAAAAAAGTACAAGGTGTTAAAAATAAGGGACTATTTTATCAATTTATGTTTGAATCCTTATTAATGAATATATTGGCTTTAGTTTTAGCGGCTATTTTGATTGTAATTGCCTTGTCAGGATTAAATAACTTAGTAGATTTAAAGTTGTTTTTTATGCCTTTAAGTCAGTTTGGATTTTGGGCTTTGGCAATATTAGTTTTTGGAATATGTGTTTTTCTTTCAGGATTTTATCCAGCTTTTATTTTATCTTCTTTAAAACCAGCATCATTACTAAAAGGTAAATTAAGAGTAGGGAAATCAAAAATATCGCCTTTAAGCTTTTTAGTTGTCCTTCAATTAGGTTTGTCTTTATTTTTGATTATAGGAACCTTAACTATATATAAGCAAATTAAATTTATGCAGACTCAGCCTTTAGGGGTTAATATTAATCAAAAAATGGTTTTGAAATTCCCCATAGGCATTGATAATTTGTACCATAAATTAGAAAGTTTTTCGAATGAATTAAAGAGTAGAAACGATGTTGAAAATGTAAGTTTGTCAGGAGCTGTACCAGGTATGGATATTCCTATTGCTGCAGCGAACAAATTAAAATCAGCATCAGATGATAAAAATCGATTATTTAAAATGTTTCCTGTAGATTATTATTATTTAGATACCTATAAAATAAATTTAATTGAAGGTCGATTTTTTGATAAAAGTTTTGGTGATGAAAAGCATAAAATAGTTATTAATAAATCGGCATTAAAATCGCTTGAAATTAATAATGCAAAAGAGGCTATAGGTAAAGAAGTACTATTAGAAGAGCAGCCCATACCATATACTATTATAGGAGTAACTGAAAACTGGCATCAACAAGGTTTAAATAATGGGTATACGCCTGTAATATTTCTTTTAAATGGAGTTATTGGATGGATACCAACTAATTATATTACCATAAGCTTGTCAACAAACAGGATTGACGATTTTGTTTTAGCTACAAAAAAAGTGTGGAATAGTCATTTCAAAAAAACTAGTTTTGATTATTTTTTTGGTGACAGTTTTTATAATGAACAATACAAGCGAGATAAAAATGACGGAAAAATGCTTACTTTTTTTACACTGTTGGCATTATTAGTTACATGTATGGGCCTATATGCATTAGCGGCCTTAGTGGCAAATAAGCGAACAAAAGAAGTAGGTGTTAGGAAAGCATTAGGTGCTAAAACTAGCGAATTAGTTATATTACTTTCTAAAGATTTTTTAAATCTTGTTTTGATAGCCTTTTTTATAGTTACTCCTGTAGCTTGGTATTTAATAAATAAATGGTTAGAAAACTTTGCTTTTCATATAGCTTTACCATGGTATTTATTTATTGTTGCTGGTATAATAATTTTAATGATCACATTATTAACGGTAAGTTTTCAAAGTTACAGAGCGGCTAGTGTTGAACCAGTAAAATCATTACGTGAAGAATAAGTTTTTCTTGAGATTAAAAGATGAATTTTAGAGATCACTATTAAGCAAATAGCGTGAGTTCTATATAAGAAAAAGATGTAAATTAGCATGAAATTCTGTAAGGATTTTATATCGGGAATCCTCTTTTTTTATCAAAATTGTCTTTCTCGGATACAATTTTCTATCGAAAACCATTCGAATTTACAATTTTGGTAGTTGGATAAAACTATATAGAACTCACGTTAACTAGTTTTATAAGGAGCATTATATATTTATTAAGGTAGTATCCAAAGTTTTGTGTAAATCAAAATTGAGGATATTACTTGTTGTATATAAGTGATTGTTAAATGTCATTAATAAATTCAACCAGATTTACATTCTTATCTAAATTGATTTTTTTTCTAAGTCTATAGCGAGAAGTATTGGCGCTTTCATATGAAATACCCATAACTTTTGACATTTCTTTACCCGAAAAGCCAAGTTTTATCAAAGCACATACTTTTAAATCATATTGACTTAAGTTAGGATATTTCTTTTTTAATCGACTATAAAAACCCTGATTGACCATAGTAAATCTGCTTTCAAACTCAGACCAATTTTCTTTAGAGTTGATGGTAATAGTTTTTATTAGTTTTTTTATACTACTAGCATTTGGGTTTTCGCTAATCTCTTTTAAATTAGTTTTTACATCATTTAGTAATTCATCTTTAGCCATTAGGCGCAGTGTGGATTCGGTAAGTTCTTTGTTTTTTATCTCAAGAATTTCTTCAGATTTTTTAGTTTCCAATTCCTTTTTTTGTATCAACATTTTCTTTTCACTTCTATGTTTGTTAGTGGTGTAACGATATATCCAAATACTTAGAGCAACTAAAAAAACAGCACTTATAAGCATTATAATATAACGTAACCTCCAAAGTGATTCTGTATGTAGTAATTGTTCTAATTTTTGGTCAGCAGCTAGTTTGTCTAACCGCTCTTTTTCTAACATAAATTGATCTTTAATTTCTAATAAATATTGGTTATTAGGGCTCCGACTACTATACAGATATTGATTAATTTCATGCGATGTCAATAAATTTTTTAAAGCTTTGGATTCATCATCAATTCTACGGTATACTTCAGAAATTTTTTCATAAGTATCAGGTAAAAAATTAAGATGATTTTTATATTGGTATCCTATGGCATTTGATTTTTCATAATAAAAAATGGCTTTTTCATACTTCTTTAAACTAAAATAACAATCGCCGATCATTGCATATAAAACCACTAAATAACTTGGATTTTCTTTTAAAAGGTAATTTTCATGAGGTAATAATTGTTCAAGGGCATTTTTATACTCTTTTTTTAACAATGATAAATATCCATAATGAGCTTTTAAATAATTTATGAAAGGATTATCGGCACTAACTATAGACTCAGCCATTTCCAAATAACTTTGCATTGTATCTGGATCATTTTCATAAAAATAATGTGTTGCTAATGGGAGGTAATTTTTTATTAAAGCATTAGCCTTTAATTCCTTTTTTTTAACAAGCTTTTTGTTAATCTCTAAAGATTTTAAATAATATTTGAGAGCTTCATCTCTTCGATTATATAGGCTATACAAAATACCAATTCCGTTGTAGCTTTTAGCCATAGTAGCCATGTTGTTTGTTTTTTCGGCTAATAATAAAGCTTGCCAATAGCTGTCATAGGATTTTTCATAATTAATACGATTGCAATACAAATCACCTAGTTTGTTTAGTACTTTAATTTGAGCAATAGTATCATTATTTGAAATGTGTTTGGTCAATTTTTCTTCCCATTCAATATATGAACTATCATTTTTTGTTAGGCGAGCTACGTGTTCTTTTTTTTCAGGAAATGAAATATCAGAAATATGCTTTTTTTGAGCATTTAGGATATAGACATTAGTGCTTAAAAAAAAAATTGTTGATAAGATTAAAAATCTACTAAAAAAACACATTGTTATTTCATTTTGTGCTGCAAACATAGTAAATACAATGCTTTTATAATAACTTTTATTTTATAATCTATATATAATTCATGTGCAGTCTATATACAGTCTATATAGATTTCAGGAATAATAGTTAATAATCATCTATTTTTACGAAAACGATAAAGTGTTTAATTCATTCTATTGTATTTGTTATTTAGATATGAGAAAATTTTTAAGAAATAGCGGTTTTTATTTAGGTATTATTAGCGTAGCATTACAAATATCGTGTGGTCCTAATATACCAGATAGTATAGCCGAAGATTATGAATCACTTCCAGAAAAATTAGACTTTAATATACATGTAAAGCCTATACTTTCAGACAAATGTTATGCCTGTCATGGACCAGATAAGGCAAAGCAAAAAGCTGGTTTACAATTGGATGTTGAAGAAGTTGCTTATGGCGAGCTGCCAGAGACTCCTGGTAAATATGCTATTGTACCAGGTGATATTGAATCATCAGAAGCAATAAGGCGTATATTATCGACAGATCCTACGCAGATCATGCCAACTCCCGAATTTAATGTGCCTTTATCTAATTATGAAAAAGCAGTTTTAGTTAAGTGGGTTAATGACGGAGCGGAGTATAAGCCACATTGGGCATTTATTAAACCACAAAAATTTGATATTCCTAAGGTAAAAGGGAAAAACAAAGATTTTGTCAATAATCCAATAGATAATTTTATTGTAAAAACTTTAGAAGAGAAAAAATTAACTCCATCTAAAGAGGCCGAAAAAGAGTTATTGTTAAGAAGATTGTCTTTAGACCTAACAGGATTACCGCCTACACCCGAAGAAATTAAAGCTTTTTTAGCGGACACTTCAGCTGATGCATATGGTAAACAAGTTGATCGATTGCTAAATTCGATTCACTATGCCGAAAAAATTGCGACAGATTGGATGGATTTGTCTCGTTATTCGGATACTTACGGTTACCAAGTAGATCGTTTTAGGGATATGAGTCCTTGGAGAGACTGGGTTATTAAAGCATTTAATGAAAATATGCCTTATGATGAATTTATTAAATGGCAATTGGCGGGTGATTTGTTGCCAGATCCTACAAAGGAACAAATTTTAGCTACAGGGTTTAATAGATTACACCCTCAAAATATGGAAGGTGGAATTGTTGATGAAGAGTTTAGATCTGAGTATGTGTCAGATAGAGCTTCGTTAGTAGGAGAGGCATTTATGGGACTTACTGTTGCTTGTGCTAAATGTCATGATCACAAATACGATCCAATTTCTCAAAAAGAATTTTTTCAATTATATAGTTTCTTTAATAATATAAATGAAACAGGTCAAATTTCGTGGGATAATAGCTTACCAGTACCTACAATGATGATACCTACAGAAAAACAAGCATCTTTTTTAAAGGAAACGGATAGTAAAATTAAACAAAAAGAAAATTTGTTGGCTAAAGTAGCAACCGAAGAAAAAGTTGGATTTGAAAAATGGTTACAAACGGGTACTTATAAAAATGTAATCAAAAGAGTGTCTTCAGATAAAAAAACAGCACATTATACATTAAATAGTAGTCCAATAAAAAATAGTTTAAATCCTTCATTAAAGGTGGAGCATCGCTTGGAATTTTCTAATAAAGAAAAGCTAAACTTTGTACAAGGGCATAACGGACGTGCGCTAAAAATGAATGGGGATGCCTGGTTAGATCTAAAAGGAGTAGGGATTTTTAAAAGAGACCATTCATTTAGTATTGGTTTATGGGTAAACATTCCTGAAGAATTAAAGGAAGGAGTAATTTTTCATAAAAATAAAGGATCTCGATTACATAGTTTTAAAGGGTATCACCTATACTTAAAAGATAATAAGTTAGAGTGGATGTTAGCGCACACATGGCCCGAAAATGCGATTATTGAGCATACAAAAGTTGATGTGCCAAGAGATCAATGGGTGCACCTTATGGTTACCTATGATGGTTCCAGCTCTGCGGCAGGAGGGAAGATTTATATGAATGGTAAAGAAATAGAAACGGAAGTTGAAATTGATAACTTAACTAAGGATATTATTTTTCATAATCTGACCGATGAAATATATAATGGACCTGTAGAACCAAATTTACAAATTGGAGCACGGTGGAGAGGCGTAGGTACTAAAGATGCCAAATATGATGATATAGAAGTATATCATAGAAAATTAAGTGCTATTGAAGTAATGAATCTAGCGAAAGCTGAAGAGGTAAAAGAAATTGCCGCTACTAAAGTTGAAGATTTAACTTCAGCTCAAAAATCATTACTTAAAGATTTTTATTTAACTAATGTATCAAAACCATTTAAAGAAGCATTTAAAGGTTTAGCAGAAATAAGAAGTACCTATGTTGATTCTGTTGAAAAGGTGCAAGAAGTTATGATAATGAAAGAAATGGATAAGCCTAGAGATGCATTTGTGTTAGAGCGAGGAGTATATGATGCATACGGAGATCAAGTTTACCCAAACACTCCTAAAAGTGTATTGGAAATGCCTGAAGGTTTACCAAAAAATAGATTAGGTTTAGCAGAATGGCTTACGCTGGAGGAACACCCTTTAACAGCTCGTGTAGCGGTTAATAGGTACTGGCAAAACTACTTTGGAAGAGGTATTGTAAAATCTACAGCAGATTTTGGGAATCAAGGTGATTTACCTTCGCATCCCGAACTTTTAGATTGGTTGGCACTTACATTTGTTGAATCAGGTTGGGACGTCAAGGCACTTCAAAAATTAATAGTAAGTTCTGCAACCTACAAGCAAAGTTCTTATACCCCTAAAGAGTTAAGAGATGTGGATAGTGAAAATATTTGGTTAGCAAGAGGCCCAAGTACACGTTTAACAAGTGAAATGATGCGAGATAATGCTTTATTAGCTGCAGGTTTATTAAATAAAAAAGTTGGAGGAAAAAGTGTTAAGCCTTATCAACCAAAAGGTTTGTATGCAATGACATCGGGGACTTATGAAGAAGATGAAGGAGATGACCTTTACAGAAGAAGTTTTTATACCTATTGGAGAAGAACAGTACCCAACCCAACATTGGCCACCTTTGATCAACCCGAAAGAAGTGTTTGTACTGTAAAAAGACAAAAAACAAATACTCCATTGCAAGCTTTAGTATTATTAAATGATCCAACATATTTGGAAGCAGCAAAAGTAATGGGCGAGCGTATGACAGAAATGAGTGATTCAATTGAGGGAATTAAAATGGCTTATGTCCGTTTTACGGGAAGAAATCCGAAAGAAAAAGAATTAAAAGTTTTAGCAGAATTACAAGCTAAAGAATATGAGAGATTTAAAGCAAACCCTGAAAAAGCTAAAGGTTGGCTTGAAGCTGGAGCCTATAAAATTAAAGAAAGTTTAGATGCAAATTTGCTGGCTTCTAATGCCATTGTAGCAAGTGTAATTTTAAACGGGGATGTAACAATAACAAAAAGATAGAAATTATGAGCGGACACCATCACCATGATCATGATATATTAAGATCAAACGTACATGATTTTAAAAAAATAGAAGCAAATATAGATAGAAGACAGTTTTTAACTAAAACTTCAATGGGACTTGGAGCAATGGCTTTAGGTTCTCTTATGGGAGCAGATAGATTATTAGCTGGAAATAGTGGTACTGTTAAAGGACCCGGAAAGCCAATTGGTGACCCCAATGCCAATCCAATTTCGGGTCCAAACGGAATCCCTGGTTTACCACATTTTCTACCAAAAGCTAAAAGGGTAGTGTATTTGTTTCAAAGTGGTGGGCCCTCGCAATTTGAGACTTATGATTATAAGCCCAAATTAACAGACATGTTTGGTCAAGATTTACCACCTTCTGTACGAAAAGGACAGCGTTTAACAGGAATGAGTTCTTCGCAATCATCATTGCCAATAGCACCTTCGAAATTTAAGTTTAAGCAGTATGGAGAAAGTCGTGCATGGGTGAGCGAATTAATGCCTCATACAGCTAAAATGGTCGATGATATATGTTTTATAAAATCAATGCACACAGAGCAAATTAATCATGATCCAGCCATTACATTTTTTCAAACAGGCCATCAATTAGCTGGTCGCCCTTCTATTGGTGCTTGGACAAGTTATGGTTTAGGATCAGATAATCAAAACCTACCTACTTTTATAACGTTAGTATCAAAAAATGGAGGAGGTCAACCTTTGTATTCTAGGTTATGGGGTAATGGTTTTTTACCAACAGAGCATCAGGGAGTTCAATTTAGATCAGGAAAGGATCCAGTATTATTTTTGAATAATCCTGAAAATTATGATGGCCATGATCGTGCAGAAATGTTGGCTTATTTAAAACAATTAAATGAGATTCAAAATGATGCCTATGGTGATCCAGAAATAAAGGCACGTATAGCACAATATGAAATGGCTTTTCGTATGCAAACTTCGGTGCCCGAGGTAACGGATATGTCCGATGAATCGGAAGAAACATTTGAAATGTATGGAAAAGAAAGTCGTGATCCAGGTACTTATGCAGCTAATTGTTTAATGGCACGTCGATTGTTAGAAAAAGGAGTAAAATTTGTTCAGTTGTATCAACGTGGTTGGGATCATCATATTGGTTTACCAGGTAATATGAAAAGACAATGTCAAATGACAGATCAACCTACAGCGGCTTTATTACAAGATTTAAAGCAACGTGGTATGCTTGAAGATACATTGGTAATTTGGGGAGGTGAGTTTGGAAGAACAGCTTACTCTCAAGGAAGATTAACTAAAGAGGATTATGGTCGAGATCATCACCCTCGTGCATTTACAATGTGGATGGCAGGTGCTGGAGTAAAACCAGGAATGTCTTATGGAGAAACTGATGATTTTAGTTATAACGTAGTTAAAGATCCTGTGCATGTACATGATTTTCATGCTACTCTATTACATTTAATGGGAGTAGATCACGAAAAATTAATTTACAAACACCAAGGAAGACGTTACAGATTAACGGATGTACACGGACATGTTGTAAAAGATATTTTAAGCTAAAAAGGAGGATGAAAACACGAAGAAATTTTTTAAAAACAACTGCTGTAGCTTCATTGGCTACAGTTGCTACACCTACTTTTGGAGCCAATATTATCACAGGTAAAAAAGAAAGGAATGATGATACTATTTATGGTCATGGAGATTATAAATACAAATTAGATAAAAATTGGGGTAAAGTAAGTTCTGCAAGGACTCCTTTGTTGAATTGCCATGAAATGGTTATGGATAGTAAAGGGAGGTTAATTATGCTGGGAGATAACCCTAAAAACAACATACTAATTTTTGATAAATCTGGAAAGTTATTGGATTATTGGGGAACAGCTTACCCTGGTGGTCATGGTTTAACCTTGTCAAAAGAAGGCGGAGAAGACTTTTTGTATTTAACCGATTCTGGATGGTATTTGAATAGAAGGGGTGAGTTGTTACAACACAACGGAAGAGTTAGTAAAACAACACTTGATGGAAAAGTGATTTTTGATATCGGACATCCACAAACCATTGGGGTTTATGAGGTTGGAGATCATTTTTGTCCAACAGAAGTGGCTGTGGGGCCTAACGGAGATATTTATGTAGCTGATGGTTATGGTAAAGATTATATTTTACAATATGATGCAAAAGGTCAGTTTATTCGTAAATGGGGAGGTCATGATAATGAAGATAAAAATTATAACCTACATAATGCCCATGGAGTAACTGTGGATTATAGAGATAAAAATAACCCGGTACTTATTTGTAGTTCAAGAGCCGAAAATGTATATAAATTTTTCACACTTGATGGTAAATATATACGTACGCTACACTTAAATAATATGTATGCCTGTCGGGCTGTAATTGACGATAATAATTTATATGCAGGTGTATGTTGGTCAATTCCAAAAGGAGAAACAAAGTTTGATTGGCTAGCACATACAGGTTTTGTAACGGTTTTAGAAGGAGACAAAGTGGTTTCGAACCCAGGAGGGACAGCTCCAGAATATAAAAATGGAAAGTTATTGCCTTCATATCAATTAGAGCATAAACCTATTTGGCATGGGCACGATGTATGTGTTGATGAAGATAAAAACTTATATGTGTGTCAATGGAATGCTGGACATTCAGCACCTTATAAATTAGAAAGAGTTTAAAATAAGTAATCCCAATTTATGGAAGAATCTAATATCATATTATTCTTTGGCCGTTTTCACCCGTTGCTGGTGCATTTGCCCATAGGTTTTTTAATTTTTGCCGCTATTATTGAAGTTACAGAACGCTTTTCATTAACAAATGGATTAAAAAAAGCAGTTCCATTTTCATTATTATTAGGAACGTTGAGTGCAGTTGGGGCAAGTGCACTTGGCTTAATGTTAGCAACAAGTGGCGACTATAATCACGAAGCGCTAGATGATCACAAATGGGCTGGAATTATAACTACTCTAATCGCTCTTTTTGCTTATTTACTAAGTTTAGATTTGTCGTTATTTAAGGCTATTAAAGATAAATTATATTTAGTCGTTGTAGTGATAATGATTGGAAGCTTATCTGCAACCGGTCATTTAGGAGGTAATTTGACTCATGGCGAAGATTATTTGACACATTATATGCCATTTAAAGAAGAAGTTGTAGACCCTTTAAAGCGTCCAGAAGTAACAGAAATTACCCAAGCTCAGTTTTTTGGAGATATAGTGCATCCAATTATAAAAGCAAAGTGTTTTTCATGTCATAATTCGAGTAAGCAAAAAGGACAACTTTCTTTTGAAAGTATCGAAATGTATATGAAAGGGGGAAAGCATGGAAAAACTATTGTTTCAGGTAATGCCGATAAAAGTGAATTAATGAAACGTGTGAATTTATCTGAGGGTGATAAATTATTTATGCCTCCAAAAGGAAAAACACCACTTACTGAAGAAGAAAAATTAATTATAGAATATTGGATTAATCAAGGAAAGGCTAGTTATGATATAGATTTTGTAGCCACTGAACCTAAAGAAGAAATGATGAATGTTGTCCTTAATTTTTTAAAGTTAGAAGGGCATACAGGAGGTGATATGGTTACTTTTTCTAATGTAGATGATGCTGTATTAACTTTATTAGAGGAACAAGGGTTTTCAATAAGGGAATTAGCAGCAGACTCTTTTGCCTATGATGTTGTGTTGCCATCAGGGAAGAGTAACGGAAGTTCTATAGCGGAAAAATTAAAAGCTTTAATGTCTATTAAGAATAATATTTTATGGTTATCTCTAGAAAATAGTGGATTGACCGATGAGCATGTTGTACAATTAAATTCATTTTCGAACTTAAGAAAATTGAATATTTCTAAAAACAAAGCATTAACAGATAAAGGTTTAAAAACACTTATTGAATTAGAAAATTTAGAAAGTATACGAATGTATGCCACACAAGCAGATGTAGCTAGTATTGAAGCACTATCTGCGATGTCTAAATTAAAGAATGTGTATGTGTGGAAGACTAATTTAGATGCTAAAGAGATTGCTGCAATGCAGCAAAAATACAAACAATTAAAGTTGGTTTCAGGAATTTAATTTAGATTCCGTTTGTTAAGTTTGTTTTAAAACTTTCTTAGTTGAAATCACGGTACCTTAATTGGTATTTAGTAGATGTAGTCTTCTATTTAATTTGTTTGCACAAAAGTGGTTTTTTGTGGTTTTGTGAGTCTGATTCGAAAGAATCAGACTCTTTTTTTATTAGATGAATCAATGAGATTTTATTTAGAAGAGAAACAACGTTGAACAGTAGTGTTTATTATGCTTACGGGGTTCATGTGCAATTTGGTTAAATTAATCGATATATAAAGATTATAAGGTAGAGATAAAACCATATGATCTATTTTAGCCCAGATGTTAGCTTATTTTTGTAAAAAAATATATATGTTAAGAAATAGAATTACTACAGGAGTGTTCATATCATTTATGTTATTAACTATAGCTTGTAGTAGTAATGAAAATGATAATGAAATTTTGAATGATAAAGAAAAGATAGCTCCAATAATTACTTGTTTAACCACAATTAATGTTACAGCTAAAGCGACAGAAAATGAAGTCATAATTACCTATAATACCCCTGTTGGAACTGATAACGTAGCTGGTGCAATAACAGAACAAACACTTGGTTTGGCATCTGGTGAGTTTTTTCCTGTAGGAACTACAACAAACACATTTATTGTAACGGATACATCAGGTAATACGGCATCGTGTAGTTTTGATGTAATTGTTGCTAGAGATACACCCTCAGCAAATAAGCCTTATTTTATTGGAAATGATCCAACTCCAATTGGGAAAAAATGGATAAAATCTGAAAACAAATCTGATGAGTTTAATAGCGAAACTTTTGATGATTCAAAATGGCACAGAAGTCCGGCTACAGATGGTTTTGGATGGTACGGCAGGCCGCCAGCATTGTTCGATCCAGAAAATGTAACGGTAAGTGACGGTAATTTAAATGTAACTACATTAAAATATGATACTCCTAAAAATGTAAATAATACGAGCTGGACCCATGGAGGGGCAATTGTACGATCAAAAGAAACCGTAAAAGTAGGTCAATATTTTGAATGTAAAATGAAAGCAAATAAAACGGTAATGTCATCGACTTTTTGGGTGTCATTTAAACAAAATTGTACTACAGGTCCATTTAAAAAATTAGAACTAGACGTACAAGAATGTGTAGGTAGAGTACACGGCGGTACAGCTGATTGGGCTAAAGATTTTGATAATATTTACCATTCAAATACTTGGAGGCATAACAGACCTTGCGATACTGCTTTTGATGTTTCAAAACAGGCACCTGCTAAAAAAATATTAAATAAAAAAAATAATTCAAGGTATTTTGTTTACGGTTGTTGGTGGAAATCACCAAAAGAAATTCTATTTTACTTAGATGGTGAATTTACATACTCAATAACAAATCCCCCTGCCGATTTTGATCTAGAGGGGCATTTAACCATGGCCATTGAAACTTATGATTGGAACCCTATTGATGCGAATAATATATTTGAAACAGCTTCATACGACGACTTAACAACAAAGTATGATTGGGTACGTACATGGTATTTAGAAAATGAATAAAATTTTTGATCACTACCTTTTTTATAAAGTATTAATATTTAAAGTTAGATATAAAAATACGCTTTCAAGTTTCTTTTAATAAGATTTTGAAAAGCGTATTTTTTACGCAAGTAAATCAATGGAGTATCTTATCCATAATTTATTCTCACTAGTCATTTAATATCTGAGCAGCATGATCTTTAGTCTTAACTTTAGTGATTACCTGTTCTAATATTCCATCTTCATCTATAACAAATGTAGTTCGGTGTATGCCATCATATTCTTTACCCATAAATTTTTTAGGTCCCCAAATGCCAAAAGCATTTATAACTTCTTTTGCTTCATCAGCGAGTAAAGGAAAAGGAAATTCATATTTGTTTTTAAAATTTGATTGTCTTTTTGCATTATCGGCACTTACACCTAAAATTTCATATCCTTTATTTTGTAACTCTTTATAATTGTCTCTTAAATTACAAGCTTCGTTAGTACAGCCAGGTGTGCTAGCTTTAGGGTAAAAGAAAAGAATTAATTTTTTGCCTTTGAAATCAGAAAGACTATAATTATTACCGCTTTGATCAATTCCAGAAAAATTTGGTGCTGGATCTCCAGCCTTTAGTGTTGTCATAATTCTTATTTTTACTATAAAATTACAAAAAAATGACCAAGAAAGAGAAAGTAGCCTTTGTTATAAAAACATTACAAGAGCTATATCCAGAAATACCAATACCTCTAGATCATGAGGATCCTTATACTTTATTAATTGCTGTTTTATTAAGTGCGCAGAGTACCGATGTACGTGTAAATAAAATAACTCCATTATTATTTGCTAAAGCAAATAATCCCTATGATATGATTAAATTATCAGTTGAAGAAATTAAAGAAATTATAAGACCTGTAGGTTTGTCACCTATGAAATCAAAAGGAATTTATGGGTTGTCAAAAATACTAATAGATGAGCATGATGGAAAAGTACCTAAGGATTTAGAAGCACTAGAACGACTTCCTGCTGTAGGGCATAAAACAGCAAGTGTAGTTATTTCACAAGCTTTTGGTATTCCTGCTTTTCCTGTTGATACACATATTCATAGATTAATGTATCGATGGGGGTTAACTAATGGGAAAAATGTAGTACAAACAGAAAAAGATGCCAAACGTTTATTTCCAAAACAATTATGGAATGACCTACATTTGCAAATAATATGGTATGGACGAGAATATTCCCCAGCAAGAGCTTGGAATTTAGAAAAAGACATTATTACCAGTCAAATAGGACGTAAAAGTGTAATAAATGATTATTACAAAAAGATTAATTAAAGATAAAACGTAAGTATTTTCTTTATTGAACTTTTGTGCTAGTTTTTATTCACTTCGATAATAAAATTATCTGTTTTTAAAATACTTAAAGATCTGGAATAGTTTAATATAAAGTTTATAGTTTCAGCTTCAGGCTTCACTTTATTGTTGTCTTTTGATATGTTTTCAGAGTAGATTTTAGCCATTTAATATATTTTTATCGTTTACATTTACTTTTAAACGATAAAAATATTCATTTATTGTATTCCGATTTATAAAAATTTCATCCACGCCAATGCAATTTTGATAGAATTGACATTAAGGTGGATAAAGTTTTTATATATGATATTTAATTTAGTTGACTAAAACTATTTGATGTTTATCAATTAACTTCCTTAAGTTTATTAAAGCATATCTCATTCTTCCTAAGGCAGTATTGATACTTACTCCGGTTTTATCAGATATCTCTTTAAAACTCATTTCGTTATAAATACGTAATGTAAGTACTTCTCTTTGGTCATCAGGAAGTTCATAAACTAGGTTGCGCACATCATCTTCAACTTGGCTTTTTATAAGTTGTTTTTCTGCATTAAGCGAATTATCACTCAATACTGAAAAAATACTAAACTCGCCATTATCGTCGTATTTTGGCAAACGATTACTTTTTCTGAAATGATCTATAACTAAATTATGAGCTATACGCATAACCCATGGTAAAAATTTACCTTCTTCATTATAGCGACCTTTTTTTAAAGTATTAATTACTTTAATAAAAGTGTCTTGAAAAACATCATTTGCAATATCCTTATCAAGGACCTTAGAAAAAATAAAGCTAAAAATTCGCTGATTGTGTCTGTTTATTAAAACACCTAAAGCTTGCTCGTTTCCTTTAATATATTCAGAAACTAAAACCGAATCATCCTGTTTTTTTAAAACCATAAATATAAATTTTTAAAAGAGTATGAAATGAGATGAATATTACTGTGGTTCTAATTATTTCATTGACTACAGGGTAAATATATAAATTAATTTAGGAGTGTTTTTTAGGTTTTTCACGAACAAAAAGTAAAGGATGCGTTGTACTGTAGCAAAATATCGGCTTGACATTTATTTTGTTATATATTATTCTAAAACAGATAAATAATGTAAGAATAGTCTTACTTTTTTGAATTGTAGCTAAAAAAAATAGCTATTAAATCACTATCATTTAGTTTAAAAATGGCTATTAGTTTGTAATGTATTGTTAAACAGTATCTTGTGTTTTTTTACTATTTTTATTTACATATAGTGACATATTAATCAAGTTATTATATACTATTTTAAAAAAATAGATATAAAACTTATTTAGAATAAATAAATATAATAGACTAAAAAACCTATTTAGTTTTTGTAGATTTTTATAACAAAATTATTTGTGGTAATAATATCTATTGCCTTTGAATAATTTAATAAAAAATCAATTGTTTCAGCTTTAGGCTTCAATTTTTGATTATTGTTAGAAGTTGCTTTTGAGTAAATTTTAGCCATGAATATATCTTTTATCGTTTACATTTACTTTTAAACGATAAAAAAAAGCCTTTATTGCATTAATTAACTAAAACTATCTGATGCTTATCAATTAATTTTCTTAAGTTAATCAGAGCATATCGCATTCTACCTAAGGCAGTATTAATACTAACACCAGTTTTATCAGATATCTCTTTAAAACTCATTTCATTATAAATACGTAAGGTTAAAACTTCTTTTTGGTCTTCAGGTAATTCATGAATTAAGTTACGTACGTCGCTTTCTACCTGATTTTTTATAAGTTGTTTTTCCGCATTAAGTGTATTGTCACTTAATATAGAAAATATACTAAATTCACCATTATCATCAAATTTAGGTAACCGATTTCCTTTTCTAAAATGGTCTATAACTAAATTATGAGCAATACGCATAACCCAAGGTAAAAATTTACCTTCTTCATTATAACGTCCTTTTTTAAGTGTGTTGATCACTTTAACAAATGTGTCTTGAAATACATCATTAGCAATATCCTTATCCATTACTTTTGAAAAAATAAAGCTAAATATACGTTGATTATGTCTGTCTATTAAAATACCTAATGCATGCTCGTTACCTTTAATGTATTCAGAAACTAAAACCGAGTCTTGCTGCTTTTTTAAAACCATAAATATTACTTTAATTAAAAGAGTATAAAATGTATTAAGTAATATTTTGCTATAGGCTTACTGTTTTGATTAAGAATGACGTAAATATATAAATAAATTTATAAATAGCTAATTTTCTTAAAATTTTAACAAAAAGCAATAGTTGTTAAGGTTCACTTTTTATGCACTTATATTTATATTTGATGCTTATGGTTAAAACAAGTAACAAAAAAGATTTAGGAACTATAGATCCTAAAAAAAATATAATAATTAAAGGAGCCAAACTTCATAATTTAAAAAATATAGATGTTATTATTCCTCGAAATAAACTTGTTGTTATAACAGGACTTTCGGGTTCAGGAAAATCAAGTTTAGCTTTTGATACTCTTTATGCAGAAGGGCAACGTAGGTATGTTGAAAGTTTGTCATCATATGCGCGTCAGTTTTTAGGTCGTTTAAATAAACCTAAAGTTGATTATATTAAAGGAATTGCACCTGCTATAGCTATTGAACAAAAAGTAAATTCAACAAATCCCAGATCAACAGTAGGTACTACTACAGAAATTTATGACTATTTAAAATTATTGTTTGCTCGTATAGGCAAAACCTATTCGCCTATTTCTGGTAATGAGGTTAAAAAACATAACGTTTCAGACGTTGTAAATCATATTAAAGCGTATGATTTAAAAACGAAATTACTTTTGCTAGCCCCTGTTCATGTTGAAAAAGGAAGAACACTTAATGAAAAGTTGCAAGTTTTATTACAACAAGGTTTTGTACGTGTTAAACAAGATGGTAAAATAGAACGCCTAAGTACCGAAAGTAAGTTAGATGAAAATAAATCTTGTTACGTTGTAATTGATAGAGTTGTAACTAAAAATGATGATGATTTTTATAATCGTTTGGCCGATGCAATCGGAACCGCATTTTATGAAGGAAAAGGCGAATGTATGGTTGAAGAAATGGATTCGGGCAAAATTTATGATTTTAGTAATCGATTCGCATTAGATGGTCAAGAATTTTTAGAGCCTAATGTGCATTTATTCAGTTTTAATAACCCTTATGGCGCTTGCCCTAAATGCGAAGGTTATGGAGATGTAATTGGTGTAGATAAAGATTTAGTAATACCAGATACTACTAAAAGTATTTATGAAGGAGCTATACTTCCCTGGAAAGGAGAAACGATGAGCTATTACAAAGATCAATTAGTTAATAATGCATATAAATTTGATTTCCCAATACACAAACCTTACTTCGAATTAACAGAAGATCAACAAAATTTAGTGTGGGAAGGAAATGGTTTTTTTGAAGGAATTCATAGTTTCTTTCAGTTTTTGGAATCCAAAGCATATAAAATACAGAACAGGGTAATGTTGTCTCGTTACCGAGGAAAAACTAAATGTGCTTCTTGTAAAGGAAAAAGATTAAGAACCGAAGCTAATTATGTTAAAATTGATGGAGCAAGTTTAAATGATTTGGTAGAATTACCTATTTCAGCATTAATTCCATTTTTTAAAAAAATAAAATTATCTGCTAATGACAAAACAATAGCAGAAAGATTATTGAAAGAAATTAATAGTCGACTTCAGTTTTTAGATTTAGTTGGTTTGCAGTATTTAACTTTAAATAGAAAGTCGAATACGCTGTCGGGAGGCGAATCACAACGTATAAATTTAGCTACTTCGTTAGGAAGTAGTTTGGTGGGATCTATGTACATTTTGGATGAACCGAGTATTGGTCTGCATTCAAAAGATAATGAAAAACTGATTAAAGTACTTTTATCCTTAAGAGATTTAGGAAATACTGTAATTGTAGTGGAGCACGACGAGGAGATTATGAGGGCAGCAGATCAAATTATAGATATTGGCCCCGAAGCAGGAACTTTTGGAGGAGAATTAGTAGCTCAAGGTACTTTTAATGAAATATTAAAAAAGAAAACATTAACAGCAGGATATTTATCGGGGAAAGAGGTTATTGAAATTCCTAATAAAAGGAATAAAGGTATCGAATATATAGATATAAAAGGAGCAAGGGCTAATAATTTAAAAAATATAGATGTTAGAATACCTCTCGGCGTAATGACGGCTATTACAGGAGTTTCGGGAAGTGGAAAAAGTACCTTAGTCAAAAAAATTCTATACCCTGCTTTAAGAAAAGAATTAGGAATTCATGGAGATAAAGCGGGTGAGTTTTCAGGCATTTCCGGAAAATTTTCAAGTATAAAATCGGTTGAGTTTATTGATCAAAATCCAATAGGAAGATCATCTCGATCTAACCCAGTTACTTATATAAAAGCTTATGATGATATACGTAGCTTGTTTGCCAGTCAACGCATAGCCCAGTTAAGAAATTATCAAACAAAACATTTTTCGTTTAATGTTGATGGAGGACGCTGTGATACTTGTAAAGGCGAAGGAGAAGTTACTATTGAGATGCAATTTATGGCCGATGTGCATTTAGAGTGTGATCAATGCAAGGGGAAACGCTTTAAAAAAGAAATTTTAGAGGTACAATTTCATAAAAAATCTATTGATGATATTTTGTGTATGACCATCGATAATGCAATTTCTTTTTTTGAAGATCATAATCAAAAAAAGATTGTTCGTAAGTTAAAACCTTTACAAGATGTTGGGTTGGGTTATGTGCAATTGGGGCAAAGTTCGGCAACACTTTCTGGTGGTGAGGCGCAGCGCATAAAGTTAGCTTCATTTTTAGTTAAAGGAATAACAAAAGACAAAGTGTTGTTTATTTTTGACGAGCCTACTACAGGTTTGCATTTTCACGATATTAAAAAATTGATTCATTCATTTAACGCTTTACTAAATCGGGGGCATTCGGTGTTAGTTATTGAACATAATTTGGATTTAATTAAGTGTGCCGATTATGTAATTGATCTAGGACCCGAAGGAGGACAAAATGGAGGAGGATTAATTGCAAAAGGCTCGCCAGAAGAGGTAGCAAAAATAAAAGAATCATATACCGGGCAATACCTTAAGGAAAAATTAAAGCTATAAAGTAGCTGTTTACTTACTTTTTAATTTTACCAATTAGTTGTAAGTATATCTAATCAGATTATATTTACAGATGACAAAATCATAAAAACTACTATGAAGAATTTATTAATTTTAGTACATCTGTTTATTGGAGTTGCACTATTTGGGCAAACGTTTAGTGGAACAATAACGGATAATGAAACAGGTAATCCATTAAGCGGTGTGGAAATCACATTACTTGAAGATAACCTTAAGCAAACTACTACAGCAAATGGTCAGTTTTCTTTTAATAGCACTACTGCAGGTAATAAAACACTTTATTTTAATAAAGAAGGATATGTTTTTGAGGATCTATATAATCAAAGTCCCTCTACAACAATTAGTATTGCATTAAGGGCTAAAAAAATTAGTGCGGCTACTGTACGTTGGAATAGGTACACAGATCCTGCCGATAATTGTATAAGTTATAATAACCCACAAATACCGGATAACGAAACTTGGAACGTAAAGTTTTCTGAAACTGCCCTAACGGGTGACTTGGTCGCTAATTCATTAATTACAAGGAGAGATCCTAGTTCGGTAATTAAATACAATAATAAATATTATGTATGGTATTCTCGAAAATTAACGCAAACTTCAACTTATTTTGGGACTAATAATCTAAATGACAATGTTTTTCCTTGGGATTATTCAGATGTATATTACGCTACATCAACTGATGGTTTTGATTGGAAAGAAGAAGGCCCAGCTGTAGAAAGAGGACCTGCAGGTTCATTTGATGATCGTTCCGTTTTTACTCCTGAAGTTTTTGCTCATAACGATAAGTTTTATTTAGTTTATCAAGTAGTGAAGTCTCCTTATATCGAAAGAGTAAAAAATAATGTAGCAATGGCTGTAGCCGATTCGCCAAATGGTCCATGGAGAAAGTTAGCAGCGCCTATTTTGAGACCGTCTCATAATGGAGTATGGACCGCTGGTTCTAAAAGTAGATTTGATGCGGATGTAAAAGGTGATTTTGATAGTCATAAAGTTCATGATCCTTGTTTAATGCTTTATAAAAATAAATTTTACTTATACTATAAAGGTGAGCGAATGGGAGAGGATAATTTTTGTGGAGAAAGAGAAATTAGATGGGGAGTAGCTATAGCTGATAATATTGAAGGACCTTATGTAAAATCTGAATACAATCCAATTACTAACACTGGGCATGAAGTAAGTGTTTGGAATTATAATGATGGAATAGCAATTATACAAAAGCTAGATGGACCTGAAATTGGTTCGATTCAATTTGCTCCAGACGGAGTTAATTTTGAAATGATGGGTACGGCTTCGGGAACAGCAGGTAGAAATGGAAATGAAGTTCCTGATGCTTTAGGTATTTTTAGACCAGAAACCATTTCAACGACAGATCCAAAATTTGGAGTAAGTTGGGGATTATCTCATCATTTAGATTTTTCTAGAGCAGCAAATGGAGCTACAGGAGGCTGGATGTATCTGAGGCGTTTTGATTTGATTAATAAAAATCGAGAAAAAACAATAACAGTTCAATCTGGTGATGAACTAATTATTGAAGCTGAAAAGT
The DNA here is from genome assembly GCA_947489195.1 of uncultured Aquimarina sp. Classification (GTDB taxonomy): domain Bacteria; phylum Bacteroidota; class Bacteroidia; order Flavobacteriales; family Flavobacteriaceae; genus Aquimarina. The sequence goes on along the minus strand of CANLCT010000010.1, from coordinate 32,923 downwards.
TTAATGAAACTGATGGTGATTTTGACGATGACGAAGTACCATTTGGTGTAAATGCGAGTAACATAGGTATTAATTTTGTAAATGCAAATGATAGTGCAACGTACGAAATAGAAGTAACAGAAGCAGGTACTTATTCACTTTCTTATTTAATTAGTGCTCCAGGTGATAATGCAGAAGTTCAGTTATTATTAAATGGTACTGTGGTAGCCGATGATCAAGTTCCTAACAATGGAAGTTTTGATGATTATGAAGTTTTATTGAGTACTAGTGTTGTTGAACTTAGTGTGGGAATTCATAGGTTAACTATTGTTGCTAGTGGCTCCGATACTTGGCAGTGGAATTTAGATAAATTCACATTAAAAAAAGAATCTTCACTTTCTGTAACAGATAATAAATTTGATATAGCCACAAAAGTAGTGATATATCCTAATCCAGCAAGTGATCAAATTACAGTTCAAGGCATTGATGAAGCTGTTGAATACTCAATCGTAGATTTGAAAGGAGCAATTTTAAAAGAAGGAATTGCAAAAACCGATAGTTCAATAAGTATAGAAGAATTACCTACGAATGTTTATTTATTAGTGTTAAAGAATACAAATAATAGTGTTAAGTCAAGTTTATTTGTAAAAAAATAGACTAAAAAAAGTTAAATAAAAAAGCCACTTCTAATTTAATTTAGAGGTGGCTTTTTTTATACCATATGTTAGCCTATAAAGTAATCTGTACAAGGAATATATGTATTTGTTATACCGTTATTAAGTAAGTCTAGATATATTGAGTTACTTTATAAAAGCAAACATATATTTAGTTATGAAATATTATATTTTAATAATAGGCGTTTTTTTGTGGATGACTCAAATTGAGTCTCAAAATTCAATTCAAGTTGAAGTCAACTTTAATACAAAACATGCTGTGCATGGAGTATCTGAATTTGATAGAAGTAAATTTATAATACTCCACGGAGATATTGACGATAATGAATGGGATAGTGATACACAACGTAAACATTTTTTGGAAGCGTATGATGTGTATTTAGGAAGGAATAATGGGAGTATGGTTTGGGAGTTTGATCAATCTTCTGAAGATTCAAATAAAAAGGGTTGGCCCGATTTAGAAATATTGAAATCAAAGGGAAAAGCTTCAAAAAGTAATTATGCAAAACAGAAAAGTACACATGTTTTTGAAGATCGTTATAGTAATATGATTTTTGGAGGGCAACCCACCCCAATGTACCCTTCGGGTCAGCTTACCAGACCCAATAAATGTTGCTCAACTTCAGCACCCTGGGCATATAAAGATTACGATGCTGTTGCTGCATTTTATGCAACTTATTTGAAAGAATTTTTTGGTGAAGGTAAAGAAACCGGAAAGCCTAAACCTAGATATGTAGAGGTGTTAAATGAGCCTTTTGTAAAATCAAGAAAATTAGGAACAACGAATGCGAAAATAACACAAATGCATAAGGTTGTAGCAAAAAGGATAAAAGCACTTAATCCAGATGTAAAAGTAGGAGGGTATTCGGCAGCTCATCCAGCTTATGAGGATAATAATTTTAATCATTGGAAAAATAATTGGGCGCTTTTTATTGATGAGGCAGGGAATGACATGGATTTCTTTTCATTACACTTATATGATTTTTTAGCAGATAGTGGAGAGGAGTTACAGCGAAAAGGAAGTAATACAGAAGCTATTTTGGATATGGTAGAACAGTATAGTTATATAAAACTAGGTAAAGTAAAACCCTTTAGTATATCAGAATATGGATGGTTAGGTCGATCGTTAAATGGGAAATATTATAAACCACGTGATTGGTTTAATGTTAGAACATTTTCGTCAATGATGATGCAGTTTATGGAACGACAAGATCAAATTATTAGTGCCATTCCATTTATGATTTTAAAAGCAAAATGGTGGCAAAATCCAGAAAATTATAAGTATAGTTATCGTTTATTACGTCAAAATAAAGAGGTAAAAGGTGAAATGGGGGATCAATGGGTATATACCGATTTTTTAAAGTTTTTTGAACTTTGGAATAACGTAAAGGGGACAAGAGTGGATACCTACGCAAATGATCCGGATCTATTAATTGATGCTTATATTAAAGGGAAAAAAGCTTACGTTATTTTGAGTAATTTAGAGCATAATTCGGTTAGCGTAAAATTGAATATTCCAGAGCTAAAAGCAAATTCATTAGACGGAGCTGTGCTAGTAAAGCATTTATACGCCAATAAAAAAGGCGTACCTGTTCTTGATACAAGTGAACAAGTTAACCCTCAAATAATCACGTTAGAAAAAGAGGCTACAGTTATATTGGAGTATCATTTAAGTAAAGAAATAGTAATAACAAATACTTCAGAAGAGCAAAAGATATATGCAGAAAGCTATTTAAAATCAATAGTTGCTAATAAAAAGATTGAATTTACAGTAAAAGGAGTATCATTAGGAAATCAAGGAGAAGCTATATTGAGACTAGGAGTAGGGAGAGGGCATGATTTATTGTTAAATCCATCAATAGAGATAAATGGTAAACAAATAAAAATGGTTAAGGATTGGAAAGGCTATGATCAAAAAAATAGAGATCAATTTTTTGGAGTTATTGAAATCCCTGTACCCTATAAACACCTAAAGAAATCAAATAAAATTAGCGTAACTTTTTCTGATGAAGGAGGAATGATTTCAAGTGTGAGTCTACAAGTATTTAATTTTTCAAAGCCTATTACTCGTTTGATACCGTAACAGCATCAGATGGTTTTTCTAATGAGAATTTAACCTGTAATTTCATAGATTATCAATCTTAATTTTTTTTAGAAATAAAAATATGAAAAACAAGTTTTATACATTTTTTATCATAAGCTTACATAAAAAGGGAGGGGCTTAAGTATACTTAAATAATTATTAATTTCTGAACAAATAGCATGATTAGATTGTTACTTGTTCAGAAATTAATAAATTACTTAATTCGTCTTTTACCTGATTTATCCAGGCACTTAAACGTGTATACGTTAATTGAGACTCATTATCATTATCCAAAGCTAAACCGTAAAACATAGTTTCATCTTCATCAACAAAAGCTACCGAATCAGTATGGCGATAACCATCTGTAGGCCAATGACCAATTACTTTCCCGCCATTTTCAATAACAACTTTAGCTATAATGCCAATACCATCAACAAAATATTCGGCATAACCGATTTGATCACTAAGACCGTAAATAGCTACTATTTTATTGGTGAAATCAATTGTTTTAAAATCATCAAAAAAGTTTTCCCAGTCACTTTGTAAATCCCCATCATACCATGTGGATAATCCCAAAATAAGTACCCTATATTTTTCAAAATTTTCAAGGTTAGCATCACCTATTTCCATAACTTCCAAATCATCACTATTCCATAATGATGTAAAATCTTTAGTAATATCATCTGTTACTCCAGTATCAGAACCATAAAATAATCCTATTTTTTCCATGACATTTATTTTTAATTATTCTAAATAAAAATAAACAATATATTTGATAAAATTTATTTTATGAATTATTTAGAACCCGTTTATCACAATAATACTGGAACCACTTACTTATTAAAGGATGCTTTAAATGAATATGCTACTTCTTTTGAAAAGATTCAGTTACAACTTGGAGACATCGCTATTATTCTCGATCAAAAAGAAATGAAAAATTTGTTGACAATTATTGATTCGGCTAAAAAAGGATGTGAATGCAAAGATTGTGGACAAACAAATCCTTTTAAAACCATCAAATGTGATACCCCTTTAGCAATTATTTCATTTAAATCGACAAAACAAAAATATTGAAGGTTTAGAAAGTCTAATTAAAGGGACTCTTTTTCAATTAGAAATGAATTCTATATTAGACTTAAATGACATCGAATGAATAACTTAATAACATCTTATTTTTTCAAATAATCTTTAATACCATAACTGGCCAGTACTCCTTCGCCCGTGGCAGCAGCTACTTGAGCAATGGCTCCTTCTCTACAATCACCCGCGGCATAAATTCCTTTTAAAGAAGTTTCAGCTAAACCTTTTGTAACGATGAAACCTCTTTCATTTAATTCGATAACATCTTTAAAAAGCGTAGTATTTGGTATAAGCCCAATAAAAATGAAAGAACCATCTCCTGTTATTAATTCTTCTTTTCCGGTTTTATTGTCTTTTACCTTTAGGCCTTTAAAATTTCCCTTATCGTCAGCAACAAAAGCAACAGAAGTCTTATTCATAAAAGTTTCTATAGTATCGATATCTGATAACTTCTCTACATAGGTTGGTGAGGCTGTAAACCCTTCTGAACGATGAACGATTTTAACTTTCTTCACAAAACTAGACAGAAAAATACCTTCTTCTAATGCACTGTTACCACCTCCTATAACAACTACTTCTCGATCTCTATAAAAAGCGCCATCACAAGTTGCGCAAAAGTGTACTCCCGAACCTATTAATTCTTCTTCTCCTTCAATACCTAATTTACGATATGTAGAACCTGTAGAAGCTACTACACTTCGTCCTATGAAAGTATCGTGAGTAGATTTTACATAAAACTTCCCGTCTTTCTTTTCAATAGAAGTTACATCAATCCCTGTTTTAATAGTTGCCCCGTAAGTTAGAGCTTGTTCTTCCATCTTATCCATTAAATCGGGACCAGAGATATTAGTAAAACCTGGATAATTTTCAATTTTCTGAGTTAAAAAAGCATTACCACCAATAGTCTTCTTTTCTAATATTAAGCTATCAAAACGATCTCTTTGTGCATAAATTGAAGTTGTTAATCCTGCTGCACCTCCTCCAATAATTATAGTATCGTAAACTTTATGTTCTTTTTTAACATCGATACTTAGTAGCTCCTTAAGCGTGTTGTTACCTGGGTTTGTATAGGGGTTCCCATCGATCAACACTGTCGGAATAATTCGTTTCCCTTTATTAATTTCCTCGACTTTTGCCGTTGCCCAGTCGTGTTCATCTACATCAATAAATTGAAAATTAACGTTATTATCTGCTAAATAGCTTTTTGCTCTGCGACAATCTGGACACCAGTCTGCTCCAAAAAGTTGAACTACTCCGGCATCGTTAATTCCTAAGGCATCTGCTAATGTAGTATTACTAGGATTTGTATAGGTTTTTCCATTCAAATCTATCGTAGGGATAATTCGTTTCCCCTTATTAATTTTTTCTACTAAACGAGTAGCACTCTCATCTAAGTCTACATCTACAAATTCAAAATCTATATTGCTTTCTTTTAAATATGCTTTAGCTCTTCGGCAATCTGGACACCAGTCTGCTCCGTATAATTTTAATGTATTCATTTTTATTTTTTTATCAAGTTTTGAGTTAAACCCTTTGAAGTATATCAATCTATTTTACTTTTTTATTCTGAAATAAAACTTTCTTCGAATCGTAAAAAATGACAGGTATAACCATTAGGGTGTTTTACCAAATAGTCTTGGTGACTTTCTTCTGCTTTCCAGAATGTAGAAAATGGTTCTAAAGTAGTTACTACATCACCTTCCCATTTACCCGAAGCATTAACTAATGAAATCATATCAATTGCTATGGATTTCTCTTCTTCGTTTTGATAAAAAATTGCTGATCGATAACTAGAACCTCTATCATTTCCTTGCTGATCAACAGTTGTTGGGTTATGAATTCTAAAAAAGAAATCTAAAATTTCTTCAAATGATGTTTCATTTGGGTTGTAGGTTAATTCGATACCCTCAGCATGTCCTGGGTGATTCTGATAAGTTGGATTTTCATTTATTCCTCCCTGATAGCCGACTTCTGTATCTTCAATTCCAGGTCTTGACCTAAATAAATCTTCCATACCCCAAAAACAGCCTCCTGCAATATATGCTTTCTTCAAATCTTTCATAGTATACGTTTTAATACGAGTTATTTAATTTATTTGCAAAGCAAAATTAAGCAGAGATACTTCTTTTTCATTTATATATTCATCCTCTTTACTGTGCTATTTTACTCAGATTTAATGAGCTTTATATTGTTTAAAAAATGGATTACTTTTTTTTCTGGCATTTCGCAAGGCTTAAGTAATTCTTTGGTTTTGGTAACATAATAGTTAAGACTCACAAAATCAGTCCCTCCTAATTCTTCTGCGTAAAACTTTATTGATTTCCCTTTATTATACGATTTACTAACAAAAATTTCGCATATCTGCCGTTTCTTTTTCACTATTCTTTCGTTAAAAAAAGCAACCGTAACTTAGGCTACGCTTGATTTTTTTGCCTTAGACTAGTAAAAAATAATTCAGCATATTAATACGAAATTCTTATCAGCAAATCGTATTAAATGTTGTTTTTGTCAATCCATATCGCTTGTCATTATAAATCCCTTCAGAATATCCTTCTTCTAAATTCATTAAAATTATCAACAACATAATTTAATCTTAAAAAATTACAGTGCTATACTATTATGAACTACAAGAAAGCATAGAACACCCTACTTTATGTCGAGCCCATTCAGGACGTTTAGCAAACCATTTTAATGCACCTGGCTGTTCGTCATAAGGCTTTTTAAGAAGTTCAAAAAGTTCACCTAATACCGTATAATCTCCATCATCTGCCGCATCTATTGCTGACTGTGCCATATAATTACGTAATACGTATTTCGGGTTAACCGTATTCATAGCTGTTTTTCTTTCATCGTCTGTCAAGGTCTCCTTTAACAAACGCTTTCCGTAATCATTAAACCATTTAATCCAGTTTTCTTTTATGGAACCAGATACTTCTTTATGGTTATAAAAAGCATCTTTAACAATGCTAAACCAATCATCGAATTGTTGCTTTTTAAGATGGGCTAGATTCCTAAAAAAAATAGTCATATCTGTTTCTGTGAGTTGCAACACTTTTTCTAAATCTTCAACTAACTTCTCATCATTAGCAGTTTCAGTGTTTAGACCCAGCTTATTCCTCATCATATCTAAATGAGCCACTTTTACATTAATACGATATTCTTCTAAAATTTCCTCTAGTGGTGCAGCTTCTTCAATTAATCCATAAAGGGCCCTTGCCAATTGTAATAGATTCCAAAATACAATTTGTGGTTGGGTGCCATAACGGTATCTTTTATGGCTACTGTCTGTGGTATTCGGTGTCCAATCATGGTCGTAACCTTCTAGCCATCCATATGGTCCATAATCGATGGTAAGACCTAGAATAGACATATTATCTGTATTCATTACGCCATGAACAAAACCTACTCGTTGCCAATGGATAACCATTTCCATACTTTTCTTTGCTACTTCTCGCAGGAAATCTAGATATACCTCTTTGGAAGGTGCTCCTAAATAAGAAAAATGATTATTTATGGTGTAATCTACCAATGTTTTCAATGTTGCGTTATCGCCTCGTGATGCAAAAATTTCGTAATTACCAAAACGAAGAAATGATGGTGCAACTCTAGATACAATAGCTCCTTTCTCATAAGCAGGATTGCCATTATACATAACATCTCTTAACACCTTGCTACCAGATAAGGCAATTGATAAAGCCCTAGTAGTTGGCACACCTAAATAGTACATTGCTTCACTACATAAATACTCACGAATTGAAGATCGTAATACTGCTAATCCATCTGCCGAACGTGAATAAGGAGTTTCTCCTGATCCCTTTAATTGTAAAGCCCATATTTTATTATTATGCTCTATCTCGGTAAGATTAATGGCTCTTCCATCCCCTAACTGTCCAGCCCAATTGCCAAATTGGTGTCCTCCATAACACATTGCATAAGGTTTAGTATCGGGTAATATTACTTTCCCCGAAATTACATCAAGAAACTCCGCACGTTGTCCATCTTCTTCTTTAAGGCCTAAATTCTCTAACATCGCTGTCGAAACATGAAGTAAAGAAGGGTTTTTCGGTAATTTGGGATTTACATATGAAAAACAAGCTCCCTCTACTTGTCTTCGGCTATTATCTAAATCCTTATCTGCAGGAAGTTGTTGGGTAAATCGGTCAATACTATTTACGTTCAATTTCATCTTTATCATGTATGCGGTATTAATATTCTATTATTGAACTTCATTTTTCACTTCGCTGCGCTACAATTCTTATATAAGGACATACAGCTATAGCCTTATAATCCTCTTTATTAAGCTGCTCAAAGGTTTTTTCTACTAATATCTTTCCAATACCTTGACCTCTTAAATTGTAAGGTACTTCAGAATGGTTTAGATACATTTTCTCTTCCTTAATAGAATACGTTACTTTTGCTAGTTCTCCATTAATATGTAATGTAAACTGCATGCGTTCTTTATCATGTTCTATATTCAATCTGCTGGTTATTAATTTATTTAACCATTTATCGATATCTTCTTTAAATGGATTCCTTAATTTTTTCTGACCAATAGTAATGGTTGGGAAATTTAGTTTTCGATTTTCATATAGATTCCGTAGTTCTTCTCCATGATCTTCATTGGCTACAACATCCAAAAATTCATATGACAATCCTGTTTCATCTAACAGCCTTTGGTAATAGTGTGTTTTATGACAAGTGTTAGATCCATATAATTTTATTTGTGGAATTTTATCCATTACTCAATCTCCTTTCCTTCCTTTTGAAGCACCATCGATTCTGAGTTTATACAATACCTTAACCCGCTTGGTTCTGGCCCATCTGGAAAAACATGTCCTTGGTGGGCATCACATGTATTACATTGCACTTCTACACGTACCATTCCAAAAGAACTATCCTTGATATACTTAATTGCATTCTCTCTAATGGGTTGCGAAAAACTTGGCCAACCTGTACCCGAATTGAATTTAATTGTAGCATCAAATAATGGCGTATTACAGCAAACGCAATTGTATTTACCTGCATCATATATACTACACAAAGCCCCAGAGTGTGGTCTTTCTGTTCCTGCTTTACGTGTAATTCTAAACTGCTCTGGTGTTAATAAAACTTTCCATTCTTCTTCGGTTTTTTCAACTCTGCGATCAGGAGCAGGATTCCCATGATTTGCAAAACGGATAACATCACTCCAATTTAACACTTTATTGTCTTTTCTGTCTCCCATAATACTCAGTTTTAAATTATATACAATTAAAGTGATATTCTACTAATATCTTGTACATATTACCTAATCTCAAAAAATATTTTTTATTGTATAACAAAATTAACCTATCTGTGAGTCAATTTACTTATACATTAATACTCTGTTCTTATATATTTTACTCAATTTGACCAATTGCTTTGTATTCACTGGGAGAATGCCCTGTGTGTTTTTTAAGGAATTTTGAAAAATGAGAAGTTTCACTAAAACCTAACATATAAGCAATCTCGCTAACGCTTTTATCAGAATAACGAATAAGTCTTTCTCCTTCTAAACAAATACGTTCACTTATTATTTTTAAAGGAGGTTTATTATAGTACCTTAAAAAAACATTTGATAAGGATTTAGGAGAAAGGTTTAACAAATTGGCATATTTCAATACTTTATGCTTTTCTCTAAAATGAGTTTCTACAAGAATATTAAACTTTCGAATGATCTCTAATTTAGACTTTGGCATATCTTTTTCAGGAAGTAATTTTCTAGCTATTCTAACAGATTTTATGAGCAATCGCTTTAAAAGTACTAAAAGCATTTCTCCTTGTATGTGATCCATTTCTTCAAATTCTTCTACAAAGAAATCATACAATAGCATAAAGCTCTTTTTTTCTTTCTCGGTAAGATCTACTACAATAGGTTGAGCTGAACCGAGAAATAAAAAACCATTACAAGAAACTTCGGCATCATGATCTCGAATACAATAGAACTCTCTATTAAATGAATAAATCACCACCTTTTTATAGGCAATTTTAAGGTCTAATTTATTAAGAGGAGAAACAAAAAGTAGCTGATCTTTCTTTAAGGAAACAAGATATCCATCAACATTAAGAGTTACATCTTTTTCTTTTGCCCATATGATTTTATAGCAACTTTGGCTTATACTTTTAATATCAAATTCAGTTTCAGATACATCTATTAAACTAAATTCACTATCATACTTGTCTTTGTAATGATATTCCATATGATATAAAAATAACCAAAAATAGGGAGCTAGCGTAAGGTTTAATCCTTAAGGAAATTCCATTTTAAAATGGAGAATAGATCAAGATGTAAGTAAAATTTAGATAGTATAGTTTTTTTAATACAAAAAATCATACTTCAATTGAAAAATTAATAAAATAGGTTTACCCTTTTTTTCTTGGTTTTTGTAACTAATGTTACTGTAAGCAGTTTTCGAAATTTTTAATTTTATTGAAAATTTTGAAAATGTTAAAAAGAACGAAGCTTTATAGCATATTAAAGATCAAATGTTCAAAATGTCATAGAGGAGATTTTTTTGAGGGACACCCATATAATTTTTCAACTATAAGGAAGGTTAAAAAGAGTTGTTCTAAATGTAATCAGAAATATGAATTAGAAACAGGCTTTTATCAAGGATCCTATTAGGTTTCTTATGGATTAGGGGTAGCTATTTATTACTGTATTTGTTTTAAACTATGCCTTTATGAGTAAAACTAATCCTACTTTTTTAATGCTATCCTTTGTAATTTCATTAATTTTATTAATCCCATTAATTTATGCCTTATCAAAAACTATATGGGCTAATATGTTTGTTAATTATGATGAGAATGCTGTTACAAATTTCCAAATAAGTTTACATGATGGTTCAGGAACTTAAAAATAGTTATGGACATCTTTTTGAAGATGCACTTATCAACGAAATACTACAAGTAGGTACATTTAAAGAAGTCCCAGCTGGTTTTAAATTAATGGAGATCGGTTCCTATGTTAAAGGGATCCCTTTATTAGTTTCGGGCGCCATTAAAGTGTTGAGAGAAGATAAAAATGGAGATGAATTACTTTTGTATTATTTGGAAAAAGGGGATACTTGTTCTATGACTATGACTTGTTGTTTGGGGCTTACAAAAAGTGAAATTAGAGCTATTGCTGAAACAGACACTAAACTTATAATGATTCCTATACAAAAAATGGAAATTTGGACATCCAAATATAAATCTTGGCGAAATTTTGTGTTTGAAAGTTATCATAATCGATTAAACGAAATGTTACACACATTAGATAGTATTGCTTTTAACAATATGGATGAACGCCTTCTTAATTATTTAAAAGAAAAAAAGAGAATAAATAAAGGCAATACAATACGCAATACCCACCAAGAAATTGCATTTGAACTACATAGTTCTAGAGTAGTTATTTCAAGATTACTTAAAAAATTAGAACAATTAGGTAAAGTGTCATTACATCGAAATCATATAGAAGTTATTGATTTGTAAACACTCTGTAACCAATGTTACTGTAAAGCAGGATAAGACACTCTAATTTTGGCTTTAAACAATTAAGTATGTTAAAGCAATACTTTCCTATTTTACAATGGTTATTGAATTATAAAAAATCAAATTTTTCTGGCGATATTTCAGCAGGAATAACTGTAGGCATTATGTTAATTCCTCAAGGCATGGCTTATGCTATGATCGCAGGCTTACCTCCAGTATTTGGTTTGTATGCAGCTTTAATTCCACAAATTGTATATGTAATAATGGGAACCTCTAGGCAATTAGCAGTGGGGCCAGTGGCAATGGATTCTCTTTTAGTGGCTTCTGGGTTAGGAGCTTTAGCTGTTTCAGGGATTAAGGAGTATATTGCTATGGCAGTTTTTCTATCCCTACTTATGGGAGCAATACAATTGCTATTCGGTTTTTTCCGAATGGGGTTTTTAGTTAACTTTTTATCTAAACCTGTTATAAGTGGATTTACTTCTGCAGCAGCAGTTATTATAGGATTAAGTCAACTTAAACATTTACTTGGGGTAACTATTGAGCAAAGTAATCAAGTTCATGTTTTGTTACTTAATGTATTTAAGGCTATTGATAAAACCAATTTTTATACGTTAACTTTGGGTATATGCGCTATAATACTTATTAAAAGTGTCAAAAAAATACATCCCAATATCCCTGCTCCATTGGTTGTGGTTATTCTTGGAACTATTAGTGCTTATTTATTTAAAATAAACGAATTAGGAGTAAAAATAGTTGAGGAAATTCCTAAAGGTTTACCAAGTATTGAAATTCCTATGGTAGATTACTCTAGAGTATCAGAATTAATACCTATTGCAATTACATTAGCGCTTATCGCTTTTATGGAAGCTATTTCTGTAGCAAAAGCTATTGAAGAAAAACACTCAGATTATGTAATCGACTCTAATCAAGAGCTAATAGCCTTGGGTACGGCTAATATTATAGGTTCTTTTTTTCAGTCATACCCAACAACCGGAGGTTTTTCTCGAACTGCTGTAAATGATCAAGCGGGTGCAAAAACAGGAATATCATCTTTAGTTAGTGCGTTGATAGTAGGGGTAACGTTATTATTTTTAACTCCTTTATTTTACTACCTTCCAAATACAGTATTGGCTGCTATCATTATGGTAGCTGTTTTTGGTTTAATAGATTTTAAGTATCCGATTCAACTTATAAAAAACAGAAAAGACGAATTCATAATATTAATTATAACCTTTATTATAACATTGGTAATTGGCATTACTGAGGGTATACTATTGGGAATATTAATTTCACTATTAGTTCTTTTGTACCGTACATCGATACCTCATATGGCAGTTTTAGGTCATATTAAAAACACACCTCATTTTAAAAACATTACACGTTTTCCAGATATTGTTCAGATACAGGATAACATTCTTATGTTGCGTTTTGATGCTCAATTGTATTTTGGAAATAAAGATTTTTTTAAAAGAGAACTTTACAAACAGATTAAATATAAGGGCGATAAATTAGATACAATAATTTTAGATGCAGGGCCCATTAGTTTTATTGACAGTAGTGCGGTATTTGTATTACAAAAAATCATACAAGATCTTAAGGATAAAAATATTAAATTTTTATTAGCTGGTGCTATTGGGCCTACTAGAGATATTATTTTTAACAGCTCTCTTTCAAATTGTATAGAAGTAAAACACCTTTTTGTTAGTGTGCATAATGCATATCAAAGTTGTATTAGCTCTTTTGAAAAAACGGTGATTCAAGAAAAAATAGTGTCTCAATCAAAAACATTTGAATAAAATAAAATGTCTTGTTTATAAATTATATATGTGTAACATATGTTACTGTAGTCCTAATAAAGTAGGACTATTTTTATAATATAAAATTAAAGATAAAGAAGATGAATGTCGAACAAATCTATACAGGTTGTCTTGCACAAGGTGCTTATTATATTGAAAGTAATGGAGAAGTTGCTATTATAGATCCTTTAAGGGAGATAAAACCCTATTTAAATAGAGCTAAGGTCAATAATGCCAAAATCAAATATATTTTTGAAACTCATTTTCATGCAGATTTTGTTAGTGGTCACGTTACATTGGCTAAAGAAACTGGAGCACCTATTGTTTTTGGGCCCAATGCAAATCCATCATTTAATGCAACAATTGCAAAAGATGGACAAGAGTTTAAACTTGGAAATGTAACTATCGTTGCATTACATACTCCAGGTCATACAATGGAAAGTACGACTTATCTTTTACGAGATAAAAATGGGAAAGATTATGCTATTTTTAGTGGAGATACCCTTTTTTTAGGAGATGTCGGAAGACCAGATTTAGCTCAAAAAATGGGGATTTTAACTGAAAAAGATTTAGCTGGTTTTCTTTATAATAGTTTACGCAAAAAAATAATGCCACTTTCAGACGATGTTATCGTTTATCCAGCACACGGAGCTGGTTCCGCTTGTGGTAAAAATATGATGAAAGAAACGGTAGATACCTTAGGTAATCAAAAGCAAATGAATTATGCATTGCGAGCCGATATGACTAAAGAAGAATTTGTTGCCGAAGTTATTGAAGGCTTATTACCCCCACCACAATACTTTCCTTTAAATGTAAAAATGAATAAGGAAGGTTATGAAGATTTTGACGAAGTGTTAAAAAGAGGAACTCAAGAGTTATCTCCTAAAGAATTTGAAGTAGCAGCTAATGAAACAGGAGCTATTGTTTTAGATGTACGTCATCAAGAAGCATTTGCTAAAGGACATATTCCGCGATCAATATTTATAGGGCTTGATGGTGGTTTTGCACCTTGGGTTGGGGCTTTAATAGCAAATGTAAAACAACCTCTTTTATTAGTTACAGCACCTGGTCGAGAAGAAGAAGCTATAACTAGATTATCTCGAGTAGGGTTTGATAACACCTTAGGTTACCTTAAAGGTGGATTTGATGCTTGGAAAAAAGCTACTATGGAATATGATACAGTAAGTTCTGTGACAGCAAGTATTTTTAAAAAAGAACTAGAAAATAAAAATCAGTTTGTATTTGATGTGCGTAAAGAAAGCGAATATTTATCTGAACATTTATTAGAAGCTACTAACACACCACTCAATTTAATAAACGATCATTTAAAAGAATTTCCAGATAATAAACCTTTTTATTTACATTGTGCAGGTGGGTACCGAAGTATGATAGCCGCTTCCATTTTAAAGAGTAGAGGCATTCATAATTTAATAGATATAAAAGGTGGTTTTAAAGCAATAAAAGAAGCAGGAGTTGCTGTTACAAATCATATTTGCCCATCAACCCTAAAGTGATATAACTTAGTTTTTTATTTGTAAACGCTTACAGAAATAGCCTTTGTTGTTAGTTAAACTCATTATGTTTGAAAATTTAATAAAAAATAAAATAATTTGATTTCAACAGCATTAGATGCTTATTTTCCGAGACTGGCCACTATGCCAGAACTTAAAGCAGAATTAATTTCAATAAGTTCTATAGTAGACATAAAAGCAGGAACAATTATTTTAAACGAAGGCGAGTATATTAAAATAATTCCTTTACTAATTTCGGGATTAGCCAAAGTATTTAAAGTAGAAGCCGTAAATGGTAATGAAGTTTTACTTTATTATATAAAACCAGGAGAAAGCTGTATAATGTCTGTTACTACTCTTATAAAACAACAAACAAGTCATGTAAAAGCGGTTATAGAAGAAGATTCAAGTGTTGTCGTTATACCAGCAGATAAAGCTTTACAAATCGCAAAGAAGTATCCACGATGGAATGAATTTATCTATGACTTATTCAACCTGAAATTTGATGAATTATTAAATGTTATTGAGATTTTAACCTTCTCAAATAAAGATATTCGACTACTTGAGTATTTGAAAAAAGAAGCTCATCTAAAAAATACAAAAACATTACAAACTACCCATCAGCATATTGCTTACGACTTAGGTTCTTCACGTGAAGTAATATCTAGATTGCTTAAAAAGTTAGAAGTAGAAGGCTTGGTTAAACTGGCACAAGGTAGCGTTACCATTGTTTCAAATTAATTTTGCCTTTGTAACATATGTCACAGCTTTTCGGTGTATTCTAAAATACTTTTGATAAAAAATAATCTAAAAAGTAATTTATTATGAAAACATTTTTTTCGATAGTATCACTACTATCCGCATCAATATTTGTTGCGAGTTGCTCTAGTGATGATGATGCTACCCAACAACAGCCTGCAACAAGTACATTGACTTTAAATTTACAAGGCTTAAGTAACTTAGGGGTAAATGAGGTATATGAAGGATGGATAATGATAAATGGCACACCTGAAACAACAGGTATCTTTACTGTTAACGACGAAGGTGTGGCTTCAAAAACAAGTTTTGACGTAGATGCTACAGATTTAGAAAGCGCTACGGCATTTATTTTATCAGTCGAACCTGCTAATGATCCAGATCCAGCACCATCAGATATTAAAATTCTTTCAGGAACATTTTTAGGAAATTCGGCAACAGTAAATACGAATGAAATGATTGGTGATTTTACAGGTATTTCAGGAACTTTTTTCTTGAGAACACCAACAGATGAAATGGTAGGAGCGCCTAATAATATGAATGATCAATATGGTATTTGGTTTGGTGATATCGATCAAGGAATGCCACCTGTTGCAAATTTTACACTTCCAATGTTAGACGCGAGTAAATGGGTGTATGAAGGATGGGTAATTACTAATGGTATGCCAATCTCAACAGGTAGATTTTCGGCCTTTGATATGCAAGATGATTTTAATGGATTTAGTCAAACTGGAGGAAAATCGGGGCCTAATTTACCAGGAGAAGATTTTTTTATCAATGCTCCTATGGGAGTAATGTTTCCTTTAGATGTAAGAAACAAAATGGTTGTAATTTCGGTAGAACCAGCGGTTAATGATGATCCAGCACCTTTTTTATTAAAACCACTTTCAGCTACAGCTGGAATGATGTTAGCACAAAACCAATCATTAATGATAAATAATGGTGCTATTCCTTCTGGAACAGTAGCAAGATAAATTACCATAATATGAAAAGCAATAAAGTGGTAAAATTAATAGCTGTCTGCCTTATTTGTGCCGTACTATTTACGATGCTTTATTTTATAATAGATTAATTTTAAAACTATTTCAATATGAAAAAAAATATGGGCGGGGTAGACCGCGTAATAAGATTGGTTTTAGCAGCCGTTGTTGGAATTTTATACTGGCAAGGTAGTATTGAAGGTACTTTAGCTTATGTATTATTAGCTGTTGCTGGAATTTTTACTTTGACAAGTTTTGTAAGTTTTTGTCCTTTATACACCTTAGTTGGTTTGAATACTTGTAAAATTAAGAAATAGTCAAAATAAACTCTTTTTGTAAAGCCTCATTATACGTGTAATGAGGTTTATTATATATAGTAAATGTATATCTTATAAATCGTATAAGTTTTTTATAATAAGAGTTTAGTTTAAAATATCTATGTTGATATTTATATTAGATTAAAAGTGATAAAGAGATTGATTTTTAGACATATGCAATTAGGAAGTAGAGATTATATATACGTTATTATACAATTACTATTATTTGTAGCTTACTCATTCAATGCAGATTTAATTCGAATTAATGATTTTGAAACTTTCAAAATTATTGGCATAAGTATAACTCTTATAGGTGCTTTAATCGCTTTAATAGCACTACTACAATTAAATACAAAGCTCTCACCTTTCCCATCTCCAAAATCTAATGCAACACTTATTACTAATGGCATTTATAAATTCATAAGACATCCAATATATGCAGGCATTATTTTTATAACTTTTGGCTATGGTTTATACATAGTATCACTTTATAAAATCATTATTTCAATGTTACTTTACATCCTTTTTCATTTTAAATCATCGTATGAAGAGCGACGTTTAAAAATTACTTTTATAACGTATGAAACATATAAAAAAAGTAGTGGTCGGTTTTTTCCTAATTTTTTTAAAAGTAACTAATATTGTGTAACATTAGTTACTTACTATTATTTGTAATTATTGTTTATTTAGCTTTTAAATAAACAATATGAACTGGATATACGAACCGTGGCCTTGGTATGTGGCTGGCCCAATGATAGCTTTTATTATGTTTCTACTTATAATGGTAGATAAAAATTTTGGAATGTCTTCAAACTTACGCACGCTATGTACTATTTGTGGAGCTGGTAATAAAGTAAGCTTTTTTAAATTCGACTGGAAATCACAAAAATGGAACTTAATTGTTGTTCTTGGAGCTATCATAGGTGGTTTTATCGGATCAAATTTTTTAAGTGTAGATACAGCGGTATTAATTAATCCAGATACAATTTCTGATTTAAAAGTTTTAGGTTTTAAAAGTGCTGGAGCAGCATACCTCCCAACAGAATTATTTGACACAAATGCATTATTAAATTTAAAAAATGTATTGCTTTTAGCTATTGGCGGTTTGTTGGTTGGGTTTGGTGCACGTTATGCTGGGGGGTGTACTTCTGGTCACGCAATTTCTGGATTAAGTAATTTGCAAGCCCCTTCTTTAGTTGCTGTTATAGGGTTCTTTATCGGAGGTCTATTAATGATTCATTTTATTTTTCCTTTACTATTTTAAGAGATGAGAACAATTACATATTTATTTATCGGTATTTTATTTGGTATTACAATGTTTAAATCAGAAGCTGCTTCTTGGTTTCGTATTTATGAAATGTTCAAATTTGATTCATTTCATATGTATGGCATTATAGGATCTGCATTGGTAATTGGAGTTATAATGATTCAATGTATCAAGCGTTTTCATATAAAATCTTTTTATGGGCAAAAAATCAATTTTCTACCTAAAGAAAAAGGGATTATTCGCTATTTAGTTGGTGGAATAATCTTTGGATTAGGTTGGGCTTTAGCTGGTGCTTGCCCAGGACCCATGTTTACCTTGTTAGGGGTAGGGTATGTGCCCATTTTAATTGTAATAGGAGCTTCTATAATGGGCACTTTTTTATATGGCTTGTTAAAAGATAAATTGCCTCATTAATTAACTTTTTTATTAGTTTGAAAAGCTTTCTGATTAAAAAAGAGAAATAACAACAGATCATATATTTCATTCTGATAGAGGCGTACAATACGCATAAAGCCAAATGAATAATTTATTTTATCAAAATAATAAAATAGTACAAAGCATGAGTAGAAAAGGGAATTGTTGGAATAATGCGATATCAGAATCTTTCTTTAAAACACTAAAATATGAATATACTAATCGATACAGGTTTAAAAGTATTTTAGAGGGCAAAACTGTAACCAGTGTATATGTGAACTAGTATAATTACAAAAGAAAAAACTCTATTTTGGAGTACAAAACTCCAGCTAAAAAAGAACTAGAAATTAAAATTTTCTTATAAAAATTATGTTAACATAATACATGGATTTCTTTCATAGTTGATTAAGCCTTTTATTTACTGACCAAGATAGTTTTTCGTAAAATTTGGTGAAGTTATCAAATTGATCTTTGGGTAATATATTTTCAAACTCCTTATTTTGTTTTTTAATTAGTGTATTAAATCTAGCAATTATTTCTACTTTACTTAGTTTAGGATCTTCTCCTAGCTGTTTCATTTTTAAGCCATAATATGAAGTAATAATAGTGAACCGTTCTGTTGTTTCTGGAGTCATTTTTCCATCCAATACCAAGTTTTTTATCCAATTCTTAATGTAGTCAGTTTCCTTCTTTTGGAAAATCTCTAAAGCTGGTTTACTCTCTTTTTCCTCGGTTACTTTTTGTCCAAGCATAATCAGTGAAAAAAAACCAAAATATATAATTAACAAATTATTTTTAAAACTCATATACTTATTATTTTTCTTTAATTATTTTCTATATCTGAGTTTGCCTGTTTCGATTCCAATAGCGGTTTTTGCTAGTATTGTAAATACAAAAGCACCTAATGCCCAAATCCCTAGTGTAACTCCTATTTCAATCCCTGTAGGCGTATATTCAGCAATTTTACCATAAGGCCCAGGGATAAATCCGGGTACAATTAAACCGAACCCTTTTTCAATCCAAATAGCTACAAATAAGAGAACACAGCAAAAATATAAAACCTTAAAGTTGTTTCGTAGCTTCCCAAATGTAAGTAATATAGTGGCTAGTACATTCATCGGAATTGCAGTCCAAATCCATGGTAATAAAGCCGTTTTTCCGTGCAATCCAAAAAATAAATAATAAGCACTTTCACTATGATGTGTAGGGGCATAAAATTCTTTAAACAATTCAGAAACCAACATAATTAAATTAATTTGTGCTGCTACCGTAACAATAAGTGCTATTTTTTTGAGGGTTTTATCTTCAATTTTAAACTCCGTAAAATTTCGGATAATAGCCAACACTAAAATAATTAATGCAGGCCCAGCGGCAAAAGCAGAGGCTAAAAAACGAGGCCCCAAGAGTGCATTATTCCAAAATGGACGGGCTTGTAAACCTTGGTATAAAAAAGCAGTAACCAAATGAATTCCCACTGCCCAAAAAACAGATAATACCGCACCGGGTACATATACTTTAGGGTTGGCATCCTTACCTTGATAATGCCTAAATAAAATATACAATGGAATGGTAATATTTATAAATAGATATCCATTGAGTACAATTACATCCCAAGTAAGCATGGATGCCGGGAAGTTAAACACTCCAATTCCAGGAATCATATGCCACAATACTGAAGATCCTCCCATATCTGCCACAACAAATGCCAAACACATAATTAGGGCGGCAACAGCTAAACCCTCACCAATAAGTACCGCTTGTTTAAAATCAATATCCTTTAATACATAAGTGGGCATTACCAACATCACCGCGGCAGCAGCAACCCCTACTAAAAAGGTGAAATTAGAAATATACAATCCCCAAC
The DNA here is from genome assembly GCA_947489195.1 of uncultured Aquimarina sp. GTDB lineage: Bacteria > Bacteroidota > Bacteroidia > Flavobacteriales > Flavobacteriaceae > Aquimarina. The sequence continues at coordinate 12,708 of CANLCT010000010.1, read as the reverse complement.
TCACCCGATCAGTCATTCCTGTAACACTAAGACCATGCTCTAATTGTATCGAATAACAATACATACCTACTAACATCACAAAAGTCAGGAACCCCATCCACACAAGGTATTTCCAAGAGCCTTTTGTAATGGTATCGAGGCTATCTCTAACCAAATTTCCAAAAACTTTGAGTGTCTTCATTATTTATTGTACAATTAATCCATAAAATACCAGAACTTAGGTTCCGTACCTAAATCTTCTTTAAGTCTAAACACCTTTTTATTTTCTAAAACCCATCTAATCGTACTATTAGGGTCTAATAAATTACCAAAGATTCGCGCTCCTGTTGGACAAGCCTCTACGCAAGCAGGATCTTTTCCTGAACGTGAACGCTGTACACAAAAAGTACATTTTTCCATTACTCCTTTCTTACGCATTCGGTTACCTAAATAGTGTTGGTCTTTATTTATTTCCGCTTCAGGAACTTCTGGTTTATCCCAATTAAATCGGCGTCCATCGTAAGGACATGCTGCCATACAATATCTACAGCCTACACACCAATCATAATCAATCACCACTAAGCCATCATCTTCTCGCCAAGTAGCTTGTACTGGACAAACGTCTACACAAGGTGGATTATCACAATGAAAACACTGGGTTCCCATATAAAAATGTCCTTCAGCAGGAACTTCGTGGTAATAATTATCATCCGCTTCATTAAACTTAAAGCCTTCTCCGTCCTTCATTTCGTGAATACGGATATATTGCATTTCAGAATTTCTATCCTGATTGTTTTCTTCCACACAGGCATTCACACAATCCATATATCCTTGGCATTTAGATATATTAAATGCATATCCAAACAGTACCTCTTTTGCGGCATCTGTGGATTTCATCGTTATGTTTTCCTTTTTGCGTAATTCATAAGAACGTACCAATCTAGTAACCGTAGCATTTCGTTCCTCATCGGTCATCAATTTATAGTTTCCTTTAAACTGTTCTTCCCAATCTATCTGTGCTTTTTCTTTAGTATCATCTCCTGTAGTCACACTACAAGAGGTACTTACTGCTCCAGCTCCTATCAACAGACTAGCGGTTAATTTTCTAAAAGCAGTACGGCGATCCATTTTCACATCAAATACCTGCTCAAAACCATCTTTTTTATGTTCTTGACCAATAGATGCATTAACTGCTGCTTCATAAAATTCTTGTTCACTGATCTCGGGAGTTTTATGAGAGCCACAACCCCCAGAACTGCTTCCACAACCGCAAGATGATTGAACAGGAGTAGCTTCTTTTTTATGAGAACCACATCCGCCTGAAGTACTTCCGCAACCACAAGATCCTCCACTTGAAGTTTGCTTGGTTTTACTATTTAGATTTAACTTAAAATATTTTCCAATTCCACTCATAGTTTATGTTGTATTGTAATAACAATAAAATGTTACTGGATTATTCTCTTTCTTTTACTTTTTGCGTATTAAACCTCGATGGCCATCTCGATTCAATTTGAGGCTTATGCGGATTGTGACAATTCACACAAGTCATCGCGGCTCTTGGTAACGACCAACCTCCTATATTTTTTCCGTGTGCACCGCCTTTCCAATCTTCAAACTGAGGACTATGACATTGGCTACATAGCTTATAACTTCTATTAAAATCAATAGCTTCTCCCGTAAGGCTTTTTAAATGATCCATATCATTTCCGTTATGGCAAGTAGTACAATTCATTATTTCTTGTTGGGCGTGCATTAACTTAATATCCCAATGTGCTTTTTTATACTCTTTTCCTTTTAATTCCTTTAAAGGTTTGGAATGACACTCAGTACAAGCAAAATAGGTAATTTGACTCTTTCGTTCAGGAATTAAAAAAGTATGATCGCCTTCCGTAATTTCAACGGTTTTAATCCCTTCCAAATAAGCTTCTGAAGAAATTGTTGTTCCCTTATAATTCTTGCTTTCTCCTTTTATTTTGTCTGTTAAACTATGGTATTCTTCTTCGCTATGTTTACAAGAAAAAAGTGAACACAAAAAAAAGCATCCCAATAGATATATTTGATTTCCTCTACTCATTCGTGACATTTTTAGTTCGCGAAAACAAATCGGTAAGCTTACTATTTTCTAACATTGGTACATGACACTGACGACAATTAATACGCTCAGGATGCGTAACTCTAATTTCTTTAGGAGCTGCAGGTCCAGCATGGCAAGACAAGCAATTTTCTCGCATTTGTATTTGATGTGGGATCACTGGTGGACTTCCTAGTAGCGCATTATTAGTACCCACTTTAGCTGTAATTACTTTTACAAAATCAGTTCCTTTAAATACTGTATTCGTGTTTTCAGCCACATGACATTGTCTACAATTAATCATCTCAGGATGTGGAGTCACAGGTGCGTAAGCATTAAACTGCTCCGTAAATCCGCCATTTTGGTGACATTGTAAACAGGCTTTTCCTCCCATACCTCTTTCCCCTTTTAATAATGGATGCGGAATACTAGGTGGTGCTCCAGAAAAAGCCCTGTTATTATAATAGGTTTTCATGCTACGTTGATGATTTTCATCTACAGGCATTTTTGCATAATCCAATGCCATTTCCGAACGTAAAAAAACACCTCTTTCGGAAGGAATTATTGGCGTGGGTTCAGCATCAGGAACTGGAATATAAGCGTTTTCTAAACCTTGCTTATAACTGTATCCCCAATTTAAAATAAACCCGATGAAGAGCAGTGTAAAAAGTGATATGAAGCCTAATCTCTTTTTCATAGCTTAAGCTTTTTCAACCTTTACAGCACATTTTTTATAGTCTGGTTCTTTAGAAATCGGACAAAAAGAATCTAAAGTAAGGTCATTAATCAACATACTTTCATCAAAAAATGGTACAAAAACTTGCATTGGTGCTGGAACACCTCTTTCATCTACCGAAGCTGGTAATGTGATTTCACCACGACGGGTGGTTAACTTTACCTTATCCCCAGTTTTAATCTGTAATCGTTTAGCATCATTTGGATTCAGTTCCACATACCCCTGTGGCATAGATTTATGTAACACAGGAATCCTACGTGTCATTGATCCTGTATGCCAATGTTCCACTACACGCCCAGTTCCTAACCAATATGGATATTCTTGATCGGGTTCTTCCGCAGCGGGTTCATAAGGACGTTGCCAAATAATAGCTTTGCCATCGGGTTTGCCATAAAAATGAAAATCTTTTCCGTTAGTACAAGCGGGGTCATATTTAGCATTAAAACGCCATTGCGTAGATTTTCCATCTACATAAGGCCACAAAACTCCTGATTCTGCCTTTAAGGCTTCAAGTGGTGCCATATTGTGTTTCTTCCCTACGTGATGTTTTCGATATTCATTATATATTTCTTCAATATGTGTTTCCTCTTTGTAATAGAATTGTTTTTCAAACCCCATACGCTTAGCCACTTCAATTAATTGCCAAGTATCGCTCATTGCCTCTCCTGGAGGATTTACCATTTGTTCGAAGTATTGAGTACGTCGCTCAGAGTTTCCATACATACCTTCGCGCTCTATCCACATAGCAGATGGCAATATCACATCAGCAATATCAGTAGTTGGTGTAGGGTAAACATCCGAAACTACAATAAAACGTCCTTCCTTTTTCGCACCATCTCTATAGCGCTTTAATTTTGGCATGGATACCATTGGATTGGTTACCTGAATCCACATAAAACGAATATCTCCTCTATCTAAAGCACGAAACATTTCTACCGTATGATAGGTTGGTTTTGGATCAATATTTGTTACAGGAATATCCCATATTTTTGCTGCAAACTCTCGGTGTTTTTTATTCATTACCACACCGTGTGGAAGCTTATGGGTTAAAGTACCTACTTCTCTTACCGTACCGCAAGCACTGGGTTGTCCGGTTAAGGAGAATGGACTGTTTCCAGGTTCTGAGATTTTTCCTGTTAGTAAATGAATATTATAAATGATATTATTCATCCAAGTACCACGCGAATGTTGATTCGCACCCATACACCAAAAAGACATCACTTTCTTGTTAGGATCGGCAAACTGAGCCGCCATGTATTTAATATCCTTAACGGAAACACCCGTAAGTTGTGTTACTTTTTCAGGAGTGTAGTCTTTTAAAAATTCTTTATAAGCCTCAAAATCGATTTTTTCTGGCTTATCCTTAAATTTATAGTTATCTTCAAGACCATACCCCATATTGGTTAATCCCTTACTAAAATTACAATGCTCTTCTACAAAGGCTTTATTCATCCAACCATTATGTATGATTTCATAACAAATCGCATTACCCACAGCCAAATCTGATTGTGGATTGAATAAAATTGCTTTATCAGCAGCCATACTTGTTCGCGTAGTTCGCGTAGCAAAATCAATGATTTTAACTCCTCGTTTTAAACGTTGATCTAACAAGCGAGAAAATAATACAGGATGCATTTCTGCCATATTGTTTCCCCAAAGGAAAAAGGTATCTGCATAGTCAATGTCTTCATAACATCCCATAGGTTCATCGATACCAAAAGAAGTTAAAAAACCGGTTACAGCCGTTGCCATACATAAGCGTGCATTGGCTTCTACATTATTAGTTCCTATACAACCTTTAAATAATTTTGAAGCTACATAGCCATCAGGAATCGTCCATTGTCCAGATCCGTAGATCGAAACGGCATCTTTACCGTGATCTTTTATGGTTTCTTGCATTTTAGAAGCAATCAAATCCAAGGCTTCTTTCATTGAAGTTTCTACATATTTTCCATTCTTTTTGACTAAGGGTTTCGTCAATCTATCCTTACCATATAATGCCATTATTGAATGGTAGCCTTTGACACAGCACAATCCTTTATTTACAGGTGATTTTGGGTCTCCTTTTACGGCTATAGCCTTTCCATTTTCTGTTCCAATTAAAACACCACAGCCAACTCCACAAAACCGACAAGGCGCTTTTTTCCAATCTAAATTTGCGCCTGCAGGAATACCTGCTTCTTGTTCTTTGGCAAAAATAATACCCGGAAACATAGAAGCTGCTGCAGTCATAGCTGACAGTATTGCCATTTTTTTAATAAAACTTCGCCTATCTATTTGTGTTGATGTATACATTAGCTAAGATTTTTTGGAGTATTAAAACCAGAAACCATTGCTAAAAGTTTTAAACTTGATATAGCTTCTATTTTTTCTTTTAAAAGTGCTTCTTGATTTTTGTTATCTGTATCGGTTACCAAAATGAGTATATCTTTATTTTCTGCAGGAATTACTTCGCATTGTTCCAATTGTAATAACACTTGAGTTAATTCTGTTTTCTTTCCCTCATGTGGATGAACTAAATAGCTTGTAATTGGCATAAAGATTTCATTGAATTATAATATCTTTTAAAGTTACAGAAGAGGATTTCAAAGGAATTATCAATTTAGCTTAGAAGCTTTCTAAATAGAAACGAAGATGTTAATATCATCTTCGCTTCATAGTTAATTAACACTATTAATCAAATTTAACTTTGTACTTTTTTCTATTAAGCATCATCCCTTTTTTAATGAAGAAGTATCCAGTAGATAAGACTATAATTAGTGAGCTTATTCCAAAAAACTTTAAAGGTTCTAGGTGTTCAAGATCTAAATCAATAACATGTCGTGAAACACCAATTAATGCAACAAGTAGCACAATTTCTACATGTACTACATCTTCTTTCAAATACATTTTAATTGTATGTAATAATTCGATGCCAATTAAAACGGAAAGGAAACCCCCAAAAACAGAATGTAGATGTTTCATTATATTATCGTCTGGTGAGAAAGAGTTTTGAATACTTGAAAGGATACCATCGAATAATAACCCTAAAAAGACTACCGATGTATAAACTACGACTATTAATAGCGCAAAGAGTAATATGATAATTAACACTCTTTCCGACTTTTCAATGATGTTTAAAATATGTTTATTTGTTTTCATAACTATCTGATTTTCTATTACAAATTTAATTTAGAGACTTAGAATAGGTTATGATTTAATGATTAAAACAACAATATTTGGATGTGAAGAGGCTTATTTATCAAGTGAACCAACTCAATAAAAATTAATCATTAACCCATTTTTTAAATGCGGTTGCTTTTGTTTTACTTACAACAATACGCTCTGAGTGTTTTGGCTCTATTTGTACGATTAATTTACCGTTAAAGTAGCTCTTTATACTTTTTATAGCATTTCGATTAATAACGAATTGCCTATTCGCTCTATAGAAGATTTTTGGATTTAATTCTTCTTCAAGGTCTTCTAATTTTTTGTCTAGTATAAATTTCTTCCCTTCAAAAAGAACCCCCTTAACAATACCAGTATCAATAAAAAAGAAAGCAATATCGTCTGTTTTTATTGGGATTAACTCATCGCGATGATGTGCTAAATAGGTGTTTTTATAATTTTTAGTTTCTTTTTTAAAAAGCTCTAAAATGCTTTGCATTTGATTTTGATCAATATTCGTTTTCTTACTTTGATTATTGAATTTATCAAAAGCCAAGCTTAATTCGTTTCGATCTATGGGTTTTAAAATGTAATCAACACTATTTACTTTAAAAGCTTTTATTGCGTAATGATCATAAGCTGTGGTAAAAATAATAGGAGTATTTATATTAACTTGATCAAATATTTCAAATGAAATTCCGTCAGCTAAATGAATATCCATAAGGATTAAATCTACCTCAGGAGAGGTCGAAAAGTAATCAACAGAGGCACTCACAGAATCTAAAATTTTTACTACTTGAATAGAATCATCGATGGATTTTAATAAAAATTGTAAATGGTCACTTGCCGCAAGTTCATCTTCTATAATAACTAAATGCATCTGAAATTAATTTATAGGGAGTTTTACACTAAACATTTCATCTTTACTTTGAATACTAATCGATTTATTTTTCAATAATTGGAATCGCTTATTAATATTTATTAATCCATTTCCTGTACTTTCTACAAGTTCTTTTCTAGGTCTAATTTTATTCTCTACTTGAATTTTTTCCTCTTTAGAGAAAACATAAATATGTAATGGATGCTGTTCAGAAATCTCATTATGCTTCACCGCATTTTCTACTAAAAGTTGAATAGACAATGGAGGAATCTTTTTATTAAGGTAGTTATCTTCAATATTTATATATATTTCTAAACGGTTTCTGTACCTAGTTTGGAGTAAGTGAATATAACTATTTAGAAACTTTAATTCTTCTTCAATAGTAACTAAATCACTTATCCCACTCTGTAAAATATAGCGATACATATACGATAGCTTATTTATAAAAGTATCGGCTTGTTCATTTTCCTGAACTATGGATTTTAATGTATTTAAGGAATTAAAAAGAAAATGAGGGTTAATCTGATTCTTTAAAGCACTAAGCTCACTTTCTAAACTTTGCTGTTTCAATTGTTGTTTTTCTAATAAATCTTGTTGATGGATAATTTGATAACGAAGCACACGAGAAATAAAAAAAGTAATAATGAGAATTACAAAATACACAAAATAGGTTAGTCCAATTTCAGATTCTGTAAGTTTTTGACCAACTATATTGTTATATGAAATAACAAATAACTGAACCATGGCTAATAGCAAGAAACTATTCAACAAAAAAGTTATTCCATTTCTGTAAGAAATGGAATAATGCGAATAGATTATTTTCCAACGCGTATTCAAATAAAAGCTAAGTATGCAGAGTAAAAATAGGCTTATAAAACGCACAATTATGTCGTTAATATTTACGTCAGTATAAGAATCTGTTATTTTTTCAGTGATATCAAATAAGGTTAGAATACGAGGAATACTTATAAGCCCAGATATAATGGCAGATATTTTTAATATTATAGAATTAGATATTTCTTTTTTCAAACTACGATACAATTTCTACATTAAGATTACAAGGTAAAGAATAAATCATTATAACTATTAAAGTTGAAGCCTCCATAGGGGAGAAGAGGCTTCCAAAGAGAAAAATATTAAATATTAATCTCTTCTTTTAACTTTAATAGCACTCATCCAAATAGACTGTTATTTTAAAAATGATTAGTTGTTATTCATACTCCCTTTAACTCCTTTTAAGGGGGCGAGGTAATGATTTTTAAGCTTTATTAAGGCATTATATTTTTTACAATTTGTTTTGCAAAATCACTTGATGTTGTACTAATACTTTTAGGGTTATCAACCTCAAGGCTAATGATTGAAACTAGTTGTTCATTTTTTGGTAATGTCAAATCATAAATAATGGTTTCAATAATATGTTTAATACCCGTGTACTCGTGATATGTATAATTATTATGATAAGTGTAAAACCCTCTAAATCTTCTGTAACGTGGATCATAATAAGTATGGAAGCGAGCTATTGGTGTATTAGTTTCTATGGTTTCCCTGTAGTTTTTAGAATCAATTAATTGAGAAAGAATTACTATTTGAATATCATTTTCTAATAATCTTTTTACTAAAGCTTTATCATTATCGGTTTTTTTCATCGGATCTAAATCAGGAAACTTTTGAAAGCTTGAAATTGCAGTTAAATTATTTTCATTCAAAAGCGATGTTAAATTATTCTCAAAGCGAAGTCGAACACTTTTTTTATCTGTTTTACTTACAACGAGTATCTTTTTTTTATCCAAATCAAGACTTTTACTTCCTTCCCATACATCCGTTACTTTTACAGTAGAGCAGCTTGTTAGTAAGAATACTGTAAGTATGCCTAAAACTCTGAAGACGTTTTTCATAACTTTAAATTTAGATGTTAATACTTTTTTTATCTATGTAAATGTAATCTTAAGTGGTTTTAATTACTTGCTTTTTTAAACTGAAACGACTTAATTCATAACCGAAACCACTTAAATATAAATTGAATGTCACTAAACTATTTTTAGGATTGAACTAAATTGATAATTCGAAGACTAAGCATAGGTTCTATTTTTGAAGTAAATCTAAATTCAATGTTTTTGAAAAAAATAAAGTCAGTGTTATGTGTTCTTTTTCTGATAGTTTTAAAATCCCAAGCGCAAGATTTATCAAAATTATATGAAAATGCAAATACAGCAGTAGTTACCATTTTTGCTTTAGAAGAAAAGTTGCAAGAAGTAAATGGAGCTTTTAAAACAGTGTCTACAGACGGTTTAGGTTCTGGCTTTATGATTTCTGAAACAGACATTATTACAGCGGCTCATGTTGTTGATGCTGCGGAAATAATTAAAGTTCGCTTTTTAGATGGAACCACACTTTCGGCAAGAGTTATTACTACTCATAAAACAGCCGATGTAGCACATATAAAACTAGATTCTCCTAAAAATGGAACAAAACCCTTACGATTAGCAAATTCTGATTATGCAAAAATTGGAGAACAAGTATTCGTTATTGGTGCTCCATTTGGGTATTCACACTCACTCTCTTCGGGGTATGTTAGTGGTATTCGAAAATCAAAACTGGGTAAAAATATGTTTACGCAATCAGAATTTATTCAAACAGATGCTTCTATAAATACAGGAAATTCTGGAGGCCCTTTAATTAATATGAAAGGGGAAGTAATTGGTGTTGTAAGCCAAATTTTATCTAACTCTGGCGGATCCGATGGGATTGGTTTTGCAGCCACTAGTAATATGGTTAAAAAACTTGTGCTTGATAAGCCTACTCCTTGGATTGGTATGGATGCTATACCGCTAGTTGGAAAAATGAAATCCTATTTTAATTTACCTCAAAACAGCGGTCTCTTGGTGCAACGAATTGTTGCTGGTTCATGGGGAGATAAAATGGGACTTAAGGGAGGAGATATTAAGGCTTCAATAGGAAAACAAAAAATGATTTTAGGGGGTGACATTATCCTTTCAATAAATAATATTGAGTTTGATATGAAAGATGATTCTTTACTTAAAATTGGAGAAATGGCTACAAATCTTTCTGAATCGTCCACAATAGCAATGAAAGTACTTAGAGATGGAAAAATTATTAATCTAAGCCGTTAGTTAATTTATTTAAAAGTTATAAAATCAATGCCCATAAATAAACGATGTATTCTTGTTATTTTAATTGTTTTCCAAGCGTTAACAATATATAGTCAAGGCACCCCAGAAATAGAACAAACAACACCATTTCGAAAAGGGAGGTGGTTTACAGGTCTATCGGGTTCCATAAGTTCAAATATTAATCAATTACAAGGAAATGAAAGTCGCACTCAAACCAATGAATTTGGACTGAGTATGACTACAGGGAAATTTTTAAAGGACCGATTATTATTTGGAGGTATTTTGAATATCAATCGATCGAGTAGTGATAATATTGCTAAAAGTAGTACCGAAAGTTTATTCATAGGTCCTTCACTAAGGTATTATTTGCAAAAAGCAAAAGAAGGCTCCATTTTTGGAGAGTTTTCTCCAGGCTATGTTCGTTTTAGAGAAACTATTGAGCTTACTAACATTAATACCATAGCTATAAATCAAGAAAGTACAGGTAGTGGGTTCGGATCCCTTATAGGAATTGGCTATTCTTATGTGTTGCACGATCGCATCACTTTTGATTTAGGATTAAGGCTCAACTTATTTTGGCTTACTCTTGAAAATGAATCAAAACTTGATAATACGATTACAAAAGTAGATGTACTATCGAGTAATCTTTCTTTTTCTTTTGGGTTTAATGTTTTACTAGACGATTTCTTTTTCTAATGACAAAAAAACATATCATATATATTATCTGTTTACTTTATGCTACTATTGCTCAAAGTCAGAATAGTAAGAATACTATTCAAACAGATACAATTGCAAGTACAAAAAACATAAAGTTTATAGGTTTACCTATTGCCTTTTTTACTCCAGAAACTAATTTTGGTTTTGGTGGAGGCGGACAATTGTTTTTATTAAACAAAACAAACAAATATAACGACCGACTCTCTAATATTTTATTTAGTGGAATTTATACGCTTAATGAGCAAATTCAATTTGAAGTAAGTCCAAAAATTTATTTAGGTAATGGAGACTATTTTATTGATATGCGTTATTTTTTAAATATTTTTCCTAATTCATTTTGGGGGATAGGAAACAATACACCTAATACAAATGAAGAAGCGTATAATACTACTTCACATAACATAAGAGTAGCTTTTTTAAAACGATTACCTCCTAAATTAAATTTTGGTTTTGAATATGTATTTGAAAATCATGAGGTAACAGAAAAAGAAGTAGGAGGGATCCTCGATACAGAAAATATCCTTGGAAACGATCGTGCCGTTATAAGTGGACTTGGAGTAATCTTTAATTTAGACTCTAGAGATACTACAGGTTCTCCATTATCGGGAAGATATTACAAGGTTAATGCTCGGTTTTCAAGTGAATTATTAGGAGCAACTCATGACTTTAATAAATTTTTAGTTGATCTACGGACTTACGAAAAATTATCTAAAAAAAGTACACTAGCCATGCAAGTTTATCTTGAAAATAATTATGGTGATATTCCTTTTCAAGGTTTAGCCTCATATGGAGGAGGAAACACAGCTAGAGGTTATTTTAAAGGACGCTTTATTGATAAACATATGTATGTAGCTCAGGTAGAATATCGATTGCGCCTTAAGCCAAGATGGACTGCCGCTGCATATGGACTTGTGGGTGAAGTAGCAAACAGACCAAACGATTTTTTTAGTATCAAAAATTTAAAACCTGCAGCAGGAGCAGGAATTCGATTTAAAGTAATTAAAGATCAAGATACCTGGCTACGCCTAGATCTTGGAGTTGGTAAAAATGATAGTAATGGAATTTATATAGGTATAAACGAAGCTTTTTAAAAACATACAATATAAAAATAGTTAATTATGAAAAATATATTAGTACCGATTGACTTTTCAGATTATGCAAATAATGCACTTTATATAGCTGCTAATATTGCTAAATTAAAAAACGCAAAAATTCATTTATTACATACGTTGGGTATAGGTAATTCATTACTTCCTAAAGAAGATATTAATATTGCATTATATAGCAAACAGGCTGAAAATAAATTAAATGAATTTATAAGTGATAAGCCTTTTTTAAAGGATTTAGAACTAAGCTACATTATAAAAAAACAACTTGTTTATAAGGAAATTAATGCTACAGCTAAAGAAGTTAATGCTGACTTAATAGTAATGGGATCTCATGGATCTGATGGTATTGAGGAAATTCTTATAGGATCAAACACACAAAAAGCAGTTCGTTATGCCGATGTTCCTTTAATGGTAGTTAAAGGTAAAATGGAAGGTTTTGAAATACACAATGCTGTATTTGCATGCGATTTTGAATTGGAAAATGTAAAATCCTATGAAAATGCAGTAAATTTTTTCAAATTACTTGATATCAAATTAAATCTAGTATATATAAATACACCAGAAAGCTTTAAGTCTACACCAGAATTAAATAAAACATTAAATGAATTTTTCAGAAATGTAGATGCAGATTATAAAATGTCTTCTGAAGTGGTGAAAATTTTTAACGATTATGATATCGAAAATGGTATTATGACATATTGTAAAGATATTGATGCTAGTTTTATTGGAATTCCGACTCATGGTAGAAAAGGACTTTCTCATTTTTTTAGTGGAAGCATTGGCGAAAATTTAGTAAATCATTCTGCATTACCAGTAGTTACTTTTAAGATATAAATGTGTTATTTTATATCTGAATGAGGTTGTCTGAAAAGGCAACCTCTTTTTTTTGGAAAAGACCTAGATTTTCCTTAAATTAATGTATGAATCGCAGTGTTATA